>JAXMHR010000019.1:0-94739 GCA_046346705.1 Verrucomicrobiota bacterium | reverse complement strand
GGCGGCAAGGCCGGAGCCCTGGGGGAAGTGAACTGCGAGACGGACGTCGTCGCGCGGAACGACAGCTTCAAGGCATTCTGCAACGACCTCGCGGCCAAGGCGGCGGCCAATCCGGCTCCCGACCTGGAGGCCGACCGCGTCGCCGCCGTCGCCCGCATCGGCGAGAACATCCAAATCCGTCGCCACCAGCGCCTGGAAGTGACCGGCAACGGTCTGCTCGCCGCGTACATCCACCTCGGTGGCAAAATCGGCGTTCTGGTGGAAGTGGGTGCCGGAAAGCCTGAGACCGTCGCGTCCGAAGACTTCAAGCAACTGGTCCGGGACATCACCATGCAAATTACCGCGGCCAACCCGGGATACGTGAGCCGGGAAAACGTTCCTGCCGAGGTGATCCAGAAGGAGGATGACATCGCCCGCAACTCGGATGCCCTCAAGGGCAAGCCGGCTGCCGCCATGGAAAACATCCTCAAGGGCAAGCGTGAGAAATTCTTCCAGGGCGTTTGCCTCATGGAGCAGGGCTTTGTGAAGAATCCCGACCTGACGGTGAAGGCACACCTCGCCTCCATCGGAAAGGCGCTGGGAGACACGCTGGAAGTCCGCCGCTTCCTCCGCTTCCAGGTGGGTGAAGCCATCTGAGCAACACTCCCTACTTAGCATCCCTTCCGACAAACTCCGCCGCCGGACTTCCGGTGGCGGAGTTTTTGTTTTTCCACATACGTGGGATGTAACCACGCCGCAGGAGGCAGCGTCATCCTTGCTTGGAAGCCGTTCCGGAAGACACTTTTTCCAGAAGCTCCAACCCCGGAATCACACCCAACCCCGTCACAGAGTCCGCATGCGATCCATTCCCACCGTTCCCGCCCTGCTGGTCGCAGCCGCGTTGGCGGGAGCGTTGGGATTCCAACAACACCGAATCAACCAACTGGCCTCCCAGCTCGGTGAGGTTCGACGGGACCTTCTCAAGGTGACCGGGGAACCCGCCCCTGCCCCGGAAACCCAGATCGAACCCGCCGAACATGCCAGTGCCCCGGCCGACGCCCCTCTGATCCGTCGCTTAATCTCAGTCGAACAGGCGGTGGAACGGCTCACCGAAGCCAACGATCACCTGATGAACCGGGGCCAATTGCCCCTGACCACCGGAAAGCGGGAGCAACTGCTCGCCCAATTGGAGAATCCGTCGGCCGAGGATCGTGAGCGGCTTCAAGCGCTTCGACTGCTGCGCCGCAATGGATCGATCCCGGACGAGGCGCTGCGGGCCACACTGGACTGGCTCGGAAGCACCACCAATGCAGGTGTCCAAAGCCGCCTGCTCCAACAGCTTTCCGGACTGACCAACGCCAGCCTCCAGGCACCGCTTCTGGCGCTGGCCACCGGAAGCTCCGGCGTGGAGGTCCGGCAAAAGGCCGTGGGAGCCCTACGCCCGTTCGTCGGCGACCCCCAGGTGGATTCGCAATTGTGGGACCTGTTCCTGAAGGAGACGGATCCCGGATTGCGCCGCCAGGCCCGTGAAGCCCTCGTGGAGGGGCCGGTTTCCGATGCCAGGGCCGCCGTGCTCCGGGATCGGGCGTCCGCTCCCGCAAATACCGTGGAAGAACGGACACTGGCCTGGGAGGCTCTTCGCAGCGCCGGCAAATCAACACCCGAGGTCAGCGCCGCCCTCGCGCAACTGGCTCAGAACACGACGGACACCCGGGACCGCCTCCGAATCTTCGAAGTCTTCAATGAGGCCAGTGACCCGGCCTTCATCCCTCCCTTGGTGCAGGGGCTTCAGGATCCCAGCCCACTCGTCCGAGCCCGGGCGGCCGATGCCCTCTCCGATTTCCGGTCCGAGCCCGCCGTGGAGGAATGGTTTCGATATCTCGCCGAAAATGATGCGGACCCCAACGTCCGCCGTCAGGCCATGCGCGCCCTGAGTGATCGCGCGGCTACCCAACCGGGACGGCAGCCGGGCCGCCCCCGGGGACGGCCGTAAATCCCCCCGATACGGGATCCGTCCGGGTCAGGCCACCCTCCGAACGGGCCGCAAATTGGCGGTCGGGCCCTGAGCCTCCCCACCGTGGCTACTCCACAATCTTCGGGACCATGAACAGCCCTCCCGCCTGGGACGGGGCATTCCGCATCGCCTCTTCATGCGACAGCGATTCCGACGGTTCATCCGGGCGGGTGACGTTGACCAGGGGAAACGGATGTGCGGTCGGTTCAACCCCGGTCACGTCCACTTCCTTCAGCTTGGCCACATACCCAAGAATGTTTCCCAACTGGGCTCCCAATCGGCGCTCCTCCTCGGAGGCCAGTTCAATTCGGGCCAATTTGGCAACGTACTGGATGTTGAAGTCAGACATGGATCCTTTCCAAGGGCTAAGCCTGGTCAATCCTCTCCAAATTTTCCGTCCACCAGCGCCACCAACTGCTCCAAGGCCCGATCGGACCCTTCTCCGCTGCAGATGATCCGGAGGACGCTGCCGGGGCCGGCGGCCAACATCAGCAGGCCCATGATGCTCTTGCCGTTGATGGTCTCCTCGTCCTTTTCGATCCAGACATCGCATTGGAAGGTACTGGCCAGTTTGACAAACTGCGCCGAGGGACGGGCATGAATGCCGAGCTGGTTTTTCACGGTGACCTCCCGCGATACCGACGGGGATTTATGGATGCTGGTTGAACTCACTCGCTCCGCAACCCTGAAAGAAATCGTCCCTGCTTGCCAATCCCCGAAAGGGACAAAATGCGGAAGCCCACGCCCTGTCTGCCAATGTCCTCGCCTCGCGGACACCACCAGGGATACAACCGCCTCATGACAACCCGCTCCACAGGCGGCCGGAAGTTCAGGAAGCCACCCCTCCCCGGCCCCCGGGGCGTCACGGCACTCGTCCTGGTCTGGATACTCGCCGCAACCGGGGTATTTCCGCGGATGGGCATCGCTGCCGAATCTTCCAATGACGCCCGTCTTGACGCGGCTGCGGGCGAATTTGTCCGGTTCTTCCACGATGCCCAACCCCTGGCCGGCGTCGCCCTCGGCTGGCACGAATACGACGGCAAATTCGTCGTCCCCACCGCAGCTCAAAACGCCGCCTTCCTAGAAAGGTTGAAACGCTTCCAAAAGCAGTTCGACGAAATCCCACCCGCCACCCTGTCCCTCCGCGGCCGACGCGACCTCAGTGTCCTGAAGAACCGGATTGGCATGTCGCTCCTGTTTGCGGATCGGATGCACTGGGCGGAACGGAGTCCCCTCGCCTACGCCGATCAGCCGGATATCTCCATCTATTTGAAACGGGATTGGAAACCGCTCGCGGACCGCGCCCGGGATATCGCGCGCATCCTGCGCATGGCTCCGGCCCACTTTGAGGCGGCCCGGGCCAATCTCGGCGCCCGGCTCCCGAAACCCTGGGTCGAACTCGGCATCGACGTCGCCGAGGGCACCGCCTCCTTTTGGGAGAAGGACGTCACCGCGGAAGTGGCCACCGTAACGGATCCAGTCATCCAGGCCGAATTCCAGGCAGCCCGTGCCGACGCGCTGAAGGCGATCCGCAGCTTCATCACCTGGCTCAAGGAGGAACAGCTTCCCCGGGCCGTCGATGATTTTGGGATCGGACGCGCCGCCTTCAGTGAAATGCTCGCCTCCGAATTGCTCACGCAGTCCCCGGAAGCGATCCTCGCCATCGCCGAAAAGGAATTGCGCGCGGAACAGGCCCGGTTCAACGAGGCCGCCCGGGAAATCGATGGAACGACTGCCGCACCCGCTGTCTTTCTGGCCATCCAAAAGGATCATCCCACCGAAGCCGGACTTCTTCCGGATACCCGAAGGAATCTGGAAGCCATCCGGGAATTCGTGATTTCCAAGAGCCTCGTGACGATCCCCAGTCCTGTCCGCGCCCAGGTGAAGGAAACCCTACCCCCGTTCCGCGCCACCAGCTTCGCCTCCATGGACACACCAGGACCCTTCGAGACCAAGGCCACGGAGGCGTACTACTATGTGACGCCCACGGAACCGGGCTGGCCCGACGCCCAACAGCAGGAATGGCTGACCGCCTTCAACTACTACACCACGGACGTCGTCAGCATCCACGAGGCGTATCCCGGCCACTATGTCCAGTTCCTCGCCCTCAACGCCTCCGGCACAACCGACGTGGCCAAGGTTTTCGGAAGCTACGCCTTCGTCGAGGGCTGGGCCCACTACACGGAGAAGATGGTTCTCGATGCGGGCTACTCCGGACCGGGCCCCGCGAACCGAAAACAGGCGGCCAAATACCGGCTTGCCCAATCGAGCGAAGCCTTGCTGCGCATCGCCCGCCTCGTTTGCGCCGTTCGAATGCACTGTTTCGGCATGACTGTCGATGAGGCCACCCGGTTCTTCGTCGAGAATGCCCACTATCAGGAAAAGCCCGCGCGCTCCGAAGCGATGCGGGGAACCATGGATCCCGGCTACGGCTTCTACACCCTGGGGAAGCTGCAACTGCTCAAACTCCGCGAGGATTGGCGGAACCAGGAAGGGGACCGATTCACCCTCCTGAAGTTTCACGACGAAGTTCTACGCCACGGCATGCCTCCCATTCGAATGCTGCGGGAGATCCTCCTGAAGGATTCCGCCACCTGGAACGAAACCCTCTGAATCCGCGCATGTCCTCCCGCCGCTCGTTCCTAGCGGGGATCGCCGCATCCGCCGGAGCCGTACTCACCGCTGCGGAATCCGCCGGGCCCGCCCGCAAAATCCGCCTCGGTTTCCTCGGCGCCGCGTATTCGCATTTCGCCGGAAAATACGAGGTCGCGCTCCGCTCTCCTGATTTTGAAGTCATCGGCGTTTGCGAGGAGAATCCCGAGTTCCGGAACCGCAAATCCGCAACGGCACGTTGGATGTCCTTCACGGACCTCGCCATGGAATGCGAGGCGTTGGTCATCGAGTCCGAGGTCCGCCGACACGCCCCCGATGCCCTCCGCGCCCTGGAAGCCGGCAAACATGTCCACATTGAAAAGCCTCCGGCCGCCTCCCTCGCGACCTTTGAGGAGATTCTGAATCTCGCCGCGCAAAAGCGGCGCGTGATCCAGGTGGGTTACATGTGGCGGTACAATCCCGGCCTGAATGCCCTCCTCGACGCCGCCCGGAACGGATCCCTCGGCGAGATTTTTTCCGTTCGGGCCACAATGAACACCCTCGCAGATGAGGAGGCCCGACGGGATTGGGCGGAGTTTCGCGGGGGGGCCATGTTCGAGCAGGGCTGCCACCTCGTCGACGCGGTCGTCCGGATGCTCGGCCGGCCGGATCGGGTCACGCCCTACCTCCAGCAACTCGGACGACCTGTGGATTCGCTCGCGGACAACACACTGGCGGTCCTCGAATATCCCCGCTGCCTCGCAGTGATTTCAAGTGCGCCACGCCAACCCCATGCGGGTCCGCATCGGTTCATGGAAATCACCGGCACCCAGGGCATCGGGCGCCTCCACCCCATCGAACCCCCGCACCTGACGTTGGAGACGACTTCATGCGGCAACAAGAATGAGCCCGTGCGCACCGAGCCCGGGTTCCCTGAGTATCGGAGATATGTCGATGATTTCGCCGCGTTCGCAGCGGCGATCCGGGACGAACGCCCGCTGGCCGTCACCCCGGCCACCGAGCGGCTGGTTCACGAGACCGTCCTTCGAGCCTGCGGCATGGAGTAACTCCCTATTCGTAGAGTCCCCACCACGAAGGAAACGGCATTTGCCGTTGGGCAGGCGACGGCACTATGGTGAGTAGGAAGTCAACCAACACGGAGCAAACTCGCCATGACTGAAAACACGACCCCCGCCGTTTCAACCGACAAGATCGTCGAAGATTTGCGCCTTCTTGCCCGCGACGCCGAGGCCTTGCTCTCCGCGACCGCCGGCGCGGCGGATTCCAAACTCGACGATCTCCGGAGCCGTCTGACGACCGCCGTTCACAATGCCCGCGGGACCTGCGAGCGCCTCCAGGGCAAGGCTGCCGAACAGATCCGCCGCGGACTGCATGAGACCGACCAGACCGTCCGGGCGCATCCGTGGGAAGCCGTCGGCGTCGCCTTTGGAATCGGAGTGGTCGTCGGAATCCTCCTGAGCCGCCGTTGATCGAACGGCGCATGAACGATTCCATCCCATCGCCGGGTCTCTTTGGTTCCCTGCGCCGAGCCGGCGCGACCCTTGTCTCGATGGCCGGCAACCGGCTCGAATTGATGGTCGTGGAACTGCAGGAGGAACGAAACCGCCTGCTCGCCGTTCTGGCACTCCTCCTCGCGACCGCGGTGTTCGCCGGATTCGCCCTCGCCCTGGTGACCGGCGCCGTCCTCTATCTCCTCTGGTCAACGCATCCCCTCGCGGCATTGTTGGGCGTCGCGCTTCTCTACGCTGGCGGAGCAACGGCGTGCGTCCTGCGGATCCAATACCTGCTCCGGGAATCGCAACCCTTCGCCTCCACCCTCGCCGAATTCAGGAAAGATCAGCAATGCCTGCAGCCTCAAGCGCCCACAACCTCCGACTCCGGAAACAGCTCCTCCTCCTCGAAAGCGAGTTGAACCGGGCGATGCTTCGTGAAGACGTGGAGCGGATCCGCGCCAAAACCTCGTGGCTTCGCAGTCTGGGAGGGGGCGCTGATTCCACATCAGGTTCCTCCTGGCTCGTGAAGGCGGCGCCGCTCGCCGGAATCCTCGCCACCGCCGCGGCCGGCCCCGCGGGCGGATGGCTCAAGCGGGGACTCCGACTCGTTCAGATCGCCGCAGCTGCCTATCCAGTTTGGAAGGCATTCACCGCGCGAAGCGATGAAAAGCGCGGGGAATAGGCTCCTCGCCAAGCCGCAGGAGTCCCGGAATCAGGCGGGTGGAATGACGTCCAGCGGCTTCCGGGCCTCCATCTCCCGCTCCAACCGATCCGTGTCTCCCGGCAGCGGCATGGGCAGGAAGATCTGGAACGTCGCCCCACATCCCGGTTCGCTCCTCACTGCCATGTGCCCGCCATGGTCCTGAACAATTCGATCGCAAATCGCCAACCCCAGGCCCGTTCCATGATCCTTACCAAAAGTGAAGAACGGCTCGAAAAGCCGGGGCAGGTTTTCGGCGGGAATTCCCGGGCCATTGTCTGAAAATTCCGTCAGCACATGGGTCGGCGTGACCTCGAAGCGCAGGGTGATGGTCGGATCCTTCCGTCCCACCATCGCGTCATAGGCATTCTGAGCAAGGTTGTGAAACACCCGCGCAAAACGGGCTCCATCCAGCCGAATCCGGACCGCAGGGAGCGATCCCTCCACCACAAGCCGGGCGCCCCGTTGACCTGCTCCGGACTCAAGTTCCAGAAGCGCATCCCGGAGAAAATCAGCATAGACCACCTTGGGGAGCACAGTCGTAACCTGGGTTCCCCGGGTGAAATCCACGATTTCCTGCATCATCCGGTTCAGGATCCCAATCTGCTTTTGGACCCGGTCCCGCGCCTGTCGGCGTGCGGCCGGGGTCGCCGTTTCGGACGCCGCCATCTCCGTAGCGATGCCGATGACATTCAGCGGATTCCTGAAATCATGCACAAAGCTGCGCATCAGCCGTTCGACCAGGGAGAGCCGTTCCCCCCGCAACGACTCCCGAAGGAACCGTTGGTTGAAGTCCCGAAGCCGCAGGCTGGCATCACGGACCAGCATCGCACCCGCCAGGGGCGTCCGCTCGACGATCCGTTGAATGAGATCCAGCGATACGAACAGACAGTCCAGAGCTTCGCGGACCAGCGCCGTAGCCGAACGCGGTTCCCCGTCGTACACCGCCATTTCTCCAAAGTAATCCCCGGCCTCCATCTGGGAGAGCACACAGTTCTGTCCGGTCGGGAGCCGAGTCACAATGGACACCGCGCCCTCCAGGATGATGTACAACCCATCGCCGGGAGCCCCTTCGTGAAACACCTCATCGTCCACGGCGAATTGTTGCCGCTTCCCCTCGGAACGGATGAGTTCTACATCCTCGGCCGACAGATTACGGCAGAATCGTGTGGCGGAAAGGTCCATGCGTCTCGGGTTTCAGAATTGGCGATAAGCCCACGGAAAGCGATCCGGGTTCCGTGGAGGCGACCTTCGAAGCATGGTGATTCCCGGCGTCGGTTGCACGCCCCGAATCCGCAGCTCGCCGCACGGAACTGAGATCCGACTGCCCTTCCTCCACTGAATTCGTAATGCTGATGCCAGTAGAACTGCCCCTCCCATGATGCTCATTCGCACCGTCGTCCGCCCCAGTTCGATCCATGGCATGGGACTTTTCGCGTTGGAGCGGATTCCCAAAGGAACTGAAATCTGGCGTTTCGAGCCCGGATTTGACCGCACCTTCGCCCCGGAGACCGTCCAAGCGCTGCCCCCACTGGTTCGGGATCACATCCACTGGTTTGCCTATCGTTCCCACGAGGATGGTCAATGGGTCCTCAGTGGGGATCACACCTGCTTCATGAATCATTCCGAAGCGCCGAACACCGGAACCCTCCCCGATACCCTCCCTCCGGTCACCACCGTGGCGTTGCGGGACATCCCCGCGGGAGAGGAACTGACCTGCGACTACCGGGCTTTTGATCTGGAAGCCTCAAAAAAGCTGGGTTCCTGACGCCACCGAACCGCCCGTTCCCCGGGGTCGCCTCCCTCAACCGCGTCAGGTCCACAATTGGCGGTCCAGGGATCGATACTGGACCGCCTCAAACACATCGTCCTGAGAAACCGAATCGCGACCGGCAAGATCCGCGATCGTGCGGGCAACCTTAAGAATCCGGTCGTGGGCGCGGGCGCTCAGGTGAAGGTCGTTCACCGCGTGACCGAGAAGGGTCACGGTGGCGGCATCCAAGGCAACATATGACTTCAATTCCCGGGGCCCCATGCGGGCATTGCACGTCACCCGCCTCCCAGTGAAACGCCCCTGCTGACGTTCGCGCGCCGCCACCACCCGGGATCGAACCACGGCGCTGGATTCCCCCGGCGCCGCACGACTGAGGTCCGAAAACTTCACCGTCGGCACCTCCACATGCAGGTCGATTCGGTCGAGGAGCGGACCGGAAATCCGGCCCAGATAATTCTGGATCTCCCGGGGTGAGGACCGGCTTTCCGAAGGCATCTTGCCGTCGGGGGTGGGATTCATCGCGGCGGCGAGCATGAACTGCGATGGAAAGGTCATCGTTCCCGCCGCCCGCGAAATGGTGACCCGCCCCTCCTCCAAGGGCTGCCGCATGGTTTCCAGGACGGACCTCCGAAACTCCGGCAACTCATCCAGAAACAACACACCATGATGGGCCAGGGAGATTTCGCCCGGGGTCGGATTGATGCTGCCTCCCAGCAATCCGGCATCGCTCGCCGTGTGATGGGGCGTCCGAAACGGGCGCGACGTCACCAGGGGTTGTCCCGGACTCATCAGCCCACAGATGCTGTGGATCTGTGTGGTTTCGAGCGCCTCTTCCAGTGTCAGCGGAGGCAGAATGGTCGGCAGTCGGCGGGCCAGCATGCTCTTGCCCGTTCCCGGGGGACCGATGAGCAGAATGTTGTGGCCTCCGGCCGCGGCGATTTCGAGGGCGCGCTTTACCGATTCCTGCCCCCGGACGTCGATCAGGTCCACCTCGTCCTCCGGTGGCCTGGAAAACAACGCACCGACGTCAATCCGCACCGGAGACAGCTCCAGGGTCCCCTCCAAAAAGGACGCGGCGTCCCGAAGATTGCCGACGGGAATGACGTCGAGTCCTGAGACCACCGCCGCCTCTGGCGCATTCTCCCGCGGAACCAGGATCCCCCGCCTCCCGGTCGCCCGGGCATGCAGCGCGATGGGCAGCACACCGCGCACCGGACGCAGCCCTCCGGTCAGCGCCAGCTCACCCACCAGGACAAAGTCCTCGAGCCGTTGCGGCTCAATTTGCTCGGTGGCCGCGAGAATCCCGATGCCGATGGGAAGGTCGAAACTCGGGCCTTCTTTCCGCGAGTCTGCAGGAGCCAGGTTGATGGTCGTGCGGCCCATCGGGAACTTGAATCCGGAGTTGGTGACCGCGGTGAGCACCCGGTCCCGGGACTCCTTCACCGCGGCGTCCGGCAACCCAACGATGACAATGGCGGTGTTCCCAAAACTGGAGTCCACCTCGACCTCCACCGAAGAGGCCTCCACACCCTGGACGGTCGCCGAGCAGATTTGGGAGAGCACCACTCCAAACTGCCGGGGCTCGCACCCGAGGGTCAAGAAGGCCGGCCACCGCGGGGCATCGCCACATTTGGGGAGCCCGGGAACCGGGGAGCATTCCCCAGAACACGCGGGCGCAGCATCGACAAGGGGACCCGTCCATCGGACTCTCTCCCGCATGATGCGCGATCTTCCCGAAATCGACGAACGCTCTCGGATTCGTCCGGGTCATTCCTCGTTTGGTTGGAGTGCCCTGCTCGCGTTGATACTGGTGACCGGGTGCGAATATCTGGCTCCGCCGCACCTGCAGTGGACCGAGGCGCAGGTGGTCGGAACCATTGTCGATGGCGACACCCACGCCCCTGTCTCCGGGGCCAAGATCACCCGGGTTCGCCCGGATGCTCCCAACACGGGCGGGTTCGGGGACCACGACAAAGGCGGCCCTCAAATGGTCGATCAGCCCGCCATAGCCAGTTCGAATGAATCCGGGCGTTTCGAGTTGGAGGCCGTGAAGACGGCGTACCTCCTGCTCGACAGTTTTCCGGATTACGCCGTGACCATTCGCATTCAGGCGCAGGGATACCAAACCTTACAACGCTTCTATACCAACGTGACCTACGTGAACGGCGACAAAAAGACGGTCCCCATCATCGAAGCGGGAGAGATTCCGCTCCGAAGGAAGTAGCCGGAGTCCCCACGAGGAAAAAGCATACCGGGGAGTCAACGCGAGTTCCGGGAGGCGCCCATCCTGATGGGCTTCGGAAATCCATTTAGAAGTTGGCTCCAGAGGTAGGACTCGAACCCGTTCCGATATTTTGAAATCCCTCGATTTATTCGGTTTTCCTCAATTCCTCCACCCACGGAGAGGCAAGAACATTCTTTTAGAAAATGTGAAATTGTGGGAAGCCACTACCCGCGAGCGAAGGATCATCTACTGACGGAGCGGGTAGCGATTTATCGGATCATCAATCAGATAGAAGCAATGAGAGTTGGTCGCTTCCAGAGTCCACTCCACAACGCCACTTTCCCCCACCAGTTGGACTGGAGCGCCAACGCTCCAATGGAGGAGATCCTCGGACTTCCACACGCCAAAGTAATTGACGGGCCACGCATGAACCGCGATCCGAATCGCTGACGATGAATCGACCGTTGTTGTGATATCCGTGGGAGGGGTTGGGGTTAATCTCCCGTAAATAATGAGCCCTGAAAAATTGGATATCTGCGCCAGACGAGGGGGCGGAATGGCGCCTCCACCCAACCCGGAAAGGGTGACAATTTGCCAGGCCTTTGCCCACGTTTCAGCGCTCGCGCCAATTCGAGAATCCCACCCACGGATAATGACAACACCGGCGCCTCCCGGAGTGGTCCCCGGAATATCCACGACACCCAAATCGAAGATTCCGTCCCTCACGAAACCGCCGGACTTGAGGAGATTTCCATTCGGTTTGAATCCTCTATTCGACCACTCCTTGGGAATAGGACCTAACCGATAGTCTTCGATATAAGCCAGAAAGCGGCTTGAAGGCGCCAGAAGGCGCGATATCATTTCTAAAACGGCAGTTCCCGACCGCTGGCGGAACCGTCCGTGCGCCAGGAAATAAAAGTCTAGGGCAGCGAAAGAAAGCAGAACCCTCTTGCCGAGCATGGCGAGACACCCTGCACGCCACGAATTGTAAGAGTGGAACCTATTGCTTCCGGTGGATCCAATTGAATTCAAAATTCCCTGCCCTGCATTCCCGGGAAGAGGGGCGCCGGCGCGCCCGCCAGGTTGATCATCCGCTGTTCACTTCGGGCTGGCCGAGGACAACGCGCGGTCGAACGAGCCGCCTTCGGAGAAGCGCCCTTTCGTGCCCGGACTCCATCCGCCAAAATCCCGGTCCACGGTCAGCAGTTCGACCTTCGGAAACCTGTCCGCATAGCGCGCTGCCACCGACTGTAGGCGCGGACGAAAGTAATTCTTCGCGATGATTTCCTGTCCCTCCTCGGAGTAAAGGTACTCGAGATATGCCTTCGCGATCGCCTCGGTTTTCTTCTTCTTCACGACACGATCCACAACGGCGACCGTGGGTTCTGCCAGGATGCTGAGAGAAGGAACCACAATCTCAAAGGACGAGCCGCCCTGTTCCTTCAAGGTCAGAAACGCCTCATTCTCCCAAGCGATCAACACATCGCCGACGCCCCGCTGCGAACGTGACGGTCGAACCCCGCCCGGCATCCAGCACGGGAACATTCCGGAAAACCGTGACATGAATTTTGCACGCGGGTTCGTGTCCCCGGGGCTGGAACTTCCGGCCGCATAGCCCCAGGCGGCCAGGTAATTCCAACGGGCACCTCCGGATGACTTGGGATTCGCGGTACGATCTGACTCCCGGCTCTACCAGATCATCCCAGTCACGGATCCCCCTGGGGCTCTGAACGCCAAACGGGAACCATCGCGGCGCTCTTCTCTCCCCGAATGTGGACCCCGCATGGCCTGGCAACACAGACGGGTGAAACGGTGTTCTGGGATCGCTCCACCCTTTATGGCTTTCGAGGAGTCCTCCGAGCGGGAGAGACCGACCTCGCCCTTCGCTATCTGGAGGCATTCACCCGGCGTCGGCTCCTCGGAGACCATGTTCCCTATCCGATTGAAGTCGGACCCAAGGGCGGACAGCAGCATCTTTTCTCCGAGAGCGCCCTCTACTGCCGCGTATTGAACGAAGGGTTGTTTGGAATCCTCCCCTCGGGCCTGGATCGGTTCCGGTGCACACCCCAGCTGCCCGACGCGTGGCCCCGCATGGCCATGCGTTCGATCCTCGCCTTCGGCCGAACCTGGGACATTGTGGTGGAACGCCGGGAAGCGCGTCTGGGAATTATCGTGGAGCAGCACGGGAAACGCGTCCTCGACCGCACCATCGAAAAAGGCTCCGCGACCGACATCGTCCTCCCATAAGTCTGAAAAAATGCGGTTGACGGCCCGGTGGAATCCGAGACCTCCGTCCAAGCTCCAGGGTTTCCTGTCACACAAAAGAATCCCAAGAAACTTACGGACTTCGGAGAGGGGTTTCAGGGTTTCACGAACTGCCGCTGCGCGATCTATGCGCGATCCATGAGATCGCCAACGGGGCGTGATGCGCGGATTCTGCCCGCTCGGCCCCCGCCCCACTGCAACTCATGTCGCTGACCTGGGGTTGAACTTTCCGTTTCCGGAAGGCTAACCTGCCGGTGCCCAAGATTGATGTAGACTATCCAAAGAAACGCCAATCGACTGCATCATGAACCCAGGTCCCACAGTCCCCGACCCCAAACCGCCTGAAGAGGAACTACGCTCATTCAGGGAATTCTTTCCGGATCCTCAGGTCCGGAAGGCCCTCCACTATGGGTTTGCCCACCAGGAGATGGTGCGGAACGTTTTTGCAAACCCCCTCGGCTTCTTTAGGAGCATCCTCTGGGAAACGCCCGGAGACCGTCCTCGGGACGACACACGCTGGATCCAGGCCCGGTGGGTGGCGTACATTATGATGTTGCAGCTCCGTTCGAGGATCGATTTCGGGTGGGTTAAACGGCCGGGAACCTTTGCAAGAATGGCCGATCTCAGCATGGATGTGCGAGACATCGACGGCGTGCCGCTGGCATTGGTGCGAATGCCTCGACCCGAGTTTCATCCTTGCGCCCACTACGTCGGCATTGTGGCGTCGTGCTCAGTGGCCTCGGATCAAGGATCGGACGTACCGAAAGCCTGGTATTTCACACTTGAGCAGATGTCCCACGAATTGCCCCAAGCGGGAACTCAAGGCGTCTTCTGCGAATGGACCAACGACGGCACCCATCGGACGTTCAATCAATTTGAACCGTTGGATGGCGGCGACGCATTCTGCGCGCGGATCCGCTATCATCTCGAGCATCCGGAAGTGGAGCCGGTAACCACCTCTCGTCGATAACGCGGTGTCACGGGAGAGCAAAGGCAGGCGGATTCTTTTGTTTCGGCATCCAAAAATCGATTAACCTTGGGCCGACCTCCGCGGGCAATGCCAACCTTTGCCCCCCGCAGGTGCTTCTCCTGGTGCGATGGTTCGAACCCAGGAATCATTCTGGAGGAAACTGTGTTTCGGTGGGCGCGCCATCTTCACTCTGCGCGGAAAGTCATCATCCGCCAGGGTTGACCTTCACAGCCGTCGTCGGTAAAGACTCCCCCAATGCCGCGAGTGGTCAAAGCAATCGCCGTTGTTCTCCTGACGTTGTCGTTGGGATTGCACTGGGCATTGCTTCAATCCGTCGCGTGGGCGGGGATGGTCGTCCGCTATTCGCAGGAAGACTCACTGTCCACCGCGCTCGCGAAAACCTTCGACGGACGCCACGCGTGCAAATTGTGCCGCATCGTTCAAGCGGGTCGGTCTGCCGAAAAGGCGCCTGCCGTTGAAGTGAAGTTGCCCAAGTTTGAAGCCTGCGCTCCGGTGAAGGTCGCCATGGCAGTAGTGGAGCTTCCGGTGACCGAACTGCCTGAGCGCCCCTTGCCGATCCTGAGATCCAGGACCGACGCCCCCCTCCTTCCGCCTCCCCGGCAGGCCTGAGCACAGGCCCGCATGGTCGCGGGGTCTCCTCCCGGCACTGCATCCAGTGCCCAGACGTTCCGCATTCGCGAATCGAGCGTCCCGAGGAAGTCCTCCATCCCCTGCTGGCCCCACGGACTCCGTCCTTGCGGAAGCGTCGTCGTCCGTTCCCGTGCCCCCTCCCTCCCTCTCCGCCTCGCGGTGACTTCCGTCGTCGCGAGCCCATTCCTCCAGTTGGTTGACGTCTGAATTGTCCGATGGGCCAGAGCCCGTCTGAACCGGCCCCGCCCAGCATGGGTCTGCCGGTTTCGAGCAAGGATCATGGTGTTGGAACCTCATCGTTGGATTCGCCGCGTGCTGCTGCTGCTTGTCGTGGCAGCGCCATGTCTCGCAGATGCCGGTGCCGTACCCGCCCACTTTGAAGCTCGGCAGACTCATCCCATCGGGCTGACGCCGGATGCCCGCCACCTACTTGCCGTTCATTCGCCGGGCGCCCGGCTTTCCGTGTTCGATGTCCAGGAGGGCGCCTCATCGAGACCACTCCTGGTGGCCGAGATTCCAGTGGGACTGGAGCCGGTCTCGGTGCGAGCCCGCACCGACGATGAAGTGTGGGTGGTCAACGAGGCCTCGGATTCCGTTTCGATCGTCTCCTTGAGCCTACGGATGGTGGTGGCCACGCTGCCGTGCGCCGACGAACCGGCAGACCTCGTGTTTGCCGGAGGCCGGGCGTTCCTGACCTGCGCCCGAAATCGCGTCCTCCGTGTCTTCGACGCCGAACGCCGCACGGAGCTCGCCGCGATTCCCCTGGAGGGCGTTCTTCCCCGCGCCCTCGCCGTCTCCAATGACGGAACACGAGTCTATGCCGCGTTTCAACTGTCCGGCAACCAAACGACGGTGCTTCCGGCCTCCAAAGCATCCCCTCAGCCCCTCCCCACCGATCCGTCGCTTCCTGCCCCCCCAGTTTCCGCGGAAATCGTGGACGCTTCGGATCCCAGGATCACCTATACCGTCCTGGACCACGATGTGGCGGAGGTGTCGGTCGGGGAACTGAGTGTGGTGCATTATTTCTCGAATGCCGGAACCTGCCTCTTCGATCTTGCGGAACGTCCCGGTGCATCCCAACCGGAACTGTGGATCGCGAACACCGAGGCCCGAAACCGGATCCGGTTTGAACCCAACCTCCGCGGACACATTGCCGACAATCGGCTGACCCGCCTGTCGCTGGCCCCGGAAAGTACGACCGCCTTCGATCTCAACCCGGGAGTCGACTACGAAATCCTTCCCAATAGCGCGGCGCAGTCTGCGGCCCTCGCGCAGCCAACCGCCCTCGTCTTTTCGGCGGACGGTTTGAAGGGATGGGTCGCAGCCTTCGGATCCGACCGCGTCGCCCGGTTTGACCCCACGGACGGATCCATCCGGGCACGAATGGATGTCCGATCTCCCCTTGAACAAGTCGCGGCAAAGGGCGCCACGGACGTCCGTGGCCCCCGCGGCCTCGTTCTTCATCCATCTAATGGGCGGCTATACGTCCTGAACAAACTCTCGGACACCCTCAGCGTCATCCACACAGCGTCCGACGTCGTGGAGTTCGAGGTGCCGGTGGCGACGGTGGATCCGTTTCCCGCGGTGGTACGGGCCGGGCGCGGAGTGCTTTTCGACGCCCGTCTGTCGGGCAATGGGACTGCATCGTGCGCGACCTGCCATCTGGATGCGGATCACGACGGCCTGGCCTGGGATCTTGGGAATCCATCGGGTGCGATGATGTCGGTCCTGGGCGCCAATCTGGCCGTCCACGATTCCACTCCGCGGGTCCGCGAATTACATCCGATGAAGGGGCCCATGACCACCCAGACGCTGCGCGGTCTAGCCCCGGGACAACCACTGCACTGGCGAGGGGATCGCCCCACGCTGGGGCATTTCAATGTGACCTTCCCGGATCTGCTGGGCGGATCCCCGAGGCCCGTGGAGGAGATCGACGCGCTCCAGGCCTATCTCGATACTCTGAAACATCCGCCTAATCCGAATCGGAATCCGGACAACTCGCTGCCCGCGCAACTGGACGGAGGAGACCCGGTACGCGGTCAGACCCTGTTCAATCTTCATATCAATCATTGCGCGGTCTGCCACGTGCCTCCCCGGGGCACCGACCAAAACCTGGATGATCCGCGCAACTTCGGCGGGACTCAGCCCATCAAGACGCCTTCGCTTCAGACGGTGTACCAGCGGGCGCTGCTGAATTCGCGACCTGGGGCGGTTTCGATTTCCGGATTCGGTCTGGGCCACGATGGCGCGGGAGGGAACCAGTCGCTGCCCACGATTCACTTTTACGAACTGGACCAGTTCCGGGGTGCCGATTTTGCTGACGTGGGGGCCTTTGTCCGCTGTTTTGATACCGGGACCGCACCGGCGGTCGGTCGCTCTCTGACGGTAACCGCCTCCAGCGCCGGCGACGCCGGAGTGGCGGCGTCCCTTTCGCTTCTTGAAACCCAGGCCGTCCGGACGAATGGATGCGATCTGGTGGTCCAGGGTCGCTGGGGGGGCGAGACGCGCCAATTTCTTTTCGACCCTGCGGCCTTCCAGTATCGGGAGGATCGCGCCGAAGCGATCGGTCGCTTGATCCCCCGACGGGATTTGCTTTCCGGTCTGGGGCCGCAGGATGCGCTGACATTCCTGGGAGTCTTTCCGGGGGAAGGAGACCGGTTTGGGCGCGACCGAAATCGCAATGGCATTCCCGACGGGGATGAACCACCGCCGGTTCTGGTCGCGGAAAATCTTGAAGCGGGAGTGCGCCTGCGTTGGCCCTTGGATCGCGCCGACTGGCTGCTGGAACGCGCATCCGAGTCCACGGGTCCCTGGGCGCCGGAACGCGGCGCCCGTCATTCCGATTCCGACGGTACCACGGTGGACTCCATTCCCGAGACGGGTGTCCCCCAATTCTTCCGCCTCCGCCGCACCTGGTGATCCCACTTTCCCGACCCAATTCCCTGCAGCGTCAAAATCGAAGAGTCCCAATTATGAAATCCAATGTAGTCAAATCCATCGCACGCCATCTGCTCCTTTCCCTGGGAGTCGCTGCGGCGCTGGGTGTCGGATCCGTGCAGGCCCATGAAGCCGAACGGCTCGAGTTCAGCCCCATCGGTATTCCCTACACCTGGCTGATCGAACTGGAACCCAACGAAGTCACCGCCACTGAACCCGACCTCGTCGGGGCGTGGAGCTGGGACGAGGATGGCTTTCCCGCCACCGCCCGGGGTTGGACCCACACGTCGGCCTGGGTGAAGCTCGATCTTTCCGAGGCCGTCAACCTGACCCTGACCCTCGAAAGCCTCGCCGGGGTTTCCTGGCCGAGCGCCGAGGATCCGGCGCGTCTCGCCGGAACCAACCTGTTCCCTTCCTTCACCCTTTACCGGGGGTGGGATACCGACGCGGGGGTTCTCACCAATCTGGACGGCACGACGCTCGACCAGGACCACACGTACAACAATCGCGGCGACATCGCGTGGGCCGAGGATGTGACCTACCTGGATCACGTCGACAACGCCACGGAACACAGGGTCACCCGCACGTGGACCCTGCCCGCCGGACACTACACGGTGGCTCTCGGTGGCAATTCACCGGCCACCGTCGCGGAGGGAAGCCAGGGCTACCGCGCCGTCTTTGGCACAACACCACCCTCGACCGAATTGACCAACGCCGCTCTCTCGACCATCGCCTTCAATCCCGTGGGCATTCCCTACGCACTGGGGATCACGATGAATGACCAGGCAAGCGTTGAGACGCCGCCCGATCACGTCGGCGCCTGGAGCTGGGATGAAGACGGATTTCCCGATACCGCCCGCGGTTGGACCCATACGTCCGCCTGGGTAAAGTTGCGGCTCACCCAGCCCGCCCTGCTCACCCTCGATCTTTCGAGCCGGGAGGGAGTGCCCTGGCCGAGTGCCGATGAACCTTTCCGGCTGGCGGGCACCAACCTATTTCCGTCGTTCACGCTGTACCGCGGTTGGGACACCGATGCGGGTCTGATCACCAATCTGGACGGCACCACGCTTGACCAGGATCACACGTTCAATAATCGCGGAAACATTGAGTGGGCAGAGGACGTGACGTTCTTAGATTACCTGAACAACGGAACCGTGCACTCGGTGTCCCGGACCTGGTCACTCCCGGCAGGAAACTACACCGTCAATCTGGGGGGTAATTCTCCGGCACTCGTCGCCGAAGGACGGCAGGGATACCGCGCCACCTTTAAGACCACCCCCACTCCCTCGGCGCCGACAAATGCGGTGGTGTCTGCAGTCGAGTACAGCCCGATTGGAATCCCCTATGCTTGGAAGGTAATTCTGGGGGACGACTCGGAAGCGGAGACGGCGCCCGATTTTGTCGGGGCGTGGAGTTGGGACGAGGACGGATTTCCGGAAACCGCGAAAGGGTGGACCCACACCTCCCGATGGGTGCAGGTGGACCTCCTGCAGCCCGCGGCGTTGACACTGAGCCTCGAAGCATTGGCGGGCGTGCCGTGGCCCGCCCCGGAGGATCCGTCCCGACTGGCCGGGACCAACTTGTTTCCGTCCTTTACCCTGTACCGTGGCTGGGACACGGATGCGGGTTCGATCACCAACCTCGACGGAACGACGCTCGACCAGGACCACACGTACAACAACCGCGGCAATATTGTTTGGGCGGAGGATGTCTCCTACCTCGATCACCTCGACAACACGGTTGAACACACAGCCACGCGCACCTGGAATCTCCCCGCTGGCCGCTACTCGGTCGCCCTGGGCGGAAATTCACCCGCAGCGGTCGCCGAAGGAAATCAAGGATATCGGGCCGTCTTCACGACAGCTCCGGCTCCCATTGTGAGCCTGGCACCGTCCGGCGACGAAGCCGTCGTCACGTGGTCCACGAGTTATGCGGGCTGGCACCTGGCACGGGCGTCCCAGCTGGGAAGCGCCTTCGCTCCGGTGGTCGCTCCCCCAAGCGAAGCCCACGGACTCCTGACCGTCCGAGTTCCCATCACCAACTCGCCAGAATTCTACACCCTTCAACCCTGAAGGATTCCTCCTTCCCCATCACACCCAAGAACCCATGAAACAAAACGTCAAACTCCTGGCCGTCGCCTTGGTGGCGACCGCATTTACCGGCGCCCTCCTGATGGTGCGCGCCGCGGACAAACCCCAGTACACCGTCAAGGAGGTCATGAAGGCCGTCCACAAGGGCGATGACGCACTCGCCAAGAAGGTGACCAAGGGCGAGGGCACACCGGACGACTACAAGAAGCTGGTCGTCTATTACATCGCACTTCCGCTCAATGAGGCGCCCAAGGGCGACGCCGCGAGCTGGAAGGAAAAAACCACCGCCTTGTTGCTCGCTGCCCAGGCCCTGGAGGCGGGCAAGCCCGGAGCCCTCGACCAGTACAAGGCCGCAGTGAACTGCAAGGCCTGCCACAGCGTGCACAAACCGGATTAGCCCGGAACTTTTGACGGGAGCGCGGCGAGGTCGGTTGCCGGTCGCCGAGCATCGCGAGCCGGAATTTCAACCCTTCCTGCGAAAAGCGCCGCGCTCCCGTTTCCCCATCATATTCCTCAATCGACTCCCGAATCAATTTTGCGTCATGCGCCGACTCCCTCTGATCCTCCCATGGGCTGCGTGGATTCCCCTCCTGGTGGTTGCCGCGGAAGGTCCCCGGGTCGTTCCCACCGCGAATGCGACCAACTGGTTTCGTGTCAGCGGCATGCACTGCAAGGGGTGCGCCTCCGGGATCGCCTCTGAACTCCGGAGAACTCCCGGGATCACGGGAGCGGAGGTGTCGCTGACCAATGGCACTGCGGTCGTGGTCCTCGACACCAACCGGGTCTCTTCCGCGGGGATCATTCGGGTGATCCGCGAGGCGGGCTACGACGCTGTCGAATCCAAACCCTGAGGTGTTTCCCAAGTTCCCGATGTCCGTATTGCCGATACCCAAACCCAGACCTGCTGTTGTGAGGCAAAGATCCCGAAGCCGCGTCCGGGGCCGGATTTCCCGTTTCGCTGGGCGATTCGCGGCATTCGCGGGTGTCGCGGCACTGGTGACTGGATCGTTGTGGGCGGGATGGAGAATGCGGCTGCGTCCCCTCCCTACGTTCGGAATGCCTCCCGACCACCCCCGGGAATTCGGGGACTTCCAGCTGACCGAGCGGTCGGGACGCCTTGTCCGCCGCGAGGAACTCCGCGGCAAGATCTGCATCGTCAGTTTCGTCTTCACCAGTTGCGGGATCTCCTGCCTTCAGGTCAGCCGGAATCTGCAACATCTCCAGGAGCGGCTCGGTCCGGATGCGAGCGACGTCCGGATGGTCTCCCTCTCCATCGATCCGCGGACCGACACGCCGGCCGTCCTTTCGCGTTTCGCGGCAGGATTCTCGGCGGACCCCGAACGGTGGCTGTTCCTCACCGGGAAACCGGACGATTTGGAGCGGTTGATCGATGCCAGTTTCCTTCCCCGGGTACCTTACGCTACCAAGGGACCGCTTCCTGGGGCCTTTCTGGGAACGGGACGGGTCATCCTGGTCGATGGCACTGGCCGGGTGCGCGGGTATTTCGACGGACTGGATCCCGGCACGGTGGATGCCGTTTACCAGTCCATTGGGGGCCTGCGCGCTGAAAGGTCGCGGCCATGAGAGTTCTTCGTTGGACGCTCGCCGGATGGGTCGCCAGCGTCGCGGGGGGATGCGGCGGTCCGGAGGCCCCTCCACTCCAGCGGGGCGAAACGGCTTACCCGGCGACGGGAGTCATTCGCGAGTTTCCCATGGATGCGCGGACCGTCGTCATTCGCCATGACGAGATTCCCGGCTACATGCCGAAAATGACCATGACGTTCACCGTCCGAGATCCCCGCGAACTGAGGACCCTCGCGGTGGGCGACTCGGTGGCCTTTCGTCTCGTGGCAACAGAGAACGATCACTGGATCGACTCCCTGCGGCGACTCGGCGCCGCGCCAGGTCCTGTCGAAACGACGTCCGCACCGCAGCCGGGATCCAAGGTCACCGCGCCCCTGCGAGCCGGCGACCTGCTTCCAACGTTTTCCTTTTCGGACGAGACCGGACGCTCCGGGGACCTTTCGCAGTTTCGCGGAAGGGCGGTCGCCATCACCTTCATCTTCACCCGGTGCCCGCTTCCAGATTTCTGCCCGCGCATGTCGAAGCATTTCGCCCGGGCGCGCGATACCCTGTTGAGCCGCCCGGGTGCGCCCGCCAACTGGCAGTTTCTGTCGTTGTCGTTTGATTCCGAGTTCGACGCGCCGGAGGTGCTCTCGGTGTATGCACCGCGATACCGGGGAACCAACGCGAATCGATGGATGTTTGCCGCAGTCGCGCGGCCGGCATTGGAGAGCCTGGCGCCGGCCCTAACGCTTCAGGTGGTCCCAGAACAGGGCAGCTTTCTCCACAATCTGCGGACCGTGGTCCTCGACACCCGCGGACGGATCCACCGCCAGTTCGAAGGAAACGAATGGACCCCGGATGAACTGGCGGACGCGATGCAGGAAGCGTCCCGGGTTCCCCCACTGTGAACCACCGGACGCCTCAAGATCCCCGCCGCCGATGGAGGACGGCGTGGCTGTGGATCCACCGTTGGCTGGGTTTGGTCGCGGGATTCTGCCTGGTGCTCATCGGGCTGACGGGAAGCCTGTTCGTGTTCCATCACGAAATCAGCGAATGGGTGGAGCCGCAGTTGCTCCGGGTTGCGCCCTGGCCGGGCGGTCCTACCTCGTATCGGCCGTGGCCGGAGATTCTCGCCGCCGCGGAGGCCGCCAAGCCGCCCGGTTCGCGAATCCGCAGTCTGTTGGGCCCGGAGCACGACGGTTCCGTGGTTCGCATCAATTGTGAGATCCCAGGTCGCGTACCGGAAGAGGGCGACTCCGTGGATCTCTGCATCGATCCCTACACCGCAACGGTCCTCGGACGAAGCCGGCTGGAGGAGCATCCGATCTGGAAAGTCTGCGCGTTCCTGTTTGAGCTTCACTACTCGCTCCAGATTCCAAAGGTGGGCGGAACCCTCGTGGGAATCCTGGCGTTGCTGGGGTTGGTCTCCATGGCCACCGGGCTGTGGCTGTGGTGGCCTGGATGGAGACGAATCCGGCACGCAATCATTGTGAAGCGCCATGCTGGATCGGTACGGGTGAATTTCGATCTGCATCGGGTGTTCGGGTTCTACTTCGTCCCGATCCTGGGTGCGTTGTTGCTTTCCGGAGTGTGGATGAATTTGAACGCACCGTTTGTCGCCACCGTGCAGTGGTTGTCCCCCGGAACGCAGGGAGGGGAACCGGCTCGCGCATCGCTGAATTCACCAAACGGAGGGGACCGCCAGTCTGCGGCTGAGGCGCTGGCGACCGTCCTGGCAACGTATCCCGGCGGACGTCTCAACTGGGCCAGCTTCCCGGGTGCATCGAATGAGGTGTTTGTCGTCAGCCAGGTGGAGGTCGGAGGGCCGACCCGGTCCGCGTGGAATGAACGGATGGTGAGCGTGGATCCCTTCACTGGTGCAATCTTGAGGGTGGACGATCCCTCCGCGCGCCGAACTGCCGGCGACGTTTTTCTGGCCTGGCAATGGCCGCTGCATTCCGGGAAGGCGTTCGGGTGGACGGGACGTTGGCTCGTCTTCGCAGGGGGATGTATTCCCCTGATCCTGTACGCAACCGGACTTCGGATCTGGTGGGCCCGCCGACGTGCGGAAATCCACCGCCGTAACCGGCCGGCCCAAAATGCTCCGTCCGCCGCATGAATCCCTCCCTGCCATTGCCGGCGCATCCGACGCCGACGCTCCCGTGGCTTCGGAGGCTGCGTTGGACAGCAGTGATGGGACAGATGGCCACGGTCCTCGTCACCGTGGGCTGGCTCGGGATTCCGCTGCCCCTCGTGCCCGTGTTTCTGTGCATCGCGTTGACAGCGCTTTCCAACCTGCTGTTGCAGACAGTCCCGCCGGGGAGCGGCGAATCGGTTGCGGCCCTGACCACGATCATGGCAGTGGACGTGCTGCTGCTGACCGCGCTGCTCCATTTCACGGGGGGGCCGCACAATCCCTTCACCTCGTTCTACCTTGTGCATGTTGCCCTCGCCGCGGTGGCGCTGCCCCTGCGCGAGGCCCTGTTTCTTGCCGTGGAATGTTCGGTCGGCTTCAGCCTGCTGTTCCTCGGCCATCGCCACCTGCCGCGTCCCGGCGACGCGGTTTGCGGCGTCGGACCGGATTTACCGCTCGCCTTGCACCTGCGAGGAATGCAGGTGGCGTTCGTGATGACCGCGGCCTGCGTGGTGGGTTTCGCCGGGCGCCTTCAACAGGCCCTGCGACGGGGCGAGCAGGCGCTGGCGAGGGCCCGTTTGGACGCCGCCCAACACGAACGCTTCGCCGGCTTGGCCACACTGGCGGCCGGGGCCGCGCACGAACTGGGCACCCCTCTTGGTACCATCCAAATCGCCGCTGCTGAACTCTCCCGGGCCGCCCGGCGCCATCCTGACGACACTGACCTGGCTGAAGACGCCGAGTTGATTCGCGAGGAGGTGACCCGTTGCCGGTGGATTCTCGACCGACTGGCGTCCGAGGCGTCCGATCCGGTCGAACCGTTGCGCTTGAGCGACGTCATCCGCGAGGTCCGAACGCGTTTCCACCCGGAGGCGATCGAAGTGCGCGGCACCCACGCTCACGATCAGATGGTCGCGCCCCGGCAGGCCCTGGTGCAGGCGCTTGCATCCCTGATCAAGAACGGCCTCGACGCCAGCCCACGGGCCGGAACGGTCGCCTTGGAAACTCTGAAGACGGAGGATCGGATGGAATTTCATGTGACCGACCGGGGGACCGGTCTAACCGACGAGGCTCGGTTGCATGCCGGGGAGCCGTTCTTCACCACCAAGCCGCCGGGCAGCGGTGTCGGACTCGGACTGTTCCTGGTCCGCCTCCTCTCCCAACGAATGGGCGGAGATTTCGAATTGATGCCGCAGCCCACCGGCGGAACCCGCGCGGTGCTGCGCATCCCGCTTCATCGGGAGACGCTCACATGATTCGCCGTGTCCTGATCGTCGATGATGACGCTCCCTTCCGGGAAAGGCTGTCCCGGGCGCTGGAGCAGCGTGGCGTCGACAGCTGCGCCGTCTCCGAGGGTGCCGAGGCGATTCAGCGCGCGGAGACCGGGGAATTCGATGGCGTGGTCCTTGATCTGCGTATGCCGGCATTCTCCGGATTGGACCTGCTCGCCACCCTGATCCAGCGTCGTCCGGGGCTCAGCGTCGTGTTGCTCACCGCCTACGGCAGCATTGCGACCGCCTTGGAAGCGGTGCGGTTGGGCGCCCGTGATTTTCTCATCAAGCCGGCGGACGCCGACACGATTCTGGCGGCTTTGGAGGGGCGACGTCCCCAGCGCGAGAAGGTTCCGCCCGAAGTGCCGAGCCTCGACCGGGTGGAGTGGGAGCACATCGGCCGGGTGCTCGCCGACTGCGGAGGCAACATTTCGCAAGCCGCCCGGCTTCTCGGACTCGATCGCCGGACCCTTCAGCGAAAACTGGGAAAGTTTCCTCCGAGACATTGATGGCGCCACGCGTTGAACCGGATGACGGGAGTATCATACTCCGCATGCAGAAGGGGGGCGGCGCGACAATTTGCCGCACTGCACCGACTTGTCGGATTCCGGGGTGAAGGTAAGAGGTTCGGCGCATGGCGACTTTATTGCTTCGTCCGGCGATTCGCCGGCTTCCTCTCCTTCTGTTGACGGCGGTCCTGCTTTACGCCCGGGTCTCGGCCGCTTCCATTGAAGACGTCCGAAAGCAACTCGATCCCGCGACCGGCAAGGCCAAGGACACCGCGACCGCCTTTGGCATCAATGGTGTGGTCAGCGCCCGCGCCACGTTGGATGGCGGCAAGGTCCTCGCCTTCGTGCAGCCCGTGGGCGCCGCCGGCGTACCGATTCTGGTCACAGGCGCCGACGCGGCCAAAATCGTGCCGCGCAATGAAGTCACCCTTACCGGGACGTTGGGAGACGGACCGCTGGGATTCGCGGTCCTGTTGGTGAAGGAGGGCTCCGTCACGGTCGGGCAGACCAACAAGGCCTTTGGCGCTGCGGAGCCCCGGGGTGCAGACCTCTTCAAGGACGCCTCGTCCCTGGACGGTCGATACGTTTCGCTGACCAACGCGACCTTCCTGAGTCCCAAGCTCGACGGTTCCGGAAAGATCAAGGTCAAGGCGGATGCCGGCGAGGTGACGGTCCTCACCAGCAAAGCGCTCAAGGACCGCGACGTGCCGGCCGGAGCCGTCAATGTCTTCGGCGTACCCGTGAAAGTGAATGGCGAATGGTGCCTGCTCGCGGCCCGGTTCCTGTCCGTCAACAACCGCAACGCACAGAATCTCGCGACCAAGCATACCTGCCTCACCTGTCACAATCCGGACGTGAAGGCGGTTGGGCCCGCCTATCGCGACGTGGCGGCGCGCTACAAGGATGACCCGGACGCTGTGAAGAGGATGTGTGAACAGATGGAGAAAGGCGGCGGTGGGCGGTGGGGTCCGGTTCCGATGCCGGCGCTTGGGGCCAAGGTGCCCGCAGCGGACCGTGAGCAGCTCGCCCAATGGATTTTCGGATACCGGTGGGATGCGCTGCTGGCGGAGTGAATGGGTCATGGTGAGCACCACTTCTCCGTCGGGATGCCCTATTCTCCAGGATAACCGGGCACTTCAGGGCCGGATCCCGGCTCACGGAAGTTGGCGACCCTGAGCGAATTAGTCCTCAGGGATTCAACGTGACCATCGTGGAACAATCCCATGAACCGGCCTCCATGCCGGGTGGGGTAGTGCGTGTCCGAATTGAAGGGAACGAATGGGGGGCGCGGAGGCGAGGTTACCCGGCTATCGGAACAGCCCGGACTCCGTCGATGATCCCAGACGACCAGTCGTTCCGAGGGATGCGTGACGTAGGAATCCCGCTGACCCATCGGTGATCCGGTGGTGTAGTTCATGGCGTATCCGCACTGCCACTTCCGTTCGATGGGGCATTTGAAGATGTTGGTGGTTTGAAAATAGGGGTGGAGCAGTCCCGGCCGGTATCCCGTCCCAGGGACACCATCGGGAACCTGGGTGGGATCGTAGGGAGCCCACCATTGCTCGTTGGGTCCGGTCGGTGG
Source organism: Verrucomicrobiota bacterium (assembly GCA_046346705.1). Classification (GTDB taxonomy): domain Bacteria; phylum Verrucomicrobiota; class Verrucomicrobiia; order Limisphaerales; family UBA9464; genus UBA9464. Next base: position 67,967 of record JAXMHR010000019.1, on the reverse strand, counting down.
GGGATTGTTGGGAGCCGTGCCGCTGGGAACTCCGGCACTCAAGCCGTACGGATCGTCCGGTGTGTCCGGACACAGGCGGTAGGGGAGGTTGACGTCGTTGTTGCCCAGTCGATACAGGGCGCAGGCGAGTCCGATCTGGCGGAGATTGTTCAGACACACCGTTTGTTTGGCCTTGGCATTCGCGCGGGCCAACGCGGGCAGGAGCATCGACGCCAGAATTGCGATGATCGCAATGACGACGAGCAGCTCGATCAGGGTGAATCCAGAAGGACGGTGGAATGCATTCCGAGTGCCGTACACGCTCATCGGGGCCGACTGCAACCCAATCGATATATCCATTCAAGTATATCGTTCAATCCACTTCACTCTTTTGTGGATGCGTTGGCTCCGCTTCAAGGCGTCCGAAGGTGGCCGATCAGGGATCGTTCCAGGGTTCGTGTTGTCTTTCGCGTCTCGGATTCCAGCCGCCGGTAGAGCGTCAGGACCTCGCGCCCGGTGTCACTCAGTTGCGAGCCTCCCTTGCTTCTGCCTCCTCGAACCATCGTAACCAAAGGTTCCCGAAAGGAATTATTCATGGTTCGAACCAGGGTCCAGGCGCGCATGTAGGACATGCCCATCCGGGAGGCCGCCTCCGAAATGCTTCCTGTGACGTCGATGAGTTCTAGAAGGTCCGCCTTTCCCGGTCCGAGCGCGACGTCACCGTTGACCGAAAGCTGAAACCGAGGCCGAAGAGAGGGTGCCGACTTTGTACCCGATTTCATGAATGTCCGGACGGGACAATTCAGGAATTGCCGGGGATTTTGCGAGCCGCGATTTACCCCGGCCTCCGGCATGTGAGGCCTACGACCGGGCCTTCGCCGTCGCGAGGGCCTGGTGGAACATCTCGATGAGGGGCACATGCATTTCGTTGAGCATGGCCACCGTCAGCGGATCAGCCGTGCGCGGATTTCCGCCGCCGGGGAACGGGGGTTTGGGATCATATTCCCCCAGCAACTGGACGCCCTTGGCGTAGAAGTCGCCGCGATAACGGCGAACAAGCTCGAATCCTAGGTCGAGTCCGGCGCTGACCCCTGCGGCGGTCACCCGGTCGTCTCCATCAAAGACGATGCGTTCGGCCACAGGCGTGGCCCCCACCTCCCGGAGCAATTCGAGCGTCTGCCAGTGACTGGTGGCCCGGCGTCCCTTGAGCAACCCAGCAGCGCCCAGAACCAGAGACCCCGTACAAACACTGCCGACGCGTTTTGCCTTGGACCCGCGGTCGGCGAGGAACTCCAGCGTGGCATGGTCCTGAATGGCGGCCAGCGTGCCATTGATTCCCCCGGGCACCAGCAGCAGGTCGAGGTCCGACGGGCAGTCTGCGAACGACCACTGGGGCTTTATACAGAATCCACCGCGACTCGCCCCCTCCGCCGGGACAATGTCCAGGGTCTTGGCAACGAAGTTCACGGTGGCTCCCATCATGCCCGCGAGCGGATAGTGCGGGCCCATCGCATCGAGCGCCGTGAACTCCGGGTACACGAGGATCGCGATCTTTTCGGACCCCATGCGCAACTGGGGCTGCGACGCGTGAAGGGAGCCCGACGGCACCGGTGCATCCGCAGCCCGCAGGGACGTCGCTGCAAAACTTCCCGCGGCGGACAAAAGGGTCAGGTGACGGATTAGCTCACGACGCGTCAGGGATTGGGGCGAAGTATCCATGGATGAAATAAGAAGTGGGGTGTTGGACTAGAAGTAGAAGTTTCCGAGGAGATGCTGAAGTCGGCAATCGGGACTGGTCGGACCCGTGAGAACAAACCGGCGTCCGGGGACCCATTCCACCGAACCGTCAGACCACGCCCGGTGAATGCCGTCCAATTCATCCGCATGAAACCGGAAATCCGGATAGTGTATGCGCCGGCGGACGTGGAAGAATTCGAACCGCCGGGGATCGGAGGTCGCGAATTCGTCCAGGACATCGGTCCACAGAACCCCGCGCCGGGTATTCCGGGCATCCGCCGCCTGGCCGGGGTTCACGACGCTGGCAAATCCATTGGTGACCATGGAGCACTCCTCCAACCCGCCGTAGTACGCGTAGCCCGTGTAAAGCCCTCCCCCCAGCACAACGCCCTCGGCCAGCCCAGAGTCGGCGGCCATGGGACAGTTGATCCACTTTGGTTGCTCGGCCCGTTTAGGCCAGACGCCCGCGGGTCCGGAGGGAACCGACAGCCTCAGTTCCGCGGCCATTGCGGTCAGTCTCGCCACGCTGAGCGTGCTGGGAACGAACGGATTGGGGTCGGGAAGCACCCCGAAATCGTGGGCGTATATCGAGTCCGCCACGACGAACTGCCGCAGGTTGTTGAGACACACCACCCGACGGGCGTGCTGACGCGCGCGGGTCAATACTGGAAGGAGCAAGGATGCCAGGATGGCAATGATGGCGATGACCACCAGGAGTTCCATCAGGGTAAAGGCCCGGCGAGCGGGCATGGACCAGCCCCGCTTCATGGCTGCTGGAGGCGAAACCACTGCGTCAGATCCATGACCGGCAATGGTACGGAGTTAGACGAGGAACCTCTCGAATCGAACGTCCCTTCACTCACGGTACTCCAAGAGGTATCCAGTCCATGGATGGCCGAAGCGGACTGCAAGGCAAACGTCCCGCCCGGGGTTCCACCCTCTCCGATCAATATCAGGGAACCCTCGACGATTTGGGCGACCCGGATTCTGGGCAAACCGCCCGAACCGGTATCCACTCGGGCCGTGAAATGAAAGTCGCCGACGTCCCGAAGGGCGTCCGAAGGCGTCGCGTAAAGGAAGTTGGCAATCTCGAAGGTGACAGCGAGGTCGGCGTCGAGTTGGAACACGTCGCCGTTTTCCTGGATATGGACCTGACGCAGGTCAAAGGCGGGAGCCACGGGGGGAATGTTTCCCTTGAGATACCACCCGGAACCACCCCGCGCCCGGCGGGCGGCGTCGAACTGGAGTGTGTAGTCTCCGAAAAGGAGTGACCCACCGCCGCTGACCCCGAAGCGGGAAATGCCCGCAAGCCCGATGACGCCGGAGTGTCCTTCAGGGTTTCCAGGTTCGAAGGTAAAGGTGGTCGGTTGACTGGTTCGTCCTTCGAGATTGGACACGACCGGGCCATTCATCCCATACACTTGTCCGGTGTAGATCGCGTTCGAGGGAGGATCTCGCAGGATCTGGGAATAGTTTCGAACCGAAACGGCGTCCTGATCGAAGAAGGCGTTCAGCGTGAGCACGGGCCGCGCCAGACCGATGTCCCCCGCCAGCGCATCCCAGGCGTTCCGATCCCAGTCCACGACCGCGAAACCCTCGGAGAATGAGGCGGCGTTCAACGGCGCCGCCGCCAGGCACACGACCGCCGACAGAACTCCAGAATGTTTCACAAGGCGGAACCATGACCTGCGTACCGGCGGTCCGGGGTGCGGCAAAATGCCGCACCTCTCGGCTCCGTTGCGACCTTGCTGCGACCCTGCATCGTCCGTATCGAATGACGTTTCCCGTGCGGTCCCACAGGCCCAGCGGTCCATCCCACAAATTCTCATGCAGCCCCAGCACTACTCCCCGATCCTACGCTCCGTCTCACTGCTCCCGTTTGCCATCGCGATGTCCCTCCACGCCGATGTCCTCGTCAGCGGTGGGGCGACCATCGACTTCCACAAATCGGCATGGGACAGCCTGGCGGGCGGCGCGAGTGTTCCGGGGTTTGAAGCACTGACCTTGGATGAGACATTCGACCAGGCGGGCGCGGCGTCCCGCACCAGTGCCCAGATCCTCGCGGATGAGGTGGCGGCGTCGCCCTCCTATGTGGGCCTGAGTTACGCAATGAATGGGCCCCAGGTGGTGAACCTGGCGGGCCGCACGGCCCAGCCTACCGATTTTCAATTCACGCCCGGAGATTTGACCGCACACACGGGATCGATTGGGCTCGGCGGCATTTCCCGCTGGACGGTCAATCCGCTGCTGGGCGGAGGAAAGCTGGCCTTCGGAGACTTCACGCTCCGTTACGATGCCGACCGTATTGCCGTGGGGGGAAGCGGATGGCACCTGGTGGGAAACATCGCCCCCGCCGGCACTCTCTTTGACCTAGTCAATGTGACAACGTCGGCGTCGGGTAACTCAGTGTCCATTTCGGGAGATCTGGTGGTGAGTTACGAGGTGGCCAATTTTCTTCTGGCCACGCCCGCCGACCAGGGCAAGGACGTCGGGGACTTCCGGTTTACGGCGACCAGCTCGGTGCCCGAACCCTCCACCTGGGCGCTGCTTCTCCTGGGTAGCGTGGGCCTGTGTGCGCATCGATCCTTCCCGCGGAACCGCCGCGCCCGGAATCCGTAAGGGACCATTCCTGGAGGAGTGGACTCGACGACCTCTCGAGATTTGACTCCGCGACATCGGGCCGGGACAGTCGTCGCAGCCATTTTTCCTCCCTCTAGCGCGAGCCGTGTCCGTAGCACAGCCGCGGCGTTACCGATCTCGCCTCCTAAAACCTCAAACCAAGGAATTCTATGAACAAGAAGCAGCAGTCGATTCTCGCCGCAGCGGCCATGGCCGGACTCGCCGGCGGCGTGGCGCTTACCGGCACCGGATGTGCCACCGACAAGTCGGGTTCCGCCTCAGCCAGTGCGATGCACAAACATGACTGCGCCGGAAAGAACGCCTGCAAGGGTCAAGGCGGCTGCAAGACGGCAAAGCACGCGTGCAAGGGACAAAACGAGTGCAAGGGGCAGGGCGGCTGCAGCATGTAGCACTCCGGCGGCCGGGAGTGGACTTCGCGATGCAATTCCGCTCCTGCTTCGTTTCCAGGCATGCCGGCCAATCGTTTCAACGGGTTCACCGACTACGGGGTCGGCATCGGCCTGCGCATCCCCCATTACCGCCACATTCTCGATCAGAAGCCGGTGGTGGATTGGTTTGAGATCATTTCCGAGAATTTCATGGGCGATGGCGGACGCCCGCTCGAAATTCTCGACCGGATCCTGGAGCAATACCGCGTCGTTCAACACGGCGTCTCGATGTACTTCGGGTCCACGGAACCGCTCAACCGGGAGCACCTCCGGAAGCTCAAGCGGCTCGTCAGACGAACCGGCACTCCCTGGATTTCGGACCATCTCTGCTGGGGCAGCGTGGACGGGCGCTACTCCCACGACCTGCTGCCCATGCCGTACACGACCGCAGCGGCGCGGGTGGCGGCCCGCAAGATTCGTGAGGCACGCGACTACCTGGAGGTCCCCATCGCCGTCGAGAATGTCAGCAGCTACGCCGAGTTCACGGTGTCGGAGATGACGGAGTGGGAGTTCCTCACGGAGGTGGTGGAACGGGCGGACTGCGGAATTCTTCTCGATGTGAACAACATCTACGTCTCGGCCTTCAATCATGGGTTCGACCCTGCCGCCTACCTCGACAGCATTCCCGCGAACCGCGTCGCGCAAATCCATATCGCCGGCCATACCCGCTACCGGAAGTGCATTCTCGACACCCACGATCATCCGGTGATCGATCCCGTCTGGGCTCTCTACCATCGCGCGGTCCGGCGCTGCGGGCGAACCGCCACGCTTCTCGAATGGGATGACCGGATTCCCTCCTTCGACGAGGTGCATGGCGAGGCGCTCAAGGCGAATCGTTACCTTCTCCAACCCCAGGCAGCAGATGCCCAAACGGCAGACCATTTCCGAACTGCGTGATCTGCAACGTCGCGTGGCGCAGGTGGTGATGCGTCCGCTCGTACGAGGAGATCGAATCGATCCCGTTGGACCGGATGAAAGACCGACCGCCCACATTGCCGCGGATCTGATTCGACCCGGGCGCCGTCATTCCTCGCTGGAGAGGCTCGAAATCTACAACCGGCAATATTGGTTTCGACTGCTGGAGTGCATGGACGAGGACTACCCCGGGCTGCGGGCCGTATTGGGGGATCGGCTGTTTTCAAAGTTGGCTCGGGACTACCTCGCGGCCCATCCATCCGAATCATTCACGCTGAGGAACCTGGGACAAAGCCTGGTTCAGTTTATTGACGCAAATCCGGATCGTCTCGGTTCGAGGCAGGCACTGGCCCGGGATGTGGCACGGTTGGAGTGGGCCCATGTGGAGGCCTTTGACAACGCCGCCGAGCCGCCGCTCTCGGTGGACGAATTGCGCGGGACGGATCCTGGAAGGCTTCGCCTTCGACTGCAGCCCTATCTGACCCTGCTCGATTTGAACCACCGCTTGGATGACTTCCTGATCCGGGTGCGTCGCGGGATTGGACTAAGGGCAGAGGCGAGCCAGGCGCGAAGTGCGCCGATACGTCGTCGCGCAGTGCACATTCCGATCCCACCCTGTTGCGACCGGGTGTTTTTGGCAGTGCATCGCCAAAAGGGCACCGTGTTCTACAAGCGATTGCGCGCCGAACAATTTACCCTGTTGACCGCGTTGCATCGTGGGATGCCGCTGGCCAAGGCCTGTTCCGTCGCCATGGAATCGCCGGGAGCGAAACGGCTCAAGCCGGACGCCATTTCCACCTGGTTTCGGGACTGGTCGGCCTTGGGCTGGTTCTGGAGGAATCAAAAATGTGCATAGAATCATCTCTCGGGGAGACTGTACACGGACGGATCCATTCCCCGGGGGAGGCGAGTCGACCGGGTAGAATGGACGGGCGCGGGGAGGAGAGTTTCTTAGTCCTCGGAGCCGTCGCATCCGCAGTCGAACAAAAGTGGCCGGAGGAGATATACGCATTGGTGGATATGGCAAAAACGACGTGGAGTTGGCGGCGGTTGAGAAGGGAGGGAAAATCCTGCATCCAACCGTTGCTGACGCTCGTTGATCCCGTTAGGAAAGGGGAAGCGAATGAAACTGGATCGTTTGGTGGGCAAGAGAGTTGAGGGATTCACCCTCATTGAACTGCTCGTGGTCATCGGAATCATCGCGGTGCTGGCCGGCATGCTCCTGCCGAGCTTGTCGAGCGCGCGGCGCAAGGCGGCTGGGATTGCCTGCATCTCGAACCAGCGGCAAATCGGCTTGGCGACCCAACTCTACATGAGTGACAACGGAGGGAGCATGTTCCACCACCACGAAGGCTGGGTCCTGGACGACGGGTCTCAAGTAGACGAATTGCCTTCCGATATTTCGGGAGTGACCGGCGGCGGAATGGGAGCCAGCGACGCGGAAAAGCCTTGGGTGATTTTTCTGAACCCGTATCTGAAGACGCGGCAGATTACGTTTTGTCCGGGAGACCGGACGCCGCGCTCCAAGCGTCTCGCGACGGACCTCATGGGCTTTAATGGCGGGATCACCCAGGCCGATCAATCGCCCCCGGGGGACAGTGAATTGGGACAAGCCGAGCGGGGACATCTCACGATTCAAAGCTACCTGCTAAACTCCATCTTCACACACAAGAGCGCCCGCTATGCCCTCGAGCGGGCGCTGCCGGGATTTGCCACAGACCCGGTCATTGCCGCACTACCGAACTCGAACGTCATCATGTTTTCGGAGCGAAATTCCGAAGCCATGAACGCGCCGGACAATTCTGCATTCGGGAATGTGAAGCAGGATGACTATGATTCCTGGGTCGGAGAGGGGGCACTCGTTCGTTGGGGAGAGGGCGTCTACGGCACGCAGGGATGGATTCGTTATGATCGTCACGAAGCTGCGGCCAACTACGTCTTCACGGACGGGCACGCCGAGAGACTGAATTGGTTGAAGGCTCGCGAGGATCAGTTTCCAGACCACGTTGTCCGAAACCCACTCCCAAATCCCCCGAGGTGAAAATGGCGTTGCCGCCGACAGGGGTTCAGATCTGAAGGCAGAGTTTCGCGTACGCAGAGGAGAGCAAAGGCGAGGCTTGGAGCACTGTCATCGTCCTCGCCGCGTTTGGCCAGAAATCCACCCACCCGCCGGTTTCAGCAGGGGAAGCCTTTCCCGTCGGGAACAAAAGGATCGCAAACTGAGGCAGCGCCCTTCCGGCCGCTCTCGGCGAATGGTGGATTGCGATGGCACCCCTGCCTCCCGTGTGGCGTGCGATGAACGGACACCAAGCACGGTGATTGAACCGTCGAGCCAACTTCCCACGGAGGAAGAGGCAGGCAGACTTGAATTCAGAGATCTGGGCGCGAGGGCGATCACAACCCGCAGGCGGTGACCGCGGATTGCTTGCCCAGCCGTAGGCCAGGACGGCGGCAGGAACTCCCGAGGACCAAGCGCCACGCGATTTATTGAGGGAAAGGAATGGCACGAGCCCCGAAATCCATCCTTGGAACACAAGGCACGCCCTACTCCTACGATTCCGTAGGGTTTGGTGTCCGCGCACTAAACTCAGGACGTCCCCGGGGTAGGCGTCGAATAACCGTTCATCTGTCCGCGTTCAGTCCGTGGTCTGTCCGCGGCCATTTCATGGCCGCGGACGTTCCACAGCCAGGCTGTGAAACGTCCGGGAATTGCCCGGCGCCCCTTCATCCAAAGGTCAAGCCATGACGCGAGAGGCGAATTCCGACTGCAATGGTGGGGCGAGCTCGGGGCGGTCAAGGATTCTACGGTTCGGCTCGATCAGCGCTCGCCGCTTCCGTTCCTCCTGGACCACCTCTTCCCTGCCCCAATCGGCTTGTAGGATTCGCGAGGAGAAGAACAGGTCCAGGTCCATGCGTCACCGATGCCCGAGATTCACCTTCCCAGACCGGAGTATGCCACCCGTGGATCGATTGTGTCCCTCCTACACACGAATCTCCCGGGTCGGTTGTAATGTCTGCCACTACGATGCGATCCAAAGCGGTCGCCAGAAGGACAAACATGAATCCAGAGCGGAGAGAATTCCTGTCCCTGCCGAATCCACCCGCACGCCTCAGCACTGCGGAGGCCGCATGGTTCATCGGTTGTGCCGTCCACGATATCGCCATTCTTGTCGCCGCGGGCCTCTTGAAGCCCCTGGGGCATCCCCCGCCCAACGGCTCAAAGTATTTTGCGACGGCCACTCTGATCCTGCTTCGAAACGATCTCAAATGGCTGGCGCGCGCTTCTGATGCGCTCGTTGAACATTGGAAGGCGAAGAATGGGCGGAGGAGTCCTATCACTCCTCTCCCGACAGGCCGGACCACCTCCAGAGAGACCGAAGAATGTGACGGGGGATTCTCGACCCAGGGTAACTTCAATGGCGCCCAGCGAAATTCTCCACCTCGTGCATCCCTGTCTCATTGAGCCCACTCAACCCGGGTAGCTGCCGCGATGTTGATTCGTAAGTTTCCAAGGACGGACAGACAGCAATAACGCCACGGGCGTACGCGGCATGCACCGCCCTCGAGTTATGTCCCAAGGCGTTCTGCGCCCACCGCTCCGGGTACCCGGTCGCCTTGGCCCTTTCGGCCCAGGAATAGCGGTAACTGTGGAGACTGATCCCGCTGAGATTGAGGAGGCGACAGCGCCTGCGGAACTCCGCCGCGCGGGCGGAATCGCGGGTTTCTGAGATCGTTGGAAACAAGGGGCCGCGGGACGGAAGCTGTCTCAGAAGGGCCGCCAGTTTGGGCCCGATCTGCAAACAGGCCCATTCGCCGGTTTTCCGGCGTCGGTACTGGAGGGTCTGACGTTGCCAGTCAATATTCTCTGCCTGAAGCAGGGCCGCGTCGGTTTGGGCGGCGCCCACCTCCCACAGCAACTCATAGTACCTTCGGCGTTCTTGGTTGCCTTCCGCGGCCAGGATGCGTTGGTGCTCCTCGATGGAAATTCCCCGCTTGGGCTTGGGTTTGGCCGCAGGCCAAAGTTTCGATGGCAGGATCGGGGCAGGAAGCCAGCCCATCCCCAGCGCGAGATTGTGAAGGCATCGAAGGAAGTGATTGGTCGAAGATCCGCCGCACTGGATGACCTCCAAAAGATCATCCGCGGTGGTCTCGGCCAGTTTCCGTCGGGAGATCAACCGGAAAGGCGGGCTTCGCATGGCCCGTTTCCGTCGCTCGTGGGTGTGCCCTTGGCCCGTTCGGGAAAACTCGTCCATCACCACCTGCCAGGTGCGCTGGACGAGTCGCGGATCCTGGGCCGCGAGATAGGCCCTGCCGATGGCGAGGCCCATGAAGGGCCGCTCCACGGCTTCATTCTTGGTGTCGCGGAGGCGTTCGGCTTCGCGCTTTACGCGGGTTCCAAGGCTTTCCTGTTTTCCGGTGATCGAGTCCTCGACGTAGAAGACGCCTTTTCTCTGAAACAACCAGTACCGATGCTTCATGGCTGCCTGCCAGTTTGGCGAGGCGCGAGGAGTTCGGTCAGCGAGCGGTGAGAGAGCTGAGCCATGCTGGATTCAGCAGTGGCAAAGTGGTCTCAACCGGTCGCGTTTCCCTGGCACTTTCCCTGACATTTCAGGGTTTTTGCCGGCTTCCCGAGGAGTTGCTCCGTTGAACTTCAACGACTTGAAAGTTGGCTCCAGAGGTAGGACTCGAACCCGTTTGAAATGTGTGAAAAGCCTCAATTTCCTGAGGTTTTCTCAATTCCTTCACGCACGGAGAGGCAAGAAGATTCTTTTAGAAAGTGTGAAACTGTGGGAAAAACCGGCTCCGAACGGGGAAATCGCGATGGGAATGTGCCCAGCGAGTTTTCGCTAACCCTAACCGACGAATCTGCCACACGAATGAACACGCCTAAAAAGGCACCACTCTTTGTCCTCATCGCGGCGGAGATTATATTTCCGGGTTGCTCAAATCGACAGAAGGGACACCCGATAACACCAGTACCAGCCGGGATGATTTCCCCTTCCGAGACGTACTCTCCCACCGGTGCTGAAACCAGACTTCGCAAGACGTTTTCGCTCGACATTCCGTATGCATGGAACCATGCGAAAGTCTACTTGGGGGACCAATACGAATCAGTTTACCTTTACGATTTACTACGGGCCTACCAATTCGATTCCGTCATTTCCAAAGCCACCGCCGGCCCGCGTTTGGCTCCTCACTGAAGATGGAAATTCAATTCCTCCCGACAACTACTTTTTGTTCGTTGGTATCGCTCGGTTCGGTCAAATAAGCTACATTCACGCGCTCACCTTTTCCCGCAATTGGCCCATAACCAACGCCGTTGCCCTCGTGGTAGGAATCGAGACAAATTTCGTCGTTGAGTCGATTCTTGAGCCCAAACCATGACGGATCATTCGATCCTGCCACCCCTTGACCTTCGATTCCTCATCAGCAGGTTCACCATGTCCCCGCAGGAGTGGTTGACCTCGGGGTGATTGTTTGGGGGAGGCGGTCCGTCGTCTGGATGGCGGGCCGCCTCTTTGAGTCATGGAGTGCGTTCCCAGTATTTCGGCTGGCACCCGTACACAACGTCCCGGCCACCGCTCCATCTTCGCTCCCTGCCCAGTGTGAACACCTCTTTTGCGACATTGAACGTCAAGGTGAAGGTTTCAACTTCTGGGTCCACGTGGACCAGCATGACAAATCCTCCACCGGGCCGGATCTCGTCGCGGTCTCCGCTCACGACGGAGGCTTCGTTCCACTGAATGGCCGGGCGGAACCCTGTCAGCCCGTTCGCTTTTCCAATTTGCTTAAGCTGCAAGTTCCGTTTGGAAATGTTGGTCACGTTCATCTCGATGTAAGATTGACCGTTGCTGTGGATCAGTTCCCCCGAGAAATCCACGGCGAACACTGGACCTACCTTCGCCCACTCATCCAGCCACAGCCACAGCCCCCCGAAGGCGAGCATGGCAAGCGCGACCACGTAGTGACGTTTGATCTTCATGTTGGAAAATCCCCTCCCCGGCGTGACCGGAGAGGGGTGCGCCGGCTGGCCCGTGCCGCCATCCGCCCGCTGGGTAAGTAGGCGCGACGACGGCACGGGGGCCGGAAATCAAAGCGGGTTCTCGGCGTCGAACTCCCGCAAAGCCTTTTCAGCGGCGGCAATCTCAGCGTCCAGGGCGACGAGCACCTTCTTCCGGAGATGCGTCACGGTGCCGTTCAGCTCGACAACTTGGGCGGCCAGCTTCGGCATCACTCCAGCCTGGTTGCCTTCCTTGCCAAAGTCGGCGGCCAACTGATCGGACTTTGCGGCGGCGAGACGTTCAATCGTCGTGACCTCCAGGAGACCACGGACACGGCGAGCCCGGAGGGTGTCCAGGGATTCCGACAGGGCGCCACGCTGGGCCACCAGGGCGTCATGAGCGTCTTTCGCATTCTGGATCTGTTCCTGCCGCTTCTCCAACGCCTCCTGGGCTCGCTGCGCCTCGAGGAATTCAGGCGTTTCTTCAATGCTGGGAATGGTGATCATTTGTTTTCGGTGATGAAGTCGCCAATCGCTCGTTCCAGGTTTTCGATCTCACTCTTGAGTGGTTCTGCGAATCGGGACTCTGCCGCATCCGCGAGGCGTTCAAGGTTCAATATGTCACCAAGGCGGCGACGAAGGGGCCCTTCGTCATGCGAGCCGGAGGCGATGCGGGCGGAACGATGAAGGCCGATGCTATGGCTGCGCCATCCGCGGACCGTGCAGTTCACCGCGGCCAAGTCCGCATGGAGTTGGTTCAAGTAGATCGTCGCGGCCTTCAATTCCTCTGCCTTGGTCGGCGGTAGACTTTGAATCGCGGCCGCAGCCTTCGCAGCGGTTCCGAGGGCTTCGGGACGGAACCGAAAGCCAGAATCTTCTTCGTTGGGAGGGACGCTGAACGCGGTGAACTCAACGGAGAACGGGAAGTCCGATTGGACCTTTCGCCAGTCGGAACGGTCGTCAATTAATGGGTAGAGAGTGCTCATGTTTTCAGGAATTGGCGATGCGGTGAAGGATTCCGCCGACGATGCGGGCGGCTTCCTTCCGCTCCGCTGGGGCGCCGGCCGCCACGCGTTCGATGATTTTTCCGCTGGGATCAATCTGGGCGACCTCACCGAGAAACCGCACGATCACGTCAATGCGCCCCATGACCTTGGCCGCAGTCTTCGGGTCCCTCTCCCAACCATGTCCGAGTGCTCGTGCCGGAAAGGATCCACACAGGTCCTGCATTGCGGCTTCTACGGCTTCCGGTGTGGAATCCGCTGTCACTCGACGCCAAGGATCATCGGACAGTCCAGCAGCGCGAACAGGGGGTGTTGATGGAGCCGGTGTCGGTGCTGGTGCCGGCGTGGGGCTCGGAGTTGGCGCGGTCGGAGAGAATCCCAAAAGGGCGGCCACGCGGGCCTTCACGCTGGAAAGGCTGGCCTGTGCAGCGGTGGCGGCCCTTCGCATGGCACCGGCATGAGGCGAACGAACCTTCTCGGCGTGGGACGCAAGGCGACCAGCAGCCTTGGCAGAGCTCTCCCCCTGCAAAACGGCAAGCTCGCCAATGAGGGCATCCCGGACGGGACCGTTAGTGGCAGCGATCTCGCTGCGAAGTCGGCGCATCTGAAGGCGCATCTGAGTTCCGGCGCTCATCGGCTTCGGACCGTTCAAGTAATCAAGGGCGTTCATAGCTTTTCGGAACCGCGTGCGCTGAAGGGTCCACCCCTCCCGGCCTGACGCGTGCCACGCACGCAGTCCCTAGAGATGGTCAAAAAGCCACTCGTCGTTGCGATGCCCCCTCCGATAGACCGCAATGGATTCCTCGGCGCGGTCACCGGCACGGGAAAGTGCGGACGCTGAAACACCTAGTTTTTCCGCGGCTTCGGCCTGTGTGAGTCCTGCGAACTCCCCAGCCTGAAACCTCACAAGAAGGGCAAGCACACGGCATGCGATGGCCTGGGCTCGACGCTCCGGAGCTACGCTTTCAAGACCCTTCAGGGCGGCGGCGAGTTCGTCGATTGTCTCTGGTGGATTCATTGTTCAAAGTGACGAGCGCACCCCTGCATGGATTTGAAGATGCGATCCCAGATGCCGCGGAGGATCTGACGGCATCGCGCAATGTCCCCGTTGGTCCCAATGAATAGCATGGCGTCCTCCTGTTCGCTCTTGGCCCGTATGCCGCTCATCTCACCGGCAAGCCTCCCGTGCCGTTCAGTGACCCATCCTCGATCCACCAACAGGGCGGCCTCTCGGTCGTTACGAATCCGGAGTTTGCGGACCTCCTCGGATAGCTTTTGCTCCAGGAGTTCACCACGAGTGCGGAGGCGAGACAGCCGGCCACGATTCTGGGAGATCCACCGGCGGGCGACGGCCAGGTTGATCCTTCCACCTGCACTCCTCGCTTTCCCAACGTGGCAGGCTTCACGCACCCACGGAAGGGGCTCCCCAAGGGCTGCGGCGGCTTCTCGTAGTGTTGCGGCCGACTTCAGTGGCTTTGACTTGGTTTTGGTCATTGGTGAGAGATTGAGTTTTGAAGGTTCGCACGGAGAGCGGTCGGGGTGGGTTGATATCCCGTTATCGGGGCAATGTTGGAAATCCTGTTACAAGCCGGGGGGGGTGCCTGCCTGGGAGGGGTCCGGGGACGCGCCAGGATGCCCCGACTCGCGCCGTAAACGCCCCGCCAGCAGCCCGGACGCCTCCAGGCTAGACAGGGCGTCTGCAAGCTCATCCTCGTGGCATTCGCGCCATTCGTCGGGATGCTGGGCCACGGATGCGGCAAGGGTCAGGGTTGCCAGTCGGTCGGCGGTCTGCCGGACGTCGCTGGCAAGGGCGTGGAGTTGTGTCTGTGTCATGTCGGTTTTTCTTCTCGCTCCCCTCTTTCTCATTCTCACACCCCTACGGGGATGTGTGAGAAATGAGAAAACGGGGTGGGTTTCTCATGAGAATTCTCATGAGAATTTTGGTGAGAAATCAGGGGTCAACTCGGGTGTCTTGGTAGGTCTTGGAAGCCCGGTGAAGACGGATAACTCCGGCATCCTCGGCACGTTCAATCAAACGGTATGCCGTCGCCTGGGAGAATTCGGTCCGGTGCTCGATCTCTTTGGCCAATCCGGCCTTGGTCTTGCCGGCGGCGAGTTCCGCAATCTCGTCGTTGGTGAACTGCGGGCGGGTTCCGGCCTTGCCACTCTGGGCGGCTTCCATGGCTTCCCGCACGTCAACGTCCTGGGCGACGCTGTAAACCATGCTGGCGGGGTCGAGGCGTGCGGCGAAGGGTGGGAACTCCCGACCGTTGGAAGCCTTCCCGCAGACGACGGCGAGCAGCTCGTTGTCGTCGGGATTCAGGGGTGCGACGTTGATTTGCCCCCGCGCCCAAGAGTGAAGGGTCTTGGAATTCCGCCCGAAACTGGCGCGGTCGATTCCCGATGCCTTCGCCAGTCCGGCCTTTCCGGTGGTTGCATGGTGCAGGACGACGTTTGCCCGCTTTGGGTCACGGTGGCATCCGATACGATGAACCAACCGGAGGACCGCCATCATCTCCTTGTCCTTGTTCAAATCCTCCGTTGCGAAGTTGTAGAGGCTGTCCCAAATGATGACGTCGGGCTTCTCTGCGTCCAACAACCTCCGGATCGCCGTGGCGGTGGTCTCGTCGTCCAGGGAGAGCATGGTATCAAGTTCATGCTCCAGCGTGTGAATCCGGAGCCTCGCTTGAACGAAAGGCCATTCGGAACCCAACCATTCCCGAAGTGCGCCAAGGTCAGACTTCAGGCGGACGGTGTCGTTCTCGGCTTGGAGGATAAGCCAGCGGGTTCCGCGGCCATGCGTGGAGAGCCCAAGGAATTCCCGCCCGGATATAACGGAGGCGGCAAGCTGAAGGGCAATACGTGATTTCCCGACCCCTCCGGCACCGGCGATGGCGAGGCGGCCGCCCTTTGTAAGCAAGCGAGCCCCAAGAAGGTTTTCGGCCGGGTCAACCGGCATGGCCAGGATCTCGTCAGGAGAACGAACGGAGAGACCCTTCTTGCCGGCGGCCCGGTCAAAGAGACCCCGGAGCGCATCGGCGGCCTCGTAAGCCACGGCAGGCGCGGAGGCCGGGTTCGCAAGAATCTTCTCTGGAATCCCGTCGAGTTTCCGGGCCACGAGACGAGCGGTGGCGTAGTCGCGCACGTGTTGCGCTTCCAGCTCGGCGACGGCGAGCGGGAGCGGGACTTCCGTGGTCAACTCCGCAACGATACCGGTCTTGTCCTCGGCGAGGAGGACCTCGGGGGCGACTGGGAACCCGGATCGAAGTAGTGATCCGATCCGTCCCGCCAACCAGATGTGCCGAGGATCAGAAAGCCAGTCCCCCGGGGCGGCGATGATGTCCGCAACGAACGGCGGCAGGGGATCCCCGGCGGCGCATAGCGCGGAGTTCAGGACGGCCCGCTCTTTGGCTTCGATACCGCCGTTGATGGCTGACGGGCGGCAGGTCACTCGCCACCCACCTTTCCGTTCCGCGACTCAGTTAGTCGTTTATGTGCGTACTCCAAGCACGCCTCCAGGGCTTCAACCAGTGCGAGGTCGGAATCGGAAATCTGGTCCAGGGACCCCTTTGCTCGCGCCCACATATGCATCCCATGGTTGAACTCGACCTTGATCCGCCTCGGTTTGTCCGGAGCCTCCGCCCTATCCTTCTCGATCTCCTTCCATCTAATTTCTCTAACCCAACTCAGGAACTCCGCCTTTTCCTTCTTCTTGGCTTTCCCCCAGTGGAACTTGAGGGACCAAAGAGTTTTGGATTCCTCCGGCTCCTGCTCAGGCAATGGCGGAGCATTTACGACGCCCAACTTCGACAGAGCTTCTTCGCGTGACACTGTGCGAGCCTGCACAGCCTCCTGAACCTGTTTCCCGGTAGGCTTCCCACCTCCGATCTCGACGGCCTTCTTCCAGACTTCGCGCTGCTCCTCCGGTGGAAGATGAGCCATCGGGCGCACCTGTGCTTCGTGCGTTGGCAGGTCAACAGTTGTTGACTGAAGCGACTGGCGAGCCGTCGCCAGGGCGAGCAACTGATACGATCTCTGTTTCGTGAAGCTGAACTCTACGTGGCAATATGACTTCCAACTGTCGTATCCCAGAGCCTTCCACGCCTCCCCATCGTGCGCCCTCTTCAGGAGGCTAGCCAGGTCAGCACCGGCGGCCTTGATCCTGTCAGTGAATTCCCGCGCTAGATCCTTCGTGAACGTCAATTGCATCTAGCATCCACCGTCCTTCCCAAGATGAAGCCTGCCTCCAAGCCATTCCGTCGGCTCCGGCCTCCAATGCCGAGACCAGTTTTCAGCTTTCCGAATACCGCTCATGGAAATCCCTCGCCACCGTCGGGGGCGTCGTTTTGGGTTTCGGCGCATTAGGCCTTGGGGGTCATGCGTCGGAGCGCTTCCTCCACGTCGCGCAGGTTGAAACGGATCAGCCGCGGACTGGTGGAGACGGACGGAATCAACCCTTGAGTCCTCCAACGTTTGATCAGTCCCCTGCTGACGCCGAAGTATTTGGCGGCGCCTGCGACTCCAACCCACTGTTGGTCAATTTCTGTTTGTGTGTTCGTCTTCATGTATCCTTGTTTCATTCGTGGGGACTCATTCCCCTAGAGATGGGGAAAAGGTCGCCTAGATCTTGCGATGACGTCTCAGTGCGATAGCGCAACCAGCTACGCCTTAGCGTGTTGCGAATTTCTAATAAATGCGATCATCAGCATTCGCTCCCTATTCACTCCGACCCTGAACCCAAACGGACCAAGATGAATTGGGGGACGATCATGCGTCCTACTTGAGCCACTAAAAGAACAAAATGGGGGGTGTGAACAATTGGAACAAACGCCCAACTATAGAAAACCCAACGATTGGTTTTCATTTGAGAACGATACCCCCACGGCATTGCGCCGCGGGGGTCACCTACACCTGCCGATCAGTTTCCGGCCCGCGTGGATGCGATCAGCGGCGAGACCACGGCAGCACAGTTACGGGCTAGGGCGTGCTTTGCGAACTCCTCCAGCTCGACGCCTTGACGTGCCGCGGCCTTCCGCAGGCTTCGCTCCGTGGTGGCGGCCACCTCGACACGAAGTTCAACTCCCCGGCGCCTCTCGACTGAGGACAAGCGTTCTGCGGCTTTCCGAATCAGGTCCGTGAAGCGTTCAAAATCGCAGGAGGTGGTTGTCTCCCATATCTCGGAAGCCTCCAAGAGGGCCTCGGCGATAGTGACCCGCTCTAGATCCCTTATTTCGCCGCCCGACTTCTTTTGGATGCCGGTGTAGAATCGCCCGCTCCCGTCGGTGAAAACACCGCGGTTCGTAAGCGGGCCATCGTCTCCATGGATGCAGACCGAAAGGCGCTCCCCCGCTTCCACCGGGTCCTCGGGAACAAGCTCTGCGACCTCCTGTAGAAGACGCGCCTCCCCGTCGCGCCACATGTCCATTCCGGGCCGGATCCGATCCAACAACTTCCGGTAAATCCGGAATGCCGATTGCGTGGACAGTTTCTCGGTCACCGGACCGAATGGAATCCCGTCTCGGCACTTGGCGGACACGTAGCTGCCATCCTGCGTCCGGTAGAGCCCGGGCCAGATGTCGCGACCATCAATATCGCGGAGGCTGAATACTGCGGTCAGAGCGGCAGGGATGGGACCGGCCGCCGATGCTTTCAATTTTTGGGTCTTCATGGTTTCCTTCTGTTCGCCGGGGCACCCGCTGGAACGGGCTGGCCTGTTGGTTGGTTTCCTCCGACGGGCCGGCCCCGGCATTCCATCGGAGGGAAATCGGGTCATGTAGGCGGCATGATGTTGAACCAGGCCTGCCCCTCGGCTTCGGTGAGCATTGCCCGGTAATGCTTTTGGATCATCGCCGGACTGTTCCCTGCCTCGAAGGCAACCTCGGGCGCGTTCTTGGTGACGGCCAAGCGGGCGGAACAGAACTCGTGCCGCAGAGCGTTCCGCTTCCAGGCAATGCCGATGGACTCCCCGACTTTTGCAATCGTCCTGGGATCTCCTGGGAAGACCTTCCCTTCCCTGCCGGCGATAGGAGCCAGCCAAGCGGCCGCGGCTGGACACAGCGGGATCACGCGCCTGGCGGCGGTTTTCGCAATGTCCGGACCGATGACAACGACACGCTGTCCAAGGTTCACGTCGCCCCAAGTCAGTCGGAGCAGCTCGGCAGTCCGGACCCCGCAGAATCCACACAGGACCAGGGCAACACGTGTTTCCCCGCTGGACGCCTCCAGGAGTCTCCGAAACTCGTCCGGGGTGAAGACGTCGCACTTCGGGACTTCGGCCTTTGGCGCTGCCTCCTCGGCGATCAGCGTGGCCGCGTCGCGGGTCAGGTACCGGCGACGGGCGGCGAAGTTGCAAAGTGCGGAGAATGATCGATGCAGGTTCGCCAGGTACCGGCGAGAAGGCTCTCCACCGTCTCGGAGGCGCTGGCCATAGAGCCAGGACTTGAAGACCGACGGGCTCACCGATGCCAGCGGTCCCGTGATCGACGTGGAAAGGCGGCGGCCAACGTGCTGTTCGTGCTTCAGGTGCGCGTCGCTCAATCCGCGACTCTCCAGCTCGGCCAGGTACTCCTCGACAACCTCGGGGACGGTTTTCGGCGTGATCTCGGTGGCCTTGCGTGCGGCCAGGAATCCCTCGACGGCGGAAAACAGGCTGTGTCCGGTTCCCTCCAGTTTCGCGACGCAAAGCCGGTACTCGGAAACCTCGTCACGCGTCAGCGTGATGGCGTCGGTCCGTCCGGATCCGATCTTGGTGGCAATCGACTTCGCTTCAGCGATGGCGTTCTCCTCCCGTGCGAAATCCCGCATGCGGCGGCCATATCCAGGCTCGAAGTAGGATATCCGAAAGTAAACGTACGGACGTCCACCGACTTTGCGCTCTGCGCGGTAAATGCGCACCCGAACGCCGGACACCTCTATGGTCTTGGGCCACCCTTTGGAAACGTCAGCCATTGCGGTCGCCAGTATAGCAACCACCCGTGAAAGACGTGTGCGACCCGGAAAACGAACCCCCTAAAGCATTGCGCTTTAGACTTTTAAGTTGGCTCCAGAGGTAGGACTCGAACCTACAACATCACGGTTAACAGCCGCGTGCTCTACCATTGAGCTACTCTGGAACAAAACAACGGGCGCGGAAAGTACCGACGGAGTTTGCGCACCGTCAAAGGCTTTTTTAGCGGCGTCCATCGTACCAGGGCATGCAGGCGTCCCGGCTTTGGACCGTGGCCTGGGGGCGGATCAATCCGCGGAGCGCAAACCCCAGAATCTCCCGTGTCGAATAAAGACTGGCTTTCCGCGCTGACGTCAACAACGGCGCCGAATGAAGGATGGCCAGGCGGCGCCCCGTCTCCCGGGCCAGCGGCTTGAGCCGTTTGGAGAGATCGATCTCCTCCGCGGCAAACAACGCCAGATTGAATCCTCCCACGCGTTCGAAGGCGGTCCGCTCGACGAAGATGAACGAACCCGCCATCCACCGAAAACAACGGCTCGTGCAATTCCAGATTTCGGTCACCAAGCGAATCGCGAAGCCGCCCCCGTCCAACCGCACCGTACTGCCCCCACCGATCACGCGGCCGGACTCAATCGCCCGCGCCACCGCATCAAACAATGCCACCGTCGGCCGGGAATCGGCGTCAACGAAGACCAGCCATTCCCCGGTGGACGCTGACGCTCCGGTATTTCGGGCACGACCAATCTGGTTGATCGGCTCAAAAACCACCTTTGCTCCCGCCCTCCGGGCGAGATCCGGCGTCCGGTCCGTGGAGTTGTTGTCGCACACCACCACTTCCGTCTCCCACCCACGCCGTCGAAATCCATTCAGCGCCTCCCCGATCGCCTCCAGGGTGGCGGCGATGAGCTTTTCCTCGTTGAACGCGGGAATGACGACCGAGATTCGCATCGGCTCAGGTGAACATCCCCGGTTCAGGGCAAGCCCGGATCCGGGATGACAATCCAGGGGCCGCCGCCTATTTGACCAGCGGCTTCCCTGCGTCTGTCCAGGCTCCCAGACCCCCGTCGAGATTGACCACGTTGGTGAAGCCCAGGCTGATCATTTTTGTACAGGCCCGTGCGCTGCGCCCTCCCGCCGCGCAATGAACCAGATAGGTCTTCGATTTATCGAGCTTGGCAACCTCCGCTGCAAAATTCGGGGACCGATAATCGAGGAGTTTGGCGTCCGGAAGGTGTCCTTCGGCGAACTCCGACGGGGTGCGGACATCCAGAATCACGGTGTTGGTCGCACCCCGGAGCTTGTCAAACTCCGCGGGACTCACGTTTCGGGGCGTCGCGGCAGCCGCAGGGACCGCGGCAGCCGGAGCTGACTTGGTTGGAGTCTGGGCAGACGACGACAGGACGGAAAGGACGAGGCCCAGCAGGAGGAGAGCGAATGGTTTCATGTCAGGACGCCTGCGCAATGAACGTCACGAAACGTTCTCTGGCAATCCCGGACACGAGTCCGGAAGGCCATTGCAGTTTGGGACGGCGTCGCGTACACCCCGCGCATGCGGTTCATCGGAGGGGTCTACGAAAAGCTCCAGCGGCATCCCAAGCGGATTGTCTTTCCGGAAGGCACGGAGCCCCGGGTGCTTCAAGCGGCCCGCCAATTCTACTCTTTGCGGCTGGGCGTGCCGATCCTGCTTGGCGACCGGGCGGAGATCAAACGGGCGGCCGAACACCTCAACGTGGTTCTGGAGGGGATTCGGATCATCAATCCGGCCCAGAGCCCCGACCTCGACAGCTTCGTCAAGCGGTTCGTGATGCTGCGCCGCGGCAAGGGAATCGCCGAGGAGGAGGCGCGCGAAGCCATGATCAAGCCCAACTATTTCGGGGCGATGATGGTGGCGATGCGGCAGGCGGACGGCTTGGTCTCCGGCACCAACGAAATCTCCGGCAGTGTCCTGAGGCCCCTGTTCCAAATCATCAAGGTCGCTCCGAAGACCATGACGGCCTCCTCCTGCATGGTGATGGAGGTCGAGGATACGCGATTCGGGGAAAAGGGGGTCCTGTTCATGGGCGACTGCGGTGTCATCCCCGATCCGTCGGTCGAGCAACTCGCCGACATCGGGCTCAACATCGCACGGTTGGCCCGACAGATTGTGGGAACGCGTCCCCGCGTGGCGTTCCTGAGCTATTCCACCAAGGGGAGCGCGGCCCACCCCTCGGTTCTGAAGGTGCGTGCGGCAACCGCTCTCGCGGCCCAGAAAGCCAAGGACAGTGGTTTCGAGGCGGAGATCGACGGCGAGATGCAGGTGGACGCCGCCCTGATGCCGGACATTGCGGTGAGGAAGCTCCCCGAAAGCCGGGTCGCGGGTCGCGCCAACGTGCTGGTGTTTCCGGACCTCAATTCCGGAAATATTGCCCACAAGCTCATTCAGCACATTGCCCGGGCGAACGCCTACGGACAGATCCTCCTCGGACTGGACCGGCCGGCTGCGGATGTCTCCCGGGGCAGCAGCGCCCACGACATCCTCGGCGTCGCCGCCATCGTCGGACTGCAAAGCATCGAGTATCAGCAGCTCTATCCCGGCGCCGGCGAAGCTCTTCCCGGCGAGGTGTAACCATGCTCCTCAACAACTCCACCCCGCGGGTTTTCATCGCCGCCACCCGGCAAAACGACGGCAAAACCACCAATTCCCTCGGACTTCTCGCAGCCCTCCAGGCGCGTTTCGGCCAGGTGGGCTACATCAAACCCGTCGGTCAGCGGTTCGTGGAAATCGACGCGGAAAAGATCGACGAGGACTCCGTCCTCATGGACCGGGTCTTCCGACTGAATTGTCCACTGGTGGACATGTCGCCGATCGCGGTCGAACCCGACTTCACCCGAAAATATCTCCAGGCCGCCAACTATGAAACCCTGGTCAAGCGCATCCACAAGGCCTTCGACCGGGTGGCGTGGGAGAAGGACTTCGTGCTCTGCGAGGGCACCGGTCACGCGGGGGTGGGCAGTGTGTTCGACCTCAGCAACGCCACGGTCGCGCGCCTGCTCGATGCCAAGGTGGTGATCGTCACCCGGGGCGGCATCGGACTCCCCATTGACGAGGTGACCCTGAATTGCGCCCTGTTCGCCCGCGAAGGCGTCGAGGTCATTGGCGTGATCCTCAATAAGGTCCTGCCCGAGAAACTGGAATACATCGCCGAATTTGCGGAGAAGGGCCTCCGCCGGAAGGGACTCAAACTACTTGGGGTCGTGCCCCACCAGCCCATGTTGTCCTTCCCGACGATGGACCTGGTCCGGGAGGACCTGGGGGCCAAGGAGCTCAACGAGACCGGGCAGATCCACAACATCATAGAGCATGTGGTCATCGGCGCGATGGGCCCGACCCGGGCCTCGGCGCTGTTCCGACCGGGTGTCCTGCTCATCGTTCCTGCGGATCGTGACGACATCATCAAGGCGGCGGGAGAATACCTGAAGGGCGGTGGGAAGCTGGCAGGCATTGCCCTTTCCGACGACATCGCCCCCTCCGGCGCAGTGCTGAAGCTCGCTCGCGGACTCCCCTGCCCCGTCCTGGTCACCCCACTCGACAGCTACATGGTCGCCAGCCGCGTGCACGATCTCATCGTCAAGATTCGCCCCGGGGACACCGAGAAGATTCGACTGGTCCAGGATCTGATCGCCAAGCACGTGAAGCTGGACAAGATTCTGGAAGCGATTTGATGGGAGAAGTCACTGGTCATTAGTCCAAGGCCCGTGGTCCGTCGGACTTGCTCCAGAAAATTGATTCCTCCCCAAGGCTAGCCCGGGTCCAGCGGAGTGATGGAAACTTCGACCTCCATTTTTCGGTCCTGGGTTCCCTTGTAATGCCCGCGGACCGGGGTTACGTCCGCGTAGTCCCGACCCACGGCGATCTTCACGTACGAATCATTTGCGGCGCAGTCATGGGTGGGGTCCAGGGGTTGCCAGCCGACGCCGGGCACAAACACCTCGATCCAGGCATGCGTGGCGCTCGCCCGCTCGGTCGCCAGATAGCCGCTGACATACAGCGCGGGAATCTTGATCGAGCGGCAAAGTCCAATCAGCACGTGGGCGAAATCCTGGCAGACCCCCTGGCGCAGCGACAGCACCTCGGACATCCGCGTGTGCACCGTGGTGCTCTGCGGCGTATATTTGAAGTTCCCGTGGACGTGCCTCATCAAGGCGACCGCGGACTGCCAGATGTCGGTCTGTCCCGCCGTGACATCGAGGGCCAAACGCCACGTCGCAGGATCGAGATCCACGTATCGGGTCGGCAGAAGATAATCGAAACAGCGCTCCATCCGGGCACACTCCGACAACCGCTCCATCGACGCCGGTGTCGCATCGAGTGCCAGGGCCCGGCTGTGCGTTGAAACGCGGGTGCTGGCCTCGATCAGCAGCGTCGAATGGGCCTCGGGTATCTCAAAATGATGAATCCAATTGGCGTAAAAATCCTCGTAGTGCCGGAGGGGACACGCCGGCAGCACCTTCAGAAGGAAGGATTCGACGGTTTGATCGGCGTTGGTCACCGGCTTCAGGCGCACCTCGTTGAAGCTCTCGCGGACCGGCGCGGCATACTGATACCGGGTTCGATGGAGGATCTGGTAGCGCATGAGCGTCCGGCGCCAGCGTGGGAACGAAGGCCCATGGGCTTCAATCCCCAATCTCGGCTTCCTCCGAAGTGCTGTCGGACTCTCCAATGGGCGCGACATCCACCGAGACCTTGACCTCGTGGGAACCTCCGCCGGTGATGATTCCACTGACCGGGCTGACATCACTG
This sequence comes from Verrucomicrobiota bacterium, assembly GCA_046346705.1. Lineage (GTDB taxonomy): Bacteria > Verrucomicrobiota > Verrucomicrobiia > Limisphaerales > UBA9464 > UBA9464. The sequence continues at coordinate 43,537 of JAXMHR010000019.1, read as the reverse complement.
AAATCGCGTCCGCACGCGACGGTAATGTGCTCCTCCCCCGGCATCAGATTGTTGGTTGGATCAAAATCCACCCAGCCGATCCCCGGGCAAAAGACCTCAAACCAGGCATGCGAGGCGTCGGCCCCAATCCGACGCGGCTGTCCCTTGGGCGGACGCGTCCGCAGATAGCCGCTGACGTAGCGTGCCGGCATCCCGATGGACCTCAGGCACGCGATGGCGAGATGGGCAAAGTCCTGGCAGACGCCGCGCCGCTTCGTCCAAACCTCCTCGACGGGCGTGGTGACCGTTGTGGCGACGGGATCGTATTTGAAATCGGTGAAGATCCGACGTGTCAAATCCCGGACACCGATCAAAACCGGCGTTTCCGGATCAAAACTGGGCCGGGCATAATCTGCAAACAGCGGGGATGTCCGCACCATCGGGGAGTCAAAACAGAATTGGTAGGGCTCGACCACCTCTGGGGACACGGGGTCTCGGAAAAGGCCGCCGACCTCCTCCCAGGCGGTGGACAAACCCGGAGCCGCCGGGGTCAACGCCGAAACCGAAACAATGCTGACCGCCTCCAGTTCGAAGCTCCGGTGCAATTCCTGAATGCTGAAGAAACAGACACGATTCCCGAAATAATCGGACCGCATCTTGCGGACTGCGGGCTCCGGCGTGATCGACAGGGAGAACGCCTCGCGGGTTTGACCATCCGTGTCCCTGGGTTTGACGCGGGCGGCATGGTGAGACGCGGAAACCGGTTCCGCGTAGTCGTAGGTGGTGCGATGAAGGATCCGATAGGTCATGATGAAACTCCGATTCCGAGAACCGGATCGAAAGGCTCAGCCGCTCCCTGCGCGGGAAATTGCCGAATGGGCGAAATAGCTCGCCGAAAGGGCGTCCGAAAGCAGGGGAAGATCCGCCCGAATTTTTCGCAGCGTTTCCCCTGTCGCCGTGGCATGCCAGGCACCGGTGGCGGCCCGGTGCAGGTCCCGGGGATCCATCAAGCGCGCGTCCGCGAGGATCCGGATGAGGATCCTGTGGGCCGGACTCGGAAGCGCCCCATCCCGTTCCCGCGGCAGCCGGCCAAAGTGCTTTTCCATCTGCAACAGTTGGAACAGGAGTGACCGGGGATTCGTGTCGTCCAGGAGCACGAGGTCAAAGACCGCGGCCATCTCCGGCAGGAGGTTGTACCGGGAGCGGTACGTGATGGCGCTGTCCGCCACTTCCAGCACCGCCTCGAGGACACTCGGGTTGTCCGCCTCGGGCGAATGCAGGGCGGCATCGAGAAAGGTGCCCAGATAGGCGGCCCGTTCAATTCGCTGGCCCAGATCAAGGAACCGCCATCCCTGCGCCCGGGTCATGTTCTCCCTCGCCAATCCGTGAAACGAAGCCAGGTGAAGCAGTGTCTGACTGAGCAGGCCGATGGCATCCCCGGCAAGCAGGGGCGGGCTGTTCGCTGGAAGCGTCAGCTTGTCGTTCAACTGACTGACCACGCGCCAGAGATCATTGGACGTACGGTCCCGCACCAACATGCCGAGGCGCTCCAACTGATCTGCGATGGCCCGCAGGCTTCCCGCCTGGCGCGGATTGAAGATCGCTCCCAGCAACTCCGCTTCGAGGGCCTCCGGATTCAGCCGTCGTTCCGGATGCTCCGCCGCCAGAGGCAACTGTCCCTGTGTTTCCAACGTGTCGAGCAGCGGCGTGATGAGCGGCAACGCACTTCCGGTGCTTTCCGGATTGAAGCGCAGAAGGGTACTGCGCAACAGGCGGGCCGTCGCGTCGGCGCGTTCGGAATATCGGCCCAGCCAGAAGAAGTTGTCCGCCATTCGGCTGGGGAGGTTGTTGCCCACCCGTCGCAACTCGACCGCGCCGCCCGCACGGTGGAGAAGCGACACTTCGTCCACGGGAGCGTCACTGAGAACCCAGGTGTCCTTGCTGGTGCCCCCCCGTTGCATGGAGATGAAGCGCCCGCCCGGCTCGGGAACGAGGCGGGACAGGCCTCCGGGCATGACGCGGTAGCCGGAAGGCGTCGCAATCACGTAAACCCGCAGGCCGACCGGCCGCGGAGAGATTCCCTTTCCAGTCCAGGACGGCGCGGTGGAAAGACGCACTCGTTCCTGAGCCACCCACAGATGGGGTTGAAACGAAATCCGACGGCGCAAGGCCTCATAATCCGCGGCGGAAGCGGGCTGCGAGGGTTCAGGATCCCGCCGATGGGGACGAAACGCGGGCTTGATGAAGAGATCCTCGAGATGCTCCAGCACGTACTTTTCCGCCGACTTCTGTCCACACCACCAACTCGCCACGGAAGGCATTCGAAGATCCTCCCCGAGCAGGTGGCGACACAGTCCGGGCAGAAACGACATGAACGCCGCGCTTTGCAGAAGCCCGCTGCCCAGGGCGTTTGCCACCGTCACGCTACCCGCCCGCACGGCCTCCAAAAGTCCGGGAACTCCCAGCATCGAATCATTTCTCAGCTCCAGCGGGTCGCAAAAGTCATCATCCACACGGCGCAGGATCACGTCCACCGGCTCCAGCCCGCTCAATGTTTTCAGGAACACGCGGTCATCCCGGACCGTCAAATCCTGGCCCTCGACCATGGCATACCCCAGGTAGCGGGCGAGATAGGCCTGCTCAAAATAGGTCTCGTTGTAGGGACCCGGGGTCAGCAGGACGACCCGGGGATTGTCGGTGCGCCGGGACCCGAGGGCGGCCAGCGACGCTTGAACCTCCCGGAAGAATCCGGCCAGGCGCTGCACCTGACAGTCCCGGAACGCCTCGGGAAGAATCCGGGACGTCACCAACCGATTGGCGAGTGCATATCCGGCGCCCGTCGGGATCTGCGTGCGATCAGAAACAACCCACCAGCGCCCGTCGGGAGACCGGGCAAGGTCGGCCGCGTAAAAATGCAGGTGCGTTTCCCCGGGTGGCCTCGCGGAGTGTGCAGCGCGCAGGAAATCCGACTGTCCGAAAACCAGCGCCGGCGGCAACCAGCCGGATCGGATGAGATCCTGGGACCCATAGCAGTCGGCCAGGATGGCGTTGATCAGGGTCGCGCGTTGTCGAAGCGCCCCCTCGATTCCCCGCCACTCCTCGGAGCCGATGAGGAGGGGAATCGGGTCCAACCTCCAGGGACGCTCCATGCCCTTCGGATCCCCGTACACATTGTAGGTGATTCCCTGCTCATGAATGATCCGGCGCGCGGTTTCCTCCCGGCGGTGCAATTCCTCCGAACCCAACCGGTCCAGCTCATGGATCAGCCGGGAATAGTGGCCCCTCGGTTCAGTCTCGGCCGTGACACATTCATCAAAGCATCCGTCCTCCGGCGAATACTGAGCCAGGCTTCCGGGAAGATCCCGTTCCGCCTTGCCGGCTGGTGCAGCCTGAGTCATTCGCGGGGGATTCTGATGGCGCCGCCCCGAGGAAAGCCAGCCGGGAACCTCGCTCCTTGAAGGGAATTGGGATGGGACGCCCGAGTTCGATCCTCGGTGGACGGACAGCCCGGCTTCCCTTCCTTAATGGCTTCCGTTAGGATCCCTTGGATGCTGCTGGTCATCGACAACTACGACTCCTTCACCTTCAACCTCGTCCAGTATCTGGGCGAGATGGGGGTGGACATGCAGGTGCACCGCAATGACCAGTTGACGGTGGAACAAGCCCTCGCCCTGGCACCCGAACGAGTCCTGATCTCCCCCGGGCCCTGTTCCCCGCGCGAGGCGGGACTCTCCAACGAGTTGATCCGAGCCTTTGCCGGACGCCGGATCCCGCTGCTCGGCGTGTGCCTAGGACACCAATGCATCGCCCACACTTTCGGGGCCGATGTCGTCGTGAACTATCGGATGATGCACGGGAAGACCTCCCCCATTTTCCACGATGGCAAGGATCTCTTCCAAGGCATGCCCAACCCGTTTCAGGCCACCCGGTATCACTCCCTCGTCGCCCGGCGCGACTCCCTGCCGCCCGAATTGGAAGTGACGGCCTGGACGGCGGAGGATGAAGTGATGGGCCTTCGGCATCGTCACCAGCCCATCTGGGGAGTCCAATTCCATCCGGAGAGCATCCTGACCGAAAGTGGACGCCAGATCCTCTCCAATTTCTTGAAGCTCTCCTGACGCCCGTTCGCCGGCGTGCCGTTCCCATCCCCAAAAGCGGCTTTCTTCGGAAACTCAGAGCGCCCATTCTTCGACGTGCCCGAGAACCTCTCCATCGCCGAACGGACCCTTCGCGGAATCCCCGCCTCGGGCGGAGTGGTCCACGCACGGGTGCTCCGTCTCGGCCCCAACGTTCCCGAGGTTGTCCGGAGGGAACTCGCGGCCGCCGAGGCGGTGCAGGAGTTGAATCGGTTTCGGGAGGCGCTCGTCGCCACCCGTCACCAGATCCGCGACATTCAGTCCCGCGTTTCCAAGGCACTCGGCGCCTCGGAAGGAGCCATTTTCGACGCGCATCTCCTGGTGCTCGACGATCCGACGTTCATGGACGAGATCACGTCCGGCGTTCGGGATCAGCACCTCAACGCCGACTTCGTCGTCAAGACCGTCGCCGATCGGTTTGCGAGTGCGCTCGCCGCCGTGGACGATCCCTACCTGAGTGAACGGGCGGCGGATGTCCGGGACGTCGCCCAGCGACTGGTCCGCAACCTGACCGGAGGGGTCACCGAGGATGACCTCAGCCGGATGAAGGAACCGGCAATCATCGTCGCCCACGATCTTTCCCCCAGCACCACGGCGTTGCTCGATCGCACCAAGGTCCTGGGGTTCGCCACGGATGAGGGTGGGGTCACGAGCCACACCGCCATCATGGCCCGGAAGCTCCGGTTGCCCGCGGTCATCGGACTCCGGGACGTCACCTCGCAGGTCCGGACGGGGGACGATGTCCTGCTCGACGGACACGGAGGCGGCCTCATCATCAATCCCACGGACGCCACGCTGTATCAGTACGGCCAGATGCGGGAACGCCGGGCCGCGCTGGAAGTCCGGCTGGCCGATTTGAGGTCGCAACCGGCCGTGACCCTGGACGGTGTCCGGTTGATGCTCGCCGCCAACATCGAGGACCCGTCGGATCTCCCCGACGTGGTGGAGTGCGGAGCGGAAGGTGTGGGATTGTTCCGGACGGAATTCCTTTTCCTGAACACCCCGGAACCTCCCGACGAGGAAACCCAGTTCCAGGCCTACCGGGCGGTCGCCGAGGGCTTGGCGCCGGCGCCGGTGGTAATCCGAACCATGGATCTCGGCGGGGACAAACTTCCCGGAGGCGAACGCGCCCAGGAACAGAATCCCTTCCTCGGCTGGCGCGCGATTCGAATCAGCCTCTCCCAACCGGACCTCTTTCGGACGCAACTCCGGGCCATCCTGCGTGCCAGCGCCCACGGCAAGGTCCGGCTGATGTATCCGATGATCTCGAGCCTCGACGAACTGAGGGCGGCCAACACCGAATTGGAGGCATGCCGGGCCGAACTGCGGCGAAACGGTATTCCATTCGATGAAGCCCTCGAGGTCGGCATGATGATCGAAGTGCCGGCGGCCGCCCTCATTGCCCGCGCTCTCGCCCCGGAAGTGAGTTTCTTCAGTCTCGGCACCAACGACCTCACCCAATACACCCTCGCCGTGGACCGGCTAAATCAGCGCGTAGCCCACCTCCATGCCCCCACGCATCCGGGCGTACTCCGATTGATCCAAATGACGGTGGAGGCTGCACGGGAGCACGGACGCTGGGTGGGTGTCTGCGGGGAGGCAGCCGGGGACCCGTCCATGATCCCGCTTCTCGTCGGACTGGGCGTGGACGAACTCAGTGCCACGCCCGCCATGGTGCCAGCCGCCAAGTTTTTGCTCCGACGACTCCGCCGTTCCGAAGCGACCGCAATGGCCCAGTCCGTCCTCGGCACCGCCACTGCCTCGGAAACGCTTGCCGCTTCCGACGCCCTCGCCCGAGGCTGTGCCCCGGAACTCTTCTCGACCCCCTGACCGGTTTTCCGAAACCGAGGCATCCCGCTACACGGCGGTCGCCCCAACGCACTTTCCTCTTCCTTGAACCGCCCCATTTCGTTGAAACGCCTGCACGTCCCAATTCTCGACGTCTCGTCGCTCACCATTCTCCGCGACCGGAACCTCATTCTTGACCAGGTTTCGTGGACCGTCCGCCCTGGGGAACATTGGGTTCTGCTGGGTGCAAACGGATCCGGGAAAACCTCCCTCCTTTCGGCACTCACCGGATACCTGATGCCAACCCGGGGCGAGATCCGGGTGCTGGGCCAACGCTACGGGGAGACCGACTGGCGGGAGCTTCGGACTCGGATCGGAATCGTCAGCTCGGCGCTCCGGCAGCTCATGCCTGACCATGAGACCGCTCTCGACGCCGTGGTCAGCGGGCGACAGGCCGTGGTGGACCTATGGGGGAGTCCAAGCCGCGCGGAAGCCCGCACCGGACTACGGCTGCTGGAGTCCGTGGATGCCGGCCCGCTCGCCAACCGTCCCTGGGCGGTCCTCAGCCAAGGGGAACGCCAGAGGGTCCTGATCGCCCGGGCCCTGATGGCACGACCCAAACTCTTGATCCTGGACGAGCCGTGCGCGGGACTCGATCCGGTCGCCCGGGAACACTTCCTCCAGTTTCTGGAGCGGGTCGGACGCCAGCAGAACGGACCGGCGCTGGTGCTTGTCACCCATCACGTGGAGGAGATCACGCCGGCATTCCGCCACGTGCTGCTTTTGAGGGAGGGACGGGTGGTGGCTGCCGGCCGACGGGCCACCGTGCTGAACTCCCGGAATCTTTCGGCCATGTTCGGTGCCACCGTGAGATTGGGGAGGTTTGGGCGACGTCATGTCCTCAACGTGGGCTCGAAGAGTGCCAGGGTGATGTAACCTGAGCGCCGCGGGATTCTTGCCGAACGGACGCCTCCGGTTAGCCTCCGGCCGTCACCATGAAGCTCCCTCCTGTCCTGCTTTCCCTCTTCGTCACACCCCTGGGTCTCCTGGCCGCCGGAGCGGGCAAGCCCGTGGACGTCTCGAAGCTTCCCCTCCCCGTGCCGCGTCCCGTGGATTTCGTGAAGGAGGTGTACCCGATCTTCAAGGAGTCCTGCATCAGCTGTCATGGACCCGAGAAGCAAAAGGGCAAGTATCGAATGGATTCGAAGGAGGCGGCCTTCAAGGACACCGAGGCGGGTCCGGCCATCGTCCCGGGGAGCAGCGAGAAGAGTGCGTTGATCCACATGGTCGCCGGACTGGTGGACGAAATGCTCATGCCCCCGCCGAGTGACAAGCCCGGACAATCCGTTCCGCTCACCCCGGAGCAGATCGGAATTCTCCGGGCCTGGATCGACCAAGGCGCGGTCTGGCCCGCAGGCAATGTGGACGTCGTGCGTCAGCTCACCTTTGAGGCGGATATTCGTCCCGTCTTCCAACAGGCCTGCGCTTCATGCCACGGGCCGGCCGCTCCCAAGGGCGGATTCAACACCACCGAACTGGCCTCCGTCCTAAAGGGGGGAACCGGTTATGGCGTTGTCGTCACCCCGGGGGATCTCAAGAAGAGCTCCCTCATTACGATCGTTTCCGGACTCGACGAGGATCTCCCGGAACCCGCAAAGCACAAACTGACCCCAAAACAGGTTGACCAGATCAAACTGTGGATCAGTCAGGGTGCCCGGTGATGGAAAGAAGCGGAGAGGGAAGGTGTAGACCGCGTTGCGCCGCACCTACACACACTCGCCGAACGTCTTCTCCGGATTTACGCCCAGGTCACGGATCGCGCCGGCAACCACGGAAGCCGGGATCTGTCCCCGCTGAGACAGCGCGTAGAGTACACCGATCGAGGTGCATTCGGCGTCCACTTCGAAGAACCGCCTCAGATAGGGACGCGAATCGCTGCGGCCGAATCCATCGGTTCCCAGCGAGGTCAACCCTCCCGGAATCCAGGGAGCGATCTGGTCGGCCACCAGTTTGAGATTGTCGCTGACCGCGACCCACGGTCCCTGTTCCGGCGCGACCACTTCCTCGAGGTAACTCCGCCTCGCCGGCTCCTCGGGGTGCAGCATGTTCCACCGACGCGCCGCCTGGGCCTCCGAGCGGAGCCGTTTGAAACTGGTGACACTCCACACGTCGGCGCTCACACCATACCGCTCCAGAATCGGTTGTGCCTTCAAGGCCTGCTGAAGGATCGCCCCGGACCCCATCAACTGCGCCCGATGCAGGAGGCCCTCCTTCCCCGGACGCACCTTGTACAGGCCCCGAAGAATGCCCTCGGCTGTCCCGGCGTCCGTCGGCATGGGAGGATGCGAATAGTCCTCGTTGTGCAGGCTGATGTAGTAAAAGACATCCTCCTGCTCCTGATACATGCGCCGGAGCCCGTCGCAGACGATGACCGCCAGTTCGTAGGCAAAAGCCGGTTCGTAGGCCATCAGGTTGGGGACCGTCGAGGCAATCAGGTGGCTGTGGCCGTCCTGATGCTGCAACCCCTCCCCATTCAGGGTGGTCCGGCCGGAGGTGGCTCCCAAAAGGAATCCCCGGGCACGGCTGTCACCCGCCAACCACACCTGGTCCCCGATGCGTTGGAATCCAAACATCGAGTAATAGATGTAGAACGGAATCGTCGGCACCCCATGGGTGCAGTAACCGGTCCCGGCCGCGACGAAATCCGCCATGGAGCCCGCCTCATTGATGCCCTCCTCCAGCAACTGACCGGTTTTCGACTCCCGATAGTAGGCGGCATTGCTCCGGTCCACCGGATCATACAACTGCCCCTTCGAGCTATAGATCCCGACCTCGCTGAACAGACCGTCCATTCCAAAGGTCCGCGCCTCGTCGGGCACGATTGGCACCACCCATTTCCCCACCTCGCGGTTCCGAAGGAGGGAACTGAGCAGCAGGACGAACGCCTTGGTCGTGGAGGCGCCCTTCAATCCCTTGAGCAGTTGGGTGAATTCCTCCGGCTTCGGCGCCACCAGTGACGGCGCCCGCGGATCCCGGGACGGAATCAACCCGCCGAGGGCCTGACGCCGTTCCAAAAGGTACCGGACCTCCGGACTGTCCGGCGCCGGCCGGAAGAACGGCATGTCGGCGATCACGTCATCCTCGATCGGGATGTTGAAGCGTTTCCGAAATTCACGGAGCTCGCGCTCATTGAGCTTTTTCTGCTGATGGCTGGGATTGCGCCCCTCGCCCGCCTCTCCCAAGCCGTAACCCTTCACCGTCTTCGCAAGAATGACCGTGGGACGCCCCTGCGCCCGGGTCGTCGCCGCGTGGTATGCGGCATAAACCTTCCGCGGATCATGTCCGCCACGCATCAGCTTCTTCAGTTGATCGTCCGTCAGATGATTCACCAGCGGGAGCAGTTCCGGGTACTTCCCGAAGAAGTGCTTCCGGATGTAGCTGCCCGGTTCCACCACGTACTTCTGATACTCGCCATCCACCACCTCCTCCATCCGCTTGGCCAGAAGTCCCGTATGATCGCGCGCCAGCAGGTCATCCCAATTTCCTCCCCAGATCAATTTAATGACGTTCCAGCCCGCCCCCCGGAAAATCCCCTCCAGTTCCTGGATGATCTTTCCATTGCCCCGGACGGGTCCGTCGAGCCGCTGAAGGTTGCAGTTGACGACCCAGACGAGGTTGTCGAGGCCCTCTCGTCCGGCCATGTTGATCTGTCCGAGCGTCTCGGGTTCATCCGTCTCACCATCGCCAATGAAGCACCAAATCCGTGGTTCATTTTCCGACGAGACCAACCCTCGGTGCTGAAGGTACCGGCTGAACCGTGCCTGGTACAGGGAGTGGATCGGCCCCAAGCCCATGGATACGGTTGGAAACTTCCAGTATCCGGGCATCAGGTACGGATGGGGGTACGAACTGAGTCCAGGATGTTCCCGAAGTTCCTGCCGGAAGTTCAGCAGGTGTTGTTCCGTCAGGCGTCCCTCCACGTACGAACGCGCATAGTTGCCGGGCGACGCGTGACCCTGGAAATAAATGAAGTCGGGCGTCCGGCCGCCCTCTCCCCCCCGGAAAAAGTGGTTGTATCCGACCTCATAAAGCGTAGCGAGGGACGCATAGGTGGAAATGTGCCCCCCAACACCCAAGTCGCCGGAATTGGCCCGAACCACCATCGCCATGGCGTTCCACCGAACGTACGACTTGATTTGTCGCTCCAGCGCCAGGTTCCCGGGATATGGGGGCTCCTGATCCACCGGGATGGTGTTCAGATACGGAGTGGAAGTGACGGTCGGAATGGAATGTCCGCGGGAGCGAAGGCCTTCCACGAAGTCCGCGATCAGGAACTTCTGCTGCTCCGGAGCCTTGCCGGCCAGCATGTGCTCCATGACCTCCTCCAAGGAATCACTCAGGCGCAACAAGCTCGGGCCGCGTACAGTGGGCACACTGGATCGGGATCCCGCGGCCACCGGGGAACTGTTGGGGGACAAAACTGGAGTGGATGAAGATTCCAAGCCGGCAAGGGTAGCCTAAAGCCGCCCGCTGCCAAGCAGCGTCCTGGGTATTCCCGGGGCAGTTCCCTCAAAGATTTCATGCTTCGTCCCCCAAACGAAGGAAAGACCTCGGCACCCGGAGGTCGGCCTCGCGTTTCCCAGTCGCGCTTGCCCCCCTGCTGGATCAAGGGCGAGGGTTGACCCGAGCATCTCATGGAAACCCGCGGCGTCATCGTGTTCTTCAAGGCCCCCCGAAAAGGTACGGTCAAGACGCGACTGGCGGCGCAGGTCGGACAGGACGCTGCGTTGGCCATCCATCAGGAGTTGGTCGAATTGACCCTAACCCGCCTGAATTCGATCTCCTGCGTGGAACTGAAGGTCACCCCCGACGACGCGCTGGCCGAGGTCGCTCCGTGGATCCGCGCCGGATGGACCCTGTCCCCACAGGGGGACGGTGATCTGGGAGACCGCCTGGCGCGGGGATTCGAATCCGCATTCGCCGGACGACCGGGACGCTGGGTGGCTCTCGGAACGGATTGCCCGGAAATTACGCCACAGGATGTTGAATCCGCTTGGGATCGACTGGAGACCGCGGATGTGGTCCTCGGACCAGCCCTCGATGGCGGCTATTGGTTGATCGGACTTCGGTCCCCCCATCCTGAACTCTTCCGCGAAATCCCCTGGGGTGGGCCGGACGTCCTCGCATCGACGCTTCGGCGGGCTCGATCCTGCGGTCTGAAGGTGACGGAACTCCGGCACCTGGGCGATGTGGACACCCATGCGGACTGGTCTGCATGGCGCGCCCGGATCGAGGGACGATCCCTGTAACCATCGGGAACGGTGCGCCCGAAGCCAGCGTCCCGAAAACTTACTCCTTGTTCGAAATCGCGTCCGCCCGCGATAACATGGTCCTTCCGATGAACATTCTCGAAGACCTCGAATGGCGTGGGCTCCTGGCGGATTGCACCGATCTGCCCGGGCTCCGAGCCAGACTGGCGTCCGGCAGCGTCACACTCTACTGCGGCTTCGATCCCACCGCGGATTCGCTGCACGTGGGCCATCTCGTTCCCCTTTTGGCGCTCCGCCGGTTTCAAAACGCAGGTCATACTCCACTGGCCGTCGCGGGCGGGGCGACGGGGAGCGTCGGGGACCCCAGCGGAAAATCGGCGGAGCGCAGCCTCCTGACCAAGGACCAGATTGCCGCGAACGTCGCCGCAGTCATCCCCCAACTGGCCCGACTGCTGGACTTTGAGGTCACCACGAATCCAGCTCAGGTGCTCGACAACGCGGCGTGGACCGACCAGGTCACCTTCATCGAATTCCTCCGGGACATCGGAAAGCACTTCACGGTGAACCAGATGGTCGCCAAGGAGTCGGTCCGTTCTCGAATGGAGGACCGCGAGGTCGGCATCAGCTTTACGGAATTCAGCTACATGCTCCTTCAGGCCTTCGATTTCTTTGTCCTGGCGCGGGACCACGACTGCGAACTGCAGATCGGAGGCTCGGACCAATGGGGCAACATCACGATGGGGCTGGAATTGATCCGGAAGAAGCTCGGGCGCGGAGCGTTTGGTTGCACGCTGCCCCTGATCACCAAATCGGACGGCACCAAATTTGGTAAAACGGAGGGTGGCGCGGTCTGGCTCGACCCGAAGCGCACCAGCCCCTACCGATTCTACCAATTCTGGGTCAACACCGATGACGCCGACGTCGTGAAATACCTCAAGTTTTTCACCTTCCTGGGCCGCGATGAAATCGAGGCGCTGGCCGCGGACCACGCTGCGGATCCCGGGCGGCGGGTGGCCCATCGCGCCCTTGCGCGAACCGTCACCACGTTGATCCATGGCGACGCGGCAACCCAGGAGGCCATCCGTGCGAGCGAGATCCTCTTCACTGGTGGCGCGATCGGAGGCCTTTCCGAGACAACCTTCAACGAGGTGGTGGGCGAGGTTCCCACCCGCTCCTTCGCAGCGGAAGGTCTGTCCGGCTCGGGACGTTCCCTAGTTGAATTGTTCGTCGAATCCGGTTTGTGCCCTAGCAAAGGACAGGCCCGGAAGGATCTCGAGGGCGGAGGACTGTACCTCAACAACGAACGGATCACCGAATCATCACGAATGGTGACTCCGGCGGATTTGCTCTTTGGTCGCCACCTGCTGCTGCGCAAGGGACGCCGCAACTACGTCGTGCTGTCGGCATCCACCGCCGGATGATCCACCCGGCTCCCGGTCACTTTTTCTCCTCTTTCTTTTCGTCCTTCTTTTCCGCCGCCGGGGCGTTGGTGGCCATGGCCAGGAGTTCGGCGCCTGTGTTGACGTAGAGTCCCGGAAGCGCCTCCTTCAATTTGGCGGCACCCTCGGGAGTGACCTTGGACTGCCAGACGTACAGTGCCCGCAGGTGCTTGAGACCGGTCAGTTGGGCGAGACCCGCGTCAGTAATCTGGGTGCCGTACAGATTGAGGGTCACTAGATTGCTCAAGCCTTTGACGTGGGCCAGGCCGGCATCGGAGATCGAAGTGAGCGGCGCCTGCAGATTTTGCAGGTAACCCAGGGCGGCGATGGCGGCCAATCCCGCATCGGTGACCCGGGTCGTTCCCAAGTTCAACTCCACCAGACTGGTCACGTCCTTGAGGGGGGCAATCACCGCGTCCGTCACGTTGCTCCCCGCCAGGCGAAAATTGGCCTCGCGCCAGGGAATATTCTGGGCGAGCGGACGCACCTCGACCCCGGACTTGGCGATGGCGGCGATGGCGGCGGCTTCGGACGGGGCCGGCTTGAAGTCCTTGGGCAACTCAGGGAGCGGAGGAGGAGGAGGCCCCTTGCGGACCGGAGCTGCAGCGGCCACCGGCGCGGCGGACTTGGCGGCCGTGATGACCACCCCGTCGGGCCATTTCGCACCGTCCTTGATCCATTCCTTCAGGACCGCAACCTGCGCTGCATTCAGGGGCTCGCCCTCGGGCGGCATGTGGTCGTCATTATCCTTCGGCAACGACACCCGCTTGATGAGTTCACTGCCGTCCACATCCCCGGCCTTGTACGCGGGTCCGCCCTTCCCTCCCTTGAGGGAAAACTCCTGGGTGTCGAGACGAAGCTTTCCCTTCTGCTTGTCCGGCCCATGGCATTCCACGCAACGGGACTGAAGGATGGGCAGGACTTCCTTCTGAAAGTCGGGAGCGGCCTGCATCGAAGCAGCGGCCACCACCGAGACGGCAAAGACCGTGAGGGCGGGTTTCATGGTGGCGCCGAGTTTGAACGCGACTCCGAGTCCGGCGCGAGGCTTTTCATCGCCGGAACACGCTTCATCAGCCACCAACAACATCGGTTCGCCTTTTCCTCCCGGCCGTGCCATCCATGGCGTTGAAGCACCCCATCCCTGCACCGATGAAGATCCTCTGCGGAACGGATTTCAGCCCCAACTCAAACGACGCCCTCGCTGCGGGCGCGGCGCTCGCCCACCGCTTCAGGGACTCGCTGGAACTGGTCCACGCCTGGACATCCCCGGCGAACGACGGAATTCCCCTACAGGAGCCCGGGCCGACGGAAGCGGACCTGCTGGCGCAATTGGAAACACTGTCGGCCCCACTCCGGTCGGCCGGACTGAACGTGACCACCCGCTTGGAATCGGGGCATCCGGTGGACGTGCTTGATCGGCTCGCCGGCGAACTGCACCCACGTTGGATCATCCTGTCCTCGATCGGACGGGTCGCCCTCATTCGCATTGTTCTCGGCAGCACCGCCGATCGGGTTGCGGAAAAGGCGCCTGCCCCCACCCTGGTGGTGCGGCGGGGCCTAGACTTTTCCGAGTGGCAACAAACCGATCGCCCCCTGCGCGTGTTTGTCGCCGCCAACTCCACCCCAGCCAGTGACCACGCCCTCGCCTTGGTTCGGGACTGGGCATCCGCAGGCCCCGTGGAACTCCAAATCGGGCAGGTGATGGAACCAACACAGGACGCCCGGGAGGTCCAGTCCAGTCCGAAGATCCTCGAACGGCAGTTGCGGGAACGGAGTGCGGCCATCGTCGGAGAGATTCCCTTTGGCGTGGAAATCATTCCTCCCGCCGAGTCCACCTCCGACGCCCTCATTCGCGCGGCCAAGGCACATCACGCAGGGGTTCTGTTCACCGGCACCACCCAGGCCCGCGGAATCCGGAGGCTTTGGCATCGGTCCGTATCAAGGGCGCTCCTGGCGGATGCCCCCATGAACGTCGCGGTCGTCCCGGCTCCTCTAGACATGCCTTTGGGGAATCCTTGAGCGGAGTCGCGACACTCCAACTCCCCGTCCCGGCGCACGTCACGAAGGAGTACTGCGGGAGGCTTAACCCGCTGGGACCGCGAGCACCGGACATTTTGCCCCCCGCAGCACCCGCTCCGTGGTCGTGCCGCGCAGGAGCCCCAGGAACCCATGCTGCCCGCGGGTCCCCATGGCAATGAGATCCGCCTCCCGTTCGTCGCTGACCTCCAGAATGGTATCGACCACATCCCCGGTCATGGCGATGGACTCGAGCGTCCAGCCCGGAATCTCGGGCGAAGGGATCCTAGGAAGCCCGTCCTCCGAACCCACGTGAAGCAGGGTCAGCGTCCCTGATTTCACGCCCAGCCTGCGGATGAGGTCGCCCGCCATCTCGATGGCATGGTGGGGATGCGGTTCGCGATCCACCGGCAGAAGGATGTGGCGCAGGTTCACGGCGCCCGTGGTCGCATCCACAAAACCTGGAACCCTCCGTGGGACGAACAGCGTCCGCGTGCCCGAGGTCCTCGCGATCGCCTCCGCAAGTCCAGGGTGGAGCAGCCGGCTCAATCCTTGTCGCTGGTGCGTCGAGAGCACCAGCAGATCCACGTCGTGCAACACCACGAAGCGGCTGATGGCCTCCGCGGGATCATCGGACATCTTCTGCGCCTTTCGAACCTGAAGTCCGAGGGATGCCAGATCGCGATGGTGCGCACCGGGTTCCAACAGTCCCCATCGGGACAGGGTTTCGCGAACCCCGGGAAAGTCGGTCCATCCCGCCTGCTCCTCCAACGTTCCCACATGCAGGAGGTGGAGCACGGTCCGGTAGGCGAGGCCCATACGGAGGGCGTGCGCAAAGGCGCCTTCATCCCCGCGGGAAAAGTCCGTGGGATGCAGGATGGATTGAATTCCGGTGGGGTTCATGGAGACGCGGGATGCTGAAACAATCTCTCCAGCTTCAAGGGAAAAGGCAAATGCGCTCCCCACCACAAAGCGTACATCCGGAATCGACCCCTTGACCCCGGCCGCGACTGCCCCCGAAATAGAGCCATGCACTCTTCCCCGTTTCCTGGCCGGATGCTGGCATTCTGCGGACTCGCAGCCTCGGCAATGACGGCCGCCGCCGCAGGGGCGCCCTCGTTCCAGCGAAATCAGCTGTCCAACCAGTTTTGGGCGGAAGGCGCCGGGGTTGGGGATTTTAACCACGATGGAAAGCCGGACGTCGTGTCCGGCCCGTTCTGGTGGGAAGGCCCCGACTTCACCCGACGCCACCAATACGGCGCCGCCAACGAATCCTTCAAGGTGAAGAAGGCGGACGGCACGGAGGAGACGATTCCCGGATTCGAGGGAGGTCTCGGAAAGAACAACGCCTACTCCAAAAACTTCCTGGCCTTCGGGCAGGACATCAACCAGGACGGTTGGGACGACATCCTGATCCTCGGATTCCCCGGAGAGAAATCGTCCTGGTACGAGAACCCCAAGGGAGCCCCCGCCCTATGGACCGAACACGTCGCCCTGGACGTCACCGACAATGAGTCGCCGACCTTTCTGGATATCACCGGCGACGGACGTCCTGAAATCGTCTGCGCCTCGAAGGGAACCTATGGATATGCCACTCCGGACCCGAAGAACCCGGCCCTCCCGTGGACGTGGCATGCGATCTCGCCCAACAACAACTACCACAAGTTTACACACGGCATGGGGGTGGGAGATGTCAACGGCGATGGTCGGGCGGACCTGATGGAAAAGGATGGATGGTGGGAACAACCGGCCTCGCTTGCCGGGGATCCCGTCTGGAAATTCCACAAATTCCCGTTCGGCGTGGGCGGATCACAAATGTATGCCTACGACGTCAATGGGGACGGGCTCAACGACGTAATCACGGGCCTGTCGGCCCACGGGTACGGACTCGCCTGGTTTGAACAGGTCCGGACCAATGGAGACATCGGATTCCGGGAGCACGTGTTCATGAACAAGGAACCGTCGGAGAACCCGTATGGTGTGAAGTTCTCCCAGCTCCACGCCGTGGATCTGGTGGACATCAACGGCGACGGATTGAAGGACATCGTCACCGGCAAGCGATTCTGGGCCCACGGTCCCGCAGGGGATCCCGAACCGGGTGCACCGCCTGTGCTCTATTGGTGGGAACTGGTGCGTCGCCCCGACAAATCCGTGGACTGGGTGCCCCACCTCATCGACGACAATTCGGGAGTCGGCACCCAGGTCATGGCCCGCGACATCAACGGTGACCGGCGACCGGACATCATCGTGGGCAACAAGCGCGGCGTGTACGTCTTCACGCAGCAATAAAAGTCGGCACCAGGTTGTTCCTGGAGACGTCCACAGAGGACTTCACGCGGGTGCTCGCCGAATGGGCTACAGGCCCATGACCGCCATGACGGCCTCCTTGGAGGCCGGGACGATATGCGGTTCGAATCCCGCGGTGCGGATCGCGGTGTCCGGATCCTTGAGACCGTGACCGGTCATCGTGGCCGTGACGAGCGAACCGTCGGGAATCTCTCCGGCGGCGATCGACTTGATGAGTCCCGCCAGCGGCGCCGCACAGGCAGGCTCCACCATGATGCCTTCAGTTCTCGCGAGCAGCTTGTAGGCGTGGAGAATCTCGTCATCCGTCACACTGCGGATGGATCCCCCGGAATCCCGTGCGGCTTCCACCGCACCCTGCCAGCTCGCGGGGTTTCCAATCCGAATGGCGGTGGCCACCGTTTCGGGATTCGCCACAGGATGCCCCAATACCAGGGGCGCCGCCCCGGCCGCCTGCCAGCCCATCATTTTCGGGAGGGTATCCGAAAGCCCGGCGTCGGAGTATTCGCGAAAGCCCTTCCAATACGCGGTGATGTTCCCCGCGTTCCCCACGGGCAGGAAATGGAAATCCGGCGCGTCGCCCAAGGCGTCGCAGATTTCAAAGGCTGCCGTCTTCTGGCCTTCGATGCGGACGGGATTGACCGAATTGACGACCTCCACCTGACCGGTTTCCCCCAGCTCGCGCACGATCCGGAGGGCGTCGTCGAAATTCCCCTCAATGCTGACGGTCGTAGCGCCATACAACAGGGCCTGAGACAACTTGCCCATGGCGATCTTTCCCTTGGGGAGGAGAACGATGCACCGGAGTCCGGCCCGGGCGGCGTACGCCGCCGCGCTGGCACTCGTATTTCCCGTGCTGGCGCACACGACCACCTTGGCACCGCGTTCCCGAGCCTTGGTGATAGCCATGGTCATGCCCCGGTCCTTGAACGAGCAGGTTGGGTTCATGGCCTCGTACTTGAGGCGCAAATCAAACCGGCCTCCAATTGCCGAGACAAAGGCAGGCACTGGAATGAGGGGCGTGTTGCCCTCCAACAGGGTAACCACCGGTGTTTCGGCGGTGACAGGGAGGAAGGAGGCGTAGCGGCGAATGACGCCGGGCCAGGGTTGGACGGAGTTCATGCAGTCAGGTCATTCGAGATCTTCGACGCGTATCATCACCGGCGCGGCACGAATCACAGACAGCGAGGCAATCTGCTTCAGCACCCGCTGCATCGCGGCATTGGGAGCGTCGTGGATCATGAGAATCACGGGGACCGTGTCCCCCGCATGCCCCTCCGGTTGGATGATCGAGGAAATTCCGATGCCGGCCCGGGCCAGGATGCCGGCAATCCGGGCGAAGACTCCGGGCCGGTCAATCACGCTGAGGCGGACGTAGTATCGCGAGACCACTTCCGCGAGGGGAACCACCCGGCCATTGCCCTCATGGGCAACGAACGGTGGAACTCTCCGGTGCGACCCATTCTTCAAATCCAGCGCTGCATCCGCGAGATCACTCAGCACTGAGCTGGCCGTCGCATCCGCACCCGCCCCGCGTCCGTAGAACAGGGTGTCCCCGACCACATCACCGCGCACGGCGACCGCGTTGAAGGCATGATTCACCGACGCCAGCACGTGGGCTCGGGGTACCAGGGCCGGATAAACCGACACCTGGATGGAACAGGTGCCCCGGCGCCCCTTCTTGTTCGCGGTGGCGCGCGTCGGTTCAGCCCCTCCAAGGCACTTCACGATGCCGAGCAGCTTGATCGTGTACCCCAGGCGCGCGGCAAATTGAATGTCCAGTTGTGAGATGTGACGGATTCCCTCGGTGTGAATCTGGTCTGGTTTCACCCAGAAGCCATGGGCCAGGGAGGCCAGAATGCCGGTCTTGTGGGCCGCGTCATGGCCATCGACGTCCAGGGAGGGCTCCGCCTCCGCATATCCCAACCTTTGGGCATCCGCGAGAACGTCCGCAAACGCGGCACCCTCCAGCTGCATCCGGGTCAGGATGTAATTGCAGGTCCCGTTGACGATGCCGGCAAGGCGCGTGACGCGATTGCCCACCAGGGATTCGCGAAGGACCTTGATGATGGGGATGCCGCCCGCAACCGAGGCTTCGTAGTAGAGGTTGGTGCCGTGGCGGGACGCCTCCTTGAAAAGCTCCTCCCCGTGGGCGGACAGGAGCGCCTTGTTCGCGGTCACGACGGGCTTCCCCAGCCTGAGCGCCGCAATCGCGACCTCGCGTGCCGTCGTGGTGCCACCGATCA
This sequence comes from Verrucomicrobiota bacterium, assembly GCA_046346705.1. GTDB lineage: Bacteria > Verrucomicrobiota > Verrucomicrobiia > Limisphaerales > UBA9464 > UBA9464. The sequence goes on along the minus strand of JAXMHR010000019.1, from coordinate 24,359 downwards.
ATTCCACCACAACCTGGGTTTTCGGATCGGCCACCAGTGAACGCCAATCCCCTGTCACTAATCGGCTGGGAAAGGAGACGCCCCGCTTTTTGCCGGGGTTGCGGACGGCGATGCCCGCCACCTCCACGCCGAGACCCAGACGTGAGGCCATGAGGGATCCATTTCGGGACAGGGCATTCCATACCCCTCCCCCGACCGTTCCACCACCGATGAGTCCGACTTGGACCTGCTGCATACGAAGTCGGGAAACCTGCCTCGCTCCCCCACGCGGGACAATGCTTTTCCGGTTCGCGAAGCGGTCGACGTGCGCACCAGACCGATCCCCCAGGCCAGGCCCGGCCGGTCAAACGCCCTCGAGCCTGCCCCGTCCTGTGTCCGTACAGATCCCCCGTCGGCTGGTTTCCACGAACTCGATGAGCTCCCGGACCAAGGGATGATCCCCCAGCTGGGAACGCAACGAATCCAACGCCTTCGACCTGCGATCCTGGCTCCGGAACAACGCATGGTACGCGCGACGGACCACCAGCCGGTCGGCGCTCCCAATGCCAGCCCTGCGAAGGCCGACGCTGTTGAGACCCGCCATCCCATTGTCTCCCCGGGCGACGCAAAACGGGGGCAGATCCTTGCTGATCGCCGATCCACCCTGCATTAGGGCAAGTCGTCCAATGCGGCAAAACTGGTGGACGGCGCAATTCCCCGAAATGAAGGCCCGGTCCTCCACCGTGACATGACCCGCCAGAAGGGCGCCGTTGGCCAAGATGACCTGGCTTCCAATCCGGCAATTGTGTCCGACGTGGCATCCGGCCATGAGGAAGTTGCCGTCCCCGATAACCGTGTCCTCGTCCATCCGGTTGGAGCGGTGAACCGTGACCTGTTCCCGAAAGACATTCCCGTTGCCGATCCTCAGGCGGGTGGGCTGTCCGGTGTACTTGGCATCCTGCGGCGCATCCCCGATCACGCAACCGGCATGAAACCGGTTCCCCGACCCGGCCCGGGTGTCGCCTGTCAGGTGCACGAGCGGCCCGACCTGACATCCGTCCCCCAGCACGACCCCCTCATCAATGACGGAATGGGCGCCCACGGAGGTTCCGGCACCCAGCCGGGCACCCGGATGAATCACTGCAGTCGGATGAATCATGATTTTCTCGTCCGGAAATCAGCGCCCGGAGGCCTAGGAGTAGAACTGGCCCAGTTCCTTGAGCGAACAAAAATCCCGGGGACGCTCCGTGGAGGGGCGACCGATGATGACGTGATCCAGGAGCTCAATCTTGAGCAGTAGCCCCGCGCGGATGAGATCCCGGGTGGTCCGGATATCGGCTTCGCTGGGCGTGGGATCCCCGGAAGGATGATTGTGGGCGACGACGATGGCGTGCGCTCCCCCCAGGATTGCCGGCCGGAACACTTCACGCGGGTGGACCAACACGCTGTCCAACAATCCGCGACCAACTTCTTCGAGCCGGATGAGATGTCGACGCGTATCGAGCAGGAGCACCACAAAACGCTCGGTTTCCAGCATCGACAAATCCTCCCGAAGGACCGACGCCACCGCCGCGGGAGTGTCCACCAACGGCGTCTCGCGCCGCCGTTCCTCCGTCAGACGGGCGGCCAATTCAAACGCCGCCTTCAGAATCACCGCCTTGTCACGTCCGATCCCGCGAATCGCCATCAAACGCTCCATTGGAGACCGGGCGATTCCTTCCAACGATCCCAGGTCGCGAAGGACGTGATGACCGATCTCGACCGCGGACCTGCCGGCAAGACCTGTGCGCAACAGGATCGCAATCAGCTCCGCACTGTGAAGCGCCTTCGGCCCGCGCTCCACGAGGCGTTCCCGCGGACGTTCCCCCACCGGCATTTCCTGAATTCGAAACCCTGAAGACACGACGGGGGAAATCCTGTCCCCGCGATCGCTTCCTCCGCGATGGAAAAGGACTCCCCAAATTTGGGCGGGATCCGGAAGCTGCCAGGGAGGCGGGAGAGGGCGATGGCCAGCTTCACAGGAGGCCACATTTCGTCGTGCCCGCTGCGGACCCAATGCCTGCCGTCCACCGATTCGATCTGGCCACCCGGGGCGGGACCGTCCGACCATCCGCGCAATGGCAGTCATAGAAGTCAGCGGATTAACCAAGGCGTTCAAGACCGCCCGAAAGGCGCCCGGGCTTTCCGGGGCTTTCCGGGGACTGTTCCGGCGAGACTACGAGACCGTCCAAGCGGTCAAGGACGTGAGTTTCCGCGTAAACGAGGGTGAATTCGTGGGGTTTCTCGGACCCAACGGTGCGGGCAAGACCACCACGTTAAAAATGCTGTCCGGACTGCTGTATCCCACTTCGGGCACCGCGTCCGTACTGGGGTACACCCCCTGGGAGCGCAAGGACGGTTATCGTCGACAGTTTGCCCTGTTGCTCGGACAAAAGAACCAGCTTTGGTGGGACCTCCCCGCACGGGAATCCTTTGATCTCAACGCCAGGATCTACGGCCTCGAACGCGCCGGGTTCCAGCGGACGGTGGATGAACTGAGCGAACTCCTCGACGTGCGCGCCCAACTGACAACGCCCGTCCGTGAACTCTCGCTCGGGGAGCGGATGAAATGCGAGTTGATCGCCGCCCTGCTGCACCAGCCAAAGGTCCTGTTTCTCGACGAACCCACCATCGGACTTGATGTCGTGTCCTCGCGCGTGGTCCGGGAATTCCTGCGGCGCCACAACCGCACCCGCCGCACCACAATCCTCCTCACGAGCCACTACATGGCCGACATCCAGGAGCTGTGCGAACGCGTGATCATCGTGGACCATGGCACGGTGTTTTTTGACGGACGGCTTGAGGAAATCCTCGACCGTTTTGCCGGCCACAAGATCGTGACCGTCCGGTGGGATCCCTCTCTTTCCAGCCCGGGTATTCACACCGATCCGGCACGTCACGGAGACGTGATGGAACGCCTCCCGGACGGCCTCAAGCTCAAGGTGGGCCGGGACCGCGTCATCCCCGCGGTGAAGGCGTTGCTGGACGATCTTCCCGTCCGCGATTTCAGCGTGGAGGAGGTCCCGATCGAGGACATCATCCGACAGGTCTTCCAGCGGGATCGACCGGCGGATTGATGCGGCTATTTGCCGCAGCAGTTCTTGTATTTCTTTCCGCTGCCGCAAGGACAGGGGTCATTCCGTCCAACCCTCGGAACCGACCGCACCGGCTTTGCCTTGGCCAATTGCTCGTTGGCCTCGCTGACCACATTCGACTGGGCCGGATCGGGCTCCGCCGCCGCCCCTGGATCGGCACCGAAGGCCGACGCCTGCTGATGGATGGTGATCTGGGGCAGATTGTGGAAAAACTGCTCGAAGGCCATCAGGCTCGAGGCGCTCCGGAAGATGTTGTGGCAGATCTCGGTCTTGATGTTGACCATCAACTCGTCGAAGAGCTTGAACGCCTCCGCCTTGTACTCGATCAGCGGATCCCGCTGGGCGTAGGCGCGGAGACCGATGGAACTCCGGAGGGAGTCCATGCTGTAAAGATGCTCCTGCCAGAGTCGGTCAATGGCACTCAGGATCGTGTAGCGCTCGAGGCTGGCGAGCACCTCCGGCTTCTCAAGGCTGACCTTGAGATCGTAGGCTTCCCGAACGGTCTGTCCCACATACTGGAGCAGACTCAATTGTGCCTCGTTCAGCCCGTCGAACATCGAGCCGGCCACAGGAAGCTGCTTCCCGGCCCGGGCCGCCTTGAGAAACTCAGGTTCATTGATGCCCAGAGGGAAGGTCATGTTGACCCAATCCGAAAAGCCCCGGAGGTTCCATTCTGCCGGATCGCTCTCGGCATCCGAGAACTCCTGCACCTTCAATAGGACGACCTCCTCCATGATATCCATGAGGCGGTCACGAACGTCGTCCGACTGGATGATCTCGTTGCGGAAGCCGTAGATGACCTCCCGCTGCTTGTTCATCACGTCGTCGAATTCGAGCGTGCGCTTGCGGATCTGGAAGTTGTGCCCCTCGACCCGCTTCTGCGCCTGTTCGATGGACCGGTTCAGCAACGGATGCTCCAGCTCCTGCCCCTCCTCCAGTCCCATGCGGACCATAATGTTCGAAATACGGTCGGATCCGAAGAGGCGCATCAGGTCGTCCTCCAAGGAAATGAAAAAGTGGGACGACCCGGGATCCCCCTGACGGGAGCAGCGTCCGCGCAACTGACGGTCGATGCGGCGGGATTCATGACGCTCCGTACCGAGCACATGAAGTCCGCCTACCTCCGCAACACCCGGGCCCAGTTTGATGTCGGTACCACGGCCGGCCATGTTGGTGGCAATCGTGACAGCCCCCCGTTGCCCGGCGCGGGTGACAATCTCGGCTTCCTGCTGGTGGTATTTGGCGTTGAGCACCGCGTGGGGGATGCCCGCCGTTTTCAGCATCCGGCCCAGCATTTCGCTGGTCTCCACGGAAATCGTGCCCACGAGGATCGGACGCCCCTGCGCGTGCAACTCCTTGATCTCACGGACCACGGCCTCGAATTTCTCCCGTCGGGTCTTGTAGACCGAATCATTCCGATCCTTGCGGATGTTGGGCCGGTTGGTCGGGATGGTCATAACCCCGAGCTTGTAGATGTCGTGAAATTCCTGGGCCTCGGTCTCCGCGGTCCCGGTCATTCCCGCCAGCTTCAGGTAGAGCCGGAAGTAATTCTGGATGGTGATCGTGGCGAGCGTCTGCGTCTCCCGTTCAATCGTGACCCCTTCCTTGGCTTCGACGGCCTGATGAAGACCGTCGCTCCAGCGGCGTCCGGACATCAACCGACCGGTGTGCTCATCGACGATCACCACCTTGTTATCCGGGGTGACGACGTACTGGACGTCCCTCTCATAGAGACAGTAGGCCTTCAGCAGCTGGGAAATCGCATGGATGACCTGCGCTCGGTCTTCAAACGACTGCTGGAGCGCCTGCTTCTTCTCCAACCGTTCCTTCAGGGGCAGCGAGGAATCCGTGTCAATCTGGCTGTACAACGTCGGCAGGTCCGGAAGAACAAACTGATCCGGATCGTTCGGCGAAATAGCGAGGCGGCCGCGCTCGGTCAGGTCCGCCTCATGCGACTTCTCCTCGATGGCGAAGAGGAGTTGCTCCTTTTCGGCGTACAGCTGCTTCTTGGACTGATCGGAATGCAGTTCCACCTCGTAGGCCTGGACCCGCTTCTGATTGACGGGGTCCTCAAACAAACGGAGGAGCGCCTCCGATTTGGGCTGCCCCAGTTTCACCTTGTAGAGCAGCGAAGCCAGTTGTGCCTCCAGTTCTGCAGCCCCTTTGGGCGTGGAGCCGTCTGCGGGGGAGAGCTGTCGGAGAACCTCCTCCGCCTCACGAAGAAACCGGGAGCACAAATCCCGCTGCGCCTGAACGAGCCTGGCAACCGCAGGCTTCCATTCGACATAGCGCTGCTCCACAGAAACCACCGCCGGACCGCTGATGATCAGGGGCGTCCGGGCCTCGTCGATGAGGATGGAGTCCACTTCGTCCACGATCGCGAAATAGTGTCCTCGCTGAACCTGCTCCTCCCGATTGGACGCCATTCCGTTGTCTCGGAGGTAGTCGAATCCAAACTCGGAATTGGTGCCGTAGGTGATGTCGCACCGGTACATTTCGCGCCGGACCGCCGGGGGCTGATCGTGGGTGATGCACCCGACCGTGAGACCCAGAAAGCGATACACGGCTCCCATCCACTCCGAATCGCGCTGGGCAAGGTAATCGTTGACCGTGACCACGTGGACTCCCCGCCCGGATATGGCGTTGAGGTACACGGGAAGTGTGGCCACGAGGGTCTTACCCTCACCCGTGGCCATCTCGGCGATGTAACCCCGGTGCAGGGCTGCGCCGCCAATCAACTGCACATCGAAGGGGACCATGTCCCATTTCAACTGGTGGCCGCGGACCTCAATCTCACGTCCGCACAAACGGCGGCACGCGTTCTTCACCACGGCAAAGGCCTCGGGAAGCAGGGCGTCCAGTCGACGCTTCAGCTCGGCCGAATCCTCAATCGCGGACAGCTCCGCCTTCCACTCCAGCGTCTTTTGCCGCAGCGCCTCCTCGGGCAGGGCTTGAAGGCCCTGCTCGAATTCATTGATGCGCCCAACGAGCGGCCGGAGCTTGCGGACCTCCCGCTCATTGCGGGAGCCGAGGATTTTTCGGAACAGGTAGCCGATCATGACGGGACGTTTCTAAAAGGGCCGGGAAACCTAGGGTGGTGGCCGGAGAGCGTCAAAGGCTTATGAACCCCCACCTTCGGACCGCCTCTTTCGAACTTGCTGGCAAGACTTGGAAAATTCTAACTGTTCAAACGAAATTGAACGAACTGAAGCATTCCCACTCCGTACATTGGAACCGCCGCCTCCGGCGCCAACCGATTCCCTGACCCTTTGTCCACCGAACGCACCCTGCCAACTCCGCTTGGACGCACCCGGCTTGAATTCATCGAAGTGGCGGGGCGTGTCTGCCAGATCGTCGGGTTGCCCCGGTCCGTTGGGCAGGTTTACGGGCTGCTTTACCTTTCTCCCCGGCCTCTTGCCTTGGACGAGATCGCCGACCAACTGTCGATCAGCAAAGCCAGCGTCAGCACCGGAACCCGCCAACTCGCTGCATGGCAGGCGATCCGGCAGGTCTGGGTCCCCGGGGACCGGCGGGACCATTTTGAGGCCACAGGAGACATTCGGGAGCTTCTCCGGTCCCTCTACTCCGGATTCTTTTCCCAAAAATACGCCAAGACGGGGCGAAAACTCGAAGTATTGCTCTCCACTCTCGAGGCGGAGCGGCGGGAGGGTTCTGTTTCCCGCGACGATCACGACTTCTGCAAGGAACGGCTCGCCCATCTGGTTCAAATCCAATCCCGGGCCAGCAAACTTCTCCCACTCGTGGAAAAATTGCTTTGAAACAGGAACCCAGAATTCATTCCGCCGGACTCCAACCGCGCAGTCCCACCCTCTCATTTTCATGAACCGAAAGGCCCTCATCACCGGAATCAGCGGTCAGGACGGCTCCTACCTCGCCGAACTGCTCCTCGAAAAGGGCTACGAGGTCCACGGGATCGTCCGTCGCCAAAGCAGCACCTATCGCCCCCGACTGGATGCCGTTCGAAGCCGAAAGGATCTCCCGCAGGACCGACTGCACCTGCATTACGGCGATTTGGGGGATGGTGGCGGACTGGTTCGCCTCGTGGATCGGATCGGGCCTGAAGAGGTCTACAACCTGGCGGCGCAAAGCCACGTCCGGGTCAGCTTCGACACGCCGGAGTACACCACGGACGTGACGGCGACGGGATGCATCCGCCTGCTGGATGCCATTCGGGACTTGGGCCTTCGCCCCCGCTTTTACCAAGCCTCGTCTTCGGAGATGTTCGGCAAGGTCCGGGAGGTTCCCCAATCCGAAGCCACCCCATTCCACCCCCGGAGTCCGTATGCCTGCGCCAAGGTCTTTGCGTACTGGGCCACAGTCAATTATCGGGAATCCTACGGACTTCACGCCAGTAACGGCATCCTGTTCAACCACGAGTCACCCCGCCGCGGGGAAACATTCGTCACTCGAAAAATCACCCTTGCGGCGGCCCGGATCAAATTGGGACTTCAGGATCGCCTCGCCTTGGGAAACCTCGATTCCCGCAGGGACTGGGGCTACGCCAAGGAATACGTCGACGCCATGTGGCGCATGCTCCAGCAACCGGAGGGCGACGACTACGTGATTGCCACACAGGAATCCCACACCATTGAAGAGTGTCTGGATGTCGCTTTCGGAGCCGTGGGCTTGAACTGGCGCGACCGCGTGGACGTGGATCCCCGGTTTTATCGCCCCGCGGAGGTGGATCACCTGATCGGCAACGCGGAGAAAGCCCGCCGGATTCTCGGTTGGGAGCCCAAGGTTCGCTTCCGGGAATTGATAGAACTGATGGTGGAGGCGGACCTCCGACTGATCCACGACCAACGCGCGGGGAACCCCATCCTTTCCCTTTAACCGCTTCACCTCCGAACCCGATCTTCCCTTGCCCAGAGCGCTCATCACCGGAATTACCGGACAGGACGGCTCCTACCTTTCGGAGTTCCTCCTGGAGCGGGGCTACGAGGTCCACGGGTTGGTGCGAGATCCTTCCCGGGTGCCTGGATCACACATCGGCCCCTGGTGCCGGCGGTTGCAGATTCACTCGGAGGATTTGTCGGATGGTCGCCGCTTGGCGGACCTGCTGAAGAAAATAGCTCCGTCCGAAGTGTATCATCTGGCCGCGCAAACCCACGTAGCGGCGAGCACTGCAGATCCGGAGTCAACTCTTCAGATCAACGTTCTGGGAACAGCCCGGCTTCTGGCCGCATGCCGCCAATGCCCCAGCCCACCGCGCCTGTTCCACGCCAGCACTTCCCTGATTTTTGGCGAACCCAGGAGCTTTCCGCAGGACGAATCCACCGAGTTTCGTCCCATGAATCCCTACGCTGCCTCCAAGGCCTGTGCCACCGACCTCGTCCGGATAGCCCGGGAAACGGAGGGCCTCTTTTTCGTCAACGGGATCTGCTACAACCACGAATCCCCCCGCCGGGACGCTTCATTCGTCACCGCCAAGATTTGCCGGGCCGCTGCAAGAATCCGGAAAGGGCTCCAGCCATCCCTCACCCTCGGCCAAGTCGGTGCCCGTCGAGATTGGGGGGACGCCCGGGAGTTCGTTTCCGGATTCTGGTCCGCCCTTCAGGCCGATCAACCCGCGGACTATGTCTTTGCCACTGGAATCCTCCACTCGGTTGAAGACATCCTCTCCATCGCCTTCGGCACCGTCGGACTCGATTGGAGAAACTACATCGTGATTGATCCCGCCTTGTTCCGTCCCGCCGACCCCATCCAGATGGTCGGCAATCCCGAGCGCGCGCGTCGAATGCTCGGATGGAAGGCGACCGTCCGCTTCGAGGACCTGATCGCCGAGATGACGCGTTCCGCTCTCAATGCTCCCGAAGGAGAGCCTGCTTCCCATGAGTGACCCAGGGATAGAACGCGTTCTGGTGACCGGTGCTGCCGGCTTTATCGGGTATCACCTGTCCATGGCGCTCCTGGCGAAAGGAGTCCCGGTGACGGGCATCGACAATCTCAACGACTATTATGACGTCCGACTGAAGGAGGCTCGCCTCGCCCGGCTCCAGGGAATTCCCGGGTTCCAATTCGAGCGGATGGACATCGCAGATCGCGACGCGGTTTCCTCGCTGTTCCGTGATCTTCGGCCCCGGCGGGTACTCCATATGGCGGCGCAGGCCGGGGTGAGATACTCGTTGGAAAAACCCGAGGCCTACGTGGATTCCAATTTGGTGGGATTCCTGAACATCCTGGAAGGCTGCCGGCATCAGGGGGCCGATCACCTGGTCTATGCCTCTTCCAGCTCGGTCTATGGGGCCAACATCCGGATGCCCTTCTCCGTCCACCACAACGTGGATCATCCGGTGAGCCTCTACGCCGCGACCAAGAAATCGAACGAGTTGATGGCGCACGCCTATAGTCACCTGTTCCGGATTCCCACGACCGGCCTGCGCTTCTTCACCGTCTACGGCCCCTGGGGCCGACCGGACATGGCCCTGTACCTGTTCACTAGATCCATTCTGGAGGGGCGCCCGATCGACGTGTTCAACGAGGGCCGGATGAAGCGGGACTTCACCTATGTGGACGACATTGTCGAGGGGGTGCTGCGGGTGATGGATCGTCCCCCTGCCCCAAACCCGGAGTGGAATAGTGAAAATCCGGATCCGGGTAGAAGCCAGGCGCCCTATCGAATTTACAACATTGGGAATGATCGACCGGTTGAATTGATGCAATTGATCCGCTGTCTCGAACAGTCCCTGGGCCGCACAGCAGAGAAACGGTTCCTTCCCATGCAACCGGGAGACGTCCTGGCCACCTGGGCGGACGTGGACGATCTGGCTCGGGAAATCGACTTTCATCCGGCCACCCCGATTGAAGAGGGAATCCCCCGATTTGTTGCTTGGTACCGAGAATACCACGGTGTTTGACTTCCCTGTCATGGGCGTGCGCCTGATCCTGATCAACCTCCTGTTCTGGGTTGCCGCCTCGGGTGCCTGGGCGTGGTATCATGTCCTCCCTCCAGAGCCACCCGTGAGGTATTCGTTTTCGGCACGCGACTCGATTCCCGGATTACGGTTCGTCGCGGAGCCGGTCAACGACGCGGCGGCCCAACTGCTGGCCACGACCAACTTGATCAACGGCACATTCTCCTCGCCCGGAGGAAACCGCACCACGGTTTTCATGGGGACTTGGAGCGCCCAGAACTCAAAGGAAATGAGCGTCGTCTCCCATACCCCGGACATTTGCTGGGTTGGGGCCGGATGGACCCCAATCCCCGGGAAACACCCGGATCGGATTGAACTCGAATTCGGTGGGGTGCGGCTTCCGTTTGAATGCCGAACGTTCAGAGCTCCCGGCAATCACCACGACGAACTCACGGTCTGGTGCACCTTGGTCAACGGACGCGTCACCGGGGAGACCGGACGCTTTGTGGCAACCGCGGATCCCGGCTCACGGAAAGAGGAAAAGCAGGCCCCCCAGGCCCGGCGACTCGCGGGAAACCACTTTCTGGATGCGCTCCGTCACCGGAGCGCCGGCACGGGAGAAAAACAGTTTGTCCGCTTCTCCACGAGACTCGATGGAGACTGGCAACGCTCCCTGCACGATCTCCAAACGTTCGGTCAGCGGTGGCTCACGGTCGCAACGAACGTCACGCTGGCCGCAACGGCCCCTTCCCATCCCTGAATCTCCATTAAGTTCCGCTTTCGAATCTGAAACATGAGTTCCCTCCGAATCGGCATTGGCCCCTCCTCATTTGCGCAGGAGGATCGCGCTCCCCTCGACATTCTACTCCGTGCTGGGGCGACCGTAGTCCCAAACCCCACTGCGAAGCGACTCACGGAGCCGGAGATCACTGAGTTTTTGACCCGGGAGCGACTGGACGGACTCTTGGCGGGTCTGGAGCCTCTGAATCGCCGCGTTCTCCAAGCGGCGCGACCAAACCTGAAAGCCATCGCCCGCGTAGGCATCGGTATCACCAATGTGGACCTTGACGCGTGCAAGGAGTTCGGAATCCGGTTCTCTTTCACTCCGGATGGTCCTACGGAGGCGGTAGCCGAGATGACCCTCGCAGCGCTCCTCCATCTCGTCCGGGAACTGGGCCCCATGGACCGGGCCCTCCACGCTGGAAAGTGGCCCAAGATGGTCGGGCGGAGCCTCCGGGAACTGAAAGTGCTGGTGGTTGGATTTGGCCGCATTGGTCGCGCCGTAGCAGCCCAACTGCACTCGATGGGATGCGAATTGATCATCAATGACCCGTTCCTTCCCGAAGGAGCGCCGTGTCCCTATCGAAGAGTTGGACTTCTGGAGGGTCTTGCGGAGGTGGACGTCGTCTCGTTGCACGCCGCGGGAAACCAGGCGCTGTTGGGCTCCTCGGAACTCGCTGCTGCCCGCCCCGGCCTGATCATTCTAAACTCCGCACGGGGAGAGCTCGTGGATGAGGCCGCCCTCATTCAATGCCTCGAATCCGGTCAGGTGTCCAAGGCCTGGTTCGATGCCTTCTGGCAGGAACCGTATACCGGACCCCTCCTTCGCTTTGATCAAGTGCTCGTCACGCCACACGCCTGCACCTACACCCGACGATGCCGGCGAGAAATGGAATCTGAAGCGGCCCGCAATTTGCTGCGCGACCTCGGCATGGTTTCCTGACCCCATCGATTTTCCTCATTTTTGCGATGATCCACGACTCACTCACCCGCTGGCGCAAACTCCCGGGACTGTCCGGCCATGCGATTTGGTCCACCGCCTTCGAATGGCTCGAATCCCGCGCAGCGACCGCCCCGGAGGGCGACCATCCCCTCGGCCACGAAGGATTTTTCGCAAGGGTCATGGCCTACCCCACCAAGGATCGCGCGGAAGCGAAGTACGAAATGCACCGGAAAACCATCGACATCCAGTACACTGTGGAAGGTGCGGAGTCCATCGAGGTGACCGCGCCATCCCAGCTGATCCCCCTCAATAACTACTCTCCGGCCGCGGAAGTTGAGCATTTCGAAACTCCGAAATCAGGGAACGTCCGAGTGGACAATCTTGCCGGTTTGTTCACCATCCTGTTGTCGGGCGAGCCCCACATGCCCCAACTCAGGGTCGACGGGAAGCCCTCCGTCCGCAAAGTGGTGGTAAAGATCCCGGTTCACCTGGTCGAATGACCTCGGACCTTTGGAGTTCCCGCCCTCACCTCCATTTACCCTTCCCCACTCGATGACATTGAACATTGGCCTGATCGGATTCGGAAAAATGGGTCAAACCCGCCTGGAATCCATCGTCTCCACCGGCAAAGGGACCGTCCTCGTCGTGCACGACCCCTTCGGCCAGGATTTTCACGGCATCCCGTCCGTCGCCACCGCGGAAGAAGTGATCGCCGACCCTCGTCTGGACGCAGTCTTCATTGCGACCCCCAACTACCAGAACCGGCCTTACACGCTGGCTGCACTCGCGGCAGGAAAGCACGTATTCTGTGAAAAGCCTCCGGCGTTCACCGGAGAGGAGGTCCTCGAAATCCAACGAGCCGAAAAGGCCAGCGGCCGAAAGCTGATGTACGGCTTCAACCATCGCCACCATGGCTCGATCCGCGCCATGAAGGAAATGGTGGATTCGGGCAAGTACGGCCGATTGCTATGGATGCGGGGACGCTACGGAAAGAGCGTCGACAAGAACTACTTTTCCACGTGGCGCGCGAAAAAGGATCTCGCGGGCGGGGGCATCCTCCTGGATCAGGGAATTCACATGCTGGATCTCTTCCTGTTGCTGGCAGGAGATTTCGATGAGGTTCAAGGCATGGTTTCCAGCCTCTACTGGCGCTTGGACGGCATCGAGGACAACGTCTTCGCCAACTTCAGAAATCGCACGACGGGTGTGGTCGCCTCCCTTCACAGCACCATGACGCAATGGCGCCACCTGTTTTCATTCGAGGTCTTCCTGGAGCGCGGGCATATGGTGCTCAACGGGCTGAAGACGCAGTCCGGGAGCTACGGGGACGAGGTCCTCGCGGTCAGCAAGAATCGCACGGTGGCACCTGCTGCCACTTGGGAAGAAGAGGAGAAGATCGTCTACCACGTGGACAACTCCTGGCGGGACGAAACCGAATATTTCCTAGACTGCATTCGTGAAAATCGGCCGGTGGTCAACGGCAGCTCAAAGGATGCCCTCAGGGTAATGCAGTTAATCGATCGAATTTACCAGGAGGAGCGCCACCACCGGGCCGACCTGCACCAGGACCTTTTGTCCTGACGCAGGACTTTTCAACCCAATGAGTGCTGCACAAAACGTGGCGGCGAGGCGAACCACATCAGCCCTCGGCTGGATTCGCAGGGTTCAGAACCTCCTGGTTAAACGGCAGGGCGAGATCCTTGCGGCGGTTGCGATGTTCACGTCGCCCGCGGTCAACCTCGTCTACGGGGTCCTGGTGGTGCGCTATCTGGACCCTGAGATGGCGGGCCTGATCAGCAACGCCTCCCTGCTCCCGGTGTACCTTACGTTTCTCCATCTGGGCGTTTTGAATGGGATGCAGCGGGAACTCCCCTACGCACTGGGCGCGGGCGACAACGCAAGGGCAACGCGAATTCTCCAATTGACCACGTTGGTCGGCCGCTTGGCCGGCACCGTGGGTGCCCTAATCTGCGTTGGGGCGGGTCTGGTTTGCCTGATAACCCACAGGCCCCCCCTACTGGCCATTGCCTATTTCGGATCCTCATTTGGCGCCTTGGCCTACCAGATGAATCTCCAAGTCGACACGGGACTCCGGGCCGAAAACCGGTTTCTTCGGCAGGGAGTCGCCGTCATCAGTTCCAGCGCCATTTCGCTGATCACCTGCATTTTGATTCCCCTCGCTGGCGCCAAAGGAGCCGTGGCCCGGGGGGTACTGACTTCGGTCGGATCCATAGCGGTCCGCCTTCGGACCGGAATCTGGCGGACCGATGGGAACTGGGACTGGAAAGAGCTTCGAGCTCTCGCGAAGACCGGATTCCCCCTCCTGATTTCGGGAACTCTGGTCAGTCTGATGATGGTCTCGGACCGGACGGTAGTCGCCATCATGCTTTCGCATCGCGACCTTGGCGAAATCGCACTCGCCGCCCTCATCGTGAACAGCATGACGCTGATCCCCATTTCACTGTCCGTCGTGCTCTTCCCGAAGATTGCGCGGGCCTACGGAGAACACCGGTCACGTCGGCGGCTGCGCCGGTTCGTTTGGATCAGTCTTCTGTACAATGCCACGATGCTGATCCCCATCAGCGCCCTCGCCTACTTCCTGATCGGTCCGATCGTCGAAAACTACTTTCCGAAGTACGCTCCCGGACTTCCGGCGGCACGCCTGGCCTGCATCACCTGCGTATTCTGGGTCTATATGGGGGTCGGGTCAGTAATCGGCGTGATCAACCGGATGACGGGATATTTGTGCCTTTTCGCCTTCTGCCTCCTGCTGATGTACGGACTCGCAGCGGTGCTGATCCATCTGGGGTACGGAATCATCGGGGCGACCTGGGCACGCCTAATCGGGACGATTCTTATGTGCATCTTTACCATCGGTTACTCGTTGTACATGACTGCAGAAGACGATGTAGCGAAGGAGGCGGATGCCGCAAAGTAGCGTCAACCTCCTCGATCCCCTCCAAGGACGGCGGTGGCTCAATCTCCTAGAACCGGACCCTGAATGTGGCTTTCGACTCAGGCCAAACCTCGATGTCGCGGCCAAGTCGCTTGGGTTTTCATTGAAATCGAATCGGTTCGGTCTGCGAGGTCCTGACGACAACCAAGGCGACAACCTCATTCTCGGCACTTCATTTGCCATGGGCATTGCCGTCAATAATGGCGAAAACTGGTGGGAACTGGCCGTTCCCGGCATGGGATGGATGAATCTCGGGCTTGCGGTCGGCTTCCGGGAATGGGAGAACCTCCTGAGCCGATTCTACCGAGGCTCATTTGATCGGGCATGGCTGCTGTATCACCCAAATTTCTGGGTCCATTGCCGAATGTACGAACGATGGCGTCAGTCGGGGACTGATGTTTTTCGTGCTCTTCGCTGGCGGAGAAGTTTGCTTTGGTGCACCTACCTCAAACTTCGTCGCGCGATACGGAATCCGAAGTTGCGTGAAGTCGGACGTCTGCTCGAAATACCTTCGGAAAAGGAACTGTTCGAGATCGACAGTGAATACGTCCACATTGACTTTCAACAGGGGAACGAGCTTTTCGAAAGGAACATGGAAATCCTTTGCAGAATCCTGTCGCGCTTTCGCGAGGTGACAATCATCCGGCTACGGGTGAAGCCGGAACTCGTGCCCGAACCGTATGTGAATGGTCGCCTCCGGAACACGTGCGCCCATTATGATCGGTGGTACGCCGCCATGCTTTTGCGCCTTTCGGAACGCCTTCGCTTTCGGGAGAGGGAGCAGCCATCCATGAAGCTCACCCATTACCTCCCCTGCGATGCCCACTGGAACGCGCTGGGGAACCAATGTTTTGCCCAGTGGTTTCGGCAACAGATTTAGCAGGCCCCCAGACCCGCCATCGACCGGCAGTTTATCGCCTCCCAACAAATGTCAATGCAGCCAAGCCTCCTGAACCGCGGAATTCGCCGCATGTCCCACCTTGCGCTCAAGCCGTTTCGGAGCGCCGGATTGCCACTCGGGGAAAACGATGCCCGAATCAAGGCGCTCAAGGATATCCATTCCGGACGTCGCGCATTCATCATCGGAAACGGTCCCAGCTTGACGGTCGCCGACCTCGAACGTCTCAAAGGCGAGGTCACTTTCGCTTCGAACAAAATCTATCTCGCCTTTCATCAAACGGATTGGCGACCAACTTACTATTCGGTCTGCGATAAACTGGTCGCGAAAAACAACTCGAAGATCATTTCCGAACTCCCTCTGAACAAGTTGCTTTCGGACTGGGTGGGCGAGTATTTCCAGCCGGCTGACGCCTCGATTTGGCTCCGGGAACTTGCCGTCGCGGGCTCCCGTTCCGCCGAAGGTCAACCCCACCCCTTCTCGGAGAACCTGCTGGTCGGAGTTTATGGCGGGGCCACCATCATCTATCAACAACTCCAGATGGCCTACTACATGGGCATCACTGAAGTGATTCTGATCGGACTCGACTTTTCCTTCCAACTGCCGGAGCAGAGGGTCACCACCGGGGTTCATGGATACGAAGAGGCCCTCAAATCAGCCGGGGAGGTGAATCATTTTCATCCGGACTACCGGAAGCCCGGAGAAGCATGGGCGGTCCCAAACATGGAAGGCCAGCGCTACTCCTTCCAATCCGCACGGGACCGGTTTCAGGCCGCCGGCCGGAAAGTCATCAATGCGTCACGGGTCACAAAACTGGATGTGTTCCCCCGCGGTAACTTCGACGCAATCGTCGGTCGTTGAGTTTCGCCCCGCGCCGTTTCAACTCGGCGCCCCCCAATTCATGAGAGTTCTGGTCACTGGAGGAAGTGGATTCATTGGACGTCACTTGATCGCCCACCTTCTCGAAAAGGGATACGAGGTGGTCAACGTAGACATCACCCCACCCGCAGAGGCGTCCCAACGGGCGCTTTGGCGCGAGGGCTCCATTCTCGACGCATCGGGATTGGAACGCTGTTTTCGGGACGTCCGCCCGTCCCGGGTCGTTCATCTGGCGGCCCTGGCGATTATGGAGGGCAAATCCATCGATGAATTCAGCGCGAATACCGACGGTACCGCCAATGTCCTCGCGGCCGTTCGGGCGGTGGGGACCGTGGAACGCCTCGTCGTCACGTCGACCCAGCACGTTCGCAAGCCGGGAAGCCCGCCTCCAAAATCGGATGAGGATTACGTCCCCTACATGCTGTACGGGGAAAGCAAGGTGATCACGGAAAAGCTGACCCGCGCTGCAGGCCTGTCCGGACATTGGACCTTGATCCGGCCGACCGCAGTCTGGGGTCCCCATCATCCATTCCTCGTCAACGGACTCTGGCGACTGATTCACCGCGGGCTGTACGTCCATCCTTCCCACGATCCGGTGGTCCGGTCCTATGGATACGTCCGGAACATCGCCTGGCAGATCGAACGGATCCTATCCCTTCCTGCCGCCTCGACGCACGGGAAAACACTTTACGTCGGGGACGAAAACGCCCGCCAGCAGGACTGGATCAACGGGTTTGCCCAGGCTCTGACCGGACGGGATGTCCGAACTGTCCCCCTCTGGTCGCTTCGGGTTCTCGCCGGTTTCGGCGACGGTGTTCGGGCGGTGGGGCTCCGGTTTCCGTTGTACGGGTCCCGCCTTTACAACCTGATTACCAGCAACCCGGTTCCGATCCAACCCACGTTCGACATTCTTGGCCGGGGTCCGGTAGCCATGGCCGACGGCATCGAAGAGACCGCGTCATGGCTCCGCAGCCAATATGGCGTAAAGCAGGGATAAGACCAAGCTGGTCCGATGATGGACCAGGTGGAGCTCTTTGGACTCCGTTTCGTGGGCAAAATGCGTAAAGTTTTAGGTAGCACTCCCATGGACCATCCATAGGATTTTTCCAACGAACACGATGTCGTCACGACTGATCGGAAAACTAAACAAGGTCATCTTTTCGCTGTCCCATCCCCGCTGTTGGGTTCCGCTATCCCGTGGGGTGGCCCCGGCGATTGAACACGCGAGTGTGCTGGCCGACGTCGATTGCGACCTGCTTCTCGATGTTGGGGCCAATCGAGGGCAGTTTTCGCTCATTTCCCGAGTGGTTCATCCGAAGCTCCGCATCCAGGCCTTCGAACCGCAACCGGGCGAAGCTGCCGTGTATCGCAGCCTCTTCGAAGGGGATCCCTTGGTGCGACTTCACGAGGTCGCCCTTGGGGACAAGGCCGGGGAAGCAGACCTGCATATCAGCCGTAGGGCGGACAGCTCTTCACTCCTTCCAATTGGGGAACTTCAGGCAAAACTATTCCCGAGCACTGAGGAAGTCGGTGTGCACCGGGTTCCGGTCGTCACCTTGGACAGCCTGGTGTCAAATTGGACGGACGCTCAAAGAATCCCGCTAAGCTCGATGTCCAGGGATGTCGAATTGAGTTCTCAGGGAGCCCGGGTTGCACTGCAACGGTGCGCATTTGTCTACGCCGAGTGCTCCGAGGTTCCCTTGTACACGGGCCAGGCATTGTACCCCGAAGTGGCCTCATTCTTGCAGCAGGAGGGATTTCGTCCGGTTCGAAAGGCCAACGAACAATATGTCGAAGGCCAACTGGTCCAGGCCGACCACCTTTTTGGAAGGACGTAAACGCTTCGAGTAACGAAACAATGACCGTCGCCCCCTCAAAACCCTTTTCGCCACCGCCGTCCCCCTCCAAGACCAGGCAGATTCTGGGCGTCCAGTTCTTTACCGGGTCACCGGAAGAAGCAGTCGACATTGGACTACGCGGCGGTTTGGTGGTCGTCCCGGCGGCTCCCGCCCTGATCGAGCTTGGCCAGGACGCCGACTATCGGGACTCCCTGCTTCGCGCCGACCTCGCCATCACGGACAGCGGGCTCATGGTCCTTCTGTGGCGGATGCTGCGTGGTGAAAAACTGATCCGTGTTTCCGGTTTGGAGTACCTTCGCCTCCTTCTGGACCGACCCGGAATGAAAGCCTCGGGAAAACTAGGCTGGATCATGCCGACGGCCGCGGCCCGTGACCGCAATCTCGCATGGCTCCGCCAGCAGGGATTCGAGGCCACCACCGAAGACTGCTATCTGGCGCCCATGTACCCCAGGGGACCGGTTGTGGACAAAGACCTCCTCGGGTGGCTGGAACAACGTCGTCCGGCACAAATCATCGTTGGGTTGGGCGGAGGCACCCAGGAGCGCCTCGGACTCTATTTGAGGGACCATTTGAGCTACCGCCCGGGAATTCACTGCATTGGAGCTGCGATTGGATTTTTGACAGGCGAGCAGGTCAACATACCGCCCTGGGCCGACTATCTGTTCCTCGGTTGGCTCTTCCGCTGTTTCGGCGAACCTGGCAAATTCCTGCCCCGCTACTGGCGTGCACGAAAGCTGGTCGGGCTGATGTGGCGGCACGGGGAAAACCTTCCGCCCCTGGCAGCGCGGTAGCGGGCCTCCATAGCCGGAGATCCCGGCCGGTCCTCCGATCCAAAGAGGGGTCGACCCGGCTTTCCAATTCCATTTCCCTTCTCTGACCAACAATAAAACGAGTAAATGAAAAATGATCTGATCGTGGTTTGCGGTGGCGGCGGCTTCATTGGCGGCCACCTTGTGGCCGACCTCCGGCGGCAGGGATACACCCGCGTGCGGAGCGTCGATGTCAAACCCCAGACGGAGTGGTACCAGCGCTTTCCGGATGTCGAAAACCTGGTGCTCGACTTGGAAAAGAAGGCTGCCTGCTACCAAGCCATCCAGGGGGCCCACACCGTGTACAACCTCGCCGCGGACATGGGAGGCATGGGTTTCATCGAGATGAACAAGGGGCTCTGCATGCTGTCGGTGCTGATCAACACCCACCTGCTCATGGCCGCCCGGGATCTCGGGATTCAGCGCTTTTTCTATGCTTCCAGTGCATGCGTCTACAATGGCGACAAGCAGCGGGATCCGAATGTAACCGCCCTCAAGGAAGAGGATGCCTACCCGGCCCTCCCCGAGGACGGCTACGGATGGGAGAAGCTCTTCAGCGAGCGCATGTGCCGGCATTTCCGGGAGGACTTCGGAATCGTCACCCGAATGGCCCGCTACCACAACGTGTACGGCCCGTTCGGAACCTACGACGGTGGACGCGAAAAAGCCCCGGCCGCCACGTGCCGCAAAGTCATCACGGCAAAACTCACCGGAAAGCATGAGATTGAAATCTGGGGTGACGGCCACCAGACCCGGTCCTTCATGTACATTGACGATTGCCTGAAGGGAACCCAGATGCTGACCGCGAGCGACTTCGTGGAGCCGATCAACATCGGGTCCAGCGAACTCGTTTCCATCAACCAATTGGTGGATATCGTGGAGGAAATCGCAGGAGTGAAGTTGAAACGGACCTACAACCTGAAGGCTCCGAAGGGGGTCAATGGTCGCAACTCGGACAACACCCTCATCAAAAAAGTGTTTGGATGGGAACCCGACACGCGACTCCGGGATGGGATGGAAAAGACGTACCGCTGGATCTACGACCAGATGACCGCGAAGAAGTAGTCCGGGAAACAATCGATTCTGAACCTTCGGCGGCGGGGCTAGCTCGGGACTTCGATCCCGGCCGGGTCCGCCGCCGTTTTGCATCCCGGAATGCCCTATTCCATTCTCTTCCGGAGAGGTTCGGCGCCGATCAATAGGCGGATTTCGGAGGAACAAACACCTGGAAGGCCGTCCTCAGGATCAGGAGAAAATCGAGCGCGATGGACCAGTTTTCGATGTACTCGATATCGGCAAGGACGCGAAGCCGGAGGGATTCATCGTTCTTGGCCTCCCCCCGATAGCCGCGCACTTGGGCGAGTCCCGTAATTCCGGGTTTCACAAAGGTCCGGACGTGATAGTTGGCCATCATGCGGGACCACTGCTCGTTGTGACTCGCGAGATGTGGACGAGGCCCCACCACACTCATGCTTCCCTTCAGCACGTTGAAAAACTGGGGAAGTTCGTCGATGCTCAATTTCCGCAACCAACGTCCCGCAGGGTAGACCCGATCATCACTCTGGGTGGTCTGGCGGGCTTCGTCCGGATTGTCCACATACATGGACCGGTACTTGTAGATTTGAAATGGCTGATTCTGCATTCCTGCCCGAGGCTGAACGTAAAAGACCGGGCCCGGGGCTTGCAGTCTCTGGAACAACCAAACCACGACGGTAATCGGCGGAAGAATGAACAGCACCACCGGAAGCGAAACCAAGATGTCCAGAGTCCGCTTCAACAACCGATTGAAGGGGCTCTCCAACGGTTCCTCGCGCAAGGTCAGGAACCGGAGACCATCTTCGTCCACCATGGTCACGGCTTGACCAAACTTGTCCTCAAAATCAGTCAGGACGAGCAACCGAATACCGCGGCGCTCGCAAAGCGTTGTCAGAAACTGGAGCAGATTCTTGAACATGGGGAATCCGCTGATCAGCAACTGGGTCGCCCGGGTCTGCGTCAAGACCCGTTCCAAATCCTCCGTACCCCCGAGCACGGGAAGGGATGAAAGGGCTCCTTTGACAGGGCGGTCCGAAAGGATTCCCAGAACATGAAGCCCAATCCGCTCCTGTCGGTCCAGCCAGGGGCCCAGCGTGTCGATCTGTCCGCCCGTGCTGTAGAGGATGGTCCGTTCCACCCGGTTGCCCCCAAAGAGCATTTTGGCAAGGAGAACCGGCAGCTTGGAATTGCTGGCCGCCAGAAGCAGGTAGGCAAGGGGCAGGAAGGTGAACAGGAAAAGGCGCGATATGCTCTTGTCCTTGGTGCTCACCAGGAAAAAGAGAAGAAGCGTCGAGATCCAGAGCGTCTGGACAAAGGCATCCCGAAGCCGGTCCAAAACCCGCAGCCTCAAAAGCGCCCGCCGGGCCGAAGCCGTGGTCAGCCCCTTGAGGACCAATCCGGTGACCGCAAGCATCGAGTACATGACGTGCCGCCGCCAATCGACCTGGCCCGGCATGTGGGAAAGGGAGAAGATGAACAACCACGACCAGTAAAGGATCGTGATCAGAATCGCCTGAACGAAGCAGTGAACTGCGTACAGGCCGCGAGAACGCTCGGTAATCATTGCCCCAGTCCCGCCCGATCACCCGTAAACGCACGCTCACCCCGAAAACTCAGACTTGTGCCGCGCGAATTCAGTCCGTGCGAAAGTCGGGAAACGACCGGTGGATCAAACTGCAAACCCATGTTTCAGAAAAAGTGAGAATGGATCACCCGCGAAGGGCGGGATTGGGATTCGCACGCCGGATGACCGCGGCAGGGTCACCCAGCCCGCCCTCAAGTCGAGCTCGAATTGGGTCCCTGTTCTCTGGCGATTCCCGAGACTCAATTTCTTTGCCTGCCCTGGCCAATGGCGCTCCCATGCTAGAATGAATCCTAAATCCGAAGCCTTTGAGTATCGCGTCTGGGCGTTGGACGACTCGTGTTTTTTACGGACCAGTCCGCATGGGAGGTCCATGGACTGGTCCGGGACGAACGCATCGTCCTTTCGTGCTGGATCTTCTGCGAAACGAACCGGCTAGCAGGCGGGACGGATCCGGAGCTGGGAGTCCTCTTCGGCGTGGACCGCTTAGAGCCCGTGATGAACGCGACTAACCCTGAAACCGTCAATTCTCCGAAGAATCCGCGCCTTTTGGTGAACGACTGGACGAAGACCTCTGCGGTCTGATTCGCCTTGGGGAAATCATCCAACTCCCGGCCTTCCAGACGATCATGCGGGCCAATTCGCCCGCTGATGACATCTACTTCATCATTGAGGGACAAGTTCGACAAATCGATCACTGTTCGGGAGCGCGAGATTCCTCCATCGCGATCATACGCACCTCATTCGGATACATCTCCCTCTTCGACGGGGCCCCCACGTCACGGACGCCATTTCGGACACGCCTGTCACACTGTTCCGGATCGCCACCGGCGCCTCCGCGACGTGTGCTCGGCAAAACCGGAGATCGGCGTGCCGGGATCCTCTTTCGCTGGAAGGTCCTGGCCCAACGCATTCGCCTCGATGACCGCCATCTCTACGAGCTCGTGGCGATGAATCAGGGCAGGACCTGACCTGGCCCGACGAATTCCACTCGAGCGCACCGCATGGCGCTGCTGCCGGCGCGGCAATCCTTCGGTGCGCACCGCGGTTTCTTCGTTAACGGCTCAACTCCATCCCGCAACCAGGCCGGCATTTCGTGCCGACAGGCGACTGCAAAGTCGCGGCGAAGTGTGGTCAGGACCTCGTCCTTCACTCTCCCCCGTTCCCGGGTCAGAAACCGCCACACCAGTTCGAACCGGCGCAGCGGGGAGATGCCGTGGGTTTCCACCCCGTGGTCGTGCAGCCAGTCGGAAAACCCAAGAAATCCATAAAACGGCGACTCCCGGGAATTCGACGCAGTCCAAATCAGGGACAGGGACTCGGGAAAAAGACCACTATTTCCAAACAGATCCCAGAACCTTGCGAACCGGCGCAGCCGTGCCAGCACTTCGAATCCCAGTTGGGCGGTCCGAAGCACTTCATAGGGCGGAAGCGGGCTGTACACCATGCCGCACTCCGAATCATGCCGGGTAATCGGAGTCCCCCGCAGTCGTTTCAGGATCCCCATTTGAATCTCCTGGGGAGCCAGCGCCAGGGTGCGGTCAAATCCCGTCGCCAGACTCTCCAAGGATTCTCCAGGAAGCCCCGCGATCAAATCAACATGCAGGTGCACGCCGCTTTCCCGACGCAACCAGCGGAGGTTGTCCTCCATCCGCGAATGATCCTGCCGACGCCGGATCCGCTCCTCGACCTCGGGATTCAACGTCTGGATGCCAACTTCAAACTGAAGTGTCCCGGCGGGAAATCGCGCAATGATCTCCCGGAGCGATTCCGGAAGACGGTCCGGCACCATTTCAAAGTGGACGAAGAGGCCCGGCCGGGTCCGCTCGAGAAAGAAACGGAGAATGGCCGTACTCGTGGGCAAATGAAGGTTGAACGTGCGGTCCACAAACTTGAACCGGAGCACACCACGGTCCATCAGTCGTTGCAGGGCCGCCAAAAAGCGATCCAGGGGGAATTGACGTACGGGAACGTCTAGAGAGGAGAGGCAGAACTCGCAGGTAAACGGGCATCCGCGGGACGCCTCCACATAGATCACCCGGTGTGCCGCATCGTCTGCGGTGTAAAGATCGTAGGGCAGACGAAGATCCTCCAAACGCGGAAGTCCGGCGGCGATGACCTTGGGAAGCGGTCTCGGTGCCGGTTCCAGCAGATTCGCGCACACCTCAGCAAACTTCAGGTCGGCCTCCCCGGTGATGACGAAATCAGCTCTCGCAACGATCTCCTGTTCTTCCGTTTCAAAACTCACCTCAGGTCCACCGAGAATGACGATCAGGTCCGGACGAATCCGTTTGAGAATAGCGACCACCTCGGTCGTGGGAGTGACGTTCCAGATGTAGACCCCTAGTCCCAGAATTCGTGGATTCCGTTTCAGAATCGCTTCGGCGACGTCCAAAGGCTTCTGGCTGACGTCGAATTCCAGGATCTCCGAATCCGCCTCCAGCAAACCCAGGTTGGCCTTGAGGTACCGAAGACCGAAGGCCGCATGCGAATGCCGCGCATTCAGTGTGGAGAGCACAATGGCCGGCATGATTCCAACGGGAGAGGGATCCGCGTTCCAAACCAGGCTTCCACCCCGCATCAAAGCTGGGGAGGCGGCAGGTGTCGGAGCAATTCCCGGTTTTGCTCGT
>JAXMHR010000018.1:0-107239 GCA_046346705.1 Verrucomicrobiota bacterium | reverse complement strand
AAACGTATTGCATCGGTGAGGGGTGCATCGCCACAGTCCCGCCCGCCGACGGAGAGGTGGCTGAGTGGTTTAAGGCGCACGCCTGGAAAGCGTGAGTAGGCTTATACCCTACCGGGGGTTCGAATCCCCCCCTCTCCGCCATCGGCGTCTGGGGAGATTTCGGTGGAGTCGGAGGTGTTTCCGAAGTCCCTATTTGGTTGGCGATTATCCCTGGGGGCGGAAAAATGGACGTTGTGATCGGGGCGGAGGGAGTTCGAAGGAAACACCCCGGCTCCGGGGGCACCGACCAGCGGAGTTGAACTGGGGACGCTCCCCAGGCTGGGTACACTGAATCCAAAAGGACCAAAGTCATCGGGTGGACGTCGACGTTGACAATTCCGAGAAGCGGGCGAGGAGTGAGTTTTGGATTCGCACCCGCCTTCCCGATCCTGATTGGGGAGGATTGGATTCCGTCACCGGCGGTTGAGTGGAGCCCTCAGGGTCTGTCAGCCCCATTCTTGATCTCGTACTGTTCATGGCGATCTCACCCACCCTTGTCTGGTTCCGTCAGGATTTGCGGCTGCAGGACAATCCGGCCCTCGCGGCGGCGATTGCGCGGGGTGGTCCGATCATCCCAGTTTATATCCTGGACGATGCTGGGGAGGGGAAATGGCCAATGGGGGGTGCCTCGCGGTGGTGGTTGCACCATGCCCTGGCCTCCTTGGATGCGGGCCTTCGGGAGCGGGGATCCCGTCTGATCGTTGGACGCGGGGCCTCGTTGGAAATATTGCGCCAGTTGGTGGAGACGACCGGTGCCGGCGCGGTCTTCTGGAATCGTCGCTATGAGCCCGCGGTCATGACGCGGGATGCCACCATCAAGTCCTCGCTGCTGGAAGCCGGGATTGAAGCGAGGAGCTTCAACGCGTCCCTGCTCTTCGAGCCCCATCTCGTGCGCAATCGGCAGGGGCGTCCTTTCCAGGTCTTCACGCCGTTCTGGAAGCATTGCCTGACCCAGCCGGTGTCGGATCCGATCCCAGTGGGGGCGGCGAGACTGGCGCCGCCTTCGGCTTGGCCGCGGTCGCTGGATCTCGGGGAACTCGGGTTGCTGCCGTCCATTCCGTGGGATGCTGGGTTCACGAAGACATGGCATCCGGGGGAAGCCGGCGCCGCGGCGAGGCTGCGAACCTTTGTTGCGAAGGCGATGAACGCCTATGCCAATACGCGCAACCTGCCAGGACAGGACGGGACCTCGCAGTTGTCGCCCTGGCTCCACTTCGGGGAACTGGGTCCGCGCCAGATTTGGGCCGCGGTGTCCGAGGTGGGCAGGGCCTCCGGGAAATTTCCTCCGGGGGAGGGGGCGCGGGTGTTCCTCAGCGAAGTCGGGTGGCGCGAGTTTGCCCATCATCTCTTGTTCCATTTTCCGCACACCCCAGAGCGTCCGTTACGGGAGGATTTCGAAAAGTTTCCGTGGCGGGAGGATCCGAAGGGAGTGCTATTGCGAGCCTGGCAGCGGGGCCGGACCGGATATCCGATCGTGGACGCCGGCATGCGGCAGCTCTGGCACACCGGGTGGATGCACAACCGGGTGCGGATGGTGGTGGCCTCATTCCTGGTGAAGCATCTCCGCCTCAACTGGACGCACGGCGCGGCGTGGTTCTGGGACACCCTGGTGGACGCGGATCTCGCGAGCAACACGCTGGGATGGCAGTGGACGGCCGGATGTGGAGCGGATGCGGCTCCGTATTTCCGGGTGTTTGCGCCAGTGCTGCAGGGTGAGCGCTTTGATGGCGACGGGGACTATGTGCGCCGTTGGGTTCCCGAACTTGCGAGTCTGCCCTCGGAGCATCTCCATGCGCCCTGGGAGGCTCCGGCGTTTGTGCTGTCCCGCGCGCGGGTCAACCTGGGAGTGAATTATCCGAGGCCATTGGTGGATCACGAGACCGCCCGGAATGAAGCGCTGGCGGCGTTCAAGTCGATCCGGGGGGAGAACCTCGTCACGCGCGACTGAGGCACTCACGGGAATGGGGAACGGCGTGCGACACCTGGTTGTGGTCCTGGGGGACCAGTTGGACCCGAACTCCTCGGCCTTTGACGGCTTCGATCCGAAACGGGATGTCGTCTGGATGGCCGAGGTGGACGAGGAGTCCAATCATGTTTGGTCCAGCAAGCCGCGCATTGCGCTGTTCCTCTCGGCGATGCGCCATTTCCGGGAAGCGCAGCAGCGCCTCGGTCGGCGGGTCCACTATGGGGAACTCGAGGAGCGCGAATCCACCGGCTCCCTTTCCGTGGAATTGATGCGGGCGGTGGCGTCGCTGCGGCCCGAGCGAATCGTGATGACGGAGGCGGGGGAGTGGCGGGTTCAGGAGGCGATGGCGAACGCGGCGCGGAAGGCGGGTGTTCCCCTCGAGGTGCGTGTGGACCGGCACTTCTATGAAACCCGGGAAGCGTTTGTGCGTCACGCCCGGGGCCGGAGGCAGCTTCGGATGGAGCACTTCTACCGGTCAATGAGGCGGAAGCACCGGGTGCTGCTGGACGCCGCGGGGGAACCGGAAGGCGGCCAGTGGAATTTTGACCCCGAGAACCGGGGGACGTTTCCGAAGTCCGGCCCCCGGGGAGAGGGGCTGTCCGCACCGCGGCTTACGCCGCCAGACGCCATTACCCGGGAGGTGCTCGCTCTGGTGAAGCGGAGATTTGCCGGGCACCCCGGATCCCTGGAAACGTTTGCATGGCCGGTGACGCCGGAGGATGCGCACGACGCACTTCAGGATTTCATCGAACAGCGTCTGGCCCGGTTTGGGCGTTTTCAGGATGCGATGTGGACGGAGGAGCCGTGGCTGTTCCACTCGCGTCTTTCGGCGGCGCTGAACCTGAAGCTGCTGGATCCGCGGGAGGTGGTCGCCGCGGCGGAGCGGGCGTATCGGGAGGGGCGGGTTCCCCTTGCGAGCGCCGAGGGGTTCATCCGACAGATCCTGGGGTGGCGGGAGTACATCCGCGGAGTTTACTGGCTCCGGATGCCCGAGTTCGCCGGGTTGAACGCCCTCGGAGCGTCCGGGCCGCTGCCCGCGTTCTACTGGACTGGGGAGTGCGAAATGAACTGTCTGCACCAGTCCCTCCGTCAAACGCTGGATCATGGTTATGCGCACCATATCCAGCGTCTCATGGTGACGGGATTGTACGCGCTGCTCCTGGGCGTTGAACCCCGGCAGGTTCATTCGTGGTACCTCGCCGTGTATGTGGACGCGGTGGAATGGGTCGAGTTGCCGAATACACTCGGGATGTCGCAATACGCGGACGGTGGATTCCTGGCTTCGAAGCCGTATGCCGCCTCGGGCTCCTATATCCGGCGGATGAGCAATTACTGCGAAGGGTGCCGATTTCATCCTGCGAAGGCGACCGGGGAGGATGCCTGTCCCTTCACGACTCTTTATTGGGATTTCCTGGCCCGGCATCAGGAGCGCTGGCTCGCGAACCCGCGAATGGTCCTTCAAGTGAAGAATCTTTCCCGGCTCACCTCGGCGGATCGGACAGCGATCCGGAGACGGGCGGAGGAGATTCGCGCGAACGGGGGAGTTCCACGGGCGGGAGAGACCCTGCCGGGATTTTGAAAGCAGTGAGGACAGCTTCGGAATGGAGCTGCCGCCGGCGGTTTTGGCCCGTCCTGCTGCGGGTTTGGAAACCTTCCTTGTGAGGGAGGTTGTGGCGCGGTAACGATCCATTCATGCAGCCACTTTCAGAAGAAACCCGTAAAACCCTTTGGGGCTCCCTTTGGGATCGCTATCGGGAGGAACGCCCTCGAAAGATGCTGACGTTGGACGGGGGAGGAATTCGCGGAATGATCACCCTCGAAGTCCTCGCGAAAATCGAGGGGCTGCTGGCGGCTCGGACCGGGAGGGGTGACGCGTTTCGTCTGTGCGAGTTCTTCGATTATTTCGCAGGGACCAGCACGGGGGCCATCATTGCCGCCGGTCTCGCGCGGGGGATGTCCGCGAAGGGGCTTTTGGAATTTTACCGGGGATCCGGCGCGGCCATGTTCGAGAAGGCCGCCCTGCTGGATCGGTTCAATCATCTCTACAAGCGGGATCCGCTCGCGGCGAAGCTGCAGGAGGTTTACGGGGAGAACTCCACGCTCGAACCCCGGCACCTCCGGAGCCTGCTGCTGGTCGTCACCCGGAATGTGAGCACCGATTCCCCGTGGCCGATCAGCAGCAATCCCCTCGCGAAGTACAACGCCCCGGAACGGAAGGACTGCAACTTACGAATTCCGCTTTGGAAGCTCATTCGGGCGAGCACGGCTGCACCGATCTTTTTCCCGCCGGAGGTGGTGTCGTGGGACGAAAGTGATCCCAAGAAGACCTTCGTCTTTGTGGATGGCGGGATGACGCCCTACAACAATCCCGCCTTCCTCCTGTTCCGCATGGCGACGGCCGAACCCTATGGACTGCGTTGGAGCACTGGGGAACGCAAATTGCTGATCGTTTCCCTCGGGACCGGTTCGGCGGCCAATGAGAATCCGGATGTGCTTCATCCCAACCGGAACCTGGTCTCCAATCTGGCGGGACTTCCGTCCGCGCTGATGGATGGTGCCGCTGTGGATCAGGACACCAACTGCCGGATCATTGGCCGATGCTCCCACGGGGCGCCGCTGGATCGGGAGATCGGGGATTTGATTCCGAGGGACGCGCAGGGGAACAAGATTCCCCTGGAGCAGGATCTTGGACGCGCCTTTCTGTATGCCCGTTATGACGCCGATCTGAGCCGGAAGGGCCTCGATGCGCTGGGACTGCCTCAGATCAAATCTGAAAACGTGCAGCGATTGGACAGCGTGGATTTTCTTGAGGAATTGTCGCAGGTGGGACGCGCCGTCGCGGGGAAGGTCTCGCTGGAACACTTTGGCGGATTTGTCTGAGGAGAGGCCGCCCTTCCGGAATTGTTGGGCCAAGGGGCGCCTTTGGCAAAGACGCTGGAATCCTGTTTGCAGGAAGACAGACTCCGTCGTTCCCCACGTCCTTGGGTGACCCGGGAGTCCTATTCCGAACCGAACATGTGCTTCACCTTGGCGTACGCTCGTGCGATTGCGGGAAGGTAAAGAGACGCGATGATGGCGAGGATTCCGAGGACGCAGAGCAGTTCGATCAGGGTCACGCCGAGCGGGGGACGGAGTGTCGGGTTGGGAAGGCCCACTTTGGGGACGGGAGTCGCATTCATCGTTCGGTCCGTGTGTCCGTTTGGACCGATCTGGACCCGGACGATCACACGAGAGGTCGAAGAAATTTGCAGCCTTGCTAAGCGACACCTTGCCGAACCGATCCCACGCTCCCTCGTCACCCAGAGCGATGACCTTTTTCAGGCGGGGGAAGACTCGTTCCGACGGCGGTGCAGGACGCCCAACGCCAGCAGGGGAAGTCCGAAGGCGAGCGCCCAGGTGGATGGCTCGGGTACGAGGGAGATGTTGTCGATAACGGACAGGTTCTCCCCGATCGAAAATGTCAGGACGACCTCCTGGCCCGCCCAGGAAGTGATGTCGGCGCGGTATTGTCTCGGAGAACCCGTTGGGGCCAAGGGTAGGACGGAGTCGTTGATGGAGACCCTGAGGTAAGAATAGGAATCCATTGTGGGCATGTCGTCGGTTTCGAAGATAAGACCCGTTTGTCCGGCTGGGATATCTCCCCGCTGGGAAATCTGCATTATGGAGCCGCCAGCGGAGTAGTTCCCGGAAATGGGCAGGGGCGCCCGACCTCCGCTGTAATAATCGTCGCGTTCTGGGCCGACCAGTAGTGCAGTGGGACCGGTATTGAACGTTTGGTTGTACTGCACGAATTGCGCGTTCGCCCCGAACGCGGGATTTTCGCTCTCACCGATCGGGGTCCAGTCGACCGACCAACCCGGCAGCGCCTCCGACGTCCGCACGGAGTTATATGGCGAGGAAGGAGGGCTGACGACCTGCGCTGCCTCGAAGTCGAGATTTTGGAATGCCGCGGCAAGGGCGAATGATGAGGAGAGGGAGACGAGGATGATGAGTCTGAGCGTTGAGAGTTGCCTGGGATTCATGATGCGACGGGGTGAAAGCGTTTGGCAGGGAAGCGGGGAGCCGCTTTAGCGCGTGGTTTGGACGGGAGCCTAGGATTCGAGACGGGCAATGGTTCGGATTGAGTTTGGCAGGAGATGCGACGGGAATCTCGGGGGCGTTTTGACGCATGCCCGGGACGGAGGCGCGGCGGCGGCGGGCGGTCTGGAAGGGGTGGCCGGCTTGAAAATGCCTTCCAGGATAAGGGGGATCCGTTTCCTTGGCTCCATGCCTGATGCATAACCGTTTGGGAAGGCACCGACCCAACGCTTCTTGGGATTTCCTGTTCAAACCTTGAGGTCTCGCGGGTCGGCTGGATGCAGCCTCCCTAAGATTTCGTTCATTCTTGCCAAGGAATCCGGGCGAAGGACGTTGTCGGGGAAATGAGACTTTCAGGATTCAAGGTGTCCCAGGGTGTGCTCCTTGCAGTCCTCGGAGCGGGAATCCTGGCTTGGACTTTCCGGGTTTGGGGGCTTGCGGGGACGCTGGATCGCCCGTCCTTGGCGTTGCCGGAGTCATTGGAGGCGGACTGGAGAGCCCCACTGATGAAGGTGCTGGAGGCGCCTGAAGCAGAGTTTCTCGGCGGGCAATTCATCAACGCGGTGAGCACGCTCCGCTACGGCGGCAACACGGGAGCGTTGAATCGGTTTCTGGCAGGACTGGCGGAGTGTCCCGAGGCCCGCATCCGGGTGCAGTTTGTCCGGGACCTGGATTCAGCGTGGCGCCTGCAACACAATGGATGGAGCGACGGCCGGGAGTTCCTGGTGCAGGTTGCCCTGGGTTCGGACCGGATCCATCTGGAGGAGCTTCAATTGCCGATCCTTCGAGAGGGCCGGCCGGACGCGGCTTCCGGATCCAAGGAAAAATCCCCGAAGGAGAAGCGATCATCCGGGGATGGACGATGATGCCAGGGAAGGATTACGGCCGGGCGACGCGGAAAAAGGCCGCGTCCGCATCGAGGGGCAACTCGATTTCCGACTGACCCAGCGAACCCGGAACGGAGGACCACAGCAGGGAATCCGTCGAGGGCGCACGCTCGAGTTGGATTCCCACGCCACCCGTCCAGGTCAGTTTCAACTGGCCTCCACTCAGGGTTGCCGTGAGCGGAGCGGGCACGACCACCACGAATTCCCGTTGGACTTCCACGTTATCGGCATCGCGGGCGGACACGGTAAACGTGAATTGCCCTGAAGCGGCGGGCCGACCGGCGAGAAGTCCGGTGGTGGCGTCCAGTTGGAGACCCGGGGGAAGGGCGCCCGAGGCGACCGTCACCGCGTAGGGCGTGTTGCCGCCGACGACCACGGAGCGGCGGACGTAATCCTCGGTAAGGCTGCCCTCTTGAAGGTGGTCGATCAGGCCCAGGGGGGTGACGACGTTGAATCCGGCCATTTGCGCGCCGATATACCCGCCGACGGCATCCGGGCACTTCGTGGGATCCTCGCAAAGCGCCCCGCCATCCTCGGGATCCGTCTCTCCCGTGTAGGTATAGAACTCGTAACGCCGGGTGACGGTTTCGTCGCCCTTGGGGAGCGCGTCCTTGGAATCGAGGTCCTCACCCTTTTCCTTTTTCACCGGGCGCTTTTGGAACAGCTGCCACTCGATCTCGGTTTCCGCCACTTCGTCCCCCGCCCAATCTTCGCGGCCCGCCTTGCGCGGATCGTCCGTCACGAGTTCCACCAGGCGAATCTTCCTCCCGGTGTGTTGGACGGTCTTGGTGACCTTGACCCAGACCGGAACTCCATATCGATCCGCCCGGGGCACTTCTTTCTCGGGCGGTTCCACGTGGGCCTCGAGCTCTGCACCGACGCCGCCTGCGGCCGGAGGGATGTAGGCGAAGGCCGGCGTCGAGATGGTCACGGCTGCACCGTCGATGAGGGTCCCCGGATTGGCGGGATCCGCGACCAGCCAGTGATAGCGGACCGTGGTGGGATTCCGCGTGAATCCGACTCCGAAGTGTTCCCCACCCAGGTTCACGGAAGGATCGGTGAAGGCGTGTCCATCCGTCGGGGCGAGGGGATGGGCCGGGTCCTGCGGATTGGTGAATGCGAGAAACGTTCCGTCGGGCCCCACCTTCGCCTCATATCGGATCGTCACCTTCGGGTGTAGGGGATTGCTGCGGTCCTCGACGATCCGGGGCGTTCCGTAATGGTTGTAGTCGTAGGTGTAGGTGATTTCCGGTGCCTCGATGTCCTCCATTTCGATGCTGAAGCCATGGCACAGGCTGCCGGTGTCGTTCACCACGTCAAAGTTGTTCAGGGAACCGTAGGACGTGCTCGCCAGATTGCGGTGAGCTCCCACCGCCAGTAATCCCAGGAAGGCTCCGGTCCGAATAAGGGAGGCTGTGCGAACACGATGGGTGGGCGGAGTCGAGGAGTGGTTTCGAAGCGCAATGTGAAGCAGCGTCATATTGGAAGTTCTGAATGCACCTGGGATGCCAACCCGATGAAACTCGGGAAATAGGCCGGGATCAGGCTCGAAACAGGTGCATACGGTTCATTGAGTCCGAAAACGGACCGGAGGGTGGATGGGACGGAGAAACTCTCCGGACCATCCGGACCGTATTTTCGGAGAGGGTGGAAACCGGCCAGAACGACGTTCGCTTCCGGAGGCCATCCCGATATCCTTCGCCCATGGAAGCGGTGTTCAATCGTCTGGTGGAGGAATTGGAGCGTCCGCGCACGTTGACGGCGCAGACGCTCCGGCATTTGGAAGCGACCTATGGAATTACCCGGGAGGAGACCGGTTCCTTTTTGGATGAACGGCTGCCGGGCTTGGACGAGACGGAACTCGACCTGGCGCTTTCGGCGCAATTCACGCCAAAATTGGCCGATCAGGCGGTGTTCGCGGCCCTGCTGGGGGGAATCGAAATTCCGGCGGAGACATTGACCCGTTGGATCGAGGAATTGCATCGGCGTCCCACGGTAGGGCGGTTGGTGACGCCCGACGGCCAGTCGCATGCGTTCGCGATGCGCCCGGTCACCCTCGAGCGCTATGTTCTGCGCTTGCGTCTGGAGGCGACGATTCCCGAATCCACCACCCGGCTCATTCGGAGCCTGTGTCCGACCGGGGACCAGCCACTGATCCTGGCGATCGCCCGGCGTGCGATATGGAACACCGAGGGGCGCAGGGCACTATTGCGACGGTATCTGGCGGTGGCCTACGCCGGGGATCCGCCTCCCCCCGGCGACGCGGAGCAATTCCTGGCCCTGGTGGAAACATCGGAACCGGAGAATGAGGACGATGCCCGTTCCCGCCTTCCGGCCTGGGAGCAGGTGGCCCGGACCCAATGGACGGGATCGGACCAGCCGTCGCCGTTCTTCAATGAACGAGTTCAGGATCTGCACGGGGGCGGGCGCGACCAGCGCGGGCCCAACGACGTGCTGCGGGCGAGGAAGAAGGCGGAGTTGGAATTCCTTGGGCGGCTGGGCCGGATCCTCTCCGTTTGAGGGCCGGAACCATAGTTGAGAAGGGGGACCCGTGACCGGCCAAGACAACACTCCAGGTTCGAACTGGAATCCCGTTTGAAGGAGAACCAGGTGCCCACCTCCGCTCCACCGGATCGAATTCTGGTCCTCGCCCTGGCCGGGATCGGTGACACGCTGATGGCGACGCCGCTTCTGCATGAACTGCGGTTGAATTTCCCCGACGCCGTATTGGAGGTGTTGGTGATGTGGCCGGGTGCCGCGGCTCTCCTGGAGGGCAATCCCCATCTGGACGCCGTGCACCAGCACCATTTCCTCCGCGCATCCCGGCTGGCGTCCCTCCGGTTTGTCCTGGGCCTGCGCCGCCACCGATATGACGTCTCAATCAATGTTCATCCCCAGGGGCGGCGAGACTACCGGGTGATTGCCCGTCTGATCGGCGCCCGGCGCCGGTTGAGCCACCAGTACGAAAACGAGGGCTGGCTCGATCCACATTTGGTGACGGATTCCATTCCGCAGGACTACACGGTGCATGCAGCGGAGAACAACGCGCGTTTTCTGCCATTGCTGGGTGCGGAGCGACGACTGCCGCGTCCGGCCTATGAGCTCTACCTCGGCTCGGAGGAAACCACGTGGGCGTCCCGATATTGCGAACGGAACGGACTCGAGGGCGTGCGCTGGCTGGGGATTCACGCGGGCTCGGGCGGCACCAAGAATCTGGCGCTTCGTCGGTGGCCGGTGGACCGGTATGTGGAACTGGTCACCCGGGTCCGAAAGGAGTTCCCGGACCTGCCAGTCGTGTTCTTTGGAGGACCGGAGGATCGTGTTCTCCAGTCGGAGCTGTTCTCGCAGATCCGCATGGCCCGAATTCTATTCCCGGAGACGCCGACGATCCGGCATGCCGCGGCCCTCGTCGGGCAGGCATACGCGTTCCTGAGTGTGGATACCGCCTTCATGCACCTGGCGGCGGCGATGCAGGTGCCACACCAGTTCGTCATTGAGACGCCCACGGTCAACCCGTGCATTCTGCCGCTGCGGGACGACTGGACATTGATTCCCAATCCGGGCGTCGCGGGCCGCGCTCTGGACTTCTACCGGTACGACGGCCGTCCCATCCAGGGCACTTCCACCGAGATTCAGCGCCTGATGGAATCCGTGACGACGGATTCCGTGCTCGCCGCGGTGCGTCCGGCATTGCGGTAGGTCGTTGCGCCACCGGAGGCATCCTCCGTACTGGAATCGATCCCCGCGCGCAGGAGTGGCTGCCGTTGGAGGCGATGCCCCGAGAAGATTCCGGGAATTCGGAGAAGGGGAGCCCGTGGCGGGTCTGCCGCGGAAGGGATTCCCGGATTCACCCGAACTACGGAGTCGGCGGGCTCATGCGGCGCAGGATCAGCTTCCATTCCTCGAACTCGGGCAGAGGTTTGTTGCCGGACATTCGCGTGGACTCCAGGTAGCAGAACGAGCGCAGTTTCTTCAGAAAGTCGGCCTCGTCTGCATACACCTGGACACCCGGGTCATCGCCGTGGTCCGTGCGGACAAATTGATTGAGGCGGTAGTGGATGTGGGAGCCGCCTTCCTTGTGGGAGATGCCGTACGTTCCGCCCTGTTTCACTCCGGTCACGATCGCCTGCTGCACCGCCGCGATGGAGTTGAGATGGGCCTCGGCCTGCAGCGCGGCGTTGGCGAGGACGAGGTAGCGCTCGGGCAATCCCTCATCCGCTTCTGGTGGATTGGCGGGCGTCAAATCGCGTGTCCAAAGTTTGAACCAGCCTTCGGAAGTCTTATTGAAATAGTCGCGATTCGCCTGCGAATGGTCGGCCCACGAACCCTCTGCCCTCAGGGAATAGCAATTCTCCGAGCGGAGGGCTGCCTCAAAGCGGAACTCGAAGGAGTACGGGGCGCCGTTGACGTTTCCCCGGGCCTCCATGCGGAGTTGGCCTGGTTCCGGGGAGGCGGAGAAGAGCGTCATCAGTTCCCGCTCCAATGCGAACTGCACCTCATGAGGCGGTCGCGAATCGCGGAAGTGGAGGACCCGCGTGGCGCCGGTGGCAGTCTCGATCAGGGTCAATGCCCGGTCGCTTGGAGCGGCTTTTTTCCGGGTGCGCGGTGAGGAGGACGGCGTCCGGGGGCTCCGTTTCGGACGGGACGCGGGCTCCCGTTTGGCGAGTTGCTGGATCGGATCCGGCTTCGGTTCCAGGGACTTTCGGATGGCGTCCATGTCGGGCTCGGGGGGCGGCGGCTCCGGGGCTTCCAGCACGAAGAATTGGCGTGTGCCATCGGTGAATTCTCCGCAGTAGCTTGAGCTGTTCCGCTCGTAGAAACTCACTGCGGCGTCGGAGGCACGGGGGCGGGTCGTCACCTTCTTCTCCAGCTTCGCGCACGCTCCGATCGGTGGGGCGGGATGTCCGCCTCCGATTTCAAGCAGGCTGTTGCCGGCCGCCAGTTCGGCTTCGATGAGGGATTTCAGGACGGGCGGGAACGCTGCGAGTTCAATGTTCTGTTCGGGGGTGAGTTTCATGGTCTTGGGGAAAAGGGGGTATTTCGACGCTCGTGCGCGGGAGAGTCCGATTTTGGAGTCCGGTGGATTCAGCGGCGACCTTCCGATTCGGGGTCGCTGCCGTAGTCTGCCACCAGCTGTGCCCGGAATTCCTCCCGCTGCAGGGAGAGGGCCTCGCCCTCGCCGCCACTGGTCGCCATGCTGGCATAGAATCGGATGAAGCGGCTCGCCTTTTGGAAGGCCTCCCGGGCGCCCTGGACGTCGCCCGCGTCCTTCAGTCGGATCATGCGAAGCCGGTATAGGTCTGCGGTGGCATAGGCGTAGCCCATGTGCTGGCACTGTTGTTGGATGTGCGCTTCGGCCTCCTCGAGTCGATGGTTCCTTTCGAGCTCCAGCGCCTCCCGCCACCAGGCCGGTCTCCCGTCTGTCGGGGGTTGCTCCGCAGCGTTGGATTCCGTCGGGGCGGCCTCGGATTCCTGGCCGTCGGACTCCGGGGTCCCGTCGGATTCGTCGCTCGCGGGCGCCAGGGGGAATTGGCAGCTGTTCAGGATCAATTCAGCGAGATTGCAGGCCCTGGTCGCCTGGTCGGGAGTGGTCGTGACGCGCGCCCTCAATACTCTGGAATCGTCGCTGAAGGCGATGAGCATGTGGTATTGCTCCAGCGGTTGATCTCCGTCGGCGATGTTCCGGACCCCAAGGGCCTGGATCCGGCCCGCAGCCATCCGCGTGAACTCAGGCTGGGGATAGTCGTTCCGCGTCTGGTGTTCGATTTCGTCGAGGATGGCCGGATCCTCGCGTCCCTCCCGGGGGATGAGATTCATGCTGATCTGCACCTTGCCGGAGGGTTCAAAGACGAGCGTGCGTTTTCCATCGTCGAGGACGTGCCATCCGTAGGGAACGTCGAACTGGGCGAGAATGGCGCCGGCAGCCAGTGTGGCTCGGCGCTCGCGGTCGCTGAGCTCGGCGATGTTGGGGATCAAGCCCACGCCCCGATTCCGGAGGTTGACGTTCATCGGGTGATCGTCATCGAGGGAATTGCTGTCGTCGCTCACGGCGAAATCGTGGAAGGAGGGCCGGCCGTCCTCGGAGGGTGGCGGCGGTGGGTTCTCGTTGGTCACGATGGGCAGCAGCGGCTCCCCGGAATCCGAATCCAGGATTATAGGTGTGGCGGGGCGTGGTCCTGCTTCGGGAAGGATCTCCCGGCCGGATCGGGGTTCGGAAGCGGCTGCGTTCCCGACGGGTTCGGATTTGAATCGTGAGCCGCGAGGGTTCGTGAGCGTGAAGGATCGCAGCATTTCAATCCAGGCTTGGGCCAGGGTGTCTGCAAACAGTTCGGGCGCTGTCAGGGTGAGATTGAGGAGGTGGTTGCCGTCCTCAAGAAACGCGAAGCGCGCGACCATGGTCCCCAGGTCGGAAGGTTGGGTGGCCTCGCCCACGATGGCGGGGACGCCGGCCACCTGGTCCCGTCCGAGGGCGCGCGGTTCCAGTTGATTGTGCTTCAAAAGGAAGTTGGCCCAGTCCTGAAGGGTGCCATCGTCGTAGGCGGGCCGCGCTGCAAAACCGAAGACCATGACGGAGTGCGGGGCGCAGACGAGGGCCAACGGGACGAGTGTGGTGGGATTGGAAAAATCCACGTCCTCGCTGGGGAGATTGTGGCTGATCCAGTCGATGGGTAGTTGAGCGGTGAATCCCAGGTCGGCGATGCGGGAGGGAAACGTTTTCGGAGCCAGTTGGAGATTGGAACTCATGGGGAAACGGCGGAGGAGGTCCTGGGAGTGCGATGCATGCTTTCATAGGAACACAGTTGAAGCGACCCCGGTATCCACCCTTGGTCGGATGTCAGTCCTGGCTTGGGGACCCACCGGGGCCCTGGTGGTTTAGCCGTCCTCCCAGCCGAGGCAGGTGCGCCGTACCGGACTTCGGCCGGAATCGACTAAGGTCCCGACAGGTTCGGCCCAATGAATCGGTCCTCTCCGGGCATATAAAACGGGTCAAATTAACTACGGATTTCGCGACAGGCTGACCCATCACACCCTCGACAAACGTACCCCGATTGTGTCATATAAGACCCGAATGCTTCCCGCCCAAAGCCACTTCCACGATTTTCCCTCCCGACGCAAGATCGCGAACTGGATTTTGGTGACGGGGTTGGTCGTGGGGACCTTCGTTTTTCCGTCTCGGGCGAGTGAATCCAGGGCGGCGGTCTTCTGGGCTGAACCCGATTTTCGTTACTTCTCCACGACCATTCCTGGCTTCACCAATATTTTTGGAGGGGAACTGGTCGAACGGGACGCGAACTCCGTCGCGATGTCTGCCGATGCCCATGGTCTGGCGTTGCATCAGGACGGAACTGTGACCTTCTGGGGTTCCGGTTCGGTCCTTTCCAATGGAGTGCCGAGCAGTCTTCGCGGTGTGGTCGCGATCGCCCCTCTGGTGAGCGCATCAGTCGCCCTGCGGTCCGACGGGAGCCTTGTGGCCTGGACGACTCCGGAGGGGCCCTTGGAGATCATTGCGAACGGAGTGAAGTCGATCGCCTACGGATACGAGCATGTGGTTGCGCTCAAGACGGACGGTACCGTGACCAGTTGGTCCAAGGTCGCGCCGTCGCTGAAAACGCCGAAGGGCCTTCGCGATGTGGTTTCGGTGGTCGCGGCGGGGCATCTGGCGGGTGCCCTGCGATCCGACGGAACTGTGGTCCAGTGGTCCATGCCTTTGGACGGCGGGTTCCTTTCGTTCCCGCCCCAACCTCCTCCTGAGGGACTTTCCGATGTGGTTCGTCTCTACGCGGGTCCGGGCAACTTTTACGCGGTCCGACGGGACGGAAGCCTGGTGACTTGGGGGCTTTTCACCCAAAGTCAATATCCACCCTTGGATCCCGGCACGGTCCAGGATGTGGTCCAGGTGTCGGAAGATCTGCATTACGCACTTTTCCTTCGGGGCGACGGCGGTGTGACGGCCTGGGGTTGGATGGATTCGGCCGCAGGCACCACCGTGCGCGCCCGCGTGCCGGACGGACTCGGCAGCGTGGTCGCCGTGGCAGCGGGTACTCGTTCTGCGATGGCCTTGAGATCCGACGGGACGCTGGTCTCGTGGCGCGCGAGTTTGAAGGAATGTCCCATCCCTGAAATCGCGTCGGTGAATGTGACCTCGATCCAAGCGGCAGGACTCCTCAGGCTTTCAGTCGGCGTGCCTTCGCAGCCCGAGGTGGTCCGGCCGCCCCAGGATGTTTCCGTTCACTCGTGGCAATCCGCACACTTCGATGTGGAGGCGCACGGATTTGGGCTCCAGTTTCAGTGGTACACCAATGGAACGGCGGTTTCGGGGGCTACGGGATCAACGTTTCATGTGGATGGATCCCTCGTGGGACTGTCCCAGGGCGTCGTGGCAAAGGTGTCCGTCACTGTGGAAAGTCCCAACGGACATCGGATTTCCCCGGGTCCCGTGTCCCTGAATGTCCTCCCGACCCTCCAACCCGGCACAGTATTGGAATGGGGACCGGGCGGTGGCTGTCTCGCAGGGACTGTCGGGGGCGGGGGCCCTCCTGGAGGATGGAACCTTGTGCGCCTGGACCGCGGGACAGGAACCGTTTTGGAGGCAGGCTCCCGGGTGGCCATGGATCAGTTCCTTCGATGTCGGAAGGTCGGAGGTCGGATACGTCCTGAGCGATGGCCGCGCCCAGATTGAAAATCCATTTGGTCAAGTCCCTGCCATTGCGCTGGGCAATGCGCCCCATACCGGTGTCGCCTCCCTTTCCCTGGGGGACGATCACGGTGTTCTCATTCTCGATGATGGAAGCGTCCACCAGATGGGAGACTCCCGTGAGGCCATGTTTCCTTCAATTCTGGGCTATTCCATTCAATCCGTTTCCTACAATGGCGGGCTGCTTGGGTTGTTGATGAGGAACGGTTCGGTTCGGTTTCCTGGCGTCCCCGGCCTCGACGCTCAAGCCTCGGGGTTGAGCGGGATCCTGTCTCTCGCCACGGGCAGGGAGCACGCACTCCTGCTTCGGGGCGATGGGACACTCGTGGCGCTGGGGGACAATACCTACGGACAGTGTTCGGTTCCGCAGGGATTGGATCACGTGGTGGCAATTGCTGCGGGTCGGTATCATTCCGTCGCGCTTCGGGACGATGGAACGGTGCAGGCCTGGGGGCGGCTCTTTCCGAACTGGCCGGAGAATTGGCCGGATATTGGTGTCGGAGAGCCCGCCAGCATCCCGCCCGGACTCCGCGACGTGGTGGCGATTTCGGCGAAGGGAAGCCAGACCCTGTTCCTCCTGGGAACCCCCGAATCTCCGCGGGTCCAGGTGGTGAACAGTCCCGTGGGAATTGAAGCGGTCTGGCCGACACGACGAGAGGTCTGGCAGTTGCAGTCATCCCAGAGTCTTTTCGGAACCTCGTGGCAGACCCTTTCCGGGCCCCAGGAATCGTCAGGGCCGTGGACGCATGTCCGGCTCGCCGAAGGAACCGGTTCCTCGTTCTTCCGACTCACGCAGCCCTGACGCGGATTGGGCCGCAGCCAAGAGCACTATGACAGCGTCTTGGGCGGGGCCGGTCCTCCGTCCCCGAAGAAGGACGAAGGATTCCGTGGGATCTGCGATACCTTGGGCTGAACGATGCCGGCGCTGCGATTGAGGAGTGGCCATGCCTGCCGACGATTGGGGAGGGCTCGCCCAACGTCACCGCGATGGGTCCGTGTCCGTTGAAGCGGCGTTGAGGACGGCTTTGAGTTCGGGCTCCAGGGCGGCGCGCAGAAGTTCCTGAAGTTCCGGGTCCATGAAGCGGTAGTCGTCCGGGATGTCGAGGGTCCAAACAGTCGGGAGCGGCAGGTCCGAAAACGCCTCCCGGATTCTCCGCAGGTGTTCCCGCTCCATGACCACGAGGATTTGTGCCCATTCGAGATCGACCCGGGAGAGGGGCCGCCGGGCGCCCTGGCGAACGCCTGCGGACCGGACCGCGACGCGTGGATCATTCCGATACATCGCCTCAGCGGTCGGGCTCCTCCAACGGTTCATGGCGCAGACAAACAGCACCCTCAGTCGGGTATCGTTGGCGGCGTTTGGCATGCCGCCGGAGCCTGTGAAGGCCGCGGGGAATGGTCAACGTTCCAGGGCTGAGTACCCATTGATCACACAAGCAGCGATTTCAGCACTCAATTTGACTGAGGTGCAGATCCAAACTCATTGGTTTTCCACCCTTGCCGGCATCGGGTGACTGCCAACGGTGTTGGACCGGACGAAAGGCATCGATGGCCTTCGCCACGAAGGTGACCGTCAGTTCGGACCCGCGACGCGGGCTTCGTAGAATCGTTCGGTGTCGTCGCCGACCGTCCCGTCCGTCACGGTCATCGACGGTGTAGGGAGCTGGATCCGCCGAAGGAAGGTCCAGGTCGAGAGGTTGCTGGAATAGTAGATGTCGTACGACTGGTTGATCGCTCCAGTCAGGCTGAGCGAGTATCCGCCTTGGTCCGCTCGAACGTGGAATGCACGGAGTTCCGGGTGGTTATCCCGCACGTGCAGCAAGACGCCATCGTTGGTGTAAATGGGATCCAGGAAATTGCCGTCGCCCGTGGCGATCCCGGTGAAGGAGGAGAAGGCGCCTTTAACGGAACCGGCGGATAGCAGGTTGAGTTGGTCGTCCGGCTGGGGCTTGTAGCCGTTCTGAAGCACTGCCTGGAACTCACCGGCGAGGTTCAGTTTTCCGACCACCTCGAGGCGGCCGAATCCGGTGTTGGGTGTGGGTCCGCCCATGTTGATGCGAAGCGCGCTGCCCAACGGTAGGTCGAAATTGCCGCCGCCGGCGCCGTTGGCCGCCACCACCAGGGTCCCGCTTCGGATCTCAAGCGTCCCCGTGTTCACGAACTCCCGGTAGGCGAGCGCGACCACATTCGTCCCGCCGCCCGTGTCCGAGATCCAGGTGCCGCGGTTGACGATGTAGGCGTCGTTGTTGTCGACGGCCGGATTTCCGCCGAGGAAACCGGTGCTGCGCACCACAAAGGTGCCGTTGGTTTCATTGACGAAATTCGCCGCGCCATTCAGGCGAAAGTTTCCCGGGCCCTCCCAGTCGATGAGGCCGTGATTGGTGATGGAGCTGCGGTTCAGGTTCCACTCACCCGCGCCCAGGAGATCCAGGATCCCATCCGGTGCCACCGTCAGGTTGAGCTCGCTGGTCTCGCCGGACCGCCAATCCAGCGTGCCGTGCAGGGTGCCGCTTGGGACGGCCCGCAGGGAACTGCCGTCCACCACGACGTTGGTGCAGGTGATGTCGCCATTCCAACTGACGGGGCCGGTGCCAAAGGGAGGAACACGGTAGAACCGGTGCAGTCCTGGACCGCTGAAAACCGTGTCCGTGAAGGTCCCGGGATTGCTTCCCGGCATCTGCAGCGCGGCTCCAGCCGCCACCCAAAGTTCGTTCCCCGGTCCGCTGCTGGCGATGGGCGCATCGATGAACAGCGTGCCGCTGCGGACCTCGACCCGGCCGGTGTTCACGAAGGGATAGTGCCCGGCGCTTTCGTAGCTCTGGTTGCCGCTGCCAACGTCGCAGATCCAAAGTCCGTGATTCTCGATGCGGTCAAAAAAGTTGTCCCCCTCGGGCGCACCACCGAGGTAGCCGGTGCTCTGGACGAGGAACTCGCCGTCGGCCGCGTTGACGATCTGCATGCTTCCCTTGAAGTGGCCGGTATCGCTCCAGGAGATCCGGCCGTGGTTGGTGATCGCCGCGTTGCCGCCGAATTTGAGGGCGG
This sequence comes from Verrucomicrobiota bacterium, assembly GCA_046346705.1. Taxonomy (GTDB): domain Bacteria; phylum Verrucomicrobiota; class Verrucomicrobiia; order Limisphaerales; family UBA9464; genus UBA9464. The sequence goes on along the minus strand of JAXMHR010000018.1, from coordinate 88,533 downwards.
CGCCCGTCAGGGCCAGCTCGCCGCCCGGCACCACGGTCAGCGCGAGATCCGTGAGCTCGCCCGACTGCCACTCGAGCCGCCCGCCCAGCAGGGTCTGGACCCCCGCACTTTGTCCGCCGCGAAGGCCGGCGCTCAGAACGACATTGGTCGCCTGAATCCCGCCGGTCATGGTCATGGTTCCGGCGGTCAGGAGGTGGAGCCCCGGCCCGCTGAAGGTCGTGTCCTCAAAGCGGGGCCCGTTGCTCGACACGCGGAGTGTGGCGCCGTCCGCCACGAACAATTCATTGCCCGGGCCCTGGGAAACCAGTCCGTCGGTGAAGGACAGCGTTCCCGAGAGGACGCGCAACCGTCCCTGGTTGGCGAACGTCCCGCGGCCGACGGCCACCGTGGTCGTCCCGGGTCCCACGTCACAGGTGACCAGTCCCGAGTTGAGGATATAGGCCCCGTCGTTGTCCGAAACCGGATTGCCGCCAAGGAAGCCGATGCTGCGGATCTGGAATTCGCCGTCAGCCTCATTGCGCAGGTAGGCCTGGTCGAACCCGAACTTGAAGCTGCCGCCGCCGGTCCAGTTCACCACGCCGTGGTTGGTGATCACGCCGACGACCAGAAGTTTGTCGGCGTCGCCGACGAGATTCAGCTCGCTTCCGTGGGCGATGGTCAACTTCACCGAATTAAACGTCCCGGGGCCGCCCGACCAGTTCAGGACGCCCTGGAACACCGCCTCCCCGGTCACCCCGCCGCCGGAGAGGTTCAGCGTCCCCACCGAGACGTCGGCGTCCAGGGTGGCCACGCCGCCGGACGGGATGGTGGCGGTGTCGCCGGGACCGGGGATTTGGTTTGGGGTCCAGTTCGCGGCGTTGGACCAGTTTCCCGGTCCGGTGTTCCAGACCAGCGTGGCGGCCGCGGCGTGGAGGGTGCAGGCGACGAGGAGTGCAGGGACGCTGCAACAAAGCGGGCGGCGCGGGATTGTGGGTCGGGGCATGGCAGGGGGGGAGTGGGGGTGGTGGGGTCCAATGGGCATTGGTCAACCGAGGTCGTCGGGCTGCAACCGGCGCTGGCCATGGGGACCGGGCAGATCGTTCGCGGGCGCGACGCCCTGGATTTGGTTGGGAATGTTCGTCGACAGGAAGAGCGCCCAGGGGCGAAAGGCTGAGCCCCGGGAAGTCGTCGGTCTCAATGGCCAAATGAAAGGGAAGAAACGGTCACGGATTTTTTTCGGCTCAAGCGCTCCGGACTGACTACGGATACAAGTTCGGTCTTATACGCTGCGGTGGGACGGGAGGTGGTCTCACTTTCCGGGATAATTTTGATGGGAGGTCGCGCCTCCGACGGTGTCAACGGTCGATTTTCGGCAATGGACAAACTGTCGCGAGGTTGGGGAAGTGTTCCGTGGAGTGGCGGGCAGCCAGAGGGGAGACGGAGAGGGGACCGCGGCTCATTTCGATCTCAGGAGATTTTCCTCAAGCCGGCGCCCATCAGGAAGCCGGACGTCATTCGAAGGGGAGGACAGGTTCAGAATGGGCAGGGTCTGGCGTGTCCCTGTTCCAGACTCGCGGGAAGTGCATTGGATTACTGGCGGCTAGACCGCCGCCGGATTCAGGGTACTCCTGCCGCGCTCCAGCGTCTGATCGGGCATCATTGCGGTAAAGCACCTCAGCGGTCGGACTCCTCCACTGGCTCATGGAGCAGCCAAACAGCACGCACAGTCTGGAACCGTTTCGGGTTTCGGCATGTCCCCGCAGGCTGCGAGGCCCCCGGGGAATGTTAAACTCCACTGGTTGGTGGGGTTATCGCCCTTCGACTGGAGTGGCAGCCCCGCTGCGATCGTGCACGTCAATGAGTCCGGACCGAAGTCATAAGCCACGCAAAGAGTGTCAATAATACCGACCTGATCACAATGGCTCGTCCTGGGTTGGATTTCTGTTTTCAACGTTTCCCTGGCAGATTTCTGAATCCTCCGATGCCCGTTACGCTTGAGCGGAGAGTGAATTCTTGATTCCCTAACGGGGATCTCATGAGAAATCGGATACGCCATGGTGTTCTGGCGCTCATTTTCTGCGGATTCGGGCTCGCCTCCGAGCCTGCGATGGTGCGGGGGACCGTGCGGGATTCGGGTGGACAACCGTTGGCGGGGCAACGGGTTCATCTCTCCAGGGATGGTTGGGAGATCGGATGGACCAACAGCACTGCCGGTGGCGAATTTGCGTTCGACGTTCCGATCGTGGATGGGAGGTTTGAAGTTGCCGCCAGTCTTGGAAAGGGCGCCCCATCCTCAAAGAAGGTCGCCTTGACGGCGGGAAACGTTGCGACCGTGGATTTGGTTCTCCTGGAACAGGCGCTGCAATCGACTCCCACCGCAGTTGCACACGTCATGGCTCTGGACGGTTCTCCGATGGCGGGGGTTCTCGTCCAGTCCATCGAGGAGCCTTCCAACGTGGAATCTGCCGCCGCCAATCTGGAGTCCGGATTGATGGCGGACATTTTTGACTTTGGCGTGGCTCCCCGCGAGATCCCCCAGGAAACCGTTGCACATCACTTTTACTATCGCCGGGTCGAACCCTCGATCAATTTTGAAAGGACTGAGGGTGGGTTTGGCGATTGTGATTTGATTGACGCGTTTTTCATCCGCTGGGTTGGCAAGCTGCGCGTCCCCAAGGCGGGAACCTATCAATTCATTCTCGATTCGGACGACATCAGCCAATTGTGGATCGATGGGCGAATGCTCGCTCGAGCTTCATGGTTGAGCACGGGAACAAACTCGGTCTCGCTTTCGGCCGGCGATCACGACCTTCTTGTGGAATATGAGGACGACCAAGGGGAAGCGCGGTGTCGCCTGCTTTGGCGGCCACCGAACGGCTCGGCCCCGGAGGTCATTCCCCCTTCAGCCTTTTTCCACAGCCACGTTCCCGTCCCGCCGGGTGCCGCGCGATGGCAGTCTGATTTTGCGGGTGGGATGGTCGAAAATGCGCTCTCTGACGAGACCGGAAAGTGTGAGTTCAGGGTGCTTCGGCCGGGTACATTCAAATTGCGCGCGCATATCGGAGGACGGGTCATCGACCTTCCGGAGCCATGGAAGATCGATGTTGGCGCCGTGGTCGCGGAACGAACGGTGCGCGTGGCACCGTTCAAGAAGGGGGCCTGGAAAACGTTTGCGGGACGGGAAGGAATGCCCGGGTCGTTCCTGAGTGAAATGGAGATGGTGGATGGGGAACTCTGGGTTGGTTGCCAGGGCGCGGGCATTGCGCGCTACGATGGCAGATCCTTCTCCCTGTACGGTCCTCGCGAGGGCGTCTCAGGGGACTACGTTTGGAACGCCAAAGCGGAATCCCCGGACACAATCTGGTTCGCGCGATGGGACAACCTGGCTCGGTACGACAGGGGTGCGTGGAGCAGCTTCGGCACCAACAACGGTTTGGTGGACCTTACGCTTCGAGTCATGGAGTTTGACCGGCATGGCCGCCTTTGGATCGGATGCAATGGCGGCGCCGAGATTTACGATCCAGCCGGGCCGTCCCACCAACTCTTCCGTCGCGTTGGCGCGGGAGTTCTGACCGATCGTGTCCAGGCGTTTTATCGCACCCCGGGACTTGATCTCTGGATGGGCACGGCCAAAGGCCTGTTTGTTTATGATGGAACCAATTTCATATCCGGTTCGAAATTGGGCCTGCCGGATGCCAATATTTCCTTCATCACGCCAGCCGGTAGCAACGTCCTCTGGATGGAGGTGGATGAACGGCTTGCGCGGGTGACCCCCAACGGTGGAACTTTCAAGGTCGAAACCTTCGGCGCGCGAGATGGATTGCTTGGCAATCCGGGCAGAATGTTTGGGGACGCGGATGGAAGCGTTTGGTTCAGCGGAAATCCGTGGGGCGGGCCCAAGATTGGCCACTTCGATGGCCGTTCATTTGTATACTACGGCGTCGCGGATGGCATTCCGCACCTGTCAAATTTCGGCGCCAAGCGGGACGAAAATCATACGCTCTGGATCCCAACGTTTCGTGGATTGGCCAAACACAACGAATCCTTGGCGCTTTATACGACCGCAGATGGCCTGCCCTCCAAAAATGTCGGCTTTGTGCGCTGCCATCCGGACGGCTCCGTTTGGTTTACTTCCGGAGACGATGAGATCGTCCGATTTGATCCGGCCGCCGATCGTAACAGTGGCAAGGCGTTCGTGTCCTACCCAAGGCCCCGGGGGAATTGGGGACCATTCCGCGATTTGATCATCGACAAGGATGGTGTGGTTTGGGTCAACGCATTGGGCGGACTGGTTGCCCGATTTGATGGCACCCAATTTGTCGATTATCGGCTCGGCTTTTTTGACAACACCATCGGGACAATGATTGCCGAAGATCACGATGGAGGCATCTTGTTTCTGGTCCGGCAGAAGATCGCGCGGGCGAACGGCGATTCGTGGGAAACAATCTGTTCCACCAATGTTCCGTGGACTCGGGCGGCGGGAGCCGCGAGGGAGGCGAATGGAACACTTTGGGTTTGGGACGAGGTTGCGCCCTACAAGAGTGTGGTATGGCGTTTGGCGGGCACAAACTACACCCGATTTTCACAGCCGAATGGAGGGGAATTCGACTTTGCCAAGGGGATTTCAGTTACGCCCGACGGTGTGGCCTGGTTGGCCACCGATCATTCCGGGGTCTGGCGTTTCAATGGCACGAACTTTGTCCAATACAAGCACGGCGATGAACAGTATCTGCCGATGAACGTGAACTCCGGGGTACGCGCGAATCGCGATCGGCAGGTTTTTTGGGGATCAATGGATGGCTTCGTGCGTTATGATGGCGCGGTTTGGACGACGGTGGCCCTGCGGAATCGAGATGAGGACACGACGGGGTTTGCCGCCGACCAGGACCGAGAGGGTGCCTATTGGATCAGCACGACCGCCGGACTGCTTTACTACCAGCCCTCGAAGCGAATTCCGCGGACGCCCAGGGTCAGGATGCAGACGGATCATGATTATGCTCTCAGCGGGAAATACCCCGAAGTCGTTCAAGGGCGACGCGTCACGTTCAAATACAACGTCGTGGATCTGGCGTGCGAACCCCAGGATCGCTGGTTCCGTCGACAAGTCTTCCGTGGCACCCCTTCCTCAGAAATGCTGAAGAAGCCCGAAGTATGGATGAAGCAATCGCAATCCGAGGAGTTGGATTGGATCGCGTCGGAACCTGGCGAATACACCCTGGCCGTGCAGTACGTCGATTCGGACTTGAATTATTCCGCGCCGGCTCTGTTTGTCGTCGCCGTTGTTCCCCCGTGGTATTTGAACGTGCGCGTTGCCGCCCCGATAGGCGGAGCCATGGCGATTCTGCTCGGCATTTCCGGATTCTCCACATCGCGTTATCTTGCCAAGCGCCGCGAGGCCGCACGGCTTCGCGAGCAGTTGTTGGCGGAGGAGCATGCGGCACGAGAAGCCGCCGAGAGCGCCAATGAGGCGAAGTCGCACTTTCTGGCGAACATGTCGCATGAGTTGAGGACGCCGTTGAACGCGATTTTGGGATATACGGAGATGGTGAAGGAGGAGTTGGCGGGGACGGACAAGGAGGAGTTGGTGCTGGATCTGGACAAGGTGACGGCGGCGGCGCGGCATCAGCTGGGGTTGGTGAACGATATTCTGGATCTGTCGAAGATTGAGGCCGGAAAGATGACGTTGTTTGTGGAGGAGTTCGACGTTTCGAGACTGGTGCACGAGGTGGCTGGTACGATCAAGCCGCTGGTGGAGAAGAACGGGAACCGGTTGGTGGTTGAGCTTTCCCTGGATGACAAAATCCAAGGCCCGAATGGCAACACTGGCGTCCTGAGGACGGATCAGACGAAGTTGAGGCAGGTGTTGCTGAATTTGTTGTCGAACGCGTCCAAGTTTACGGAGAAGGGGATGATCACGTTGCGCGCAAGGTCGGAGGCTTCGAGTTTTCAGTTTGAGATCGAGGATTCGGGGATCGGGATGACGGAGGAGCAGTTGGGGAAGTTGTTCCAGGTGTTCTCGCAGGCGGAGGCCAGCACGGCGATAAAGTATGGGGGGACGGGATTGGGATTGGCGTTGAGCCGGAAGTTTGTGGAGTTGATGGGCGGTGAGGTCAGGGTGCGAAGCGAGTATGGAAAGGGGTCGGTATTTACGGTGAGGATTCCGAGCGAGGTGAGACCGGTAAACGGGTGACCCCGTTGGCTCGTCCCCGGAATGAACCTCGCCCGCTGTGGCACCGCGAGCGTGCGGAGAGACATGCTGCCCCGAAGATCGCTCCCGCACTCTCTTTAACCGCCCTTTCAGATTCTTGAACGGGTTGTGAGCGAACACCGCCGCGGTCCCGTGCGCTGTTCCCCCCGGAAAATACAAATCGCCGCCTTTCTGATGCTGATTTACCCTGTATCGAATCCTGTGAGTTCTCCCGCCTTGCATGAAGCCTGGAACACGCGTTGATCAGTTTGAGATCATCGAGCTGCTGGGCACGGGCGGGATGGGCGAGGTGTTCCGGGCGCGGGACACGCGGCTGAACCGTGACGTGGCGGTAAAGGTCCTGCCCAAGGGTTTCGTGGCGGAACCGGATCGATTGCGGCGCTTCGAGCAGGAGGCCCGGACGCTGGCGGCGTTGAATCATCCGAACATCATGACGGTGTTCGATGCCGGGCAGCAGGAGGGCGTGCCTTATCTGGTGAGCGAACTGCTCGAGGGACGGACACTCCGGGAGGAGCTGGCCGGCGGGGCATTGTCCGTGCGCAAGGCGGCCGACTACGCGCTGCAGATGGCCCAGGGACTGGCGGCGGCTCACGGCAAGGGCGTGGTGCACCGGGACCTGAAGCCGGAGAACGCCTTCGTCACGAAGGACGGCCGGGTGAAGATCCTGGACTTTGGGCTGGCGAAGCTCCGGGAGGCGCCAGGGTCCGGCTCCGGGGCGACGGATCCGGCCGCGCCCACCCTGGTGCAACCGTTCCCTGGGGCCACGGAGCTGGGCCGGGCGATGGGCACGCCGAACTACATGGCGCCGGAGCAGGTGCGGGGCGAGGTGGTGGACCCTCGGGCGGACCTGTTCGCCTTGGGTTGCGTGCTCTACGAGATGGTGAGCGGACAGCGGCCCTTCCAGCGTGACACCTCCGTCGCGACGATGGCGGCGATCCTGGACAACGAGCCGCCCGAGCTGATCGCGGCGAGGCCGGACCTTTCACCGGCGCTGGCGCGGATCATTCACCGGTGTCTGGAGAAGCAACCCGACAACCGTTTCCAGTCCGCCAAGGACCTCGCCTTCGCGTTGGAATCATTGACCGGATCGACCGTTCCCGCCCAGGCGCACCCGTCGCCTCGGGCCGGGGCTTCCCCAACGTTCTGGCGAAGCCCCGCAGCCGGGTTCGCGTGGATTCTGGGAGTTGCCCTGGCCGTGCTCCTGGTTTGGCGGCCGTGGGGGCCGCGCGAGTTGCGCGATTCCGGGGCGCCGTCGGTGACTGCGCCGAGCCGCCTTCATGTGCCCATCGCGACTCCTCCGGACGAGCGGCTGATTCCCTACTATGCCCCGCTGGTGGCAATCTCTCCGGATTCGACCCGTGTGGCGTTCACACCCGAGGACACGAACGGGATACGCCACTTGTGGATCCAATCGTTGGCCGATCCGCAAGCCGTCATGCTGGCGAATACGGAGAACGCCATTGCGCCCTTCTTCTCACCCGATGGCAAATCCATCGCCTATTATTTGGGTGATACGGATGGCATCAGGGTTATTTCCGTGAACGGGGGTTCGCCCCGAAAGCTGGGCGCCGACCTGACTGTCTTCGGGACTCTGGGCGGTTGTTGGTCCCCCGATGGGACCATCTATGCCGTCCTCGGTTGGAACGGTGGGATCTGGCGGTTCTCACCCGCTGGCATGACGGCGCCCGAGTTATTCACCAGAACCCAGGCTCAAACCGAGCGCGCCCACTTGTGGCCGCAGGTTTCCCCCAACGGCAAACTGTTGCTCTACACCGTCTGGAACGGCGGTTCGTTTGATACGGCCCGCATCGTCGTGGAATCGCTGGCCACCCGTGAGCGGAGTTTCATCTATGTCGGCGCTTCGTCCGCCAAATTCGCCGCCGACGATTTAATCGTGTTTGCGCAAGGCGGCGCCCTGCTGGCGGCGCCGTTCGACGCGAACGCGCGGACGCTCAAGGCTCCGCCCCAGGTGGTTCTTGGGGGCGTGATGATGGATCCGCGCGATGGCGGAGGGCAGTATGCCTTGTCTAAGGAGGGCACGCTCATCTATCTGGCGGGCTCCAATCTGATTCTGCCCCGGCGGCTCGTGCGCGTGGACCGATCGGGCCGCGTCGAGCCGTGGTCGGAGCACCATTTCGACTTCGTCCAGCCCGCCCTGGCCGGCGATGGTTCCCGCGTCGCGGTCGCGCTGGCCAACTCCGGCGAGTTGGACATTAGCATCATGGAGAAGGGGCGCCCGCTGCCCCTGCGGCTAAGCAAAGGGGGCGACGATTACGAGCCGGCATGGTCGCCGGACGGCAGGAGGGTGATTTGGAACTCCGGGCGAGAAGGGGACGCGCAGCTGTATTGGCGGGCTGCCGATGCATCGGACCAGGAAAGCCAACTGACCAGGAGCCCTGGCCTCAAACACGAGAGCACGTTTGCTCCGAACGGCCGCGCCGTCGCCTACACCTCCAGGAGCGCCGGCATCCACCCACCGTCCGACAACGCCAAGGGAGGATCCGACGACATCTGGATCCTGCCGTTGGAAGGAAACCGCGAGGCGTATCCCCTGGTGGCGACACCGGCCAACGAACAGCTGGCAAGCTTTTCGCCGGATGGCCATTGGCTCGCGTTTATGTCCGATGAAACGGGGCGCTCGGAGATCTGGATCCAGCCCTTGAAAATCGACGGTGCGTTGGTGCGGACCGCTGGCCCCAGCCAACGCGTCTCGACCGACGGCGGACGGGAGCCGCACTGGTCGTCCGATGGACGGGAATTGTTCTACCGCGAAGGACAGAACTTCCTCGTGGTGGCCAGTGAATCCAAGGCAGCGTTCCAACCCAGCCCGCCGAAGCGGATGTTCAGCGGAGCCTTCGAGGGGCGCTGGGGCGTCGACGCCGATTCCCAGCATTTTGTGATGATCGAGCGGGCTCCGGAATACCCCAGGCTGCGCGCGTTCCACTATGTCGAACACTGGGTCGAGGACGTCCGCCGAAAGTTGGGCATGACCCGGGAGAATCCATAAATCCGGCAGCCGCCTCGAACCATTGGGGTTCTTTCGGATTGAGGGGGAAGTCCACGGCGGGCAGGTTCTGGCGTATTCCTGCGAGCTGGGAAGGCACCAAGAAAGGTCGAGACTTCAGGCCGATGGTGGCAATCATCGTGTCGGCCAGAGCCATAAACCGCGACAAGACTATCAATGATATAGATCAGACCCCGTTGGGTTCTCGATATCCTGTCCCTGGTGCGTGAGGATGGCGCGCCGGCGTTGAGTCTTACTTCGAAAGATCGGTGACCATGGCGGGCTGATTAATCGGGATGTAGCGGATCTGCTTCGCATTCAGGTCGAGGCCGCCCAGCGACACCTGGCGGAGGGCCGGGTTGTCATAGGTCCGAAACCGATAAATGCCATGCTTGAGGTCGGCGCTCGACGTCCACTCCGTGATCTCGTAGCCCGCGACACCCCCCCCCGCCGACCCACCCGCAGTGGTCTGGATCGCGCCCGGCGGAATGTCGAACTGGTTCAGGAGGTGGAATGCCAGCGGCATCCCTGCGGCGGCATCCTTGAACTTAGGCGCCGATGCCACGAGGAAGGCGGCGCGGATGAAACGCGACTGGGAGGAATAGTCCCCAGGCTGCGCCACCTGGCCTCCACCCGTCGACCATTGTGGGAAGCTTTTGCCGTTGATGGTAAAGGGCGGAACCGGAGCAGGTGTCGATGTCGCGAACATCGACAGGCTGGCAAGGTGCCATTCGATTCCGGGCGCGTTGGTCATTACGCTGGTGGGATTGTCGGTCACCTGGAGCTGTCCGTTGATGTATTCGATGGCGATCGTGTTGCCTGCCGCGTCATGAACCGAGAAGTGGACCGGGGCAGGGCCATTGAACACGGAGAGTTCCGCGTTGCTGACCTTGATCTTCTGGATGCCGGCCTTCACCTCGTCGACGGTGGCAAACTGGGTAAGGATGTAGTTGACCAGTTCGTAGGACGCGACGGAGTTCGGCGCCTCATTCGGCGACACTTCCTGAAACTTGGCGAGGCTGGGGAAGAAGAACATCCCGGCCGCGAGTCCCTTCTCGTTGATGCCGTCAACAACGACGGGGAGGTTCAGGGCATTCATGCCGGTGGCTGCATATCTGGCCTTGTAGACCAGTCCGCCGCCCGCCTTGCCGTCAGGCCCCACCCCATGGTTCTCGTAGCCGCGCGGCACGACGATCACCTGGGAATGCAACATCAGCGCAAACTCCAGTGTTCGGCCATAGACGACGTCGCCGTTCTCTGCCTTGAGCAGGAACGAGGTGCAGGCATGGGCCGTGGTGGTGCCGAAGGCCACTGCGGCCGCTGCCACAGTACTGATCAGGTGACGATGTGCCTTGAACATGGTGCGCTAAGGGTGGGTGGGTGACGTTGACTTCCCGTGATCGCCCGCGGCGACTGAACACGCCCTCTTTTCGCGAGCCTGCCCCAGTGGCATTGCCCGGAGAAAAGGATCCTGCTTTTTGTTCACCGGGGACACTTAATTCCACGCCGCGCCATGGGCCGTGTCAACTTCCGGTTTTCGACCCAGAACCGCGGCCGTAGGACCAGGGCGAGCCGCCGCCGAAGGGCATTCCAAGGCCACGTACCGCCTCAGCCTCGCCAATGCCGTTGGCGTTGCCGCGGCCCTGGCCAGGGAGAAGAAGGCCGAACTCGTCACGGGCGACCCGGAATTCAAGGCAATGGAGAAGGAGATCCGGAGTGCGTGGCTGAAGTAGCCCCAGCCTTCGACGGGAAGGTCCGCTCGGAGGTGGAAAGGGGAAGACTGGATTTGGGGGGGCCACCCGCGGGGTCGAGGCCGCCGTGGCTCAACTTGGTCTCGGGATTCCTTCCTCGTTGCGGCGTCCATCGGCCAGCCGCGCTTCGTTCTGGATCGACGGACAGGCGCACGGTTGGCGGAGCCTGGCGTGCCCTTTCGAGCTGAGTGGGCGCTGGAGAATGCACGACGCTTCGGGGCGACGATGGGCAATCGCGTCCCGATCAGAGCCGTAAAACACGCCAAAAGTGTCAATAATATAGATCAGACCCCGTTGGCTCTTTCCTCCTAGATAAGCAAGCCCAATTCAGCTTTCAAACGGTTAACCTTTGGAAGGTCGATGGAAACCGTCGTGTTTTCTCCCTCTGACTCCGCCCATGCTCGTCCGCGATGAGCGGTCACGATTTTCTTAACCGTGAATAAGCCGATACCGCTGCCATTTACATGGAGTTCTTTGGCCTTCTTTCCGCGCATTCCGAAATCCCAGATCAATTTCCTTTCGTCACCTGAGGGAAGTTCGTGCCCGCGATTGCGGACGTGAACCGCAATTGATTCTCCACGATCTGTAACGTTGATCCGTATAAAGGTCCCGCCGAATGAATATTTAATCGCGTTCATCAAAATCTGAATCAAACATTGTTGAATAGCCCTCTGATCGCCCCAAAGCTTCAAACCTGTCGTGGCACGCTTTACATCAAAGGTAATGTTTCGCTCCTGAGCTTCTCCAGAAAGCTGGCTGATCGCCTCATCAAGCACATTCGCGAGATCAAAATCCGCGAAGCTGCGTAGTTGGTAGTTGGGATCGATTGCGAGCCCCAGCATATCAGCAATCGCGTACGTACTATTTATCTCTCGCTCGATTTCAGCGACTTTCCTGCGCAAGGCCTCCAATTCAGGAACACGGCCATCGCGAATTGTTCGAAGCTTAGCGACGATTGCCTGCACGCAACTGGCGATATCATGACCAACCTCCTTTACAAAAATCTCGGTAACGCGGAGGCGTTCGATGTTCTGGGCACTGGCTTCCAAGTGACTGATGACGCAAAGGATTAAGTCCAGTTCCGCCAGAACGCCTGCGGGGATCGACCTCTCAGAACTCGAGGTGCTGTGGAATCCAAAAAAGATAAACCGACGGCCAGATGCTTCAGCTGGGATAAAAGTTGCCCGTACGACCGGCTGAATACCGTGTGACAAGCGATTCAATATGGCCGCAATTGGGAGATGGGAGATCGCATGGATGTGACGTTCTGGAAAGCGCTTGAAGCAGTCGGAAACGAGTTCGAGCAAGGCTGACGCCTCAGCTCCGTTGAATGGTTCCCTTGGGACGTTCCAATTTGAAACGACGGTGATTTGCTCATGCTCAAAATCTAACTCAGCGAGTAGAACTGCTTGATAGCCAAAGCGACCGCACAAATCCTTCCACAGGCGGTCAACTAGAAAACCAATGTGTGTTCCGCTCGTTAGTTGTGGGTATTGCTCAGCTGAGAACATTTTTAGCAGCCTCCAAAAGCGTGTTGGGATCTACAGGTTTGCGGAGGAAAAAACTGACTTTTAGCGTCTCAATCGGAGGCAATGGATGCTTTGTTCCTGTAAGCACGCCAATTTTCAGACCTGGGAATTGTTTTCGGAGGGTTTCGCAAATATTCAGCCCTGTCGCTTTGAAGTCTTGCGTTTCGTGTTCCTTCCAAAGGCCGCCCGCTCCGATTTGCATGTCTACAATTGCAAGGTCGACGTTCGTCGCTTCCAACTTCGAAAGAGCGTCCTTCGCGTTATGGGCGGCAATGACGTGATATGCGTCCATCAAAGGATAGAAAAGATCCTCCAATTTTCGGAATTCGTCATCGATCACGAGAATTACTTTGCGACCCGCCGAAAGCGCTTTTTCCTCAATCGCGGCCCACGTAGGCCCAAGGTTATTCGCTTTGCAAAGGTCTCGACTTAATATGAGTTCGATTTGAACTCCGGATCGCTCAAGGATAATCTGCCCCGCGCCGTCATCGGAAAGAGCCTTATGTATTGGCCTTCGAATCTGATTTAGCCAGTAATTGATGCTCGCGTCTTTTGCCGGCCGGACTGCAAGGCGGAACTGAATGCGACGGCGATTGTTCTCAGAGATGTTGAATACCGTGTGATCGGCTAACCAAGGTTCGACAATGTTGTGCTTATACCAATGCCAGCAAGACGTAGAATCCATTTCACCCATAAGGTTTTGAAACACGTTGGCCGGCGCGCGATTACTTCCCAAATCTAGTTCGTCGATCACGCGGAGTATCGCGCCGAGAAAACGGATCATGCCAGTCTGACTATTGAGTACTACTTTTCGATGGCAGCGCGAAATATCTACCACCTGTGCGAGCTGATTCGGCGAGATTCCTAGGTTTGTAAGAAAGCCGAGATGAGTCTGGAGGTACGCGTCGACCAACTCGTGGTGCGTGTCGCGTATAAAAAGTTCTAAAGCTGCTGGATCTGTTGCCGTCGGGCGTCCATCGAGGATTTTTGGAATATCCGCGTCACGAAGGCTGACTACCATTCCGAGATCGTGAACACAGATTGCAAGGGAGAGCAGGTAGATTTCCTCTTTGCTTAACGCTACTCCCCCTTCTAGAATTACTCCTAGGAGGTCGAAAAGATTGTTCAGGTGATTTGTTCCGTGAAGCGTGAAGAATTTGAAGCGTGGCGAGTGGTTGAACAGGGCCTCCGCATGCGATTTTACCGCTTGCAAATTAATCTGCTGCTGAAGATCTAACCTCGATAGGATGGTGGCAAAACTCATAGTTTTATTTCACAGATCTGGCTAGCGATTTACAGCTTCGAGTAAATTTTTGCGTCCTTCTTCCCGAGTTTGTTCGACTTACTGATACTACTGATTGGAGTTTGGTTTCGCTCCTTTGCTTCTTGTATATGGAACTCGGGGAATTTGGAGATGTCAACCGCAGCGTTTTGCCCTGGTGCTCTCTTTCGCGTAGCGCTTATTGAGACTCGCATAATAGGGTGTCATTCAGGCCATAATGTGGATTGCTTGTAGCAGGCGGCGATGATGGAGGGGCGGCGGCGCATGCGTCGCAGTGCGGCGGTGGCCTGCATGCTGAGGTCCCAGGCCTGTGTGGCGATCAGGTTGCCGATCTGATGGGTCTTGAGGTTGCCCCACATGTACTCGACGGGATTGAGTTCGGGGGCATAGGCCGGCTGTGGTCCACCACGACGCGTCCATCAGTGCTGGCCACGTAGTCCTGAACCAGGCGGCTGCGGTGGATAGGGGCGCCGTCCCAGATGACGGTGAGTTTCCCCGGAACAAGTCGTTGGAGGTGCCGGAGGAACTCGGTGACCTGGGGGCCCTTGATACTGCCGGGGTGGATCCTGGAAGAAGAACCGGTACAGGGGCCAGGCCGCCGATCATGGAGAGGCTCTTTCCAGCCAAGGTTTCCTGGATCACCGGCGTCTGGCCGCGGGGCGCCCAGGTCCGTACCCGGGTGGGGCGGGTGCTCAGTCCGCTTTCGTCGATGAAGACGAGGGTTCGGCCCTCTTTGCCGGCTTTTTTTATCGCAGGCCACTCGACCCGCTTCCAACGGCGGATCTTGGGCTCGTCGCGCTCGATCGCGCGGCGCTCCAGGCGTTGGCAACTGAACCCGTTGTCGCCCAACAGACGCCAGGCGCTGGCCGGGATGGTACTCGACCCCCGGTCAGGTCCTTGATGAGGGCCGCCACACGCGGGAAGCGTCCACGGAACGGTCGCCCAACGGCCTCGGCTCACCGGTCCGGCCACCAGCGCCTTCACAACCACATCGGTCTGTTCCGCCGTCAGCTTGGACTTGCGGCCCGCCTTCCCCTTGCTGGCCAAGCCAGCCTTGCCGCCCTTCTCCCACGCCGACTTCCAACGGTAGGCCACGCGACGGCTCACCCCCGGCCTCCTCCCGACTTCCGGGGCCGAGATCCCCTTCTCGAACATCGCGGCAGCCTGGACCGCCGCTTTTCCATCCGTGCATGATCTCGCGTCAGCGCCATGCACGAAGCATACACCGACGACACAACATGTCACCCTATTATGCGAGACTCAATATGGGAAATCCGGGGTGGTTGGTGGCCCGGGGGATGACGAAGGGGCAATTTATTCAATTTGCAGTTTTGGTACGAGCTTGAGTGCCTTCGCTTGGAGGTATGGCGGGCCGGCTAGCAGCCCGTCGAAGGTCGAATTCTGACGATCGACGAGTACACAGAGGGGAATGGGCGATTCGGGGAGTTTGGTGACCTATCTTTCTTTGATCTTCGCGATTTTCGAGGTTCGGTGGACGGGTTTTCCCCGTCATGTTGAGGTGTGCGGAGAGTTCAGGCGCACGGGTTCCGGAGCAATTTTCTTTTCCGGGGGGGCGGGGGCCGGTTTCATGGTGGCGACATGATTCAGCGCTATTCGCGGCCCGAGATGCGGGGAATTTGGACGGACGAGAACCGGCTCAAGATCTGGCTGGAAATCGAAATGCTGGCCAGCGAGGCGCTGGTGGCGGAGGGCATCGTGCCCGCCGCGGACTTCGCCCGGATGAAGGCCGGGGCAGAACGGTGCTTCGCGGATACCCGCGCACTGACGGAGCAGGCCAAGGAACTGGAGAAGACGCTAAACCACGATGTCATCGGGTTCACCACGGCCGTGGCCCGGCAGATCAATGACCCGGCGTCGCGCTGGTTGCACTTCGGACTGACCAGCAGCGACATCGTGGACACCGCGTTCGCGGTCCAGATGGTCCAGAGCGCCGACCTGCTGATCCGTGATGTCGATGCGCTGCTGCCCGTGATCGCCCGCCGGGCGCGGGAATACCGCCGGACCCCCTGCATCGGACGAAGCCACGGCATCCACGGGGAACCCACCACCTTCGGACTGAAGCTCGCGCTGATGCATGAGGAATTTGTGCGTGCTCGGGAGCGGTTGGTGCGGGTGAAGGACGTGGTCGCCGTCGGCAAACTGTCGGGCGCCGTGGGGACCAACGCCCATTTGTCGCCGTCCGTGGAGGCGTTTGTCTGTTCGCGGCTGGGATTGCGTCCGGCCCCGATCGCTACCCAGGTGGTCCAGCGGGATCTGCACGCGGAGTACATGAACGCCCTCGCCCTCATCGGCGCCGGGATGGAGCACTGGGCGGTGGAGTTCCGCCATTTGCAGCGCACGGAGGTGCTGGAGGCGGAGGAGCCGTTCACGCCCGGTCAAAAGGGCAGCAGCGCTATGCCGCACAAGCGGAATCCCATCACCTGGGAGCGCCTCACGGGACTGTCCCGCGTGCTGCGGGGCAATGCGGTGGCCGCCCTGGAGAACGTCGCCCTGTGGCACGAACGGGACATCAGCCACAGTTCGGTCGAGCGCATCATCTTCCCGGATTCCTGCACGCTGCTGGACTACATGTTCGGACTGCTGGTCCGGCTCATGGATGGGCTGCGCGTGTATCCCGAGAACATGAAGAAGAATCTCGGGTTGAGCCTCGGCATGTGGAACAGCCAGACGGTGCTGCTGGCGCTGATCCGGAAGGGACTGACCCGGGAGCGCGCGTACGAACTGGTCCAGCGCAACGCGATGAAGACCTGGGAGGTGAAGCATGCGGGGCGGGATGACGCGGATTTTCTGGAGATGCTCCGGGCGGATCCGGAGGTGGCGTCCCAGTTTGCCCCCGGGGAATTGGAGGCGTTGTGTTCGCTGGAGTTTCACTTCAAGGAGGTGGACCAGCGGTTTGCGCGGTTGGGGATTTGATTCGACGGGGGGCGGACAGCCTAAAGGCTGCACTACGAACGGGGCGCGTTTGTAGTGCAGGCTTCAGCCTGTCCGCGCTCTGTGCCGGGGAAGGCGGTGGGGGCCCTGACAGCCTAAAGGCTGGACTACAAACGGACGAACGGGGCGCGCTTGTAGTGCAGGCTTCAGCCTGTTCCTTCCTGAGCGAGGGGCGCGGTTGGGGCTCGGACAGCCTGAAGGCTGGACTACAAACGAAGGGGATCCGCGTGAACGCGGGACTACAAACGAGGCGGAGGTTGGGGTTGTCCACGGGCCGGGGCGTTCCGTAGGGTGATTCCACTTCCATGGCCACCATCGCAGTACTCGGGACGCTGGACACTAAGGGTGAGGAGCACGCCTACGTGGCGGAACGCATCCGGCAGCGCGGTCACACGCCGCTGCTGATGGACGTCGGAACCCTGGAGGCGCCAAAGGTTGCCCCGGATGTCGGGCGCGAGGTGTTCGCGGCCGCGGCGGGGGCGGACCTCGCCGCGTTGGCGGCGCGACGGGATCGCGGGGAGGCCGTCGCGGCGATGACGCGGGGGGCTCCGATCGTCCTCGCGAAGTGGCATGCCGAGGGCCGGATCGATGGGGTCATTTCCCTGGGGGGTAGCGGCGGGACGGCGATTTGCTCTGCGGCCATGCGGGCGCTTCCGGTGGGCGTGCCGAAGTTGATGGTGTCCACACTCGCGAGCGGCAACACGGCCCCTTACGTCGGGGTGAAGGACATCGTCATGATGCCCAGCGTCGTGGACGTGGCCGGATTGAACCGGCTCTCGCGGGTGCTGCTGGCGCAGGCGGCGGGCGCCATCTGCGGGATGGTGGAGGCGCGGGTTCCGGAGGGGGCCCCGGATCGTCCGGTCATCGTGGCCTCGCAGTTCGGCAACACGACGGCCTGCGTCACGGCGGCGCGGCAGGTGCTGGAGGCGGCGGGATTTGAGGTGATGATTTTTGCGGCGACGGGCAGCGGCGGCCGGACCATGGAATCCCTGGTGGAGAGCGGACTCGTTTCCGGGGTGCTCGACATCACGACCACCGAATGGGCGGATGAACTGGTGGGCGGCGTGTTGACGGCGGGTCCGACGCGCTGTGAGGCCGCAGCGCGGCGGGGAGTGCCGGCGATCCTGACGCCCGGGTGCCTGGACATGGTAAACTTCGGGGAACCGGCCAGTGTTCCGGAACGGTTCCGGGGGCGGCGGTTTTATCACCACAATGCCCAGGTGACGCTGATGCGGACGACGCCCGAGGAGAACGCGCAGTTGGGACGCATCCTCGCGGAGAAGTGCAATCAATCCACCGGGCCGGTGACGGTTCTGATTCCGCTGCGCGGCATCAGTGTCATCAGTGCGCCGGGGCAGCCGTTTCACTGGCCGGAGGCAGATGCGGCGTTGTTCTCGGCGTGGAAGGCAGGGTTGCGGAAGGATATTCCGGTCATTGAATACGACGGCGCGATCAATGATCCGGCGTTCGCGGAGTTGTGCGCACGGACGTTGATGGGGTTGATGGGGAAGACGCGGTGATGAGGAAGAGGGTTCGTGTGGAGTGCGGCCGCGGAGCTGCCGCTTTGAGTCGACGCGCGACTCGCGGGTGGCGTTTGGAGACTACCCAGACGCGTCCCGGCGGGATGGAAAGTGGTAGCTCCGCGACCGCAGTCCAAGACGCTTCGCGAAACACCGAGGGGTGTGGGTCCGCCTTCGCCGGAGGCTTCGGCGGGACAAGATCCGCCGATTTGGTATGACGCGGGGCGCGCGGAAGGGAGACGGGATGAATCCCGGACTACGAACGGAGCGCGGAACGTGGTGGGGCGAAAGGAGGCCGCCAGGGTTTGGAGTGCGGCCGCATAGCTGCCGCTTTGGAACGACGCGCCATCCACGGTTGGGCGTGAATGCGTCCAACACGCGTCCCGGCGGGATGGAAAAGCGGTAGCTCCGCTACCGCACTCCGAGGACCGTTACCGGTGTAGGGCGAGCCAGACGGCGGCGGCGACGGCGAGGCAGCCGCCGGCGACGGAACGGCGGTCGGGGTGTTCACCGTCGATCCACCAGGCAAGGGGAATCACGGCGAGCGGCGTCAGGGCGGTGATGGCCATGACGATTCCCGTGGGCTGAAGCTGCAAGGCCCATTGGTAGGCGGCGACACCGAGGGACGGTCCACTCAGGGCGTTGAGCAGGATCCAGGGACTGGCCCGGCGCCACGGGATTCCACCGTCCGGAACGGCGGCGCGGCCGGTGCTCCGCGAGGCCAGCCACCAGAGGACGGTGAAGACGAGTCCGGCGAGGATGCGCTGATAGGCGACGGAAAGTCCGTCGATGGGTTGGCCCGCCTCGCGCGCCAGGATCTGGCCGTGGCGGCTAAGGACCGCGCCCCAGGCCTGCCCGACCGCGGCGATGACCCCCAAGGACAGGCCCAGCCAGCCCGGGGAGACGGACGACGTGCGGCGGCGTCCGGGCGCCAGTGCCACGGCGACCCCGGCGAGAATGGCGGCGCCGGCCGCCAGTTGGCCGGGACCGAGCCGCGTATCCAGCCAGATCCATTCCGTGAGCGCGGCCACGGGCGCGGCGAGGCACTGTACCATCAGGCTGGTGAGCTGGGCACCAAGGCGCGGCAGGGCGAGGAAGATGGCGGTGTCGCAGATTCCGTATCCGATGACACCGCTGACCACAAACCAGGGGAAGGAAGGGCCGCGGAGTCCGATGCCGAGAGTGTGCGCCAGCAGTCCGAGGACGACCGTGGCGAGCGACATTCGGGCCAGATTGGCTGTGGCGGATCCGACCAGCAGGACGGAGCGCTTCGCCGAGACCGAGGAAAGCGCGAACAGGAAGGTGGCGAGGCAGGCGGCGAGCACGGGACGCCTCGGACTCAGAGCTGGAACAGCGATTCCGTGTGGGCGTTGTGAACCGCGGCGCGCATCTTCCGAACTGCCGCGCCGAGGTTGCGCTGGTGGAAGAGCGCGGTTCCGGAGACGAAGACATCCGCTCCGGCGCGTGCGCATTCGCAGGCGGTCTCGAGGTTGATGCCTCCATCCACCTCGATGTGATACTTCAGTCCGAGTTCACGCCGCCACGCCGCCGCCTGCTGGATCTTGGGAACGCACTCGTGGATGAAGGATTGTCCGCCGAAGCCGGGGTTCACCGTCATGATCAGAAGGACGTCGATCTGCGACAGATAGGGCCGCACTTCGTTGATGTTGGTTGGCGGGTTGACCCCGAGTCCGACGCGGCGTCCGAGGGAGCGGATCTTCCACAACAACGGCGTGACCTGGGCGCCGAGTTCCACGTGGATCGTCATGCCATCCGCCCCTGCTTTCACAAACGGTTGGAGCAGGATCTCGGGCTTCTCGCACATCAGGTGGACGTCGCAGTATCTGGAGAAGTGGGGACGGACCGCCTCCACCACGGCGGGTCCGAAGGAGATGTTTGGGACGAACTGGCCGTCCATGATGTCGAGGTGAAGCCACTCCGCGCCGGAGCGGTCGGCGCGGGTCGCCTCGTGGGCGAACCGGCCGAAGTCACTGGCGAGCAGCGAGGGCGCGATGATCATTCGCGGCAGAGTGGGGAAGGGGCGGGGCGGGGTCAATGGACGGGAATTCAGGCCCAAGCCTTTCGCCGGCCGCTCATTTCTGAACGGTGCGGGGCGGCAACGTTCGCAACACCGGTTCCAGGATCACCCAAAGGTTGCTGGCGATGAGGGAATGTCCGGCCGCCGTGGGATGAATCTGGTCGGGTTGGTTCAGTTCGGCGACGCCACCGACTCCCTCCAGCAGGAAGGGAATCAGCGTTGCCCGTTCCTCCTTGGCCACCTGGGGGAACACGTCCCGGAATTCCTTTCCGTAAGCTTCCCCCATGTTGGGAGGCATCTGCATGCCGGCGACCACCACGGCTGTGGCGGGATTTTTCTCGCGGGTCTTTCGGATGATGGCGGTCAGGTTGGTCCGGGTAGCGCCTGGGGACAGTCCGCGCAATCCGTCGTTGCCCCCCAGTTCGAGCAGGAGCACGTCCGCTGGACGCCGCAGCAGCCAATCCATTCGGCGGAGTCCCCCGGCGGTGGTATCCCCGCTCACCCCACCGTTGATGACGGTCACCGGAAGTCCGGCCTCGTCAGCGCGCTTTTGGAGCAGCGCGGGAAATGCCAGGGAAGGGTCCAGTCCGTATCCGGCGGCAAGCGAGTCGCCGAGAATAAGCAGGGTGTAGCGGGCGGGCGTTTCCGCCGCGTGGAGTATTGTCGCCCGACAGGAAATCCAGGACGCCGCTGCCAGAGCGAACAGGGGAATCCAGGAGGAACGGGGACGAATTCGGCGCATCGGCGGGGAAGCAACGACGAACGGCGGGTGAAGTCAATGGGGAGGCGGGGCGCGTTTGTAGTGCAGGCTTCAGCCTGTCTTTGGGGGATGCAGACAGCCTGAAGGCTGGACTACAAACCAAGACGGTGGGTTGCGGTTGGGGAGTTCTGGGTGTTTGCTCTGAATGTCTGATGCGTCGTCATGCCTTCTGATCCGCCACCGGTCCTCTTTGGACTTGAGACCGAGTTCGGCATCGCCAGGGACACCGATCAGGACTACGACGTCGTCTCCGAGTCCATTGCCCTAGTGCGCGCGGCGGCGGAGCCCGGGGTCCGAATGCGCTGGGACTACGGGTGCGAGGACCCGCATCGGGACGTCCGGGGCTTTCGGGTCGAAGAATTGAGGCAGGACACGGACGAGGCGAACTACCGCGTTGAGGACGAAGCGCGGCCCCTCAGCTTCGCCGAGATCAAGAGTGATCTGGTCCTCAGCAACGGCGCACGGTTTTACAACGACCATGCCCATCCGGAGTACTGCACTCCGGAATGCAGCACCGTTGAGGAATTGGTCGTTCAGGATCGTGCCGGCGAGCGCATTGCCATGGGTGCTGCGACCCGGTTGTCTCGGGCAAGCGGGGAACGGGTGCTGCTGTACAAGAACAACACCGATTTTCGGGGGCACAGCTACGGGTGCCATGAGAATTACCTCCTGCCACGCGCGCTCCCTTGGGATTCGCTGGTACGGGGCGTCGAGGCATTCCTGGTGACCCGCCAGATCTTCGCGGGAGCGGGCAAGTATGGCGTCGAGGATGAGGACCGCTTTGTGGGGCCCGGGTTTCAGCTGACCCAGCGCGCGGATTTTTTCTCGGAACGGCAGAGTGTGGACACCATGCAGCGGCGTCCGTTGATCAATACCCGGGACGAACCCCACGCCAATCCCCGGGATTGGCGCCGGTTCCACGTCATCCTTGGGGACGCGAATCTGAGCCCGTTTGCGACGCGATTGAAGGTCGGGACAACGGCGCTGGTCCTCGAGGCGCTCGCGGCCGGCGGCGGATTTCGCCGGGATTCCGATTGGCCCGAGCTGGAGGATCCGCTGTCCGCGCTTCGGGCGATCTCCCGGGATGGAACCTTTCGATGGGAGGTCCATGCTGCGGACGGTTCCCCGACTACGGCCCTCGAAATCCAGCGGCGGTACCTCGATCAGGTTCGTGCCCTTTGTGACCCCAACCGTCCCGAGGTTTCGGAGATGCTCGTGGATTGGGAGGAGGTGCTTCGCGATCTGGAATCGGACTCGGACCGCTGTGCGGATCGACTGGATTGGGTGGCGAAGCGAAATCTCATCCGTGCATTTCAGGAGTCGGAGTCGGTGGACGATGCGGACCCCTGGCTGCGGAGCCTGGATCTGGCCTACCACTTGTTGGATCCGGAGCAGGGACTTTATTTTGGATTGGAACAGTCCGGGGCGATGCGGGGTGTTCCGGGTGAGGCGGACGTTCAACGCGCGATTCTGCATCCTCCGGAGACGACACGGGCGCTGATTCGCGGGGAATGCATTCGGAAATTCGGCGACGCCGTTGTCTCGGCCCAGTGGGATCATGTCACACTCCGGAGCAGTCGTGGCCCGGTGAAGGTTTCCCTGCTGGATTTGTTCGCGCCTTCGGACGTTCGACGCTACCGTCTCGCCCTGAAGCGGGCGGCATCGCCCGAAGAGTTGCAAACCCTGTTGAATCTCTGAGCCATGCCTGAGCAATTGCAGAAGGTCCGACCGACGGCGCCGGGATCCGGCGGCGGGGATGGGGCGGGTCCCTCGGCGCCGAAGGTTGAAAAGCCGGACGTCAAGAACCTGCTGGAGCGGATGAAGAAGGTGGATCCGGATCAGGCCCGACGCTATCGCCAGCGGACGGGACAATGATTCGCGACCGGCCGACTCTCTGAACCTCCATGTCCGTTCCTCCAATCGCCGGTGACTTCATGGCCCTGCTGGGGCGTTACCAGGTTTCCCTGCTGCCGTCGGCTGCGGCCGGCGCTGCCCCGGTGGAGACCCAGGCCACCACGGTGTTTGCGTTCCGGTTTTCGGAGGGCGTGTTGATGGCCGGCGATCGGCGGGCGACGGCGGGCAACGTCATCGTCACCGACCAGGTGGACAAGGTGATGGAACTGGATGACACCTCCCTCCTGGCGATCGCGGGGGTTCCGGCCACGGCGTTCGAGATGGCCCGGGTTCTGCAGACGTCCTTCGAGTATTATCGGCGAAGCCAGCTTCAGGTGTTGAGCCTTCCGGCGCGGGTCCGGGCCCTGGCGCGGTTGTTGAAGGACAATCTTCCGCTGACCTTGCAGGGCGTGGGTGTGGTCGTGCCGCTGTTTGCGGGGGTGGATGCCTCGGTGCAACCCGCCCAGCCGAGGATCTTTTTTTATGATCCGCTGGGCGCCCAATTCCAGGCGGTGAATTACGCGGCGAGCGGCAGCGGCTCCGGCACGATCCGGAGCGTGCTGGCCTTCCAGGAACGGCATGGCTCCCCGCGTCCCTCGGAGATGAGCCGGACCGAAGCGGTGGCCTTTGCGCTTCGGCTGCTGATGACGGCGGCGGAATTTGATTCCGCCACCGGCGGCGTGAACCCGGAGCTTCATCAGTTCGCGACGATGAGAATCCTTCGCTCCGGCGGCGTGGAAACGGTTTCGGATGAGGCGCAGCGGGCGGCTCTTCGTGAGAGGGAGGGACGGTCATGACCGAAGAACCGTATCGTTGGCTGGAGGCGATCGGGAATCGTCGCGAATATGTCCGCGAACAGCTGAAGGGAGGATCCCCGGTGCTGGCCGCGAGTCTTCCCGATGGGATTCTGCTCCTGGGGGTCGGGTCGGGGAATACGAAGGTTTTTGAACTTCACGACCGCCTGGCCATGGCAGCGTTGGGGCATCCGGCGGACCTGGAGCGCATCCGGCAGGCGGCGATTGATGCGGCGCACCTCGAGGCGTTCACGCGGGCGCCGGAGGACGTGAGTCTCCGGCGTCTGGTGGGGTTTGGACTGAGCGCGCAGATCAAGCTGCAGTTCGAGCAGTTGTTTACCGCACCGGTCCTCGGGGAGTTCGTTTTTGTGGAGCTGGGTGCCGAACGGGAATCCGACCTGCTGTTTCGGCTCCACTTCGACGGGACGTTTTCCGCGGTCCCCGGGGGATGCGCCCTCGTGGCGTTTCCGGCGGAAGCCGAGGGCCGTATCCGGGAATGGCTGGGGGCGGAGCTCCGAAAGGCGACCCCGCGGGCTGCCGCGGCGCGCCTGCTGTTGGAAGCCTGGTGGCTGCTCTCCTCGGGTTCCGGGGAGTCGTCCGATGTTCCTTCCGCCGCGGATCGTGAGGCGGGTTGGCGTGACGCCGTCGCCGGGAAAGTGGTTGAGATCGGATGGCTCCGTCGACGGGGCGGACGCACGGCCCGTTATGAGACGCTTTCCCTCGACGCCGTGCTCGCAGAGTCCGAAGCCCCCAACGCCGCCCGGTCGTGACCCGGTTGGCGGGCATCGAAACGGAGTACGGGTGTCTGACCCTGGACCCCAATGGCAGTTTGGAAACCGTGCGACGCGTGCGGGACTGGTTGTTCGCCGGCTCCCGCTATGGGCTGATCGACCGCCAGCAGCGGGATTGGGATGAACCCGCGGGCAATGGGGGTTTTCTCTTCAACGGCGGACGTGCCTACCTGGACATGGGGCACCTGGAGATCTGCACGGCGGAGTGCCTGAGTCTCCGGGACCTAATTGCCCACGATTCAGCGGGTGATGCGCTGGTCTGCGAGGCGCTGGCCGCACTCCGGATTGGGAACCGCACCGGATTCATCCGGAACAACGTGGATCACTATTCCGGGGCCACCTTTGGCTGCCACGAAAATTACCTGGTGCGTCGCTCGGCTCCCTTGAACGAGCGCAATGTCCTGTCCCTGCTCGCCTTTCTGACGCTGCGAATCCTCTACACCGGTGCGGGAAAGGTGGGCGGGGTCAGCGTCGGGGAAGGCCGCATCGCGAATCCGGGAGCGCCGGGTCCGGTGCCATTCCAGTTGTCCCAGCGCGCGGATTACATCCAGAACGACCTGTTTGAGTGGGTGCAATTCAACCGGGCGATCATCAACACCCGCGATGAACCGCTGGCGGATGCACGACGGTTTCGACGTCTGCATTTGCTGCACGGGGACACCAGCGTTCTTCCAGATACACTCGCCCTGAAGGTCGGCACGACCTCCCTGGTGCTGGACCTTCTGGAGATCGACCATCTTCCGAAGGTCGCGCTGTTGGATGCGGTGGGTGAATTTCGAAAACTCTCCGCCAATCCTTCCGGGCCCTGGAGCGTGGAATTGGCGGAGTCCGGCGAGCGGGACGCGGTGGACGTACTTCGCGAGTTTTACGACACCGCGAAGGCGGAGTTCGGGGGGCGGGACCCCGAGACGGATCAGGTGTTGGCGTCCTGGCGGGGGGCGCTGGATGCGTTGGCGGGGGATGTGTCCCAGTTGGTGGGCACGGTGGACTGGGTGACCAAGCGCTGGTTGTTCACCCAGTTTGTCGAGGCGGAGGGGATCGAATGGGATTCGGCGTGGCTGAAGTCCCAGGATCTGGAGTTTCATCATACGGATCCGAAGCGGTGCCTGGCGCGGCAGTTGATTTCGCCCGACTCGCCGTGGATCCCGAAGGCAGCGGACGTGGCTGCGGCGCGGAAGGAGCCTCCCTCCGACACGCGAGCTGCCGCCCGTTCGCAGCTCATGCGCTTCCTGTCGGCCGAGGGCCTTTCGGGATTCGTGGATTGGGAGGTTGTGGACACCGAGGGGGTGAATCCGCTCCTGCTGTTGGATCCCTTCGACGCCAATCCGCCCGAAGCCGGACCCTGGTGTGAGGAGGTGAGGAAGGCGATTCAGCGGAGGGAATCCGGCGCGCGGAATCCGGAGTCGCGCCCCGATTCGGACGCAGGGCGCTGAGCCATTGCCGCTGGTTGCAATCCCGCGGTCTCCTCCTACCGTCGGGCATGGCGCAGTCCCGGAAGAAGGGGGGGGAGGAAACTTCACCGAAGAGCGGAGCGGACTCCGGCGGATTTGCCCGCCAATCCCTCGAGTCCCTCCTGGCTGCGGAGGATCTGGAGCGGATGTCGGCGCTCCAGATTCTGGACGTGATTTCAGCGCGGGTTCCCGGGTCAGAGCCGGCCGCCGCGGATCTGCGATATCTCCGGAATCGTGTGGAGGCGATCGAGGAGATGAATGACCAGGCGCGGCAGGCCCTGGTGAAATACGAGGAGGCCGTCGAGAAACTGCGATCGCCCGCGCTTCGAGTCGGGACCTTTTTGGGGAAGGTGGAGCCCGACCTTGCGCAGGTGTGCGTGGGAGGGACTGATTACGTCTGCCGGCTCGATCCAGCGATCCCGCTGGAGGGATTGGAGATTGGCCAACGGGTGCTCTGCAATGAGGCGTTTGCGGTGGTCCGAAGTCTTGGATTCGACCGCAGTGGTCCGGTCGTCCGGGTGGAGGAAGCTCTCGCCGACGGGCGGATCCGCATTGGCGGCGAGACCGGGCAGGGTGGGGTGGTGGTCCTCCGTTCGTCCCTCCTTTCGAAGGAAAAGCTCAAGCCCGGGATGGAACTGCGGCTGGATCCGGCGCAGCGGGTGGCGTTGGAAGTCCTCGGGGTAGGCCGTCGGATTGAGCGTGCCCTGGAGGCGGTGACGGAAACGCCGTGGAGTTCCATTGGGGGCCAGGATGAGGCGGTGGAATCGATCCGCGATGCCATCGAACTTCCGTTTTTGCACCGGGACTTGTTTCGGAAGTTTGACCATTCAGTCCCCAAGGGGTTCCTGCTTCATGGGCCGCCGGGATGCGGAAAGACGCTGCTCGGGAAGGCCACTGCTTGGAATCTGCGCGCGCGGATTCGGGAGCAGACCGGCGAGGATCACCCGGAATTCTTCCTGCACGTCAAAGGGCCGGAGATCCTCAACATGTGGGTCGGGGAGAGTGAGCGTCAGGTCCGGGACTTGTTTGCCCAGTGCCGGGAACGGGCCCGAGAGGGGCAGTTGGCATTTCTCTTTATTGACGAGGCGGAGAGCATCCTGGGAACGCGGCGGGGCAGCCGTTCCTACAACCTGGCGTCCACGCTGGTTCCGATGTTCTGCACCGAAATGGATGGATTGGAACCGCTGTCCAATGTGGTGGTCATCCTGGCTTCGAACCGTCCCGACCTGATTGATCCGGCGATCCTCAGGCCGGGGCGCATTGACCGGAAGATCCGGGTCCGCCGTCCGGACGCCGCCGGCGCCCGACGGATTTACGAAATCTACCTCCGCGAGGGACTCCCGCTGTCCGGGACTGGGGAGGAGTTGGCCAAGACCGTGGCCGAAGCGCACTTTGCCCGAATTCCGGCAAATGAATTTCTCGAGGTGCTGTTCCGGAGCGGGCGGCGCGAGGTGTTGTACCGGGGCGACCTCGCCAGCGGGGCGGTGATCGCCGCCGTGGTGGAACGGGCCAAGAGCCTGGCGTTGCGCCGAGCGATTGCCGGAGATAGCAACGCGCGCATCACACGGGAGGACTTGCTTACGGCGTTGGAACGGGAGCACTCGGAGAACGACCTGTTTCCGTCGGGGGATCTCACCGAGGACTGGATGAAGCTCACGGACTTTGATCCGGAGAATGTCGCGCGGCTCGGTCCGATCCGGCCGGTGAAGCGGGAAGTCAGCCGCGTGGTGTGACGGGGGAGGCAGCCTGAAGGCTGGACTACAAACGGTGCTGTGTATCCCCTCGCGGGGATGACGTCGTTCGAATTGGTTTCGTCCTACGCGCCCGCGGGCGATCAACCGGGGGCGATTGCCAAGCTTTCCGATGGCCTGCTGCGCGGGGAGAAGCACCAGGTCCTGCTCGGGGTCACCGGTTCGGGAAAGACCTTCACGATGGCCAATGTGATCGCCCGGACGAACCGGCCCACGTTGATCATCTCCCATAACAAGACCCTCGCCGCGCAGTTGTACGCTGAGTTTAAGGCGTTCTTTCCCAACAACGCGGTCGAGTACTTCGTGAGCTACTTCGACTATTACCAACCCGAGGCCTACATCCCACGGACGGATACCTTCATCGAAAAGGACTCCTCGGTGAACGACGAGATCGAGCGTTTGCGGCTGTCGGCGATGTCCAATCTGCTCAGCCGGCGCGATGTCATCGTGGTGGCGAGCGTGTCCTGCATTTACGGCATCGGGGATCGCAACGACTACGAGTCGATGGTGATCCCCCTCCGGGTCGGACAGGAGATCGGTCGCGACACCCTGTTGGCCCGCATGGTGGATCTCCAGTACTCCCGCAATGATGTCCAGATTGAGCGCGGGCGGTTCCGCGTCCGGGGCGACGTCGTCGAGGTGCAACCGGCCTTTGCGGAGGACGCGGTGCGGATTGAGTTTTTCGGGGATCAGATCGAGCGCTTCACCCGGTTTGAACCGCTGACGGGTGAGAACATTGAAACCCTCGAGGCCCTGAACATTTTTCCGAGCAAGCAGTTCGCGACGCCCCAGGAGAAGATCAACCGCGCAATCCTGACCATTCGGGAGGAACTCGGGGAGCGGATCGCCTGGTTTGAACAGCGCGGAAAGCTCCTGGAGGCGCAGCGGATCAAGATGCGGACCGAGTTCGACTTGGAGCAGATGCAGGAGTTGGGATTCTGCTCGGGCATTGAGAACTATTCACGACACATCGCGGGTAGACCCGCGGGGTCCCGGCCCGGAGTGCTGCTGGATTTCTTTCCCTCGGACTTCCTGCTGATCGTGGACGAATCGCACGCCACCCTGCCGCAGATCCAGGGGATGTACGCGGGCGACATGGCGCGAAAAACGGTGCTGGTCGAACACGGCTTCCGGCTTCCGAGTGCGCTCGATAACCGTCCCCTGAACGCGGGGGAATTTCAGTCCATCATAGGGCAGGCCATCTATGTGAGCGCCACCCCGGGACCGCTGGAGATGGGATATGCCGGTCCGGGCAACGTCGCGGAGCAGATTGTCCGACCGACGGGACTGGTGGATCCCGAGGTGGATCTTCGTCCGTTGAAGGGACAGATCGACGACCTGATGGAGGAGGCGCGCCAGCGCGTGGAGAAGGGGGAACGCGTGCTGGTAACCACGCTGACGAAACGGACGGCGGAGGAACTCACGGACTATCTCCGGGACCTCGGCATCAATGTCCGGTATCTGCACAGCGAGATTGATGCGATTGAGCGGGTCGAAATCCTCCGGGCATTGCGCCGGGGCGAGTGTGACGTCCTGGTGGGGATCAATCTGCTTCGCGAGGGCTTGGACCTTCCCGAGGTTTCCTTGGTGGCGATCCTCGATGCAGACAAGGAGGGATACCTCCGCAGTGCCACCAGCCTGATCCAGACGGCGGGCCGGGCGGCCCGGCATTTGAATGGAAAGGTCATTCTGTATGCGGATGTCCGGACGCAGAGCATTCAGAAGTTTCTGGCGGTATCCCAATACCGGCGCGAGAAGCAAATGGCCCACAACCGGGAGCATGGCATCACCCCGCGGTCGGTGACGCGGGCGGTGGAGGGCAGCCTTTCGAGTCACGCTGGCGGGCGCGCCGCGGCGGCTGCGGCGTTGCACGAGAGCGTGGAGCAGTTTGACGTCACGGAGACCCTGCGGGAACTCGAGTCGGAAATGGTGCAGGCGGCCAACAGTCTGGAGTTTGAGAAGGCGGCGCTGTTGCGGGATCAGATCCGCGAGCTGAAGCAGCGGATGGGCGGAGCGGAGTTGCGCTCCCCGGGATCCACCGCACGAGCCGTCGAGTATGGACGCAAGGCAAAGGGGCAGGGGCGGGGTCGGTAGAGGACCGGGTTCGTCGGGGGCCACCCGGGAGAATGTTTTCCGTTCAGGGAGCGACGAAGCGTGCGACCGGGGTAAAGTGCGTTGTTCGGGTCGGCGGATTCCCCCATCGTCGCAGGGCCGGGGAATCCATGCCGAGCCGGTTGAGTTTTGAGACGATCCACAGACGCAGGCGGTCCGCCGGGGTTTGTGGACACAAAGCACCGGGATTCTCGCCCCAGATCCAGAGGGTGCTGTCCGGAGACCAGGCGAGGATGGTGCCCGGGGAATCGCCGGCCGGATGGATTTCGTGAACGCCGTTCGGCCGTTGGATCGGGCGCGGAGTGTTGGGATCCTCCGAGGGTTTGGCGTTCAATTCCGCGAAGCCGAGGCCCTGATAGTTGTAGTTCCCCTCGTGGTCCCGGGTGACCACGGAGATTCCCGAGGGAATTACGGTGCTCCAGCGGCGCGAACTTGGAAGAATTATCAACGGCTCCTTGGGGAACTCCGGGGCTCCCGGAATGAGGAGGTTAGCGTTGAGATCCCAGACCACCCAGTCCCCCTCTGAGTTTTGGGCCGTGAACAGGTAGTCGCGACCGAGGACTTGCACCCAATTGGAGGCTGTGCCGACCCGAGTGGGGACAAGGTGCCCCGCCCAGCCCCACACCCACAGGGTGCCATTGGTCCCGATGGCTGCAGCTGACCGCGCCCCGGCCGCTACCGCTTTCCACCGGTGCGCCATGGTGACCGCGACGAAATTGGATCGTCCCAGGGTGGTCCCGTCCCCCAGCGCGCCTTCCCGATTGTCCCCGGCGGCCCAGAGGGATCCGTCCGCACTCAATAGATAAAATGTTCCCACGCCGGAGGAAATGGACTGAACCCAATTCGTGCCTGGGACCAGGCGTTGTGGGAGCAGGCTGGGGAGTTGTACCGAGCGGGCGTGGCCGCGCAGGCTCCCGTTCCAGCCCCAGGCGGAACCATCGCGGCGGATTCCAATCCATTGATCGCCACTGACCGCCATGGACTTCCAGTCATGAAACTCGCCGAGTCGACGAGGGATCCGGCTGCAGGAATCATTGGTTCCAAAGATTCCGTGACGATCTTCACCGAGGAACCAAAGGCTTCCATCCGAGGCCAGCCAGGCGAGTCCGGCAAAGGGATACGCTCCGGACACCAGACTGGGCGGACCGACGGGAACTCCGGGCAACCTGAGGCGGGGGACCCCACTCAGGTTGAGGTTGAGCCCAATTCCTGTCGCGACAATGCCGACGAGAAGCAGGAGGATGAGGGACTTGGGTTTTGTGAAGCGCTTCACCGAACGATTCCAAGGCTGGGAGCGCGGAACGGTTCCGGCAATGGTATTCCTGTCGCGATTGGCACAGGCGCCGGGCTTCAATTGCGGGGTGGGCTGTGATTGGATGCCGCGGTGACCGAGTTTGAGTTGATCCGGCGACTGACGCCGCTGCTGCCGACGAATGATTTCGTCGTGACCGGATGCGGGGACGATTGTGCCGTTCTGGAGATGGGGGCGCCCAACCATCAGACCCTGTTCAAGACGGACGCCCTCGTGGAGGGGGTCCATTTCACGTCCGACACCGAGCCGGAGCGCATCGGACACAAGGCCCTCGGACGGTGCCTCAGCGACGTCGCCGCCATGGGCGGAACCCCCACCGCCGCGCTGGTGACGTTGGGGCTTCCGGCGGGATTTCAGCCGGAACGCATCCAGGGGATTTATCGTGGACTGCAGCGCCTCGCCGTCCGCCACCAAGTGGCGGTGGTGGGCGGGGAGACGACGACGAATCCGGGGGGCTTGCTGATCAGTGTCGCCCTGCTCGGGACGGTTCCGCGAGGCAAGGCGCGGTTGAGGTCGGGAGCGCGCGCGGGGGATGCCCTTTTTGTGACGGGAGAACTCGGCGGCTCCATCGAAGGACATCATCTCGATTTTGAACCCCGCCTCGCAGAAGGGCGTTGGCTGCTGGAGTGCGGGTACGTCCATTCCCTGATGGACGTGAGTGACGGCTTGGCGGGGGATCTCCCCAAGATCCTGGAGGCGAGCGGAGGACTCGGGGCGCAGATTTTGAAGTCCGCGCTGCCGATCCGGTGGGAAGCCCGGGTCCGTGCCAAGTCGGGCGACCTGGCCAAGCCTGCTGCGCTCGCGGCCCTGACGGACGGGGAGGATTTTGAATTGCTGTTCACGGTCGCCGCAGGGAATGCCGTTCGGCTCCTGGATGACTGGAAACGGGTCTTTCCCTCTGTCCGGCTGACCTGCATCGGAAAAGTCGTGTCAGATCCCGGCATTTTCCTCCGCGGACCCGAAGGCCTTCGTCCGCTCACTGTCCACGGTTATGAACATTTTCGATCCTCACCCGAAGCGGGACGGTAGTCCGGAGTGGGAGAGTGTTCAGTGTTCAGTTTACGGGGTTCAGCGACAGACGGGCCGAACCACGGACCACGGACCACGGACCAATGACGAATTTCCCCCCCTTTCCCCCGACCCCGTCCTCGTGCAACATCGCTCCCCGATGCCCGTGGTGATCAGCCGGTCCGTTGACGAGACCGAACAGATTGGGGAGCGACTGGGACGGGAAGCCCGTCGAGGACAGGTGTACGGAATTTCGGGAGACCTGGGGGCTGGTAAAACGGCGTTGGTACGCGGATTTGCCCGCGGACTGGGGTGTCCAGGACGCGTTCATTCGCCGACGTTTGCCCTGGTGCATGAATATGGGGGAGGCCGCGAACCGTTGTTTCATCTGGATTTGTACCGACTGGCGGGCCCTTCGGAGATCGAAGGCGCCGGGCTGGACGAGTTTCTTTTCCGTCCGAAGGGCATCAGCCTCGTGGAATGGATCGAGCGCTGGCAGGTCAAGGGGGAGGCGGCCCAAGGACCTGTGCACCACATTCACCTTCGCGTCCTCGATGAGAACACGCGGGAGATGAGCTATGACGATTCTCGCCCTTGAGTTTTCCTCGGAGCGCCGGGGCGTTGCCGTGGTTCGCGACGGGACTGTCTTGTCGGAAGTGGTCCACGAAGGAACCCGCGAGACTCCCATTTTTGGATTGGTCGACCGCGTGCTGGGGGAATCGGGCGTGTCCCGGGATGAAATCCAGCGGCTGGCCGTGGGGTTGGGGCCCGGAAGCTACACCGGGATCCGACTGTCCGTCGCGGTGACCCAGGGCTGGCAATTGGGATCGGACGTCGAAGTCGTGGGCGTCGGGAGTCTGGACAACCTAGCCGTCGTGGCGACATCGCTGGGGCCTGCCATGCTGGCGGTGGATGCCCAGCGAAATGAGTGGGCCGTCGCCGAGGCCGACAAGGGGCGACTCGTCGGACCCCTTCGGTTGATGGGGGTGGACGGGCTCCGGGCACAGATGGCTGCGGGAGGCGTCGTGGCGGGTCCCGAGGTCGTTGCCGTGCTCGGCGGAGGAGCCACGGTGTATCCTTCAGCAGCGGTGTTGGGGCGATTGGCCATGGACGCCGTGCCGGTCCCTGCGGAGCGGTTGACGCCCGTGTATCTCCGTGAGGCGTCGTTTGTGAAGGCGCCGCAGGGCAGGGACCTCACGGGAATCCCGCCGTTGCAGCATTGATTCTCCTTCGGGATTGGAGAGACCCTTTTGCACCGCCCGAGATGCGCCGCCGTGGTTCCGCCCTGCCGTGGAACCTCCCGAGCCGGGGTGGGGGACAGGCTGAAGCCTGCACTACCAACGATGCCCACCTTCTACGTTTGCGATCGATGCACCGCCTGTTGCCGGTGGCCGGGACAGGTGCGCATGGCTGAGGGAGAGACGGCACGCATCGCCGGGTTTCTGGGCTTGTCGGAGGATGCATTCATTGAGCGCTACACCCGCTTGAACGCGTCCCGGACCGGACTTTCGCTGGTGGACCAGGCCAACGGTTCGTGTGTGTTCCTTGATGGCGGTGATTGCCGGATTCAGGCCGTGAAGCCGCAGCAGTGCCGCGAGTTTCCCAATGTTTGGAACTTTCCTGGATTTCGTTCCGAGTGCCGCGCGCTCCCTGTGGAGGTTTCCGCCGAAGAATGGCGCCGACGGGTGCGGGAATCCACGGGGAGGGACGCCGAACCGCCGGAAGTGGATGGCAAGGGATTGGAATAGGGTTCAGAGCCCTCGTTCATCTGCGATCCGCGGGACGTTCCAGGGGGGGAGAATTCAGGTTCAAGTTTTCAGTGTTCAGAACAGGGGATCCTGCGGAACCCCTGGCTCCTCTCACCCTTGAGCGGCGTAGTAGGCATCCACGCGGGCCATGACGTCCCGGTAGCCGACGTCTTGTTCGTAGATCGACTTGAAGTGTTCGATGGCCTCCTCGCGCTTGCCCATCTTTTCGTACACGACACCCAGTTGGTAATGGAGATCCTTGGCCTCGTCGTCGAAGACCGGCTTTTCCTTGAGAGCCTCGAGCAGCTTTCGGGCGGCCAGGTCGTTCATTCCGCGTCGGGAGAACGCCTGGGCGAGGAGGTTCATCGCTGGAATGCGGCGGTTTGGGTTATTCTGGGCCTTTTGGAGTTCCGCGATGGCTTCGCCGACCTTGCCGGCCTGTAGATAGAGTTCCCCCAGTTCAAAGCGGATGTGTAGGTCGGTGGGATTGAGTTCCGCCCGACGTTTGACGTCCTCGAAGCGCCATGCGTGGCGGCGCGCCCGGACCTCCTCCAGTTTCTCGGCGTGGTCGGCCGCGGTGGGGTCGAGGGACTTTTCCTCATGATCGAAGCGGGCGAGTCCTACGTCCCGGAGGGCCTCCAACACCAGGGGATCGTTGACGCCGGCGACCTTGAGATAGCGGTTGAGGTATTCCTCGGTCCGGTCGAATTGCTTTCGTTTAAGGTACAGGTCGGCGATGTCCCGCAGCAGCTTGAGGTTCTCCGGTTCCTTGGCGAGACGGGCCTCCGCTTCGGTGATCAGGCGGGCGGCGACGTCCTCGTCCTTCACCAGACGGCTGGCCTGTTCGAGGGAGACCGCCTCCTCCTTGTTCCTGAGGGCATCGCGGTAACTGGCGTCCTCCCCTCCGAACTTTTCGTAGCCGCCTTCGTGGAGGGTTTTCGCCGCCAGGATGTTTTTCAGGCACTCATTGGCCTCGCCGTCCCGGGGATCGGCTCGAAGAAGGTCCCGATAAATGCGTTCCGCCCGGTTCCGCTGGCCCAGTTCCCCGGCGGCTTCGGCCAGTTTCATGGCCAGCTTGCGGTCTGCGGGCCGGCTCTTGAACGCCACCTCGAGGGACAGGATCGCCGTCTTTGGGAGTCCGGCGGCCATGGCGGCATCAGCCAGAAGCTCGTGGGCGGCCATGTTGGACGGGTCGTCGTTCAGGGCCTCCTCGGCGACCTGGATGGCGTCCAGCGGATTCGTCCTCAGTGCGACCTGGCCTCGGGTCAGGGAACTCGCCGATCCGACAAACTTGTGGAACAGGCTCCGCTTCCCGGTGGAGCGCTGATGCTGCGTGGCGCGCAGGGCCTCCCGCGCCTCATAAAATCCGGGTTCCACACGCAGGGCCTGCATGAGAAGCGTGATGGCATAATCGTAATTCTTCTTCTGCACGGCGGCGACCCCCTTTTCGTAAAGTTCGCGGGTGGCGAAGGGGATCTGACTCATCGGCTTCTCTGGCATGCTGCCAGTGTATCGGTCGGCGGCAGTTTTGACAATCCTGTTTGATTTACAATTGAGAACAAATCGGGGTTTGATGGGCCATTCGTGGAATCGCGACAAAATCTGTATTTCGTGTTGACTGTCCTATTGTCATAGGACACTGTTCCCGTGTCGCCCATGGTACCGCACATCAATTTCAAGTCCGGGGTTCCGGTTTACCTGCAAATCGTGCAGCAGGTGAAGGCGGCGGCGGCCGGGGGGACGCTGCGTCCGGGGGATCCGCTTCCGTCCGTCCGAGCCCTGGCCGAGGAACTTCGGATCAATCGGAACACGGCGGCGCGTGCGTACTCCGAACTGGAGGTTGAGGGTGTGATCGAGACCCGGCAGGGGGCGGGATGCTACCTCAAGGCCAACGGGTTTTCGCCGCTTCGACGCACCGTGCGTTCCGACCGGCTGGCGGAGGAACTGGATGCGGTGATCGTGCAGGCGCATCACCTCCAGGTGAGCGACGACGAGTTGGTTGAATTGTTGCGCGGGCGGTTGCGGGATTTTCGCGAACGCGTTGCCCAGCGGCAGCGAAGCGGGGCCGCAACCTCCTGAGAACCCCCTTCCCAAGATTTCCGTCCGAATCCCGGATGTTTACTCCTAACCCCTGAATCCCATGAAACGTGTGCTCCTCAGTCTTGCCGGTGTTGCCGGCGTCCTCCTTGGAACCGGCTTCATCTTTCCGGCGGTCGCCCTCTGGCGATCGGGAAGCCCGGATACCGCCATGATCTTCGGGCCGCTGGTGCTGGGGATCGTTTTGATTGCAGGCGCGGTGATGTCGTTCCGGGCGGCCCGGCGTTGCCGGTGCGCCTGAACGGTTGGGTTCAGCTCCACCTTCTTCTGCCATGAGTCCCGTCATTGATCTTCGCGAGTTGACCCACCGGTACGGACGTACCGAGGCGTTGCACGGACTCAGCCTCACGGTTGAGCCTGGATGCTGTTACGGCTTCTTCGGACGCAATGGCGCGGGCAAGACCACTGCGATCAAGTGCCTCCTGAACCTGCTGCGGCCGGCTTCCGGGTCGGTCGCGGTCTTCGGAATGGATCCGGGACGGCACGAGGCGGCGGTGAAGGCCCGGCTCGCCTACGTTCCGGATTTTGTCGCGTTCTACCCCTGGATGAACGTCCGGGAGGCGCTGGATTACCAGGCGAGCTTCCGGGAGCGTTGGAATCGCGACACGGAGGCGACCCTGCTGGCGCGGTTCGGACTCGAGCCCCGACAACCGGTCGCCGGACTGAGCAAGGGCCAGCGCACCCAGTTGGCGTTGATTGGGGCCATCAGTGCGGAACCCGAGTTGCTGGTATTGGACGAGCCAACCTCGGGATTGGATCCGCTCGTCCGGCGCGAGTTCATCCAGACCGTCATTGGCGCCTATCAGGAGGCGGATCCGGGGCGCCGGACCGTTTTTGTCTCCACGCATTTGATCACCGAGTTCGAGGGGTTGATCGACCGCTTCACGGTGCTGGAACAGGGGCGGGCGGTCCTGACGGCGGGGGCGGACGAGGCCCGGTCGAAGTTTCGCCGCCTGCGGGCGGTGTTCGAAGGCGACGCACCCTCCGGCGCCGAGTTCCGTGGCGCAAAGTCATTCCGTCGGGAGGGCCGCACCCTGGAACTGGTCGTGAATGGGGACGGAGACCGGTTGATGGAACAGCTGCGTTCCTGCGGGCCGAGAACGGTGGAGACGGAGTCCCTTACCTTGGAGGAGATTTTTCTGACCTCGGTGAGAAGCGGAGGGAATGTATCATGACCCTGACCCTGCCCGCCTACCGGAACAGCTTTCATCCGGGGTGGCTCCTCCTGGTTGCGGTCCCGGTGGTTGGCGTGTCCCTGATGACCTGGCACTTCGATTTGGGTTCGCTGGCCGCGTTCCTGGTTCAAACGGTCCTGGCCACGATGGTGGTGGGGCCAATGGTGCTGTGGCGGTGCGAGGATGCGCCTCCGTCTGCCCGCCGATGGATGAAGGAAATGCGGGTGTTTCTGATTCCGCTGCTCGTTTCGGTCGGGATACCGGAACTCCTGGGAGTGGTGCGGATCCCCTCCCTGTCGGTAAACTTCGAAATGGAGCCGGGGAACTGGATGACGGCGGCCTGTATTCTTGGGGCGCTTGGGGCGGGAGCGATCACCTTTGGCGAAGAGTTTGAGTACCGAACATTCGGAACCCTGCTCAGCCAGCCGCGTTCCCGCTGGAAACTCTACACAGGAAAACTGGTGCCCCTGGCGCTGGTTCTTGTCTGGTCGGGGGCGAACCTGGGTCTCCTGCTTGTCGGATTCGGGACTGGGGCGCACGAAGTGCAGCTCCAGCAAATGGTGACCGGATGGTTGCTGCTGCTCATCGTCTATTGCACGACTCCGCTATGGACCCTCGTGACTCGGAGTACGCTGGCAGGGGCCATTTTTACGGCGGCGGTCCCCCTGGTGTTTATGATGCTCGGTCGCCTGGCCGCGGCGATCCTCTGGAAGATGACGGGGGGCGGGATCACCGAGACCGATGTGGATCGGTGGTTGATGTGGGGTGTTCCCGTCTACCTGGCTGGTTGCGCCTGGCTAGGTTGGCGAACGTTCCGAAACCTCGAGGTCCGCGAGGGAATGGCGGGGAGCGGGGCAACGTCGTCGGTGAGCCATCCGCTGAGCATCCCTCTCGACCGATTCCTGTCGGCGGTTCTTCCCCCGGGATCCTGGACGGAATTGCTGCGCAAGGAGGCACGTCTCCACGTGGTGCCCTGGCTCGTGGCCGGGATGATGGTGGGCTCCTGGTGTGTATACCTTTTGATTCAATGGATCCGGACCCAGGATCCCGATTCCGACGGGGCGCTCGATCCTGGAGTCATGGGCATATTGTTCGCCATCATGGGCCTGTTGACGTTGCTCGTCTCCGGGGCGGCCTGTGTCGCCGAAGAGCGGTCCATGGGAACCCTGGACTGGCAATTGACCCAGCCGGTTTCGGTCACTCGTCAATGGTGGGTGAAGATCCTCACGGCGTGGAGCCATTTCCTGGTGCTGGGCCTCCTGTTGCCGGTCGCCCTGTTTGTGACGCTCGCGGGTTGGCGCGCCCTGGGCGCCGATTTAACGTCCAATACGCTGCTGCCTGCCGCTCTCTTCTCGGCTGCGGTGCTGCTGTCGTTCTCGAGTGCCGTGTACGCGTCCTCGTTTTGCCGAAGCACCATGAAGGCGGCCGCTTCCACCGTCTTGATTGCCGCGCTGTTGTTGTTGGTCCCGACGCCGTTTGTGGCCCTGACCGGGATCCGGATGGATCAGTCGATGGCGGAAATGGAATCTGCCGAGCTTGCCGCACCCGTCTGGGAACCGAGCAGCGACCAGATGGTTGCTGTCGTTGCGGTCCTTGGCGGGGTTCTGGTGGCCGCGGTGATCGCCCTGCTCCTGGTGTTCGGACGGCGGAATTTCTCTCGCGCTGCCGTGACGCGGAGGAGCCTGGGGCGGCAGGCGCTGGCCTTGATCCTTCTCCTCTTCGCCGGGTCCTTGGTCGGCTCCGAGGTCGTCCTGCGGATGACCCGCCTGGGCATCCAGGGAAACTTTTTCCGGATGCGTGAGGTCCGCACAGCGCGGGTGCGGGCCGCCCTTCGCTCGCTCCTGGAATGGCAGCTGAATCGGAAGGCATTGAGTCCGGAGTTCGCACGGGCCTTTCACCTGGCACTTCCGGATTCCTCCAATGACGCCTTGAAGGCTGCGGACGGGATTCCGGAGAGGGAGGATTTGGAGCATTGGGTTCGATCCCTGTTGGGGGAGGTTCTTCGATCCGCGGGCGTCACGAACCACCCTGGAAACGACGCGGATGTGAACTCCCTGATCACTTATGGGATTCCCCTGGACCGCGTCATCGAAAAGCGTGTCCGGGAGGAGTCTGCGCGGACGAATGTGACGACGTCACCCTCTTCGGGGTCGATGATGTATCGCATGGATCCGGCGTTGGCCCGTCGCTACGGATTAATTCCCCGGGAGGGCACCCCGGCGGCGCCGTCGGTCCCCAAGCCGGAAGGTGCGTCCCCACCTCCCTGAGCGCACTCCGCGATGTTCCGTTTTAGAGACGCTCAGATGGGGCCCCGGAGATTCCCGTGGCGAGCTTGGCTGGCATTTCTCGTCTGTGTGGCATCCGGATGCGGCCGGAGTGCACTTCCAGACTCGGAAGTGCTCAGCTCGTTCCCGGGACGGTACCAGGCGTCTCCGGACACCGTGGTGACCGTTCGGGCGGACCGGGATCACTTGATCCTTGAGATCAACCGTGGAGCACCCATGGAGTTCCTGCCGGAATCTGCGGACCGATTTCGCCATCGCGACAGTTCCACACGGATTGGATTTGTTCGCGACGCCTCTGGAACGGTGACGGAGTTGGTGCTGTTCCGGGATGGGGAACACCATGCCCCGCGCATTGACGGAGATGCCGGCGAAGGTGAGGTCCAGGTTCTGCGGGCGGGCGACGGGGATTTCCGATATCGGATCACCGGCCGGGGGCCCGTGACCGTGGTGTTGTTCGGTGGGTTGGACACCTGGGTTCAGATTCGAAGGGGACTGGAACCGCGCGCGCGTGTGATATCCTGCGAACCTCCGGTTGTCCCGGGGCAACGCCGTTCGGCACGGGAACAAGCTGCGGCGCTGCTCGCATTTCTCAATGCCTGCGAAGCCCGCCCGCCCCTGGTCCTCGTCGGTCACTCCTTCGGGGGTGCCCTCGTTCGGCTTGCAGCCGCACAGGAACCCGGACGCGTGGCGGGCCTGGTGTTGGTGGATCCATTTCACGAGGGATTCGTGGATTGGCTTCAGGAGCATCAGCCGGAATCCTATGGGCGATTTCGCGAGGAATGCCTTCGAGCCTATGCGTCCGACTGGGAGGGGCTGCTGAGGGATCTTCGGGGCGCCCGTCCGGGTGGGAATCAGGGAGTGGTTCTTCTGACGGCCGGCCATCGGGGAATTCGACGGGGGAGTGCCTTGGAGACGGGACTGAACGCGGCGGAGTTCGCGGACGCTTCCGAGGCCGTGTTCAAGGCGCACCAGTCCTGGATTTCCGGGGTGAGAGGAGGGCGGCACGTCGTGGTGCCGAATACGGGCCATGAAATTCCTACCGAGAATCCGGCGGCCGTGGTTTCGGCGATTGTTTCCGTCCTGGATCGGACCGGACCGTCGTTGCCGTGACGGGGCAGGTTGGCCCGGCGCATGGGTTGACGGACGTCTTTGGGAGGCGCAGAAGTAGCGCATGCAATCCGGTGTTCGTGGCGCTTTGGGTAGGTGGGACTCCGGTGCCCCCGCGGGGGGATTCACCTTGATCGAACTGCTCGTGGTGATCGCGATCATTGCGATCCTCGCCGGGATGCTGTTACCGGCATTGTCGCGGGCGAAGTACACCGGGATGCGCGCGGTTTGTTGGAGCAACATCCGGCAACAGTATCTGTCCCAGATCCTCTACAGCGGGGACAACCGGGGACGGTTTCCCAACCATGACGACGGCAGTCCCGACTACCATCGGACCGGTGGGAGGGCCGACAGCATCGTCAGCGTCATGAAGGGAAAGTATGTTCCGAACTCCTCAATCCTGATCTGTCCGATCACCCGAAAATCGTTCGGGAGGAAATGGCTCAATTACGAAAGCATGGCGAACTTCGCCGACGCCACGACCAAGGATTACGGAGGTTGGGACACTCCCGCCGCGAACGTCTACACCCCCTACATGTGGTTCGCGAACTTTGGAGCATCCGCCGCTTCGATGAAGTTCCTGAATTCCGCCGGCAAATATGTCGCCGACGACCCGACGTCTGAGCCGCCTTGGCCCCGCAATGAGAATGACTGCGAGAGTCGTCGCGCGTTCATCACGCACCGCGTGAGCGATTCCCCCGGCACGGCGCTCTGGGATGTCGGTCATTTGGGGAAATTCGGGGCGGGCAGTCAGAGCAAACCGATCTGGGCCTGGTCGGCGACGCCGGATCAACCGGTGGGGCAGGCGGACAGCTCAGTGATCAACCCGTCCAGGCGCAAGTCGAACTGGCTCAGGTGGGCATCTGCAGAAGGTGCAAATATGTCGGCCCTGGAAGCGTTCCCATGGATGGGATCCAGCAGTGATTAACACCGGATTTGGCATCAGTCTGGAGAAAATTCGAAGCTGTCTATGTTGGTGAGCCGGGAGCGGCCAGTGCGAAACACTACATATCGAGGTTGCTTTTGAACAACAGGCCGTTCAGTACTGATCCGTTCATCCTTCCAACTGCCGGTTAAGGATCTCCAACTGGAGGGCCACTGGACCAGGCTCCGAGGCAGGACGCGACCCCTCGATCAAATCGGGTCTCACCGTACTGCCGCTATCCCCACGGAGTTCCCAACCGGAGGTGGGGAGGCGGAAGGCGCTGGCTGGGAGGATTTCCTTCCGACCATGGACTAATGACTGGTGACGAATCCCCTCCTTAAATCCGCCACGCATTCCACATGCTGGGTTTGCGGGAAGAGATCCACGGGTTGGACGTCCACCAAGTGAAACCGGTCGCCTTCACAGAGGAGTTTCAAGTCCCGCGCCAGGGTAGCGGGATGACAGCTGACGTAGAGAATCTGGGCGGGGCCGTTTCGCGAAGCACCTTCGCCGAGGGGGCATGGCCGGCCAGGGCCAGGTCCAACAGCACGGCGGTCCGGTCCGGATCAACTGCCAGGCGAGACCAGGAGGAGTCGGTGTCCCAGCGAGCAGGCCAGGCGGTGATTCCCCGGCGCCTTCAGGTTTCCAGGTGACCTTGACGATCTCGAGGTTCACCCAGACGATCCACGGCGTCCACAGTCCGGAGATCGCCCGCAGCCGGCGTCGATGGTCGGCATCACCCCGGCATCGTAGGGCCGGATCGCGCAGCATCCAGAAGCGCGGGAAGGACGAAGAAGTTGTTCTGGAAAAAGCTGTGTCCGGGATACCAGTCCCTCGAGGATGCGCAGCAGGGTCTTGATCCCTCCCTTTGGCGGCAGGTTTTTCCTCCAATCGAGGATCGCGTCATTCAGGGCCGGCTCGGCGATGGCGCAGGACTCAATGTCGCAGACGAGTCCACAATCGGCGCGAACGAATCCGAGATTGAGCTTCTGGGCCGGGCGGTTCCACTGGCTGCGGACCAGGATCCGGTTGCGGTATCCGTAGGGCTGGGGGCAGGGCAGGACTTCCCGGACGCGGGCGGCGGGAAATCCGCCGACGCGCTGGAAGAGGTCGGCGATCTGTTTGCGTTTCCATCGGAGCTGGGCGGCGTAGTCCAGATGCTGGTACTGGCATCCTCCGCATTCACCGAAGTACTCACACCGGGGTTCGACGCGTTCGGGGGAATCGCTGAGCCGCCGGGCGACGATTCCCCGGGCAAAGCTCCGCTTGACCTCGGTCAGCTTCACTTCGGCCCGTTCACCGGGGAGCAGATAGGGGACAAACACCACAAAGTCGCCGATCCGACCGACTCCCTCGCCGCCGAAGGCCAGATCGGTGATCTCGAGCGTGACGCGGTCTCCGGCCGTGAGCGGCGTGGTTGTCCGCGCGGAATCGGCAGGGAAAGGGGAGGGTGACGGATTGGGATGGGGGGACACCGGGTAAGCTGTTTTACTGCGACCACCAGCGACGCGAGAACCCTGAGACTAATTTCAAGAACCCGTCCCGGGCAATCCCGGGTGCGATTCCATTTTGACGCCGGGTTCCGCATCCCTTCCAGTTCCGTCCGTGAACGGCCGCCTGTTCGACCACGTGGATCTCCGGGTCCGGGATCTCGCCGAGGCCCGCGCCTTCTACGCCGCCCTGTTGCCCGCCCTTGGATTTCCTGCGTTGTGCGACACTCCCCACGGCATTGCCTATGACGCCGTCCGGAGCCATCCGAAGCCGGAGTTCATCGGATTGATTGAGGATCCGGGCCACGTCCCGAATTCAACCCGCCTCGCCTTCTGGGCGGAGACGGTGGCCGATGTGGATCGGATCGGCCGGCTGCTTCGAACTGCCGGAGCTCGGAATGTTGAAGGTCCGATGTTCTGTGCAGAATACTCCCCGAATTACTACGGTGTTTTCTTCGAGGATCCCTGTGGCAATCGACTCGAAGTCTGCTGCCGGACCGTCGGATTGGACTGGGCCTCCGGGAACCCCGGGCCTGGGATGGAGCTCCGGATCCGAGTGGATGATCTGCGGGGGCCGGAGATCGCGGCGCTGCTGTCGGAACATCTGGAGTGCATGGCCCGGAATTCGCCGCCGGAAAGTCGTCACGCGCTCGACCTCGAGCGGCTGCGCCAGCCGGGAATCACGTTTTGGACGGCCTGGGACGGCGCCCAGCTGGCGGGATGTGGCGCTCTCAAGGAGTTGAACTCGCTTCACGGGGAACTGAAATCCATGCGCACCGCGTCGGGCTACCGGCGTCGTGGGGTTGCCCGGCGTCTGCTGGAGCACATTCTCCTTGAGGCGCAGCGACGCGGATACCGCCGGGTCAGTTTGGAAACCGGGTCGATGCCCTATTTCGAGCCCGCCCGGAGCCTCTACGCGAGCGCCGGGTTTACGGAGTGCGAACCGTTCGGGAGTTATCGCCCGGATCCCAACAGTCGGTTTTTCACGCGGGATCTCTGAATCGAGTGGTAAGCCAGATTCGGGTTCGTCGTTCTGGAAAGAGGTGGCGAGGGCGATAGGTCTGCTTTTACCCTGCCACGGAATGAAAATGGGTGTGGGAAACTCCCTTGTACTGGTGTTGGTCCTGGTCCTTTTTGCGCTGGGCCGGGGAGAGGTGCAGGCGAGCTGGAATGATTTCGTCGCTCGCCAGTTTCCGGACGCCGAGAACTTCGACCCGAACATGGTGTTGGCGGACACTCCCTGGGCTCTTACCAACGGCAATACCCTGGTAATCCGGCAGACCAATGCAGCGGTGCTCCGGTTTCCGAGGGGAATCTATGTGGTGAGGAATTCGCGGCTGGTGATTGAAGAACGGCCCGGCGGATTGGAGATCATGACCC
Organism: Verrucomicrobiota bacterium; assembly: GCA_046346705.1. Classification (GTDB taxonomy): domain Bacteria; phylum Verrucomicrobiota; class Verrucomicrobiia; order Limisphaerales; family UBA9464; genus UBA9464. The sequence goes on along the minus strand of JAXMHR010000018.1, from coordinate 44,191 downwards.
CTTTCATCATCGTGGAGAATGGCGGGGAACTGCTGGCGGGCGGTCCGGAATCGGAGAACCGGCTACAACAACCCTTCACCCTGACCCTGACGGGGGAGGGAAATGAAACCTCCCAGGATCAGGGAATCGACGATCCCCAACTCTACAGCCTCTACGACCTGAAGGGGACCGAATACGTCCTTTCTGCGCGTCAACCCGGGCAGCCGGATCCCGATGAGAAGGAGTCCACTCTTTTTGGAAACAAGGTCCTGGCGGCGGGGCCGGGCGGACGCATCGATCTTTTTGGTGCCAAGGGGACCGCGACGCCCTGGGCCCGATTGGGGGAAACCATCGACGTGGAGCGGGGAATTCAAACCAACACCATCATCCTCGACGGTAATCGGAGGGGGGAATGGATGCCCGGCGACCGGGTGGCGGTTTCCACGAGTGACTTTGAGCCGGATCACACTGAGGAAGCCACGATCCAATCCGTGACCCTCATCCAGGACAGCAATCGGATCCGCACTGTGGTGGGAGTGCACCAGATCCGGAATGGAGTCACCGGAGCACTGACCGGCGGCCCGGATGTCTGGACGGATGGACCGGGGACCTCCTTCCAGTGGTCCCACCAGGGGCAACGGGATGGCGCGACGGGAACCGATATCCGGGCGGTGGTCGCGTTGCTGACCCGCACGATCACGGTTCGATCATATCGGACTCCGGATGCGCCTCGGGATGCGCTGGCAACGCGGGTCGTCCCGGTGGTGGACACACTTTCCAGTTCCTACACGCCGGCCAATGGCGAGCCCATCCAGGCCGGTCCTCAGTTTTCGAAACAGGAATACTATCCCGGGAAATTCGGGGATCGGCTCAGCCGGACCTCCAACCGTCGGGATATCTACGGCGGCCACGCAATGTTCCGCGCGGGCGCCTCGGTCCGGCTCATGGGGGTGGAGTTTAATGCGATGGGGCAGCCCGGGAATTTTGGGCGCATTGGGCGCTACCCGGTCCACTTCCATCTGATGAAGGAGGCGACCAACTCCTTCGTCTCGGGTTGTTCCATCAGCGACAGCTTCAACCGCTGGGTGACGGTGCACGGCACCTTTCGTCTCGGGTTGACCAATAATGTGGGTTACCGGTCGATGGGCCATGGATTCTACCTCGAGGACGGGATGGAGCAGCAGAATGTGTTCGAGGGTAATTGTGGGATCCTGGCCCGGGCGCCCATTCCGGGGGAGTATGACTACCGCACGGATCCCCAGTGGCTTCAGTACCCAAACGGCTCGCCTCCTGATGCTCCGAAGATGGTTCCCCAGCCCTTTTGGAATCCCCACGACGTCTATCCGCTCACCTTCCTGGACCGGGAGAATCCGTCGATCTTCTGGATTTCGAACAAGCAGAACTATTTTCGGAACAATATTGCGGCGGGGGCGGCGATGGGGGGGCGCGGTTACTGGCTGGCGGGAGTGAAGGCGGAAATCCGGCAGGGTCCCGGCTGGCGAATGATCGATGCGGATCCGGATCTCAAGGCGAGGTACCCATATACCTCGGGAGCCTGGGCCCCGATGCTCGAGTTTTACGGGAACTCGGCCTCCAGTTGTTGGAACGGGTTCGACTCGGCGTTCGATACGGGCGGAGTGTTTACCTATCCCGTCAAAGGGGGCGCTGTCCGGGGAAATTGGGATGGTTCCCATCCGTACGCCTACGACGCCGACCAGGGTGCCGACGTGGGCTATATGGTCTCGAATACGGATCCGAAGGTGCTGGTAAGCCCGGGCGTCCCCCCAACCGGGGGCGAACCCGATGCTCTGGACATGATGGCACGGACGACGGCGTTCCGGAATCGCCAGTATGGCGCCTGGCTTCGGCCTTATTGGTGGTGGATTTCGAACTCGCAGTTCTCCGACAATATCATCGGGGCAACCCTGGTTTCCGGTGGAAATGAGGAGGCCGTCCCCGCGGGGTTCTGGGGTTTGATCAACAATTCGGATTTCACCGGATTCTCGGAGAACCTGTACCGCAACCAAAGCCGGGCGCAGTATCAGAAGCCCGGGGAGTTCCCCACACGGACCGACCGGAATCCGAGCCTGGCGTTTACAGGTTCGGAACTGGAACGCTATGCCTATGCGGAGATTCCCCCGGGAGCCGGGCGCAACCGGTATGCGGGCGGCACTCCAGGAGCCACCTACACCGAGCGGCGCGGCTATCAATTCTACGACGGGCCGGGGCCCGTCCTGAACGGAGTCTCCTTCCACGGATTCTATCCCACGCTGGATGTGACCTATCAGAGTCCGTTCCCGATCCCCAATTACTCGTGGACCCATCAGGAATGGGCCACCAACTGGTTTTCATCCTATCTCGACACCAACAATCGCTTTGCCCGGAGCAGTGCGTTCATGAATGCGGCGATTGGATGGTTTGGTCCGGGAAATCAGTGGAAGTACTCCGCATTGACGTGGACCACCAATCTCCTCTTTGACTCCTCCACGGCCATCCTCCGGCACATGGTCCATGACCCGTATACCTTTGCCGGGGATTTGCTGGATGGCGACCGTCAAACCTTCATTCGCGATACCGACGGGACGTTCCAGGGATACGCGGGGGCGGGGTCGGTCAATAACTGGCCGGCCCATCGAGGGATCGACTGGGTTCCCGAGTGTCGCAGCGCCTACTCGTGTCAGGCGTCCCCCTACCATTATGGAAACACCGACATCATCATGGCGCCCGAGGCCCGGGGAGGCGGTGCCATCCTGTTTGGGAAGGTGCGGCAGGACTTCGCCGCCCCCACCAGCACGGACATCCGGGATGACAGCCGCTATTTCATCTCCGGATTCATCACGGGAGGAGTTCGGCTTTATGGGACGCTGAATGCCGCCGGGGTCCGGTACACGATTCAGTTTCGCCAGGACGGCGGCCGGGGGCGGTCGGGCCGGGAGGTGCCCGTGGCGCCTCCGACACAGTTCGCGGTTCGTTTCACCGGCCTGGAGGACACACCAGGAAAGAATTCCATGGGGTATGCGATCAGCTTCCCCAAGGGAGTCCGAGGTGAGGACTTGAAACTGACGACGGCTTTGGTCCACGTGTCCCAGGGGTTGGAAGGCCAAAAGGCGACCAATCTGTTCGTGGATGCGTGGAACGCTGTGAGCAATTCACCCCTGCGGCTGAACCTGGTTTCGACGAATCCCGCCTCCATCATGCTGGACTCGGGATCCGTCCTGGCGTGGTGGGATGCGACCAACAGCCGGCTGATGCTGACGGTGACCAATACCCGGCCGCGCAGCCGGAAGGCATTCCCCCTCGGACTTTGTATGCCGGAATCCAGTCAACAAACCTTCATTGGTCGAGAGTCGGTGGCCCGGTGGACGGCCATGGTGCCCCGGATGGAGGAGCCCGTTCCGGACGATCCTTATACGCGGGCGCCCCTCTCCCTGGAGACCGTGTTTGAGACGGTTGCCAAGTCGCTGAATGACGGTCCGGATGCGGGAGGAATCATCGTGGGGATCCAGTACGCGCTCCCCGAAAATCCGAAGATGCCGGACGCGGTCGACATCACCCCGGCCCGACTCGACGATGTCTACTACGACGAGACCGCCAAGAACCTCAGCCTCAATGCGACCTTCGTTCCCGAATGCGAGTGCCGGTTGGCAGCGAATGAGGGTGGGACGTTCGGAACCTTTCAGGCGGCATACTTCTCGGGGGACGCCGACGGTTCGCCCGACGCGGATCCGGATGACGACGGATTGACCAACCTTGAGGAGTATTGGAGCGGAAGCAATCCCCTCGCGGTTCAGGGGGGACGTCACCCGGTGATCCCGGGAATCCGAACCTTTGACGGGACCCGCTTCCTGACGTTCACCTACCGACGGCCCGCTGGCGTGCGGGATCTCGTCTTTACGGTCCTCAGCTCCGAGGATCTGGTCCATTGGTCGGAGGACTTCGCATCCCACGAGCGGGAGGTGATCAACAACGGCGACGGCAGTGAGACGGTGCTGGTGCGGACCAGCCGGAATGTGGATGCCATTCCCACCCGTTATGTGCGGCTCCAGGTGACGCTTCGTTGAGGGGCTCGGGAATTCAATCGGTTTCGTTCCCCGGTGGACCGGTCCCGGCGCGGGTCTTGCCGGATCGGACGAAGATGAGTTAACTTTCCGCCATGAAGAGAGCCGTCCTCGCCGGGGTCCTGATGGTTCCAGCCGCGCTGGCGCAGCAGGTCAACACGCCGACGGTTACCCGTCCCACCGTGGCTGTGGCTCCCTCGTCGTTGGGGGGCAATGGCGGAGCGGCTGCTTCGCAGGGTGTCGGCGGGATCAGTTTTGTGACCCGGCGGACCTCGATGGCCACTCCGGTTTTGGCGGGAGCGGCGTTCTTCGGCGCCGCGGGGGTGCCGGTGGTACAGGGGACTGCGCCAGGGGCGACGGGCGCGGCTCCGGTGTCCGGCCCGGTGGCGTCCTCTTCTTCGGTCGGAAATTCGGCGGCGGTGAACGCCTTGGCGGGCCTGGCAGCCGCGGGGAACCCGCAGGCGCGCGAAGCCCTTCGTGCCTTGAAGGCGTCGGAATCCAAGGTTGGGGCGGCCCAAGGGCGCTAGGCTTCAATCGAACCGGCCTCGGATTTCCCCTTCCCAGCGCGGGCATCGACAGTATCTTGCGCGGGCTTTTCTGGTCGCGGCGGGACCCCGGTCCCGCCGCTGCCGTTGTCATCATGGACGCCGCACACATCCGCAATTTCAGCATCATCGCCCACATCGACCACGGGAAGACCACCTTTCCGACCGCCTGCTCCATCGGACCGGCACGGTGGCGACCCGGGACATGGAGGAGCAGCTCCTGGACGCGATGGATCTCGAAAAGGAACGCGGGATCACGATCAAGGCCCATCCGGTTACCATGATCTATCGGGCCCGCAACGGGGAGGACTACGAACTGAACCTGATCGACACCCCGGGCCACGTGGATTTCGCGTACGAAGTTTCGAGGTCGTTGAGCGCCTGCGAGGGGGCGCTGCTGATCATCGATGCTGCCCAGGGCGTTGAGGCGCAGACCGTCGCCAACGTGCACCTGGCGATGAAGCAAAACCTGCACATCATTCCGGTCATCAATAAAATCGACCTGCCCCACGCCAACATCCCGCAGGCGAAGCAGCAGTTGGAGGACATCATCGCCATTCCGGCCGAGGAGGCGGTGCTGGCCAGCGCCAAGGAGGGCATCGGGATTGAGGACATCCTGGAGGCCATCGTGCAGCGCGTCCCGGCGCCCAAGCCCACGGGAGAGAAATCCCTGCAGGCCCTCATTTTCGATTCCTATTTCGACACCTACAAGGGGGTCGTCATCCTGGTCCGCGTCTTCAATGGCGAGTTGCGTCCGGGCATGATGGTGAAGCTCCCGCACTCCGGAAAGACGGTGGAGATCAAGGAGGTTGGCTCCTTCAAGCCGAAGCCCTACACGCGCGAAAAGCTGGAGGTGGGCGAAACCGGGTACATCACGGCCAACATCAAGACGCCCCGCGAGGTCAAGGTCGGCGACACGATCCTGGATTCGCGCAATCCGGCCGCGGAGCTGCCGGGGTTTCAGGAGATCCATCCGATGGTCTTCAGCGGCATCTATCCGATCAACACGGCGGATTACGAGGCGCTGAAGCAGAGCATGGCCAAGCTTCAGCTCAACGACTCGGCGCTGACCTTCCAGACGGAAAGTTCTGCGGCGCTGGGATTCGGGCTGCGCTGTGGGTTCCTGGGGCTGCTGCACATGGAGATCGTGCAGGAGCGCCTCCGCCGGGAGTTCGACATGGACATCATCGCCACCTACCCGAGCGTGGTGTATCGGGTCCGGATGACCGACGGCGTGGAGAAAGAGGTCGATAATCCCGCCTTCCTTCCCGATGTGACCTACATCGACACCATTTTCGAGCCGATGGTGAAGGCGTTCGTGATCTGTCCGGGCGAAAACATCGGCGACCTGATGGGGCTCATCTCCGAGAAACGTGGCGTGATCAACCAGACGGAGACTATCGATTCCCGACGGGTGATGCTCACCTGCCGCATCCCTATGAACGAAATCCTCATCGACTTCCATGACCGCATCAAGTCGATCACCCGCGGGTACGGTTCGATGGATTACGAGCCCGACGGATATGAGGGCAGCGAAATGGTGAAGCTCGACATGCTTGTCAATGGGGAGGTCATGGACGCCTTCTCCAGCCTGGTGCATCGGAGTAAGGCGGAGAATCGCGGGCGGACGCTGGCTGCGAAGCTGAAGGATGTCATTCCGAAGCAACAGTTCCAGGTGGCCATCCAGGCGGCGATCGGTGGGAAGATCATCGCGCGCGAGACGGTCAGTGCGATGCGCAAGGACGTCACCGCGAAATGCTACGGCGGCGACATTTCCCGAAAGCGCAAGCTGTTGGAGAAGCAGAAGGAGGGTAAGAAGCGGATGAAGTCGATGGGCTCTGTGGACATCCCGCAGGAAGCCTTCATTGAGGTGCTGAAAACGAGCTGAAGGTGTCGCCGCACTGGAAGTTGAGCCCCGATCCCTGCACCCTGACCCCGTCCCTCTCACTCACATGTATTTGTTTCGCTGGCTGACGTCCCGGACCGTGCGCAAGGCCGGGGAATTGGAGGATGCGGTCCGGAAGATCCTGAACCACCAGCGGGATGTCCTGAAACCGGAGGCCGTCACCGCGGTGGAGGGAGCGCTGAAGGAATTTCGGGACGTGGTGCGCGGTGGTGGAAGCCGGGAGGCGATTGAGGAGCAGATGCAGTCGTTGGAAACCGTGGCGAACCGATGGTTGCGGACGTATCCGAACCATTCGCTGCGGGAGAACGTGGTGATGCTGCTGGAGATTGCGGTGCTGATCGTGGGGAGCCGTGCGTTCCTGATCCAGCCGATGGTGATTCCGACGGGTTCGGCGCAGCCGACGCTGTGGGGGGTGATGGCGGAGGATTTGAGGAACGTGCCGGGCGGGAAGGTGCCGGATCTGCCAAAGCGGATCTGGGAGTCGGTGATGGAGGGGGTGAGTTACTACCACATCCAGGCGCCGGCGGACCTGGAACTGACGGGATACGACGAGAAGCCGAAGATGATCCTGCCGTTTGTGAAGCGGCAGAATCTGCACACGACGGCGGGGGATATTCCGGTGTGGTTTCCGCCGGAGGCGTTCGCGCAGCACCTGGGGTTGGTGGATGAATATGGACGCCCGAAGAAGCGAACGTTCCGTAAAGGCGAGGACATCTCGTTGGCACGGGTGGTCACCGGAGACCATCTGTTTGTGGAGCGGGTGGCGTATAATTTTAGGCGTCCGGAGCGGGGGGAAATCATCGTTTTCCGCTCCGAGCATCATCCCGGGATGACGCCTGACACGCACTACATCAAGCGCCTGGTCGGACTGGGCGGAGAGACGGTGCGAATCGGGGACGACCGCCACACGGTGATCAACGGGCGGAAGCTGACGACCAACGACTACGGATTTGCCGGCGTCTATTCGTTCGATCCGGCCCTGCCGCCGCGAATGAATGTCTATTCCGGGCACGTCAACGGAACGATCTGGCAGGCGACGACCGGGAGTTATGGTCCGACGCGAAATTTCCCCAATGCACAGACCGAAGTGGCGATTCGTCCGGGCCATTACGTCTGCTTCGGGGACAACACCATGAACAGCGCGGATTCCCGCTACTGGCCGGTGCCGGACTTCCCGCAGGAACAGGTGATTGGTAAGAGTTGGGCGGTGTTCTGGCCGTTCATCCGCAATGGCCGGTGCAACATCGGCTGGACGGCAGACTGACATCTGCGAGTCCGGGCCGCATTTGCAACACCGTGACCGGACACGGATTCGGGTTCGACCTCGGACGGGAATCCCTTCTTGAACGGAATGGGACGGTCCATGTCTGTCCCGATGATCGCATGTCGCCGTTTCGCTGGCTGATGTCCCGAACCGTACGCAGGGCTGGGGAGTTGGAGGATGCGGTCCGGAAGATCCTGGACCACCAAAGGGACCTCTTGCCCCCTCCCGCGGTGGATGCGGTGGAGAGGGCTCTGTCGGAACTCCAGAGAGTGGTTCGCAGTGGGGGAGGCCGGGAGGCGATTGAGGAGCAGATGAACTCGCTGGAATCCGTGGCGGACCGATGGCTGCGGACGTATCCGAACCCTTCGCTGCGGGAGAACGTGGTGATGCTGCTGGAGATTGCGGTGCTGATTGTGGGGAGCCGAGCGTTCCTGATCCAGCCGATGGTGATTCCGACCGGATCGGCGCAGCCGACGCTGTGGGGGGTGATGGCGGAGGATTTGAGGAGGGTGCCGGGAGGGAAGGTGCCGGATCTTCCAAAGCGAATCTGGGAGTCGGTGATGGAGGGGGTGAGCTACTACCACATCCAGGCGCCGGTGGACCTGGAACTGACGGGATACGACGAGAAGCCGAAGATGATCCTGCCGTTTGTGAAGCGGCAGAATCTGCACACGACAGCGGGGGACATCCCGGTGTGGTTCCCGCCGGAGTCATTCGCGCAGCACCTGGGGTTGGTGGATGAACAGTTGCACCCGAAGAAGCTCAAATTTCGCAAGGGTGAGGATATCGTGCTGGCGCGGGTGGTGACGGGGGACCACCTGTTCGTGGAGCGGGTGGCGTACAATTTCCGGAGACCGGAGCGGGGCGAGATCATCGTGTTCCGATCGGAGCATCATCCGGGCATGACGCCGGACACGCACTACATCAAGCGGCTGGTGGGACTGGGCGGGGAGACGGTGCGGATCGGCGATGACCGGCATACGTTCATCAACGGACGGGAACTGACGACGAACGACACCGGGTTTTCCGGGGTGTATTCCTTCGATCCCGCGATGCCCCCGCGGGCCAACGTGTACTCGGGACATGTGAACGGAACCGTATGGCGGGAAACGACGGGACAACGGGCCGGAAGCCTGCGGAATTTTCCGAACGACCGCGCCGAGGTGACGGTACGTCCCGGCCATTACGTCTGCTTCGGGGACAACACCATGAACAGTCAGGATTCCCGATATTGGCCGGTTCCCGATTTCCCGCAGGAACAGGTGATCGGAAAGAGCTGGATGGTCTTCTGGCCCTTCCTTCGAAATGGGAAATGGAATGTGGGATGGACGGCCAATTGAAAAAGGTGTTGCGGATGGGCGCTTCCCAAGGGGCGTTTTGCAGTGGCCGTCTTGTCGGGGCGGCCCCCGTGTGCTTGCCTAAACGCGTTCAAAACATGAGATCAACGTCGCACTGGAGGGGGTGGGGGGTGGGATTGGCCTTGATTGTGGCGGGATGTTCCACCGTGCCGGAGACGGGCCGGTCCCAGATGAACCTGTTCTCCTCGGAGCAGGAAATGCAGCTGGGGTTGACCGAGTTCGACAAGATGAAGAAGGAAGTTCCGATCTCCAAGGATCCCGCGGCCAATGCCATGGTCCAGCGGGTGGGGAAGCGGATCGCCGCCGTGGCGCAGCTTCCCGGTGCGCAGTGGGAGTTTGTGGTTTTCGAGAGCAAGGAGGCCAATGCCTTCTGCCTTCCCGGCGGCAAGGTGGGTATCTACACGGGCATCCTGCCGATTTGCCAGGATGACGCCGGCCTTGCGGCGGTGATGGGACACGAAGTGGCGCACGCTGTGGCCCGACATGGCGGGGAACGCATGACGCAGGCGCAGGCTCTGAGCACCGTGGGGCAGGTGGGCGGCGCCCTGCTGGGATCTTCGAAGTACTCGGAATGGGCACCCCTCGCCACCCAGGCCTATGGTGTGGGCGCGCAGTTGGGAGTCGCGCTGCCCCACAGTCGGGCCCAGGAATCCGAAGCCGACGAGATCGGGATCCTGTACATGGCCCGGGCCGGCTACGATCCCCGCGCGGCGGTTTCATTTTGGGAGCGCTTCGCCGACTACAACAGCGCGCATGGGGGATCGGGAACGACCTGGTTTCTGAGCACGCATCCCACGGATGCCGCCCGCATCGCGCGACTCAAGGAATTGTTGCCCAAGGCGGAGGCGGAGTATCAGGCGGCGAAGGCGAAGACTGCGACCTCCAAGAGCACGCCGTGAGGGATCCGGATATCGCGGGACGCTTCAGCGTGCACCGGCGTCCCGGGCCGACTCCGGCCGGATGGTGGTAACCGCGGTCAGGCCCATTCGGAATGGGAATCCGGGCTCCGGAGGGTCCAACAGGACCCGGACGGGCAGTCGTTGGGCGAGACGGACCCAGTTCAGGTCGGGGCGCGATTCCGAGAGGATCCCGGAGGAGGTCGAGGCATCCGTCTGCACCGCCCAGCCAATGCCTTCGACGACCCCCCGGAACCTGTGGCCGGGATAGGCCATCAGGAAGACCTCCACCACCGCACCGGGGCGTATGGACTTCAAGTAGGTCTCCCGATAGTTGGCGATGACGTACCACTTCCGGGTGTCCAGGAGTCCGAACAGGGGTTGACCCACTTCGGCGTAACGGCCGACCGCGATGTTGAGGTTTGCCACGCGCCCATCGAACGGGGCGACGACGCGGCAATAACCGACATTCAGTCGGGCGGCCTCGACGGCGGCTTCCGCGGCCGCGATCCGGGCGAAGTAGGTGCCCGACTTGCCGAGCAGGAACTGCTGGCGCGCGAGGGATTGTTGTGCGGCCTCGAGTTGGGCAGTCGCGGTGCGGACGTCCGTCCGGGCCGTGTCCACGGACAGCGCCTCAATGGCCTGCGTCTTCAGCAGGGGCTCGTAGCGCCGGACGATGTCCGCCGCCTGCGCGAGTTGTGCCTCCCTCACTTTGACCTCGGCTTCCGCGGATGCCACGACATTGGACATCGCCTGGAGTTCGCTTCGGGCGACCCGCAGGTCCGCCTCCGCGGCCTCGAGGGCGGTCTGGTAGGGGCGTGGATCGATGACGAAGAGCAGGTCGCCCTGCTTCACTTCCTGGTTGTCCACCACGTGCAACTCCACCAGGGGGCCTCCGACATGCGGGGCGATCCCGATCAGGTTGGCGCGGACTTCCGCATCGTCCGTCCGGGGAAACTCAAAATTCACCCGGGTGACCTTCCATGCTGTCGCCAGTGAAAGGACCAGGATTAGCAGGCTGATGGAGCGCCCCAGCCAGGGAAGAATTCGCAATGCGGGGGCTTCCGAGGGCATGGCTTCAGGGGGCGAACAGGGCCAGCCAGCTGGCGCAGGTCAGCAACAGCGTCAGGGCCGGGTACACCAGGACAAGCGGTCCGAGATGGGGCTCAAGTCTCAGGGCGGCCAGCAGCCATCGGAGCAGGAGGGTCAGGAAAATTCCGGCGCCGAGGGCGAGCACCCAGGCGGGGAAGAACGAACCGTAAAAATTGACGACGGGATCGCATCCGGTCGCGAAGGGTGTCAGCAGGACGAGGGCGGCGGGCCGCCATCGGCAATGGATGGGAGGCGGACTTCCAGGGGATTCATTCACCGGTCGTTCCACGGCCGGCGAGAGTCTGCACGACAGCGAACTCCGTCAACGTCGTTGACCGGGGGGAACAATGATCGATGGGAATCCCCCGGGGAGTTCATTGCGCAGTCCGGGCCTGTCGGCTCTGCAATCGGGGACTCGCCTAGGGCGTGGCCTCCAAACAGGAGAAAGTGATCTGCGTGGACCGCTGGTCGGGATCCCGGTGTTGACCGGTGATTCGGATGTCGTGCGACTGGGGTTGGGTGGCATTCACCAGATAGACACTGAGGTTGGTGAGGTGGCCGTTCCGGTAGGCCAGCATGTGCGCACCGGCAGGAAGCCTCGGGAAGGCGGCCGTCAGTTGAATCCGAATCAATCCCTGGCCTCCACGGATGAGTTCGAGTTCGGACATTTCTCTCCCCGCCATTTTCAGGGGCAAGGAGGTGCCGTCCAGTTCCACGGCAATCGACTGGAGGACCCGGGCGGAGTAACGGTCCAATTCAGGAGGCGAAATGGATCCGTCGGCATTCTGATCCAGTTCCGGGAGGACCTGCGGAATCACGGCGACCCCAGGGTTCAGGACCAGGTCCAATTCCAACCGGTCAGGCCAGAGAGTGATGAAGGTGGTTTGCAAATATTCATCGAGGCGGTGCGCCTGCAACACCATCAGGCTGGCTGCCGTTGCCAGCGACACGACCAATCGGGGGATATTCCGAGATGCTATTCGGCCGCCGGCCAGGACGGATGTCATGGCGTGCCGAACCGTTTCCCGTACTCGTTGGTGGGATCCCGGTAGATGGTATGGATGTGATTTGTGGCCGAGCCCCCCAGGTTCTGGGGGGCGTATTCGATGACGAGGGTCGGACCCTGGATGCGGAAATAGGCGGCACTTCCCGGAGTGGTCGGGCCGCTCCAGACAAAGTAGGTCTCATCGAGATTCCGGGAAACCTCCGCGAGCCTGGCGGTGGCCTGGGGTTCGGGGCCGATCCGGATCCACTGGCTCGCGAGATCCAGCAGGAGTGCCTTTTGCGCCGCGGTCAGGCGGCTGGCGGGAATTCCCTCCGGAGCGAGGGTGACGCCGTCACGTCCCGGCCCCAGGACGAGGTCGTGGAAGCTTTCCCCGAGAATTGCGACGCTTCGCTGGGCCGCATCGAGCGACTGGATGAGGCGGAACGCCAGGTCGTTCTCCATTCCCAGCGGGCGAAAGGTTTTTCCGTCGCGCGTATACGAGGCGGGCTGAGTGGCCGTTAGGCTCGGGCTGAGGGTATTGTTGGTGCCGGCCAGGGTGAGATTGAGCGCGAGATGGTGTCCGCCAAACTGCAGCGTCCAGGGTTTTGAGTCCGACGGGGCGCCGACGAAGGAGAGGTAGAATTCGTTGGTGCCGAACACGATTCCCTTCGGGCTGCCGCTGGAATCGGTCAGGACCTGGTCGGCGGTCATGATTTCAAGGACCTTTTCGTATCCCCGAGGGCTCAGTGAAGCCTGCAAGGTCGCGAGCGCGGCCGTCCGTTGGCGATCATTCAGCGCGCCCAACCGGATACCAGCCCGTTGATAGATGCCTGTGGGAAGATTGGACCAATTAGTCCGCTGGGCCGCGTCACCGTAGGGAAAGACCGCGCGGGAGCGGGACGATTCGTCGAGCGTCTGGAGAAAGGCGTTGGCCGCGGCGGTTGCCCGGGTTGTCAGGTCGCCCAGGTTGGGTTCGGCGGCGCTAAGGGCAAAGCTGGAAAGGATGGCCGCGAGTAGGAACGGCGATGGACGGGGAAGTCTCATGGGATTGGAAAGGATGGTCAGGGTTTGGCGCCGATGGCGACCATTTGGCTCCGGGTCCGGAAGTAAAGAACACCGCGATCCAGCGCCGGTGAGGCCATGCAGGTTTCTCCCAGGGGATTGAAGCGCAGCACGGCAAATTCGGGCTTGGCGGGAACCACGTAGACGTTTCCTGTTTCGCTCGTGAAGAACAGATTGCGTCCGTCGGAAACCGGGGAGGCGGTATAGCCAGCGCCGGAGGCGAGTCGCTCGCTGTAACGGATGATCCCTGTGGCGGCCTCAAAGCAGGTGAGCACCCCGGTGTCGGCGCATCCCCAGATCCAGTCCCCGACGCAGATCGGGGTCTGCATGTAGTTTCCCTGGCGCGGATGGACCCAGGCGATGGCCGCATTGGTCATCCCTGGTTCGGAAGGAGTGATGTTCCCGGTCGCCTCAGGACGGACAGCCCGCATGGGGCGCAACTTGCCATGGGCGCTGGTGAGAATGAGGAGTTCGTGGGCCAGGATGGGCGTGGGCACCGGGATGTCACCGCCTCCCTTCAACCACCAGAGTCGCGTGCCCGTTTCGGGGTTGTATCCTGCAGTTTCACGCCAGCCATTGACGACCACCTGCGAATGGGCGAGGGAGGTGAACACACCGGGGGAGCCCCAGGTGGGGACATCCTGACGCGAGGTCCTCCAAAGTTCCCGGCCATCTTCGACATTGAAGGCGGCGAGGAACGAGTCCTTCTGGACATCACACAGCACGTAAACCCGGCCGCGGTCGATCACTGGCGAACTGGCAAACCCCCACTGCGCACTCGGAACCTCGTAATATCCGGAGTCCATCGGGCCCAGGTCGCGTTTCCACGCCAGGGAGCCATCGGGGTGAAAGCAGAACAATCCCTCCGACCCGAGGATGGCGACGATGTGTCGTCCGTCCGTCGCCGGGGTCGAGTTGCAGGCGCTGGCCTTGGGGTGGCGCTGGGATTTGGGGATCCGTTCCAAGGCGAGGGTATTCCAGAGGATTCGGCCCGTCCCCTTGTCCAACGCGATCAGTCGCCATTGGTGGGGAGTCTTCTCGGCCACGGGTTCGATATCGCCGTAGAGACCGACCTTGAGATTCTGGGTTCCCTCCGTGACGGCCGTCACGGCGTAGACGCGATCCTCCCAGAGGATTGGACCTGCATGGGAAAGACCGGGGATGGGCGTTTTCCAACGGACGTTCTCCCCGGTTTCCATATTCCAGGCGATGGGGGCCGGACTGGAATCATCGACTCCGGAGGCGCCCGGACCGCGGAACTGTGGCCAGTTGGCGGCGTGGCCCGCGCAAATTCCACTGAGCGCAGCCAGGCATCCTCCGAGGAGGCCAAGGCGTCTCTCGAAGCGATAACGCTCCAGGGTTCTTGCGGGGTACGGGGGAGATGCGTTCATGGAGATCCGGGAAGAGGAACCTGTTTCGTTGCCATCAGGTAGGCCAACAAATTCCGGGCCTGGTCCGCGGAAAGTGTATCCAGCATTCCTTCAGGCATCATGGACTGGTCTGAAGGCTCCACCGTGGAAATATCAGCGCGCTCCAGCGGGGTCATTTCGCCCTGCGTCTGGAGCGTGACGATCCGGTCGGTCTGCTTGCGAAGAATCCCATTGAGGACGCGGCCATCCTTGAGGGAGATGGAGACCATCCTGTAGTCGGCTGGAACGACCGCGCTCGGGTCGACGAGATTCTCCAGCAGGTAGTCCAGTTGGAAGCGTCCTGATCCAGTGAGATCCGGTCCGATTTCCGCGCCGACTCCGTACAGTCGATGGCAGGGGGCACAGAGTTGGGAGAACACCTGACGCCCCTGCGATAGATCGGCAGTGGCAAGCCTCTCCGAGCTCATTTCCTTGCGATACCGTTCCACGGTTGCCCGTCGGGCGGCGTCGGAGCTCCGGACGGTACCCCAGATCTCCGCGAGTCGGTTGGAGAGGGAGGCATCCTTGAGGCTGGCGATCTGGCGCGCCAGAAACGGGGTGATGTCCGCCTTGGGAATCTGCCGGGATCCCACTGCATCCAGGAGAAGTCCCGCCGCGGCGGGGCGGCTCGACAGCGCAGCGAGAACCGCGGGGCGGTCCGAGGCATCGAGCCAGGGATAACGGCCCGCGGCGTTCCGGGCGGCCTCAAGATCGCCGGCCTGGATCAAGGCAATCAGCGCCTGCGCACGGAGCACCGGGTCATTGGACAATTGGCGCAACAGCGAATCGAGGTTGGGTGCCCGGCTGTCGATCAAAGTCCTCAAGGCGGCACGTCGGTTGAGTGACGGGGCTGTGTCACTCAGGGCGAGGACGCGAAGATCCTCCAGCGCCCGTCCGTCGCCGAAGAGGATGGTGAGATCCCGAACCCGGTCGCGATGCGCCCCGTCACCCGCGGTGGACGCCGCCGCCGCGAACGCGGACCAGGACGGGGGTGCCGCCGCCCTGCGCCAACCCTTCAGGGCATCGGACATTCCCCGGACCACGTCCTGCTGGGCGCCTGTCGGTGAAGAGGTTGCCCGCGCCAGAAGAAGGTCGAGGGCCCCGGGGTTCTTCTCGATGTCCTCGGCCAGCCAGCGGGCGACATTTTTTCGAACCAGCGGGCATTTTCCGGAAATGGCCAGTCCCACGGCGGCGTCCGGTCGGGCGGCCACCAGATCCTCGATGCCGTACCAGATCAGGAATCCCTGGTTGTGGTCGGCCGCGATTCCAGGGTCCTCGAGCAGGACGGACGCAAGAGATGCCCGTGCATCCAGGGGAAGATGTTGAAGGGCGGACGCGAGGTAGAGTCGGACAATGGAATTGGAAGGTTCCGTGCGGGCCAGATCGAGGAACGCATTGACGGTGCGTTCCTGGATGGCCGGAGAGGGTGGGCGAGCTCCACGGGGCCAGACGTCGTCGGCCAGCAACCGGACCGCCCAGCTTCGGACGTACTCATTGGCGTCCTTGGTGTGCTGGGTCAGGCGTTCGAGAAGCCACTCGGGCCGGGCACCACCCACGGCGTGCAGGGCCCAAATGGCGCGGAGGCGCCCCGGGGTTTTTCGCTGCCGGCCGAACTCGACCTCCAGTTGGGGAACTGCCTGCGAAGCCTTGCCCGCCGCCCGGCGGTTCACGAGGACCCGGCGCGACTGCCGGGACAGCCATTCATTCGGATCGGCCACCAGCGCCACCAGCGCGGTGTCATCGAGCGCATTGAGGTCTGCTATCGCAGGAATTGGCGGAGTACCGTAGGTGATCTTGTAAATGCGGCCCGAACCTCGGTGGATGCCGTCCTGGTCATGACATTCACCGGTATCCGACCAGTCGGTGACGAAGACGCCTCCGTCGGGCCCCTGGACGAGGTCGAGTCCGCGGAACCAGGGATCTCCGACGCTGAAGAGGTCGGCCTCATGACGGCCGACGAACCCGAGTCCGGCGCGCTCGATGCGCTCCTGATTCGCCCGTCGGCCATGCAGGTTGATGGTGAACAGGCGGTCCCGGTATTGGCCCGGCCAATTCGTGCCCAGATAGAACATCAGGCCCGAATGAGCATGGCCTCCACCCAGGGAATCGCTTCCGGAGGCGAAGGAACTTCCATCCAGCGCTGCACGGGATTTGGTCCAGCCTGCGCCGGTGTCGAAGTGGTAATGATCTGCGTGCTGGGCGATCAGGTCGTAACTGTGGGGGTCCGGATCCTCGCCATACATCCGCTGGAAATGCGCCCCGGGGATCGCGTGCCACAGGTGGCCAATGACCGTGTTGATGAAGAACGGTTCGCCGAGTTCGTTCCAGTCGAGTCCCCATGGGTTGGTCGTTCCCTGGGCCACGGCCTCCACCACCCGGCGTCCGGGGTGGTAGCGCCAGATGCCGCCCGCCATCAGGACGCGCTCGGAATCCGGCGCCCCGGGGCGTCCGGCGCGCGCGGTGCTGGAAATTCCCACACGACCCCAAAGCCAGCCATCCGGCCCCCACTTCAATCCATTGGCAAACGTGTGTCGGCTTCCGGTGGTCGTGTTGAATCCGTCGAGCAGCACCTCCGGTTCCCCATCGGGAATGTCATCCCCGTTGCGGTCAGGGAGGAACAGCAGGCGCGGAGGCGCCATGACGTAGACGCCCCCGGGCCCGGGTTCCGCACTGGTGACCAGTTTCCCCTGGTCCCAAAACACAGTCCGTTGGTCGAAGTGACCGTCGTGGTTGGTGTCGGCGAAGATCAGGATGCGGTCCGAAAGATTGGTGGCGAATCCCGCCTTGGCGTCCGCGTACGTGAAGTTCTCCACGACCCAGAGCCGTCCCCGGGGATCGGTGGTCAGCGAGATGGGTTGTCGGACGTCGGGCTCCGCGGCGAAAACGGAGACCTTGAATCCTTCCGGGAGACGAAAACTCGCCGCCGCCGCGGCGGCCGAGATCGGCACGTGGTCCGGCGGATCGGTGTCATAGGGTTCTGGAAAGGCCGGTGCATTGTCGGCACGGGCCCATGCGACGAGGATCAGCAGAGGTAGACAGCGAAGCCGGCGAGGGAAGGGATGCACAGGGACAGTGTGGTGTCGCAGGAGATGACGTTGCGGGCTTCGATGGGCGGGGTCGGGAGGCTAGCGCCCGTGTTCCGGTGCCACTGCGCCCGCATCCCCCCAGATCCCGTAGTCATCGAAGTTGTAGGTGCTCATGAGCGCCGCCTGTCCGGACTGCTCCTGCTGCATCTTCGCCTTCGCGCGGAGGTTCTGGTATTCCTGATACTGGGCCTGTTGTCCGACGTAGAGAACGTTTCCTTTCGAGTCGGGATAAAGGAAGTAGTTGGTCCCGTTTCTGGGAACCATGGAAACCTTGCCCGGGGGAAGACTCTTCAGTTGGGCCTCGCGCTTCGGGGTGTTGACGGGAACCGCGCGGAATCCGGCTGCGGAAAGCATGCTTTCCATTTGCTGGTTTGAGGCGCATCCGGCCGCGAGGGCAAGCAACATCAGGAAGAGGGAGGTCTTGCTTCGGATGGAAATGAGATTCATGAGGGAAATGGAAAGGCTGTCCCGGAACGGATACCTGCCCCCGGCCCAATGGGTCAACTGAACTGGAGATTGCGGTCCGAAAATGGTGCGCTGAACGCTGGTGTCGCTGTCGATACCTTCCCTATTGAATGCGGTGCCCTTCAGAATCGACTGCGCCACGTGGAACTCGTTTACTCCCCCGGCACGTGAAGAACGCAAACATCTTCGTGGATGTGGACCTGACTCTTGTGGATGCCAACGGCAAACTTCTTGAGGGGGCGAGGGACGCCTTGCGTCTGCTACATGATGAAGGGTGTCATTTGTTCCTCTGGTCTTCGGTTGGGGCGGATTATT
This sequence comes from Verrucomicrobiota bacterium, assembly GCA_046346705.1. GTDB lineage: Bacteria > Verrucomicrobiota > Verrucomicrobiia > Limisphaerales > UBA9464 > UBA9464. Next base: position 25,771 of record JAXMHR010000018.1, on the reverse strand, counting down.
GTAGGAAGGTGGCCGACATCAACGGGCTGACGGATCTTTTCGAGGGGTTTTCGGCCAAACCGGATATTATCATTGATGACATGCTGGCCACGTGTACCACCGAGTTTATTTACGACGTCCGGCGTGAGGAGTCCTGGCAGACGCTCGCCGCGCGAATCATTGATCGACACATTGACTGACGCAGCAGAGATCGTCATCGGAAAGACCATTCCTTCCCGATTTATGGGATATGCCGAGAGAAGGAGAACTTGGGGCTTCGGTATCCGAAGTGAAGTCTGCTATCGGGCGGGGATTTCGTTGAGCCAGTAGTACGCTACGGGATGCAGGAGGGGTTCCGAGGATCGTGACCGGACTCCGGGGAGCTTGAGTTCGTGAACGTGCCCGGGCGTCAGCTTGACCTTGAGCTGGACGCTGCGGCCGTCGGAGCCGACGGTGGCGGACTCAATGGGCGGTGTCGCCCTGTCCACTTCGGGAGATCCATAGCTGGCCTGGTAGATGTAGGTGTAGTTCTCGAACTGATAGGATCCCGCGTTGCCGGCCGTGGCGGGATCTACTGGCTCGGTGAAGGTTAGCTCAAATCCGTCGGGACGAACGTGCATCTCATGGATTTCGAACGGGGTCTTTCCGCTCCAAAGCAGTCGTTGCAGCGCGAAGGGTTGTCCGCCCCGGGCGCCCCAGCCGCGGTCGGTCCCGCCGACGAAGAGGGAGCCGTCCGGCGCCATTTCCAGACTCAGGCACCCGGAGGCAAATCCTTCCCGGAAGGGGAAGCATGCGCCCTGGTACACGCCGTTCACTTGCTCCAGACAGACCCGCATCACAAGGCTCCAGGTCTGGTCGCCGACGAAGAGTTGATTGGTGAACGGTCCGAATTTTCCGCCGGTGTAGTCGTTGGCAATCCCCGACGCACTCTGGCCGAGTTTGTTGTAGGGAAATGCGATGGCGGGGGGCAGGAGTTCGGGAATGCGGGCCCGCTCCACGGCGATACGGCTTCCGCTGACCGGTTCCTTCGGGGCGGCCCCGAGATTCGTGGCCTGGGCGTACCACTTGAGTCCGCCCGGATGTCCGGTGAACCCGCCCGGCTTCAGCGGTTTCAGCCAACAGGTGCCATTCCACGGTCCCTGATTGTCGGTGTAGAACATGTCGCCGACTGAATTGGTCGCAATTCCTCCCGGGGACCGGAGGCCGCTGGTCGTGGGAATCACCCGGCCATCCGGGGTCACGCGAAGGGCCCATCCGCGGAAGAGATTTTCGCTGCTAAACGATCCGGTGAGGCACAGCGCCACCCAGATGTTGCCGTCCCGGTCGGGTTTGGAGCCGAAGGCGTATTCATGGTAGTCGCCCCCGATTCCCCAGCCGTCCGCCACGGTTTCGACAACGTCCGCGCGGCCGTCGCCGTCCGTGTCCCGGAGCCGGGTCACCTCCCCGCGTTGGGTGGCGTAGATCCATCCGTCTCCGGAACTCCACAGCCCCAGGACTTCGTGAAGGCCGGAAGCGAACCGGGTGAAGCGGACATGATCCGGCGGATTTTCAAAGGCGCCGTCCACGAGATAAATGTCCCCGAGCCGCGTGGAGACCGCGAGCCGCTGACCCGGCAGGAGTTGGATGGCCCCGGCTTCGAGAACGATGTCCTTCGGAATCGGGATGGTGAGCATCGGGTAGTAGGCGGACTCGCGTTCCGCGACGGAAGCCGGCGCCGCGGCGAGCACTCCTGCCGCGAGGGGAAGGAGCAGCCTTGCGATTTGATTCAGAAACCGGAGAAAACGGAGATTCATGGAAATGGGGGGAAGGCGTGGATGAAGCGGTCAACTACCAGGTGATTTCCTCCACCAGTTCTCCGGGAACCGCCACCGGGATCCGAAGTTCGCCGTGAACCAGCAGGGCATTCCCGGCACCGCCCCGAAGTCGAATCCGCGTAGAGCCGTTGACCAACCAGGTTCCGTCGGGTCCCGGCGTGATCGGCCCCGTTGCGGCTCGAAACCAAACCGGCCCGGGTGCGGTGCCTGAGAAGCGCAGCGTGCGCACGAAGGTCATGTCCACTTCGCCCGGCTTTGGAACCCAGGAGTCTTCGATGGCGATTCCTTGGAACCGGTAGAGGAAGACGGGACGCCGATGTTCATCAAAGCGGTAGCCGCCGAAACGGTAGCCGGCCGCCATTCCAGTCTCGGTGGGCCACGATGCGGACGCCTCGGGGAGGAGGGCGAAGGGAGGTCCCGGCGGCAGGGACACCGGATGGTCTCCAAGCGGGGGCTCGAAGCCTTCGCCGCGACCGGTGGAATGGCGGGCGGTATCCATGAAACTGCCCTGCCAGATAAGGGCGGGACGCAGCGTGGCGGCATCAAAGGCGAGATTGGCTTTTTCGGGATAGCCGACGCCGATGGCACGCGATCCGGCGCCGGCGATGAAGTTCCTGTAGATCACGGGTTCGCCTGTTGGGACGAGTTCCTGACGTCCGCGCACGAGTCCGGTGGGCACCTCGGCCTTGTCCCCGGCTGCGAGGTAGGCCCAGATGGCCTGGATTTGGGCATCGGTGTTGCCTCCCAGCAATGATTCGTTCACAGCGTGGCCCTCCGGCCAGAAACTGGGCATCCGGGTACCCGGTCGGAGCGCCGCCGGATCGGGAAGATACCGGCGGAACCAATCCCACTCGAGCCGGTGCCCCATGGTTCCGAGTCCCAGCGCGGGAATTCCCAGGGACGGATACTGGGCGAAGGTATGGCAGGCCACGCAGCTGAGGCCGTCGGTGCCGACCAGCTTCCATCCGAACTTGGCATCCCGCGTCGTGAGCGTCGGATCCGTTGGTGCGTTGGGGTTGCGGTCCGCTGCACGCATTTGTGCGGGGAGAGTTTCCAATCCCGGAACGCCAAAGACCGGCATGCGGGTGGCCATGTAGGGACGCACCTTGGTTCCCTCGCGAAGCACCTGGGAGATCCAGGCGGGTTTAAGTTTGGCACCCACTCCGGTCAGCGCGGGCGGGATCCTGCCTTCGTCGCCCAAATCCGCTTCCCCCACGACGTGGAACCAGTCCGAGCGTCCGGTGGCGGCCGGTCCTCCCACGCCGTCGCGGGAATGGCAGGCGTAACAATTAAGCCGGGTCAGGGTCGATTCGACCTGCTGGGTGGGCGAAAAGGCGGAGGCGAGGGAATCCAGGTTCCCAACCGCGGTGCGCAGAGCGTCCCGCTGGACGGCGCTCAACTGATATTGGGGAACTCCCGCAGGGGCGTTCTCAGCGAGGCAACCTTTTGTCGCGTTGCTCTTCAGGGACGGCAACGGAAGAGCGGGGCGTCCCGCCGGGAGATCTTTTCCAGAGTGGCAGGCGCCGCAATTGAGTTTTGTGAACCAGTCCCGTCCACGCGACACCCGTGCCGGATCCAATGTGAATTCCCCCTGTCCGACGGGAACCATCGGGCGGGCGAAATGCTTGAGCACTCCGGGCGGAATGGATTGGCGCGTGAAGCCGGGGCCGGCCCACTCCACCGAAAACTCAAACCCGCCCCCGAGTTGGAAGAACAGGACCTCGAACGCGTGAAATCCAGGCGTCAGGGTGATGGTTCCGGAAACCGTGTTGCCGCCGTGTTCGCCATCATTGTTGACCACGAGCCGGTCATCGATCCGGATCTGGGATCCGTCGTCGGACGATGACCAGAAGGTGTACTCACCGGGCGCGGCGATCTCGATTCCCCCGGAGAACCGCAGGCCAAAATTGTTTTCCCGTCGGGCGAATTCAGCGGTGATTCGATCCGAGGTGCCGGAAGTCACGGGTTCCTTGCGGACCAGATCGGCGCAGCGACGAAATTCACCTTCGAACAGGTCCCACTTGAGTCCGGCCACCGGCGCACTCTTCGCGGCTGCGGACCCGGCCAGTTGTTCCCGGAGCAGGTATGCCGCGAGGTCCGAGGCTTCGGTCGCGGAGAGGTTGAACGAAGGCATCCGGCCGGAGGGGCGATGCAGGGCGGGACTGCGGAGGAAGCGGGCCAGTTCGCCGGCGGGATACTTCCGGGCCAGGTCCCCGAGCGGTACGGAGCGGGCGGTGGCCGCCGCAAGGGTCTCCGCCGAGGCGGTTCCCGGATCGAACGGTGCGTGGCAGGCCACGCAGCCGAGGGTGTGGTACAGGGTTTGTCCGATCGCGGCGCGGGCGGGGTCCGCACTGATGGCGTCGGGTGGCCCCGGGGGTTGCACGGAAACGAGAAACTGGGTCAGCGACTCGACGGCGTCCGCGCGTTCCCCTTCGGGCAGTCCCTGCACCAGATTGGGCATCGCCGTCCCGGGCTTGGATCCGGCAGGGTTTGCGATCCAGGTCCGGATCCATTGCGGGGTCAGTCGCAGTCCTTCGGCGCCCAGTCGCGGGGATGTCCGCGACTGCAACCGGGCCGAGATTTCCGGGGGCGCGGCGTGGCAGGCGACACAGTTCAGTTCTCCCAGCAGGAGCTCTCCCAGGTCCATGTGCGCGCCGGCGGGAATCGGGACCGAGACGGAAAGCTCCGCGACAGCGGAGTTCCCGAGACTGAGAATCGCGAGGAGGACCGCCGGGAACCGGAGGAAGGGGATATTCACTGACGGTGGGGGACGGTTCACCGGGGGACGCTATTCAGGCTTCAAAGGGGCGTCGAGGCCCGCGGCGGTTGAAACGGAAGACCGCGAGGGGGCAGGAATGGCGGATCGTTTCCGGGGGAGCGGCGAACGGAGTCGCTCTCCCAGCCCGAATATTTCACACTCTTTCTGCTGCGGCTGGCTGCAAGCCCGTCTGGCGGCGTTGGCCTCGCGTTCCTCGCCGGACAGTATGTCCCCCATACAGTCCGCCTCGGAATCGCTTCTGCCGCCTTGCCACACGGGCTTTCGCTGCGCCTCGCGACGAAAGCTCGTGAAATATCCGGGCTAGACTTGGGATACAGGTGCCGCGGAAGACGTCGTTGGCGACGGGTCGCCCGCGCAGAGACGGAGGAATTCCGGTTCATCGAGGATGGGGATCCCGAGTTGCCGGGCCTTATCCAGTTTGGAACCCGGATCCGTTCCCGCGAGAACGTAATCGGTTTTCTTGCTGACCGAGGATGTTACGCGGCCTCCGTGACGTTCAATTTCGGCGGTGGCCGCTTCCCGGCTGAGGGTCGGGAGGGTTCCTGTGAGGACGATGGACTTTCCGGCGAGCGGACCTCGAGGGGTGGCGTCCGGGGGCTGGTAGGTCGAAGAACTGAAATTGAGTCCGGCTTTTCTAAGCCGGTGGAGCAGGTCCCGATTCCGGCCGTCGGCGAACCACTCCTCCACGCTTCGGGCGATCACCTCGCCGATGTCCGGGACCTCGCACAGTTGTGGAGCGCCCGCGGCGGCCATGGAATCCAGATCGGGAAACGCCCGGGCAAGGGCTTTGGCGGCGCCTGCGCCGACGTGGAGAATCCCGAGCCCGAACACGAGTCTCCAAAGATCCCGGGATTTGGAGCCCTCAATCGCCTCGATCAGGTTCCTCGCCGACTTTTCGCCCATTCGTTCCAGATTCTGGACCTCAGGCACCTGAAGCCGGTACAGGTCGGCCACGTCCCGGACCAAGCCCTTTTGAACGATCTGGTTTACCAGGACGTCGCCCGCGCCATCAATGTCCATCGCCCCCCGTGAGCACCAGTGTCCGATGCGTCCGCGAATCTGGGCGGGGCAGTCCAGGTTGGGGCAGCGCCAGTCAATCCCTTCGCCTTCCGAGGTCGTCTCACGGGTGACGGGAGTGCCGCATTCCGGACAGCTCCGGGGCAGGGAGAACTCGAGCTCCGAACCGGTCCGACATTCCGGGACGGATCGGACGACCGCCGGAATCACCTCGCCGGCCTTTTCGATGACCACCCGATCTCCAATGCGGATGTCCTTTCTGCGGATCTCCTCCTCGTTGTGCAGTGTGGCGCGGGCCACCGTACTGCCGGCGAGGAAGACCGGTTCGAGTTCGGCGACCGGAGTCAGCTTACCGGTGCGTCCGACCTGGACGGTGATGCCTTTCAGCTGCGTCTGGGCCTGTTCGGCGGCGTACTTGTAGGCCATTGCCCAACGCGGCGCCTTGGCGGTCGACCCCAGGCGCTCACGAAGCGGGAGCCGATTGAGCTTCACGACGGCTCCGTCGGTCTCGTAGCCGAAGTCGCGCCGGATTCGGTCCAATTCGGTAATGGCGCGGAGAACCTCCTCTGTGTTTCGCGCGACGGTCACCGGCTCGGGAACGGGCAGGCCCAATTCGACCAGCCATTGCAGCAGGGCGGATTGCTCCGAGGGAACCTCCACGCCCTCGACGGCTCCAAGTCCGTACGCGACGAGAGCCAGTGGGCGTTTCGCCGTGATTCGGGGATCCAGCTGTTTCAGTGAACCAGCAGCGGCGTTTCGCGGATTGGAAAAGGGTTCCTCGCCGGCGGATTCCCGCTCGGAATTGATGCGTCGAAAACCAGCCAGTGGCAGGTAGATTTCGCCGCGGAGTTCCAGCAGGGGAGGGGACTCCTTCAGCTTCAGCGGAAGGCTCCGGATCGTGCGCAGATTGGCGGTGACATCGTCGCCGGTGGTGCCGTCACCCCTCGTGGCGCCCTGGACGAAGACGCCGTGTTCGAACCGCAAGGAGATGGAGAGGCCATCAATTTTCGGCTCGACGGTCCACTCCAGCGTTTCGCCGGGAAGTTGCTTCTCCGCGCGGGCAATGAACGCCGCCACTTCTTCGTCCGAGTAGGTGTTGTCGAGGCTCATCAGCGGCACGGCGTGCCGAACGGTCTGGAACCCCTCGGAGACCGAACCGCCCACCCGTTGGGACGGGGAATCGGGGGTGATCCATTCGGGATGCCGGGATTCCAGATCCCTCAATTCCCGCTCCAATCGGTCGAACTCGGAGTCGCTGATGACAGGCCGGTGGAGAATGTAATACGCGTGTTCGTGACGGCGGATTTCCTCCACCAGTTCCCGGTGGCGGAGGTGCTCGCGTTCGGAGGTCATGGGAGGCGTCAGGAACCGGGCGCGATCAGAGCCTCGACTCGCGCGACGTCTTCAGGGACGTCAACGCCGATACTGTCGTGGTGGACCCTGGCGACAGTGATCGGAATGCCGTTCTCGAGGGCGCGGAGTTGTTCCAATTTCTCGGCAGCCTCCAGGACGGAGACGGGAAGCGATACCAGTCGGAGAAGTGTGTCGCGCCGGAATCCGTAGATCCCGAGATGCTTCAGGAAGGGAAAGGCGCCCAACTGCTCCTCGGAAGAACGCGAGGCATGATCCCGGAGATAGGGAATTGTCCTGCGGGAAAAGTAGAGAGCTTGTCCCGCCGAGTTCACCACCACCTTGACCACGTTTGGGCTTTCGTATTCCGAAACACTGCGGATCGGGGTTGCCGCAGTGGACATCCCCGCGTTGGAGAGCAGTTGGCCGACGGCGTCAATGACGTCCGGACTCATCAGGGGTTCGTCCCCTTGAACGTTGACGTAGCCGTCCGCCTGCAGCCGGGCGGCGACTTCGGCGATCCGGTCCGTACCGCTCGGGTGGTCCGACCGGGTCATTTCCACGCGGGCAAACGTGCGCGCGACCTCCGCAATCCGGGGATCGTCGGTGGCCACCACCACGTCCTTGAGCGAGCGCGCGAGACGACAGCGTTCCACCACCCGTTGCAGGAGTGGGCGTCCGGCGATGGGATGGAGGGGCTTCCCCGGAAACCGGGTGGATGCGTAGCGGGCCGGAATGACGGCAATCAGATTCATGGGACCCAAGGACGAAGCCTTCGGCGCGGAGACCGCAGACCCGGGAGGGGAAGGAAGGGAGGGAGTCTGAAGCCGGGGCGAATTCAGCTCATCAGTAGAGCCATTCCCAGGAGCTGTTGGGATTGACGGATCCGTGCAGGTCCGTGTTGGGGCCGCCCGAGGACGCTACAAACTCGGCCGCGTCCTCCTGGATTCCCAGTCGGATTTGGATGGTGAGCAATCCGTTTTCCGGTCCCTGCACCAGGTGGCAATCCACACGCTGCCCCGAAACCTTGTAAACCGCCGGCGTGGTTCCTGACACTGATTGATCCTTGCCGTCTACGCGGAGCTGTCCGGAAAAGGTCACCGGTGTGGAACTGGTCACCTCAATGACAAACTCTGTGGGACGCTGAGGGCGGGTTTGGCATCCGGTTCCGGCAAGAATTCCGGTCAGGAGCAGAAGGAGGGGAAGGGATGATTTCATGAGGAGGAACTTACCGGGCTTGGCGGACGCGGACGGTGTACGTGGCGGCCTTGTTGTTCATCGAGGTGAAAGTGAGGGTCTCCATTCCGTTCTCGGTCAGAATGACATTCTCCCAGGGTGTTTCGTCGCCGGTGGAGAACCCGGCCGGGTCCTTGAAGACGCACTGCGCCTGCACCTGGATCCGCCGGTTTTCCCGGTTCTGGAGAATGCAGGCCACCTTGAGCCGGCCGTCGTCGAGGCGGGTCTCCTGGAGTCCGGAGCTCGTGACCGACCGCTGAGCGCCCGGATCCATCAGGACGAATTTCGCCGTCAACTCCTGTCGGGATTTGGAATTGTCGGCAGGGGCGTAGGTGCCCTGGTGACTGGCGCAACCTGCCAGCAGGATCAGCGCGAGACCGAACAGGAATCCGTGTCGCAGCGGTTTCATGGGGGGAAGCCTATTGGTTTTGGTCGCTCAAGAAAAGCACCGTGTCCCGACCGTTCACCACCTGGAACTTTGCCGTTCGGGTGACCAGGGTTTGTCCGGTGGGCGACTGGAAGGCGACGGTGGCCGAGTAGTCGCCGGGAGGGAGGCGGACGGCGGCGAAGCTGAGCAGGTTGGGAAGGTTGTTCCACTGTCGGGTGTCGGCTTCCGGAGTGGTGGCCGCGCTGACCACCTTGGTCACCAGTCCTGCGAGGGCGATGCCGAGGCCGGCGTTTCGGGCGGCATTGGAATCGCCGGCGATGGCCACGGCACTGCCGGCGATGATGGCGGCGGTCCCGGCCGTGTCGGTGGCACTCTTGAAGACGGCCTTTCCCTGGAGGACGTGATCCATCACACGGCCGCCCCGGGTGGTGGCCTGAAAGGTCAAATCGTCAAAGGCACCCACCCGGACGGTCTGGTCTTGAACCGTGATCACCGCGATGGGGTCCGGCGCGCTTCCGGGACGGAATTTGAGTTGTTGCCCATATTCGCCCGCCGCGAACTTGGTGGGGCCACGGCCCATTTCGAGAAAGAAGAGGACGTTGGCCTGGGGATCGTATGGGGGCGGCGGGTTGAGTTTGGCGTTGGTGGACGCCCTGCGCCATGCGTCCTTTCCGTCACCGCCCAGTTTGGCGGTTGCCAGGCCGTCCAGATAATCAAGGAGCACCCAGTCACACTGGCTCTTTCCGTTCTCGGGATCGGTATCCTGGATGGCGGCACTTCGGAATGCGGCGCGGGCGTTGTCCGGTTCCCCGTCCATCCAGTACAGGATTCCCCGGTAGTAGTACGCCATGGCGCGCTCGTAGGGTTCACCCCGGAAAGTCTTGGTTGATTCCGGATTGAAATATCCGCGGGACTGGCGGGCGGAGGTATCCCCGGCCGACGACCCGCCCAGGGTCAGCAGGGCCGAATCGAGGAGGGACTTGGCCTGCGCGTCGTTGCCTGCGCGGAGCGCGGTCAGTGCCGACTCATAGTCGGTCAGGACCCGGTTTCGCCGCGCCTGCTCCTCCGGGCTGACGGAAGCACAGCCGAGGGACAGGGCGAGAAGAACGGCCGGGATGAGAATTGAAAGGAGTCGTCCGATCACCGGTAGGCGGCGTCTTCCACCGACTGCTTCTTCACCTCGGCGGATTTTTCCCAGACGATCTCGCTGGTCCTGGGGTTGATGAGTTGAAAGGAGTACAGGACATAATCGCTGACCCCCCCCTTGGCCTGGGTGGTCAGGCCCTGGAGTTTTCCGGTCAGGAAGAAATCGGCCCCCTTGAACTCCTGGACATTGGGATTGCTGTTGGAGGTCAGCTTGCCCTCCTGTTTCAGCGCCCGTTCCTGTTCCAGCGCGGTCATCCGATCGCGGGCCAGGAAGCGAATTTTACCCTCCGCCTGATCATTGAGCAGCGCCCGGATCCGGGTGGTGAACAGGTCCTTGTTGATGGGAAACCGGGTCTCGTTCTCAACCGGCAGCAGGACGATGCGTGGAGGAGCCGGGGTGAAGTCCCGAATTTCGGGAGTGCCCAGGAGACTTCGCGCCATCTTGTCGGTGACGGCGACGAGGTCCTGGGATTCGATTCCGGATCCCGCGATGAAACCCTGCTCGTCGGGTTTGAGAACGGTCACGGGAACCCCGGAAGGGTTTTGCACTCCGGAAGCGCACCCACCCGTAAGAAGGGCGAGGACAAGAAACGCGGCGGCACCGCGGGAGAACTGCTTCATACGCAGGCAACTGAAGTTCACTTCGGGGACCGGGTCAACTGGCGATGCAATCGAGCCGTTCGCGTGACCATGTTCATTCCCCAGGTGGTTCCGTCTCCAGATTCAATCCCATCTTTCGGGGTTGGATCGTGGGCAACATGGCTCACGGGCTAATACCCGGTTTAGGGAGTCGTTCTGGGGTCCATCATAATTGCTTGTCAATACCTGCTTCCAAGATAAGATGCATTTCCGAAATGAAGCGTGATCCTCTAAAACAATTCGTAGTCCTGCGCGAATCCCTCCTCAGTCGCCAGGCGGAACTTCAGGCCGAACTCAAGAGCATCAATGAAGCTCTGGGAGTGGCCGGTGTTGCGGTGGCTGCTGCAGTGCCAGTCGTGACTGGCAAGCGCCGTGGCCGGGCCCCGGGGACGCGCGGAGGCGGACGGCGCGCCAAGAACAGCATTTCCCTTAAGGAGGCGGTGCTGACGGTCACCAAGGCGAAGCCGCTGGCCAAGCCCGAGATCCTCAGCGCCGTTGCCAAGTTGGGATATAAGTTTGCGGCCAAGGACCCGATGAACTCCCTGAACACGCTCCTTTACACCGACAAGCAGATCAAGAATCACGGTGGCAAGTTCGGGCCCGCCTGAACCTGCGGCCCAGACATGTTGAGCCCGCCTTCGTGGCGGGCTTTTTGTTCCCAGTCCCTCCATTTTCACCCGCTCTCCCCCGTGCTCGCCCGCCGCGTCATTCCCTGTCTGGATGTCCATGACGGTCACGTCACGCGAGGTGTCCAGTTCGGACGTGCGGAATCGGGCGGACTTCGGAACGTGGGGGATCCCGTGGAATTGGCCGTCCGCTACAACGACCAAGGCGCGGATGAAATGGTCTTCTTCGACATCACCGCCAGTTCACAGGGCAGGGCGAGCATGGTGGACGTCATCGAGAGGACGGCGGACCGCTGCTTCATGCCCTTGACCGTTGGCGGTGGGATCCGGTCGGTGGACGACATGGGCGTGATGCTGCGGGCGGGGGCGGACAAGATCAGCCTGAATTCCGCGGCGTTGGCGCGACCGGAATTGATCCGGGAGGGGGCCGCTAAATATGGGAGCCAGTGCATCGTGGTTTCGATCGACGCCCGGCGGGCGGGGCCTGGACGCTGGGAGGTGTTTGCGAAGGGAGGGAGGGAGTCCACGGGTTTGGATGCGGTGGAGTGGGCGGTCCGGGTGGTTGGGTTGGGCGCCGGCGAAGTGGTTTTGAACTCGATCGACTCCGATGGGACTCGGGGTGGATTTGACCTGGAGATCACCCGGCGGGTCAGCGAAAGCGTGGGTGTACCGGTGGTGGCCAGCGGCGGTGCCGGACGACTCGAGCACCTGGCCGAAGTGCTGGTGGAGGGCCGGGCGGACGCCGTGTTGGCGGCCAGCATTTTTCACTTTGGGGATTTCACCGTGGCGGATGTGAAGGAATTCTTGGCGGGGAAGGGGATTCCTGTCCGGCGCACCCCGACGACCTGAAATGAACTCCCTCTCCCAAACCGCCTGGTTTCCCGTGGTCATGTTGTGCGCCAGCAATGTCTTCATGACTTTCGCGTGGTACGGCCATTTGAAATACAAGTCGGCTCCCCTGTGGATCGCAATCCTGGCGAGCTGGGGAATTGCCTTCCTGGAATATCTGATCCAGGTCCCGGCGAATCGCTGGGGCAGTTTCTCGTTCTCTCCCTATCAACTGAAGATCCTCCAGGAGGTCATCACCGTGGTGGTCTTCATGGTGTTCGCCTTCTTTTATCTCCAAACCCGGCCGCAATGGAACCATGTGGCAGCGCTGCTTTGCATCATCGCCGCGGTGGCCTTCGGATTCCTGCCCTCGCGCTGAACTACCAATCCCATGTCCGTGAAACTTCTCGAACCATTGAAATGGACTGCAGACGGCCTGATTCCGGCGATCATCCAGGAGCGGGGTACCGGGCGGGTGTTGATGATGGCCTGGATGAACCAGGCCTCCCTCGAAAAGACCTTGGAGACCCGGAGAACCTGGTTCTGGAGCCGTTCTCGGAAAAAATTCTGGATGAAGGGGGAGTCCAGCGGTCATGTGCAGGTGGTGCACGGGATTTCCGTGGATTGTGACGGAGACGCGCTGCTGATCGAAGTCGAACAGAATGGGGCGGCCTGTCATGAAGGTTACCGAAGCTGCTTCTTCCGCAGCGTGGATGATGCGGGACTGGAGTGGCGGGTCACCGAACCACGGCTTCAGGATCCTGAGTCCATCTACGGGGCAAAATCGTAGATTCCCGCAGCCGGAACCTTGTGATCCTTCCCGTCGACGAGTGGGTGCCGGTGGGAACCCCCGAATGGTGGGTTCTCGCCGGCATCGCCGCCTTCGGTCGAGGAAGCGACCTGCTGTCCACCTACCTGGCCACACCCGGATTGATTCTCGAGGGGAATCCCATCGCACGGCGTCTGGGCTGGCGTTGGGGAGTGGCACTCAATGCACTGGTCGTCGTTCTGGCGGCGGGATGGCCCGTTCTCGTCGTCTCGCTGGCCACCACCAGCATCCTTGTCGCCGCGCGGAATCTCCAGTCCGCATGGCTGATGCGTTCGATGGGGGAATGGAATTATCGTCAGTGGATGTCCGAGCGCCTCGACCAGGGGCATCGTCCGCTCGCATGGGCGTGCCACCTGGGCGAGGCTGCCCTATTCGGCATGCTCGGATTGGCCCTGCTCTGGTTCAGCCGATGGCAATTGGTTCCCTTTGGCATCGGACTGGGACTGGCGAGCTATTCCGTCGCCGTGGCGGGATTCACCTCGCTGTCGCTTTGGCGTTCCCGGCCGTGAATCGAAGGTGAACGCCGAAGTAGAAACGCAGTCCCCGGGAAATGCGGGCGTCACTGTGGCACGGCGCGGTAATATCGCCGGGTTACTTCGGATGCGATATTGTCCGGAATCACCATCGTTGCCCCGGTCCCTTCGACGTTTCGCAAAAGGTTCCACGCGGGCGGACTCAGGGATTCCGAGTACTCAATCCGATATCGGGTTCCCAAAACACTGGGGAGGGCAATCTCCGGCACGGTGCCGTCGAGTTGAATTATCACAGGGGCCGTGGGAGGAGCGGCGACCTCAATGGTCAGCAGCAGTTCGCTCGACAGGTGGGGTATCCCATCATCCCGCGCCCGGATCCGGACTGAAACCAATCCCGATTGTGTGGTCATGGGATTCCATTGCACCAAGCCGGAGGGACTGACGGTCAGGTTGGCGGGGCCGGAGACGAGATCGTAGGTCAAGGATTGGAATGGATCCGGATCCGTCGCGGAAACGGTAAACCGGAGGAGGTTACCCGGTGTCGCGAACAGCTTCGGGAGCGCGTTGAATACCGGCGGCTGGTTCGGTGCACTGCTGGACCCCGGAGACGGATTCGCAACCCGGCTGGCACCTGCGGGACCGTCGGGGTCGGGTTCGGCGGATCGATCTTCGGGAACATTCGAATAGCGCAGGTAGTCCACGACGCCGAGTCCGCCGGGCTGCGGCCTGGAGATGAGAACCACGCCTGAGAGGGGATCCAGGCCAAATCCCGCATGCCATTCCGTGGAAGTTCCGGCCTCGGGGCGGGCATCGGCAAAGACCAGGGTGTGACTGTTGGGGGGGAGCACGGTCCCGGCGGGAAACGGCCAGAGTGCCGGATTCCCGGCGGAATTGCTCAGAGTCCATCCCTCAAGGCTCACGGCGGTGTCTCCTCGGTTGACGAGTTCGATCCAGGGCCTGGGGACGCCGTCGGCGCCAGCGACACCATGAAGATTGCGCGGCTGGACTTCGCTGATCCAGATCGGGGGGAACTCGGGCAACGCGAGGGCGACGTTGTTGCTCGTGCCGGGAGTGAACGCGGGTACGGATCCGCCTTCGAGGTCCAGGGAACACCCGAAGACGATGTCGGAACTGGTCCCGCTCACCTGATGCACTTCCGCCGCGAGAACATTGCGTCCCTTAACGAGGAGATCCGCAGGCAGAACGAACGGCCCGGTCAATGTGGCGTTGTCCACGAGGGAGGCAGCCGTGCTGAAGTCCACCACCGAGTTGGGATCGATATTCTGCCGGAAGAGCTCGGTTCCGTTCAGGTAAAGGACGACGCCATCGTCGACGACGGTGTTGAGAACGAGATGGGCTCCGGAGGGAACCGAGGGAAGATTGAACTCGGTCCGGAAATAGTAGGCATTTTGGCCAAGCGTCAGTGCGGTTGATTTGGGGGCCGGGAGCGGTGCGGTTTCCACGTAAAGCAGTCCGCGCCCGACCGGCCATGCGCCATCGGCGTAGTCGGCGAGCCGCCATGGGGACGGCAGGGAGCCGGACTGGAAGTAACGCCATTCGTTGGTCATCGAAACGAGGTTCCTCGGCCCGTTGTATGAAACGGTGGACGACCAGTTTCCGACACGGGAATTGTCCCGTCGAACGTCCACAACCTGGATCGACGCGCCATTCTCGCGGGATTCCGACGGCCACGGCGCGGCGGCTTCATAACGGAATTCATTCAGGGCTTCCGGACCGGAGCTGGTGGACGGGAAGTGGAGTTGGAGATGATCCCCACCGGCCCCGAGATCGCCCGTCCAGACCCCGGCGACGACGGGAACCGGCCCATAAGCATCTCGAAATGCGGCGAGGTCCCGAACCACGCAGACCGAAGCACCCGGGGAGACAATGAAGGGCTCTGGGAAGGTGAAGTTCATCTGGTTTCCGGAAAGGACCAGACCGCCGAGATTCCAGGGGGTCTTCGTGGAGGGATTGCTGAGTTCGACAAATTCCGCGCGGGCCTTCGTCGGCCGATACATGACCTCGCTGATCACGACCCGAAAGCGGGGCACCGTAATGACCGTGAAGGGTTGTGATGCGCTTCGAGGATCCGGGCCGCTGTCC
Source organism: Verrucomicrobiota bacterium (assembly GCA_046346705.1). Classification (GTDB taxonomy): domain Bacteria; phylum Verrucomicrobiota; class Verrucomicrobiia; order Limisphaerales; family UBA9464; genus UBA9464. Next base: position 10,564 of record JAXMHR010000018.1, on the reverse strand, counting down.
GTCACCCGGAGGAGGAAATGATTGGTCGTCGCTCCGGCGTCCGGGTCCGTTTGCCATTGGAACAGGCCGGTGACTGCGTCGATTTGTGCCGACGTTCCCAGTGCCTCAATGGAATAGGTCAACGATTGGGGCGGAAGGTCGCCATCGCGGGCCTGTGCCGTCATCGATACGAACCCTCCCTCCTCGACGGAGATCTCCCCGATCGGATCGAGAGTTGGGGGTTGGTTTTCCTCCTCGATGGTGATTCCAAGAAGGTACTGATCGGAGAGCGGTGAGCCTGCCGCCTGGGTGACTCGGATCAGGAGTTCAAGGCTGGCCGGACCGTCCTGCTCGCGGGTGTTCCACGTGAGGACACCGGTGACGGGGTCGAGAGCGACTCCATCCGGTGCGCCGGCAGGAAGACTGAATCGCAGGGGGGCAGGCGGGGAATCCGGATCGGCAGCCCGGTTGGTGACCACCAATCGCTGCCCTTCCCGGAGCGTGATGGGGGATAGCCGGACGATTTCCGGAGGATTGTCCACTTCCCGGACGGAGATCGGAATGGTCACCTCATCATAAAGCGGGGGTGTTCCATCGTCCGTGACGCGGAGGGTGATCGGAAACGTGCCGGGCCCTTGGGATTCCGTGGGCGTCCAGCGGAAGTCGCCGGTCTTTTCGTCCACGACGGCACCGGAAGGAGGATTCAGAAGGGTGAATCTCAGCGTTTGCCGGGGGATATCCCGGTCCGTTGCCGTTGCGGTGAACGTCAATGTCGATCCCTCGTCGATGGCTTGCTCGGCGATAGGGTCCAAGGATGGCGGTTCATTGGACTCGGCGACGGTGATCTGGATCCGTTCTGAGGTCGTCCGGGCCGGGACGCCGTTATCCGTGACCCGAAGGGTGACCCAGTAAACTCCCGGCCCCTGGGACTCGGTGGGGGTCCAAGTGAATAGGCCGGTCTCCGGTTCAATGGATGCGCCCGGGGGTACGTCAGATCCGAAGCCAAACCGAAGCACCTGCTTTGGGTCCGGATCCGACGCCTGCACGCGAAATGTGATCAGGGTCTGTTCCACTCCCTCGCGGTTTCCAATTGGACTGAGGATGGGCGGCAGATTCCCGCCCGCGATCGCGTTCGGACCCCGCGGAGTCGGCGCGTCAAGTTCCACCAGCGCTTCCGGCGCACCGTCCGGAAATCGCCCGAAGGAGACGTCATCCTTTTGAGCGGAGTATTCGAAGCCATCGACGAGCCGGCCGTTGGGGTCGAAGAGGCCAATGGCCTCGCCGGTCGCCGAGAGTTTGAAGCTCACGTGGAGATCGCCATTGGAGATGGAGTTTTGGCCCGGCTCGCCGTCCGCCCAGACCAGAAGGTATGCTCCGGGGGGGAGGATGACTCCGGACGGAATCCGGAATTGATTCCAGTTCGAAAGGGAATCAGTGAGGTAGTATCCGGATAGATCGACGGACTCCGATCCGGAATTGAAGAGTTCAAACCAGTCCTCGAAATCGCCGTCCGCAGGATCCGCCATCGATGCGGTGTTGGCCGCCATGAACTCATTGATGGTGACGTGGACGTTGGGGACAGCGGGATTGTTGGAGGCACCGGGGGTGACGAAATCAAAATATCTGCGCCTCAAGGGATCCCCGTCAGGAATGGATCCAAAACTCCGATTGGCGCTGATGGCTCCGTATTCCAGGAAATCCATCACTGCGGGAACGGCCGGGGTTCCAAGTCGCCGGACGAGGGAAATGCTTCCCCCGGAGGGTGCAGGGCGAAAACTCGTGTGGGGGCTTGTCAGGGTGGATTGCGAGACCTGTCCATCCGCCCAGACGACCAGGAATTGCCGGGGGTCGAGCATCGACCCGTCGGGGAATCTCCACTTCTCCGGCAGATCCGGGTCGTCGGTCAGGAAGAACTCCGCGAGATTCACGGCATTCGTCCCCGCATTGTAGAGTTCAATGTAGGGATCGTGTTCGGAGGCGTTGTCCGTGGGGCCCGAGATGTTGTTGGGCAGAATCTCGTTGAGCCAGAGTCCGGTGAGCTGGGGGAGGGGCGCCTGCACCGAGTTGCGTGCGCCGGGCGTCGCGCGATTGGGGAGCTCCGGCGCCGCTGCAGCCCAGTTGCCGGGACGGCGGCTGTCCTGGGTTGAATCGATCTTCTGCAGGGAGGATCCGAGTCCCGCGGCGTTGGTCGGCCACGGATAGCGGTTTCCGTAACGAATCTCGTCCACGATGGTTTCGTTGGTGCCACCGGTGGGATCGGGTCGCACCAGGGAGAGCCGTTCCCCGTCGTTGTCGAGGCTTCCGGGGAAAATCCCAAATACCGCGATCGAGGGACCGTAGGCCGAGGCAAATGCCGCGCGGTCGCGGGCGAGCACCAAATAGCCGCCGGCGGCGAGGATGGATCCGCTGGGAAACGTGTATCCGATTCCGTCGAGGCGGAACTCGGACAGGTCGAACGGCGTGGAGGTGGATGTATTGGCCAGCTCGACGAAGGACGCGTTGGGGGCCAGAGGGTCGTACTGGATCTCGTTCAGCGTTACAAAATCTTCAGCCTTGGGAATCAGTCCAGTGCTGTTGACTGTGATGGAATCCGAGTACCCGCTGAGCGGGTTGCCAAAGCGATCCAGGCCGGTGATCTGAAGTGGGTTGGTCTGCTGGGTCAGCGGGACGGTCATTCGCCAGGTCGTGTAGCCGGTCCACTGGACGGGATAGGGAACGCCGTTGACCGCCAATCCCGCCAGAGCCAAGGGCGCGTTTCCGGTGAGAACAACGGATGAGGCGCCCGTGGTCACGTCGCGCCCGCCGTTGCTGGTGATTTCCAGGGCCGGGACATCGTTGGCCTTGATGGCATTTTGGATCGTCTGGCGCCGGACTTCCAGGTACGTCCGGGCACCATTGTTGTCGGTGGTCGGGACGCCATTGTTGCGAAGGGCATCCGCCCGGGAACTGACCTGTGCCGCGACCTGATCCGGGAGCAGGGGACCATTCACAGCATCGATGTAGGCCTGCCAAAGCCGGCGCCGGATCGCGAAGTCGTCGAACATCCGTTGGATTGCTGGATCTCCCGAGCCCCAGAGGCTGTCCGTCGGTCCGTTTCCTCCACCGTCGAGGGCGAAGTCCACATCCCAGGGGAACAGCTTCCAAGGAAGACCATCCCGCCGGTACGCATACATGTTTTTGCCGCGTCCCAGGCCGTAGGAATCCCAGTTTCCCACGATCCGTTCGAAGGCGAAGGTCCGCATCCATTGATCGACGTCGACACTCTCGAACACGCTTCCGGGATAGTTGCTCGCGGGAGCGTTGGCCGCTTCCACGAGTTGGAGAAGGTTGGTGAAGTTGTTTGAGGAGTCATCGATGGCACGCTTTCGCCAGCTCCAACGGTATCGGGCCGGCTTGAGAGGAGCACCCGCAACCCCCGGGGGAGTGGTGAACCGCTCGAGGGTGGCATCCACGTTGTTGAAGGAGATGCCGTCGTCCTGAAACTCAAACCAGTCCTCGATTTTGTAGAGTTCCGGATGGCTCCCTTGGCTGAAGAACCTGTTGGCATACTCGCCGTTGGGTTCCTCGGTGTCCTCCATGATGTCGCGGAACGCACTGCCGTCCATGTAGAGTCGGGCGTAACGGCGGTGGAGGTAGCCTGCTCCCAGGGCGCGCGCGATGGAGAAGCAGACCTGCTCCCGCAGATTGGTGGTGTCGCTTCCATTGTTGCCCGTTGAGGCCAGCACCAACTCGCCGGTCCCGAGAAGGGGTTGATCCTCGGGCAGGGTCACGTACCAGTCCCCGGCGCCGCCCTTGAAGGGGCTCCCCTTGTCCTTGAAACCGGCACCGTAGATGACCCGGCTGTTTCCGTAAACGAACGTCGTGTCGCGGAACAGATTGTTGAGCGGCGACGAGGCGTTGCGCGCGTTTCGGGTCGCCGCGGAAGTCCATAGATGATAGTGCCCGAACGTTCCGAAGGGGATCGGGTCTCCCCATCGGACAAGGCATTCGTGCGCGGGGTGGTCGGCAGGATATTTCGAATTCCCGGGAGCGGAGGCACTGTCCGTCGCCTCAATCCGAAACGCGATGACGGTTCCTGCCGCCCTTCCGGCAAGGGTGCCGGTGTAAATTCCGTCTCCGGCGACCGCGTCCCCCAAGGTTCCATCGTCGCGAAGGGTTTGGGAAATTGTGGAAGCGCCCCCGTCCACGCGTCCCAGGACGCGGACCACGGAGATTCCGTCTGGATCCGCAACTCGGGCGGTGATCAGGACCGGTTCGTTGGCGGCGGGAAGTGCGGGAGAGTGAGTCACCTCGGAGATGGCCGGACCGGCATTGTCCGTGTGACGGCTATTGGGGAGGCCTGGACTTCCGAGGTTCTCGGGAACCGAGATAGAGACCGGCATCTCGAGCCAGTTGCCCCGAATGCGGAACAGCACCTCCGGCCATCCGCGAACCCAGCGGACCTTGGCTCGCAGGGTCGCGGAGGAACCGTCTGACAGCCCCGCCGCGAGCGGAGTCCGGATCCGGTTGAATCCAGTGTCTCCGCGCGCCTGAGTTTTGATGTGGAGGCAGCGGTTGCCGGCGGCGGCGTCTGTCGATTGCACGAAGGACACGGCATGATTGCCTTGAAACGTCCAACTGGATGCTGTCGCGCCGGAACCGGATTCGAATCCCGGATTGCTCACGAGGTTGACCTGGCTGCCGGCCCGGAAGACGCCCACGTCATCCACAAGGGCTTCCCCGCCTCCCTGGAGGGTGACTTGAAGCTGGTTGGGTGGAAAATTGCCGTTTCCGTTGTCGAGCCTTCCGGTCAGCGAAACTTCCGTCCATACGCTTTTGGCGGATTCATCCGAGTCGGCCCAGTTGGAGGCCTGGAACGGGTCGGCATTGGGGTCCGTCAGTTCCAGGCTGGAACCGCCGCCGTCGGACCAAGTGCCCCAGGAGCCGCCGTCGAGGTAGGTCACCTCGGCAACGTCGATATGAATTCGCGAAGTGCTGATGACCCCGACGTCATTGGTCGTTTGGATGTCATCCGGTTTGGCTAGAGCGATGCGTTCACCCCGGCCCGAGAGCGTTCCTGAAAATCCTCCAAACGTATTTCCGGAGTTCAGTTGGGGGTACTTCGAGCGGAGGTGAACCGGGTCCTTCGCCACGACCAGATCCCCGGCCGGAGGGATCTGGGTTCCCGCGGGGAACTGGAAGCTGATGCCACTGGTAAACTTCCATCCGCTGAGGTCGAGGGTCCGTTCCGTACGGTTGTGGATTTCAACGTATTCGTCCCGGTCATCGCCGCTGATGGGGTGGTACATGAGTTCGCTGATGACCACGTCCTCCTGTCGCCAGGATGCGTTGGCGGCTCCCGGGGTGGGTTGAGCGAGGCGGCGAAGGGAACCGGTGCCGTCGGGTTGACGCCCAAATGCGACGCCATTCTCTTGGGCACCGAAGCGGATGGCATCCAGGACGCGCCTGCCGTCGGGACGGAGCAGGAACAGGGTTTCCCCTGACGCCTTCAATCGGAATCCCAGTGCATTCTGGTCAAAGACCCGGTGGGTACGGGCGGCCAGTGGGGGACCGGACGGGATTCGGAATCGATTCGTTTGAATGTCATCCGTGAGGATGCATCCGGAGAGGTCGAGCTCGGAGTTTCCGGCGTTGAACAGCTCAACGAAATCCACCTGCGGTTCGTCGGTATGGGCGAGAAGTTCGTTGATTCTCAGGGCATCGAGGGGATCGGGGCGGAGAACTTCCGGGCCTCCGGGAGTGCCTCCGGCTTCGACACTGGCGTACCAGGCCCTCGGATCGGACGGGCCGTAGCTGGGGCGTGCAAGGGTCAGGGAATGACCTGCTCCATCCGCAGACACGGGCCATGGGGCGGAGGTGCCGTACTCAACTTCAAACAGAGTGTCGCCCTGTTTCGTCCGGAGTCGAACGAGGCCTCCCTCATTGGGGAGATGTCCGGAATAGGGGCCCAAAACCTCCTGGATTCCATAGGCGGCTTTGAGCGCCGCGGGATCCGCCGCCACCACCCGATAGCCGCCGGCGGGAATCAGGGTTCCCTCGGGAAATGTGAAATCCACCTCGCCCGTGATTCGGAATCCGGAAAGGTCTTCGAAGATGGATCCCGCATTATAGATCTCGAGAAACTCGAGGTCGGGTCCGGAGCCACTGCTGCGGGGATGATACATGATCTCCGAGAAAACCAGGCCCGTGGATCGGACAAACGGGCCGGGAGTCTCGCGGTCCCGGACGAGGGGGCCCACCGTCGTCTGGACGACCGGTCCCAGATCCCGAAAGAGCGCCGTGTTCGCCTGGTTTGGGTTCTGGCTGGAAACAGCCATCCCGAAAAACAGGGTTGCCGGTGCGGACGGGAGTGCGGTCGATCCCAGGGTGGTCCATGTTCTCCCATCCAGGCTGGAGAATCCTGTGAAGGTGTTTCCTGAACGCCGCAGGCGAAGCCATGTTTCCGATCCATTGACGGGAAACCCACCCCGAAGTGTGGCGGGAACCGGGGCGGTCCCTGCGGGGTTCCGGGATTCGAAAAAGCATCCGAGTTGTGAGGAGCCGGAAAAGACGGCGGCGTAGCGGGCTCCGGAGTCCATGCGCTCGCGGGCCATCAGTCCCGCCCGGAGAAAGGCGTCGGTGCCATCGATGCCGGCGAGACGAACCTGGATGTCGAAATCTCCCGTTCGTTCCTCCGCGGCAAATTGGAACTCGTCGGAAGTGCTTCCGAAACTCGCTCCCGCACCGCGCACGTTGAAACTCGCCGGGTCAATCCGAACCACTCCGCCCGCAATAGACGGGCTTCCGAGATCCGTGGGCACATACTCCAAGGCGGTGAACCGAAGCACTGTGTTCGGGACGACCGGATTGGGTGTGCCCGCACGGTCGGTGACCTGATTGATCGTCAGATCGTAATTCGCGCCGAACGTGAGGGGGGAGACCGTCAGCCGGACATTTCTTCCATCTGGATCCAGGGAAATGGATTGAACGGAGATACCGCCGCTGATCTGGAAGCCGTTGGGCAGTTGAAGGGAGTTCTCCGAGACCGGCTCGGAGAACAGGACCCGAACCGTTTGGGCGTTCCGATTCTCCGCCAGGAGGGGGGCGGGGCGCGTTGTGTCCGGGGCGACCGTCAACACGGCTTCGGCGGAGAGGGTGCCCCCGTACTGGTTCGTCAGGCTGACGGAAAATCGCGCGTTCTGGTCGGCGAGAGAAACCGGGAAATACTCGAGAACACTGTTCGTGGCTCCACGGATGACTTCGCCGTTGCGCAGCCATTGGAACAGGGCTGGCCCAAGGGGATCCACCTGGACATCGAACCGGGCCGTCAGGCCTTCCACGGCTGTCATGTTCTGGGGCTCGCGAACAATCTTCGGCTTGCTGAGCGTCACGCCCCAGGGCAGGAGACGTGAACCAGGGATCGGGGCTTCATCCACGCCGTCCGGACGCAGCCAGCGAACGGCAAGATTATCCCCGCCGCCGCCTTCCTTCATCAGGGCCTCCACGTAATAGATCTGGCCGGACTTCAGGGGAATCGGCGCGGATTGCTGGTTCCCCTCGCGGGTCCATTCCCGGGAGGAGGTCCAGCCATTGACGGTGGCGATGCGGGTTCGTTCCGCGGGCGACGCCGTGGTGCTGAGCCAGAGTTCTCCCCCGTCATCGGAGGCGATCCAGAAGGTATAGTTTCCCGTCACCGGGGGAACCAGGTAACCCCGGAGCCTCTGGCCGTAATTCTCCAGAACATCCGTGGGCGCCTCGAAGGCGTCGGTGACATATCCGGTGCTGGTGGGGGAGTTGGGAAAGGAGGGGGCCGAGGTCAGATCGCTGACTGCGGTTCCGCCGATGCCCTCGTAAACTTCCCGAAGCAATCCGTTCGCCGGCTGGGACCACGTCCGGAATGCCACCAGGAACGACGTCAGCAGCATCGCCCAGGTCCAGGAGGGCAGGACTTGGAGCGACGGCCCCGTCTGTTTCCTCAAGATTGGACCGGTCGGCGGCGCCAGTTTCGTTCGCTTCGGCGGCATAAGAATGGGAAAAAGTAGCATATCCTTTGCCGTGCGAAGGTTGGAATCCATTTCCCGAGGGAACGGAGTTGCGGCGGGGGAATACAGCCTGTCCTCGACGCTGCGATGGGTTCCGGCGGTTCGAATTGCATTTCCCGATTGCGTCGGCCGCGGACTGTGAGTTCATCCGCGGCCGTGAAACTGAGTTTTGAGCAAATCCCGGGCGGGGTCGTGGCTGCGGAAGGCTTTCAAACCGGCGGCGTCTTTTGCGATATCAAGCGCCTGGGCACAGGCAAGGGTTCCAACAAGGGGCCCAAGCGGGATCTAGCGTTGCTGGTCTCCGACGTCCCCTGTTCCGTGGGGGGAATGTTTACGACCAACCAGGTCTGTGCCGCGCCGGTAAAGGTCTGCGTGGCGCGGGTCGCGAAGGGCACGGCCCAGGGGGTGGTGATCAACTCGGGCAATGCCAATGCCTGCACCGGGCGGCAGGGGATGAAGGACGCCCTGGAAATGACCCGACTCGCCGAAGGGGCCTTGGGAATCGGCGACGGTCTTTGCCTGGTGGGTTCCACCGGGCGCATCGGGGTAGCGCTTCCGATGAAGGAGGTGCGGAACGGGATTTCGGCCGCGGCTCGAATTCTGGGGCGAACTCCGGAACATGCGGATCAGGCCGCCGAGGCGATCATGACCAGCGATTCGCGGCCGAAGCAGATCGCCATTCAGTTTCGGCTGGGCAAGCGCTTGGTTCGACTCGGGGGAATGTGCAAGGGGGCGGGGATGATCCAACCCGGAATGAGCGCCAACGGGGCGCGCCCCGCGGCGCTGCCGTCCGGACTGCACGCCACGATGCTGGCCTTCCTGACGACCGATGCCGCGGTCGAATCCCGGGCCTTGCAGGCTGCGCTGCGGGAGGCGGTGGCGCTGAGCTTCAATCGCATCACCGTCGACGGCGACATGAGCACCAACGACACGGTCCTGCTGCTCGCCAATGGACGTTCCGGGATGTCGAAGCTGGGACTCCGCAGTCCGGAGTTCCGAAAGTTTCAGGAGGCGGTGACCCATGTTTGCCTGGAGCTCGCCAAGATGATTGTTCGCGATGGCGAAGGGGTCCACCGGGTGGTCACGGTTCGGGTTTCAGGCGCGCGCTCCATTGCCGAGGCGGATGCGGCCGCCCGCGCGGTGGGCAACAGCGCGCTGGTGAAGACGAGCTGGCACGGCGGCGACCCGAATTGGGGGCGCATCATTGACGCCCTCGGATACAGTCCGGCCGTGGTCTCCGAGGACCGGGTAGACATCGGCTACAGTGCTCCGGGCAGCCGGAAGATTCTTTGGAGCCTGAAGCGCGGACAGCCCACCCGGGCGAGTTTTCGCTCCCTGTGCGCGGCGGTCGCGCCCAAGGAATTCGACCTCCATGTGCGCCTCGATCTCGGGAAGGGCGCGGCGGTCCTGTATGCCGGGGATCTGACCGAGGCCTACGTGGATTTCAACAAGGGCGATGTCACGGATCCGACGACTCTCGGGGGATAGCCGGCGTTGGCGTTGACCGAACGGGATCGCGCGTACGAGCATTCGCGCACGCTCCTTTGTGAACCGGGGTCGATGGCCGCCGTCCGAAGGATACCGAACATGCAAGATCTCATCACCAAGGCTGCAACGCTGCTGGAGGCGCTTCCGTACATCCAAAAATTCGCCGGGGCGACTTTCGTGGTGAAGTATGGCGGATCCTTCATGGATTCCCCGGACCCAGCGGTTCGGGAGGGTGTTGCCCGCGACGTCGTGTTCCTCGAGGCGGTCGAGGTGAACCCCGTGGTGGTGCACGGGGGCGGCAAGGCGATCACGCGGGCGCTGGATCAATCGGGTATTCAGACCACCTTTGTCCAAGGGCAGCGGGTGACCGACGCGGCCTCGGTGGAGATTGTGGACCGGGTCCTGTCGCGCGAGATCAATCCGGAGGTCGTGAATACCATCAACCGTCTCGGGGGACTGGCCCAGGGATTCGCGGGTACGGACATCTTCACCTGCCGGAAGCTGTGGTTGACCGGGTCTTCGGGCGAGCGTTTGGACCCCGGATATGTCGGGGAAGTGATCCACGTAAACACGGCGCCGCTGATCGACTGTTTGGAGCGGGGATTCACCCCGGTGATCAGTCCGACGGCCCGCGGAGAGGACGGCCGGATCTACAACTGCAACGCGGACGTCGCTGCGGGCATGACCGCGATCGCCCTCAAGGCGCGCCGCCTGGTTTTCATGAGTGATGTCCCGGGTTTGATGCAGGATCCCAAGGATCCGTCCACGCTCATTTCCCATCTGCGCATCGGGGAGGTTGATGCGCTCAAGCGCGCCGGAGTCGTGGACAAGGGGATGATCCCGAAGGTGGACAGTGCCGTGGCGGCGATTCGGTCCGGCGTGGAAAAGGTTCAGTTCATCGATGGTCGAATTCCGCACTCCATGCTGCTGGAGATCTTCACCGATGAGGGTGTCGGAACGGAAGTCGTGTCGTGACCGTGAAGGGGCGTGATCCGGCGACGTGGCCCGAGGTGGTGATCCACACCGATGGGGGATGCCGCGGAAATCCCGGGGTGGGGGCTTGGGCCTGTGTGCTG
>JAXMHR010000017.1:0-119054 GCA_046346705.1 Verrucomicrobiota bacterium | reverse complement strand
CCGACCCAACGCAGGCCACCGGCAAAAGAACCGCCGCCCGGAGGGTTTTCGCGGAAACGGTCCGCTGGCTTCGTTACTCGTCGGTCACAGACCCCTGCGGGTATGCTCCCTCCTCGCGCCTCGCCATCGGACCGTTTCCGCGAAAACAGGACCCCTCTGAGTATTCGGACAGGCTCTAACCTCCAATCACCCGCAGGAACACCGGCCCCGGGGAGGCAGGGGGCGCGTGGACATCAATCGGGGCGGAATCGGGGAAATCTTCTGTCCCGACGTTGGCAACGACAGCGGGAGAGCTGGGACGGGCAGGGTGGAATGGTTCGGCCCGCGCCTTCGCGCGGCAGATCCGGAATCGGGGTTGGACGGTGATTTCATGACGCGGGCGCTGACCCGGTCGAAGTCAACTCCCACGGACTTACCCCCGCCTGTCGCGAGGATTACAAAACGGATACCGGACCGGTTTGCCCAAGGGGAGATCACGCACCGGTCCGGACAAATCCGCCCTCATTGCACCGCGGGAGGGGTTGTGCTCCGATTCCCGGACCCATGAAGAATCTCTTCGTGACCCTCCTGGCCATGCTGCCGCTTGGCACCGGGGTCGTTTCAAACGCAGCGCCCGCCAGCACCTCTGCCGGATTGCAACTTGTGGCGGAGGGACTCACCTCCCCGATGTCGTTCGTCGCCCTCAAGGGCGGCGGCGCCCTGATCGCCGACCAGATCGGCGTGGTACGCTATCTGGATTCGAAGGGGACCCTTACCGCTACACCGGCGCTCTCGCTGACCAACCGACTTTCCGCGATCAACCACGGCACCTTCGACGAGCGCGGACTTCTTTGCCTGGCCCTGCACCCGGGATTCGAAACCAACCGCCGGATCTTCGCGGTTTACACCGCTCCCCGACGGGCCGGTGTCCCGACCAACTTCGATTGCACCCTGCGGCTCAGCGAATTCTCCCTGCCCGCTGGACTTCCGCCGCAGGTGGATCCGGCCTCCGAAAGGATCCTGCTGGAAGTGGACAAACCCTACTTCAATCACAACGGAGGACGCATCGCCTTCGGTCCCGACGGATACCTCTACATGTCCGTCGGGGACGGCGGCGGCCCGGTGGGCTGCGACATCGGGGACGGACACGCGCCCGAGGGCAATGGACAGAACCTCAAGACCCGGCTGGCGAAGATTCTCCGCATCGACGTCAGCGGACCCGACCCAGCCCGCGGCACGCCCTATCGGATTCCTTCCGACAATCCCTTTGCCGACGGACGCGACGGTCTGCCCGAGATTTTCGCCTACGGCGTTCGCAATCCATGGAGCCTCTCCTTCGACCGGGGCGGATCCCACGAGCTGTTCGTCGCCGATGTGGGACAAATGCGCTGGGAGGAAGTGGACATCATCCGCAAGGGCGGGAACTACGGGTGGCCGCTACGGGAGGGATTTGAGGGGTTCAATCGCGCACATCCGGAGCTGGCTCCCACGAGCCGTCCGGAGAAGGGACTTCGCGGCGAACCCCTGCTCGATCCTGTCGCCGTCTATAAAAACGTGAGCGCCTGGAAGAACGATCCCGAGGCCCTCGGCATCAGTGTCACCGGCGGGTACCGGTACCGCGGCAAAGCCATCCCGGAACTCGCCGGCACCTACGTGTATGGCGACTGGAGTGGCACACAGGGCCAGCCGCAGGGACGCCTCTTCGCGGCGCGCCCAACCGCGGACAATGCCCCATGGACCGTCGAACTGATCCGCGTCGGACGCCCCTATGGCTGTGTCGTAGCGTTCGGCGAGGACAATGATGGGGAACTGTACGTCCTGACCAATGGCTCCACCGGCCTGACCCCGGGGCGCGGCAAGGTCTGGAAACTCGTGCCCGCCGCGGCGAAAAACTAGCGGCTACGCCGATTCCCGGGCGCGAACCCGGTGCGGCAGCGGCAGGTGGAGCACTTCCTCCCACAGGAAGCGGAAGGCGGGAATCCGGGTCCGCAGATCCGCGGCCTGCTTCGCGCTCAATTGCAGGTACTGGAACTCCGCCTCCGAAATGAGCGAGACGCCCGGACTACACAGCACCGGCACAGAGTGTGCCGGAACCGCGAACTCCTCCCCGTCCCTCGAGAGCTTTAGATCCACACCCAACGGCAGGATCAGGCTGAACGGATCGCCGACGGACTTCAGCGGACGCGGCGCCGTGCGGGCGGGAAGATGTTCGAGGGTCACCTGCCGTGCGATCTCCCGAATGATCGGCTGCTGCAGGCTTCGCAGGTAGGGCAGGGACTGTAGCAGCTCCCGGTGCTGCCAAAGTCGCTTAAGCCGACCCTCCAAATTCTGGTGATACACATACTCCCGGAACGCGACCTCCGAGAAGGCCGTGGCAATCACCGGACTCACCGCCACGACCGAGGCGTTGCGGATGCCCTGGCCCATGATGATGGACATCTCGCCGATGATCTCCCCGGCCTCCATCTGGGCCAGATGCGCCTTCTGACGTCCATCATGGTGGACCACCGAGGCGTGCCCGGTCAGGAGCATGTACACCCGGCCGTCGCTGTGAACGCCCTCCCGGATGATCACATCCCCGGCGTTGTACTTCATGACCCGTTGGTTCGCCAACAGGTTGGAAATCCACATGGGCGGCATTTCCGGGAAGTACTCGAGCAGGAACTCAATGGTCCGCGTCAGGTAGTAATCCGTCTCCCCCGGGAGCAGCACGAACCGCTTCCCCGCCGACGCCGAGGTGAAGTGCGCGTCAAAGGTGTCCGACAGGCGGTCCATGTGCATGAACACGATCCGCTCGGCCGGCGACTCCAGGGCATCCGCCGGATCGCCATGGATCGATCCCTCGCCACCGTCCGCAATGAGGAGTTGCGCAGGCTGTCGGTAGGGCGCGGCGATCTCCAGAAACCGGTCCTGATTGATCACACCCGCCTTCTGCATCCGCCGCAAATCCGCCAGCGATTGCGTGTCGCCACTGAAGGAGATCCGGTAGTCCACGCCGTCATGCACCGTCTCAAACCGCGCCCCGATGGTCGGAATCGAGTGACTGGAGTAATGCGCCGTGATGCGGAGTCCGAAAAAGTTCGTTTCCACTCCCGGCGTCAGCGGGATGAAAATAAAGTACTCCTGCAGGCTCTCCTCCGGACGATCCAGGGTGAGCGACAGTTTCCGCAGCATCATCCGATAGATCAGCGGGGTGGTGAGCACCCGGATCCGGCGGTTGTAGAGCAGGAAGGAGATCAGGTTGCAGTGATCGTCGTGAATGTGACTGAGGAACAGGGCCTGGACCTGGTTCCGCGAGATGCCGCGGGCGCGGAGATGGTGGTTGAGGTAGGGAATCGCATCGATCAGCAGGTACTGTCCGTTGAAGCACAGGGCCAACCCGCACGAAGGCTGCGTGGGCGTAAACCCGGTGGCCCCACCCAGAACCTCCACACCCAGCTTGACCAGCGTGGTCGGCACCAGATCGAAGGGCACGGGATACGGCGGGAGCTGCGTGCTTTCCGGCGTCAGGTCCACCTCCACCGGATCGCCTTCCGGGGGCGTGAACCGGAACACGTTGGTCCGGACCCGGCTGATCCGCACCCACCCCAGGTCCACGGGCTCCTCCTCCAGCACGGCCTGCGTGATCAGGGACTCAAAGGGAACCGGCTTCCCGTGGGCGTCCTTCATCTGGAACCACCGCGTCTCGCGGGCCAGGGCCAGGGCCTTGTCCTCCGACAACCCCCAGTCCTCCATCTCCTCCTCGGTGGGGCCAAACAGGGTCAGATTCAGCAGGTCCGCGGCCGCCTGCACCCGCCGGGCACCGCCAATCAGCTGCATCGGCTCCGCACCGGGACGCGCCCCGTTCCAGAACAGGTGATGATACAGCGGAAACTCCACCGCCACCTGCGATTCCCCATGGCTGACCGGGACGTCGGGAAGGAGCACGTGTTGGGGCGGGGACAGTTTCTCCTGAAGGAGCACCTTCACGATCTCCGGGGGGCAGCCCGCCAGCAGGGAATGGGTCCCGTCCGAAACGTACCAGCTCCCCGGAAAAAGGTTCCGCACGCGCATGCGCCGACGGTATCCGGCGAGCCCGGATTGGGAAGGCTATTGAGGGTGTTCCGAACTCGACGCGGAGAGCCCTGAACTGTTCCGATCTCCAACCGTTACCCTTCGCCGCGTTTCAGCGCGCCTACTCCCCTGACGTCACGTCCAGGCCGTCGACGCCCGACGTATCCTCTAAAGCTACTCCCGCCGACTCCAACCACCGCGGGGCCGGCTTCACCTCGCTTGGCGGCAATCCACCCTTACCTTAGCCCGGCCCCCCGTCGGGTACGCATCGCCAAAACCAATAAATCCCGAATGCGTTGGCCATGAGCGCAACCGCAACAAATAGACTGTCTCTCCTGGCAATATGCCTTTCGAGGAGCCGAACCTCCGAATCGTAGCGAGCTTTCGATTCTTGCGATCGGTCACGAACCCACGCCCACTGCAAGTCCAAGCGCTCTTCCCGCCGATAAGATACCTCAAGGACATCTCCATGGGAGACGACCGGTCGAACAACCCATGCGAGTTCCAGAAGGAGAACGATGAGAATGACGACCACTTTTCCTGGCGACCTCATACACGCGAGGCACCGAGCCTAATTGGAGGTTCAGCGACGGAATCCAGACGCCCAAAATAACAAATTTCGCTTCCGGGCCAATCGGCTGCTTCCCGTTTGAGGACGGATCGGGTCAGTCGTTCTCATGGGCTCTTTCGCCTACAAAGGATCAACTCCTGACCATTCTTGTCTGATATATCCGTGGGGAGAGTCCCAGGAGCTGCGACCACAATCGTCAACGAATCCCCTTCCAACGCATACGCAACACTGACGGGCGTCGAACTGGTAGGTGACTCCGCTGGCTGAATTACAAGAAGATTGGGTTTGTTGGTGGTGTCCAACTTGAAGGAGTATTTTATCTCCTTACCAGTCTCGTCCTTAAAGGCAAGTCGATCCCCTTTGAAGACATACTGGAAGTCCACCTTCTTCTTCTGGCCGCCCTGGCTCTCTGTTTGCGCCAACCAAGTTCCCTGGATGCTCGCCTGATCGGTGGGTTTTGGTGCGTCCGCGGCAACGCAGTGGAATGAGGCGCAAACAAGAGCCAATGCAGCGATGGTTGTTTTCATGACCGCAACTGCTAACACCGCCAACAGCCAAAAGTTTCGTGGGGCAACGGTTTCTGGCCGGATTTGTACGGAAGGTTGTGTAGAGGCGTGTAGGACTTCGAGAGCGGCGCTCCAGTGCATTTGGGACAGGATTGCGTTTTGCAGAGACCGGATGAACTGAACGGTCACTTGGACTGCCACCGACCGGCACTTCTGGACGGCGGTCACCTGGTGGCCCAGAACCTGAGCCCGACCTTGCTGGTGGAGTGGAGAGCAGCGGGGTCACCCATGGGTTTCCTTACGCCGTCCCCACGAGCTTGTTCAACCAAGGGCGTAGTTGCCGGCTCCGTTTCGCTCCGCAGCGATATACCCTTTGATGTTAGCCGTCGATGCCATGACCTGATCCCAATATGATCGGGCGATAGGCAAGCGCAGCGTCAACAACCTGTTCGGCTGTCATGGGCCGCTTCGACCAGAAGATGAGGTCGGACACATGGGAACATCCTGTGGACCTCACCAGCAAGTCCATGATCGTGACCATCTCCTCGTCGGTATATCCCACGTCCATGACGCGTTGGACCACTGCAACGAGTTCCTGCCTGTCTGTGATGCAAGGTAACATTGAAGCCTTCCTGCACTGCCCGCTAGACCCAGCTTAGCGACCCGGCGCACGGGACGCAACGATTGCCAAGTGCGATGTCATGCCGGGTTCGCTGCAGTGAATGTTGCAATTGTGTGTCTCCTCTGTCGGGCTTTCTTCGCTCCGACGCTCCGAGCTCGCCGCGCAATCTTGCTGGCGACGCGCTCCCGCAGTGATGGAACAGCCCATCTGCGAACTCGGCGCCGCTGAACCGTTGAAATCTTGGTGTCAGACTCTCCATCAAGGGCTGCTGCCTTCGCCAGAGAATCGGCGGCGTGACGATAGGAACGCCGCGCCTTGTGCTTCTTAATGCGCCAACCGTTCCGCGCCTTATCATACTTACTCTTGGCGTAGTGATCGCGCTCGTAAGCCAACCACTTCTTCTCTTGTGGTGAGTGAACGGAACTCATGGCGCGATTCAGATTAACAGTTGATTCAACGACAGACCGTCTGTCGCACGATTGTTCGTACCGCAGGGCGGGAGGATTTGTAAATTCGCATCAGGCACAGGTATGTGAAGAGTGACTGTCGGACGATTGGCGAATCGTCCGCGCACTGCGTCGGACGATATAAGGTGACAGGTTCAGTGTCCTCCCCGGAGGAATCGGGGCGGCGTTCGTGCGGATGGGGTCCGGTGAGTCCGAGGCGTGTCCCGCCGGGATGAAAAGCGGTAGAGGACTACCGCAGTCCAAGACGCTTCGCGATGGAAGGCGCCAAAACGCGGGTGGGGATCTTCCCTCCCTCGTGTCAGGGTCGTGGTCTTTCCAAGGTTCTGGCGCTTCTTGGAGTTCTTCCTCTCCGCTTCGCGCTTCCACGTGGCTCCGGAATTGTCCACGGACGGCGACACGCCATCCCTCCCCCTTCCATCTCCCACCCCACCCAGTGAGGGCCCTACGGCACGGCCTCGTACAATTCGCGGAATTTGGCCGCGGAGACTGCATAGCCGTCGCCGCCGTCCTCCTGATTGAACACCAGATAGGCGCCCGCCTCGTAGTGGGTCTCGCCCTCCTTGGTCCGGATCGACCCGGGCCGATCGGTCAATTCCGCCCAGACAGGCGCCACCTTTCGGTAGAGTCCCGGTCCCACCGACTGATAGGTCCGTGCAAAGGTCTCCTGATCGACCGTGTAGGTGTCGCCGCCGTTGTTCACCAGCCAGTCGCGCGCCTTGCAGGTCTGCACCGCCCCCCATTTCCGATAGGTGAAGCCATCCGTATCGAGGTCCAACTGGACGGCGACCACCGGAGCCTGGGCCTTCTTCAGGTACTTTCCGCGGGATGCCATTTCCTCGACAGGGTGCGCCCAACGGGGGTCTCCCGACAAGTTTCCTTCCTTGGACCTCCGCGCGTGGGATGCGATTCCGTTACCGGACTGCGCTTATGCGCGAACCGGGCGTTTGTAGTACAGGCTTTAGCCTGTCTTTCAGTGGAGCCGGGGCGGCAGGCCGGGGATCAAGACAGCCTGAAGCGTAAAACCGCGCGAGGTTTGAGCAACTTCGGCAGAGGTTTGAGCAACTCGAAGGTTCCGGGAGGGTGTCTGACGCCCCCAGGAGGGTGGCTTTAAGGCCCCCTTAAACCTCCCCCAAGTCCTGGCACAGGATGACCAGGTCCCGCTCGACGCCGCCGGCCCCCATGAGGGTGAAGCGCCGGAACTTGGCCAGGTTCCCTTCTCCAATGGGCAGCACCTGGAGATCTGCGGGGTCGAGTTTGATGCTCCGAGCGATGTCCTGAAGTTCTGGGTTCAGCATAGGATTCACCCCCCCATACTCCGCTACGGAAAGAACCGAGGGCACCCCGCTGGAACCGGATCCGGAATCGTGGTTCGCCGTTACCTCTCCCAGGGAGGCTTCCCCGGATCCGGAACCCTGCCCGGTCGACCGGGACGCATACCCCAGGCTGACCCGCCGCTGCCGGTTGAACCGAAGCAGTTCCATCAGGTCTGGTGTCCCCAGGTGTCCCGGGGGTCCAAACCGAACAACGCGGGTACCCGAATCGATGTCGTCGCTGATCTGCTGGATCAGGGCATTGGCTGAGGCCCACTCAGGACGTGCCCCGGTCAAGTTCAGGAGCTGCCCCAGACCGACGATTTCTGGCACCTCTTCCCCTACCAAGGTCAGGGAGCCTTCGTAATGTAGAATTCCAACCGCATCGTACAGCTGCTTTGCGATGCCCACGGGGACCTCTTCGGCAAAGATCACGGTGTCCTGTGTGGTGTAGGTCCCCGACGGCAGATTGGTTACCGTCACCCGGGCCGTCAGGGGCTTGTCGTGGACGACATTCTTGGTCTGCGACACCACGGCTTCCGTCTTCTGGCATTCGAAGTCGCACCGGGTCTGCACCTGGATGGTTTTTGCGATCTTCCCGGGGCCAAGCATCCAAGGGGCGACCTGCCCCTTGACTACCTCGTAGGTCCATTCGTGCCACTCGGTGCTTCCGTCAGGATAGAGCGGCCCCATCTCCACCCCCTCCTCATTCGTGAGAATGAAGTTCTCGGACAACTTGGTCACGGTGACATTCCAGTCCCGAAAGGTGGCTTCCCTGGCCTTCCACCAATCCACTGAAGCGGGCAGGAAAGGCCGGCAAACAATCGTGGCGCTGCTATGGCTGACAGTGCCGCCCTCCAGGTCGATGGTGGCAACCAAAGTTCCGGGTACCTTTTCCGAGCCACCCTCAGGATAGACGTCCCGAATGACCTGCCTCCACGAGATGCCGTCCACCGTATTGATCCGCTCAAATTTCAGCACGACGGCCGGCGCAACCAGGTCATACCGGGGATCCAATTCGAGGCTCGCCACCGGCTCTTCTACGGCGCTCACAGAAACGGCCTGCAGCTGCGTCCTTCGGGCCGCGTGGAACGTTGGAGGGTCGGTGGTGTAGTCGAACCAGGTCACGGCGTCCGGAGCCCATTTAAGGGCCTTCTGGATCACCTCCGAGCAGATCATGTCCAACCCCTCATCGAAGGGGGGCGTGACAGGGAAGTGCTCGACCAGGTCCGGGGCGACCTGGATGGCCACTCCGCAGGAGGCAGCGTATTCGATGGCGTCGGCGATTTGCTGCCCTACGGAGACCTTGGAGCCATTGACCCCTTGGAAGAGGATCACGCGGCTCTGGAGGCCGCCCACAAGGCTTTCTGAGGGGTGCTCAGGATCCACCTGGAGGTACCAATTCTGCTGGTAGACCAACTGCTCCAATTGAGCCCACGCGTTCGCCACGACGTAGCGCTGTCCCTCGGCCGCTCCACTCGCAAATCGGGGAACCTGAGCCACCCGACCACGAAACACCGGTACCCCGTTTTTGCGGATCACCACGGGCGCATCGGGAGCCATCACCGGCTCTGCATCAAACCCAAGAGCGGGCGCGGCGAATTCGAATCGATCCACCCCCTGGGAGACCAGCTGCCTCTGCGCTCTGCCGAGGCCCCAGTCTGCAAAGGGCTTCTCGGCTCCATTCACTTCGGCGGTCCACGTGTTCATCGGCCGGGCGCGTTTTTCAGGCGATCCAAAAGGAGCCGATTCTGGCGGATCAGCTCCTCGTGGTTGGCTACGATCTGTCGAAAGGACAGAATCAACGAAGCGTTCAGCTCACCGGAGGTGGACGCGGCTTTTGCTGCCGCCGCCACCAACTGGGCCGCACTCTCACCCTTCACCCGGTCCGTCATCGCACCGTAGCCTGCGACCGTTGCCCGGGATTTGGCGTCCTCCACGATCTGCCGGCTCTGCTCAGGAAGCGTCCGAGACGCCTTGTCAGCGGCCACGGAGTCATCCTTGAGCCGATCCTTGGCCCGCTGCAGGTCCGCATCGAGTACCGCTTGGTTCTCGGGTCCGGATGGCCAAAAGAAATCCCGGCGTCGACGGAGATCATCCGCCCGCCTTTTCAAGTTGGCCTTCCGCGCGTTTTCCCGACGGTGGTAATCCCGATACTCAGCCGCCAATTGTGATCTCGTCTTTCCCGGGGCGTCTTGAGGCTCCGGAAGCGCGTTTCCCAATTCCCCTTCGACCCGGGAAATTTCACGGTTCATGTCCGCGCGGGTCCCTCCTCCGAACTCCGATGCGATCTTCTTCCGACGCTCCAATGAGGCGATTTCGGCCCTTGTCTGAGCCTCACGCATTTCAGCGGCCTTCTGCTCGTCGGCGTTGACTTGGATCTGCTTCAGGTCGTTCTTTAACTGCGCGGCTTCTTTGAGCAGCTCGTACTTCTCGCGAACGGCCGCGCGACGAGCGACGGCCGTGGGCGCCTTGATGACGCCCCGTTTCTCCTGATCGTCGACAATGGCGAGCTCCAGGGCCATCCGCGCATTGTTTTGCTCATCCTGCCGCCGGCGGATCGCCTCCGACTCGTTGCGCACCCGAGCGAGGGCATCCGCGAACCGGTCCGCTTCCAGCTTCATGCCCGCCAGACGCTTCTCGTAGCGCTTGGCGCTGGCCTCCAATTCCTCCTGAGTGTCGAGGGTCTTCTGTTCAGCGTTCTGAAGCCCCTGCAGCCGGGGATATAATGCCCCGATGGCTTCAGCCAACCTCACAAAGGTATCGGTAAGAAAAACCAGTGCTTTCTGAACGGCACCACTGTTCGCAATGATGCTCCCCAAACCCTCCATCAGGTCGGAGAACGCCAGCTTCATCCCTCGCCATTGGCCCACCAATGTTTTCGCCCGGGCCTCCAGTTGGCCGCCACCCCGTTCCGCGAGTTCGCGGTAGAGCTGCTCAAGCTTCTTTGCCTGAGTGGCGTTCTGGTCGACTGCAATCCCCAGTCGGCCGAAGGCAGTGAAGTTACCCTGCAGAGCCTTGCCCACCATCAGGGCGGCCGTCTGCAGGTCTCCGTTCATGATGCCCGCCAAATTCTTCACGGCATCCGCGTCCATCCCAATGCTCTTGGGATCGGACCCGAACTGGGTGAGGCGGGCCAGGACGGACGCCCATTCTTCGTCCGCGATGCTCGTAAGCTTCTGGAGTTGGGACGTCAGCTCCTGATACTTCTCTCGGTTCTCATCAGTCAGTTGGCCCTGCTGAGCCAGCGCCGCGTCCATCATCGTGACGCGCTCTTGAGCGATTGCCCATTCGTGCACCGCCGCGGTGGCGCCAGCAGTAGCGCCGGCCACCGCCAGAAAACCCGCATGCAACTTACTGAGGACACCAACGGCGGTGGAGACTGCCCCGGATTTGAGGGATCCGAGTACGTTCTCACCCTGGGCCTTTAGTCCTCCGAGGAATCCCGAGAGTCCCGACCCACCTTTGACCTGGCCGTGCGCGGCCACGGCCTTCATCACCTCCTGTGTCTTCTTGAGTCGAGCCTCCGCCTCGCTGGCGTCCTGCCCCAACCGCTTCAGGACTTTTACCTCGTCCTCGAGGATATTCTTGAGCTCCCGGGCCGCTTTGAAGTCCCCCTTCGTCTGAATATCGATGTCGAACTTTGTCGGGTCCATCTCAGTAATCGGCGTAGAAGCTTCCGTCCGCGTTCACCGAGATGGTCTTGGTAGCCACGGCCGTCTGGGAGAGACCTGGAGCGAAGGCCCGGCCCTTCACAACGAATCGGTAGTGGGCCCCAGAGCCATCGCTCCACGGGATCCCGGCCGTGGGTTCATACACGATGTGGGCTGGGAACTCAGGCGACGGAGTATCAGTAATGCCCGGATCCGGACCGTTCACCGACAACCGAGTCACGCATTGCGCGGAGGATCCCGGAGCCGGCCACACCGCCACGTCCACTTTTCCGCCCGTGAGCAGAATGTCGATCAGGGGAAGCGGGATCGCCGTCGGCTCTGTGATCCGCTGCAGCTTCATGATCCCCCCGCCGTCACCCACGTTGAAGACATACCAAACGTCAGGCAGCGGCGGGCTGGTGAAGAGGGCTGTTCCCCGACGAACCCAGATATAGTTCCGCAGTTCTGGATAGGTCACGAAGTCCGGCTCCGGATCGTCGTGGGAGATGACACGGATGATGCCCTCGTTGGCGGCGAGCCCGAGCCCTCCACCGGGGAGATACGCCGACGACACCTTGCCGTCGGAGCCCAGCGGGACAACACCACCTGCCGCTCCGACCGCACCCACCGGGACGAACGGCCCCCCGATTGTGGCGGGAAGATTCGCGGCCGGCACCTTCCCGTCTGCCCCGAGCGGCGCGACACCGTTGGCTTCCCCCTTCTGTGAGGTGGGAATGTATGCGCCGCTCAGTGACGCAGGGAGCTGGGCGAGTGGAACCTTGCCCGTCGGGTCGAGACCAGCCACCCCGTTCGGCGTGCCGACAGGCAGCTGCGAGGGCGGAACCTTGCCTCCGGAATCGAGCCCAGCGACGCCCCCGGCGGCTCCGCGGGCCGTGGTAGGGATGAACGTCCCATTGGCCGGGATCATCGCGGCCGGCACCTTCCCGTCCGCGTCCAGGGGAGCGACCCCGTTGGGTTGCCCTTTCTGTGTGAGCGGAATCTTGGCGGCGATGGCATTATTCTGAGCCGTCTCGTCCACCGCCTGCAGGAACTTCGCGTCCGCCTCTGCCTTCGTGTAGTAGTCGGCTGGGATCGCCGGCGGCACCAATTGCCCGGACGGCGTTCCGTCCTCGATGATGGTCAGGACGCTGATGCCGAGGGTGATCTTCTTGGAGTCCGCCGTGGTACCGGCAAGGACCAGGTGGAATTCCCGGGAGTCCGACTGCAGGAGGTCGAGAGCCGTCTCCAGGGAGGAGAACGCAATCACCCCGTGCGCCGCCTCACCCGCATCCCACTGCTCGATGGTCAGGCCTGGATTGAGCGCAGACGGGCTGATGGTCTTGGACATCAGCGCCGCGGCGATGCGCGCGTCCGATCCCTTCACCTCCAGCGTGACCGTCGCGAGGCTCGATGGGGACTCCAGGAGGTCGCCCGCGAAGATGGCGAACCAGAACTCGACGTCAGTGCCTCTGAAGATGACAGGGGTCGAGCTGGTGTTGGCGTCCACCATGGCCGAGGAGGCGGAGGCAGTACGCTGAACGACGAGGCGGATCTGTTGGGGGCCGGTCATGACTTAGGCTTCTTGGTGACGAGGGCGCCACCGATGATCTGATATTGGTGGATGGTCGTAGCCCCGATGTGATTCCCGCGGACAGCTTCCACGACCGCATTGAGAACGTACCGCTCGGCCCGCTGGCCGGAGGTGCCCCGCGATTCAATGGTGAGCGTGCCCTCCCACACCATGGCCTCCATGTGTTCCACGAGGAACACCTGGGCCGTGATGATGTCGCGGTGCAGGCGCGTGACTGAGAACTCCACCGCGGCCCGCCGATTCATCCGGTCGAGCGGCCGTGCGTTGACAGCACGGACGAACTCCGCGACCTGGACGACCCCAGAGGAGCTGATCCCAAGACCGCTCGGACTCTCCATCCCGTGATCGGAGAGAACGCAGACATCGGATCCAGATGAGATGGTGATCCTCATGGGAGGCCCCGGTGCGTCGGGCGCTCAGGGATCAAAGGACGTCGAACAGCCAGAGGGGATTTGCGGCGCCCGCAGTCCAGGACCGGCGGGATACCCACGTGATGTCGCCATGTCGGTGCTCACCTACCCCGAAGGTGCTCTCGCCGTCCACGGGACCCGCCTTGTAGAGGGTCGCGGAGAAAACGTCAGAGCTGATGACCAGATCGCGGTTGGCCTTGGTGAGACTCTGCCCGGGAAGGACCACGTCGGCGTCCTGGATGCCCAGCAGTGTGTTGACCTGGTCCTCGGTGAGAGAGGAGGGAGCGAACTTCGCCGTGGCCACCATCGACTTCAGGACCATGTCAACAACACCGAAGTCATCGACTTCGACCGACTGCAGGTCCATCGCGATGTCGATCTCGAAGCCCGCCTTGCTGCCCATCGCATCATACGGCGCACCGCCCCAGGCCACCTGGTACCGGGCGGTCTTGATCGAGTCGCCGTCAAACGTGGTATCAGCAAACGCCGCCGCGGCGATGGCGTTGAACGAACCAGCGGTCGTGGGCTGTACCGCACCCTTGCCAAGGCAGGTGAATGTGATGTCACCAAAGAGGGTGTCGGTCGGTTTGAGCCGGAGTCCCGGAAGCTTGGTGATGGCCGCCCGGGCGTAGGTAATCGTTTGCCCGGCCTTCGTGTGAATGACCAAGGGTGCATCCGCATTTCCGAAAACACTCTTGCCGATGTCCGTGACGGCGTACGGGAACATCTTCCCGAACGCAGCATCCGTGGTCAGCTGGCCGGCCGGGGTCCCGGAAATCTCAACCACGGTGCTCTTGAGGCGGCGGTCCGAGAACCCCGCGGCGTCGGACTCCACGTCAAAGGTCGAGCGCTTTAGGGAGCGTTTGATCCCGCCTTTGAAGTAGTACGCGAGGCCGTTGAAAATGACGATTGCAGGGCCTTGGAGGATGGTAGGGAGAGGAGGCATGAGAATTTCTGCGGGGGTTTTAAGGGGCGTTCAAAGTGGCGTAATCGCTGTCCAAAAATCCGGCCAGGTAGGCGCGTGCGATCAGCTGCGATCCGGATTCGAGAGTGACGGGATCCAGGTAGAGGGTGCCGGCCCTGGGGTTGGGGCGACGGCCGTCGACCCGGTAGAAAATGGCGGCTCCCGGCGTCGCGCACGTGATGGTCCCCGTATCAGGATCGACGACGGGAGGGGCCACCTGCGGGATCACGATCCCCTTTGCGCCGGCGCAGGTAAATCGCACCTCCCGCCCATCCCCATTACCCTGGTCGACCTCGGCCGGGACAATCGTGGGCTTGGTGGCGATCAGAGGTACTGACAGCGATGCCGGGAGCCAGTGGTGGAGGAGCGCGACAACCTGTTCCGCGATCTCCATCGCCCTGGGTGCATTCGGAGCGATGACAGGATCGCTGTAGCACTGGATGGCCACCCCGATGTCTCCATACCACGGCCCCGGTAGATCGGCGTCTTCGACGCTGGCCGTGGGCGTCACCACCATGACACCCGCCCCGATCTGGGAGACTGCCGCCTCCACCTCGTGATCAACATCCTTCTTGAGTTCCCAGAGGCAGGGAATCTCCGCCTCGGAAAAGAACGGATCCGATTCAAGCCGGCTCGCGATCTCGGCCTGCAATTGATGGAAGAAGGAGGCCATCAGGATTTCCTCGGAGGCGACGATTTGCGGAGCAGCTCTCGGTCGATGATCGTTTTCACGGCACCCGCCGCCGTCTCCCGGATCGACACCATGGATGGAAGGACACTGGGGTCAGGCTTCTGATTGACAGACCTCACGAGCCAGAACACAGGCCTCCCACCTTCGCGCACCGTGCGTTTCACCGCGAAGGTCCCATCCTTCCGGCGCCTCCGGCTGAACTTGATCCCGGAACTCTGCGCCTCAATCAGCGCCGGTCGCAGCTCACCTCGACCGTTGAATGCGAATCCGAACTTGAGGTTGTGCCACTCGCCGGCGCGGGTGTTGTACGCATCCGGACTGGCCGGAATCGTCAGGTACCGGCGCCCCTTCGTAGGCTTGATCAATCCCCCCTGCAGGCGCTGGCGGAAACCGAGCTTGTTGATGCTGACGGTCACCCCCGTGTCCGTGAGGCGATGCGATACCGACCGAGCGGCGGCATTGTAAAAGTTGCTGCGCTTCCCACCCAGCTGGTTGGGCCGAGCTTTGTTGAGCGCAAAGAAATGCTTCCGGAGTTGATTGGCGACCGCCCGTCCAGCGGCCTCGCCAATCCGGTCTGAGCGCAAGGCCAGCACCATCCGTTCCGCGAGGGGCGTCGCAGAATCGGTGAGGGCGATGGTGGTGGAGACGGCCATGGTCAGGCGGCGAGAGCGAAAGGACGGCTCTGCGGTTGGATCACGTCCATGTCCTGGATGACTCCAAGCTCCACGGCGACGTCGCGGTCCACGTCCTGGACATCCATCCCGCTGTTGAAATCGAACGGCGGGTAGGGCTGGCCGAACGCGGACAGCGCCTCCCAGATCGGAGAATCCTTTCTCGCAATCATGCGCCCGTGATGGCTCAAGCACCGGGCCGCGTCCTCGTCGCCGACCTGGTGGGCTGCCTCCAGCCAGCGGGAATGCCAGTCGCGCGGCATCACCCGATCCTCGGCACGGAAGAGTTCCCAGCAGGGATACAGCTCCAGGGCGACTTCAGTGTTCCCCTGGGCGAAGTAGCCGTAGCCCTGGGCCATTCTGACGTTGGTCTCCAGGATCAGATCCAACCGTGCGGTCGAGAAATGATCCTGAATGGTACCCGCCTTTCCGGGCTCCGGCCGGTACCCGATTGCCTGCCCCAGTTCCTTGAGCTTGAGGCGGGCACTCGCGAAGTCCTCCCCGGTGGTCACCTTTCCCTGGGGATTGGCGTCGGAGATCTTGTCGAAGCGCTGCTGGGTGAAGGGGTTCAAGATCGACCGGACGCTCTCGGAGATGTGGTCCAGGACGTCCTCCCGCGCCTGGCGCGCCGAGAAATTGCCCCGCTCCCGAGTGTCGACCGCCAGCTGCGCCAGTTCCGCCGACGACATGGTGGTCGGCAGGTTGCGCTTCACGTCCCGCGCTCTCAGCGCTTCCTCGAATGGAATCGGCTCGGAGAGCATAGCTCAATAACCCGTCAGGGGCTTGCGACTGGTGTCCACCGTGACGCCCCAGACGACGTTGGAGCTGGGTGCGCTTGCTGTCTCCAGAGTGGCCGCGGTTGTCGAGTTGACCCGCAGGCGGAAGTTCCCCAAGTAATCGTAGGGCGTGATCGAGGTGATCTGGGGGAGGCTGGCGACGGTGTTGTCGAGCAGCCCGGTGTAGGTGCTCACCGGGACTGACACGGTCGTTGCCCCGGAATTCTGGGTGACCGTGAACTGCAACTTGGTGCGGTACCCGCCCCGGTTGTCTCGAATCTCGTAGGCCGTCGTGGCCGCCTGCAGTTGTGCGGCGGTGTTGAAGGTCGTGATCCCCGTCACGTCATTATTGACGAATCGGAACATGCCGCAGACGAGGCCCGTGCCGCCCGCGTTCGCCACGAAATTGACGGCCTTGGTACTGGTAGCCCCGTCCACCGGGATGAACTCACAGTCCGCGACGTTCAGATTCGTGATGTAGCAGGTTTTGCTGCTCTCGTAGTCCGGCAGATAGAGGCCGGACATCCCCGAGCCGACGATGAGCTTGTCCCTCTCCAGGGAGACTTTGCCGACCGTCGTTCCGTTGACCTTGAGCAGCCCATTGCCGGAGTTGCGGATGGGACCCCACTTGCAGTCCACGATCCTGAGGCCGTCCACCACCGAGCGAAATTTGGTGACATTGATGGCGCCACCGTTGGCAAGGCCGTTGGTGGTCGAGCTGACAATCGTGACGCCCCGGATCGTGCAATCCTTGGCACCTTCAATGAAGAGGGGTCGATGCGTGCCCGCGTTGGTGTTCTCGATCAGGGTGATGTAGCCTGGGCCGATCTCGCAATCGGTGGCTCCGTGCAATCGGATCCCGTACGGCTCAGTACCGTCGTGGGCGACGCCTCCCGAGATCAGGTTGAAGTTGCGGATGGCACATCCCGCGATCCGGTTGTTCGGCACTCCGAAAACGACACCTGTCACCACGGCGCCGGATCCGCCCGGCACGAGTCCAGTCATGATGGCGGTCTGGTCTGCGGTGTATCCAGTTCCCGTCTTCCACGAGCCCGACGAACTGGTGATGGTCATGGTCGCGTTGTCGACCAGGTTCGACAGGATGCCCGACGTCAGATTGATGGATCCCGCCGAGAGAGTGGACCACACCGTGTAGGTGGTGTTGTCCCCCTGAAACTTGACCTTGTCCCCAGCGAGGATGGTTCCGGTACCGGTATCCACCGCGATGTTGGTGGCCCCGATTGCATAGTTGTTGGTGTTATTGACCAGCCAGCCGGTGCCAGTACCACCCTTGGCGGGGTAGGCCCGAACCACCGAATTGCTCGCCACCTGGATCACCACAGCGGCGCCGGATCCTCCTCCGGTCGCGGTGATGGGCAGCCAGTAGTATCCATTGGTGTAGCCGCTGCCGGGGTTGTCGATTGTATAGGACCAGATCCCAGACCCGTCCTGGAAGTTGCCAAGCTGCATGGCCGACTGCCTCTGCTTGGAGACGTAGCCGTAGATCCCATTGACTTGAACGTTCCTGAGCTCCGGTGTCCGGTTGACATACGGCGCATTGATCCAGTTCACCCCGGCGTGGATTACGCACGCTCTCGCCCTCAGAGGGTCCGCGTTCCACCCCATCACCAGGACGTTCTCCAGCGGTTCATCCGGGGGCAAGGTAGACCCGCCCGATGCCTCCGCCTGAAATGCCAGGCTGTCATCACCCGACATCGAATAACCGCCCAAGATGGTGATGTTGTTGCCCCAGCCAATATGCAAGCCGTCCTGAGTGACGACGGTCCCACCTCGCACGATTACTCCAGGCCACAGGACGTTCCGACCGCACAACTGAATCGCGTAACTGTTGACGGCATTCGCGTTGGTGGATGCGGCCAACCAACACTCAATGACGCCCGGCGTTGAGACGACCATATCGCGGACCTCCAAGAGTCGCAGGAGGGGCTGGGCGAGATCTTTTTGCGCCTGATCGAAGATGAACTTCCCTTCGCCTCCAAACTCCATCCCATCGCTGAGGCCATACCAGTTGTCGGCGGTCGCGAAATAATTGTTCGTCCCGCCACTGGCGTTCCACGAGAGGAAACTGCCATCGGTGGAGTCGAGGGTCGCGCCGCCCAGTCGAACCGTAGTCGCCACCGAACGCTGCGACGCGCCTGATGGCTGGAACCGCTTCCTGTAGTGGAACACGTAGGGCGCCCAGTACTTGACGTTCTTACGCCACAGGAGTTCGCCCCCCGTAAATTGGCCGGCCGGATGCAGTACACGAACCTTCCCCATGTAAGGGTCGTAGAGGGCCGAGGCGGTGTCGTAGGCCGTCTGGATGTTCGTCGACGGGTCGAACGCGTGCATGTTTCCGGACGCGTCATCGGCGTAGAGTGGCGAGATCGACAGGATGCGATCCGTGGGGGCCAGCATTCCGGCCATCGCCACCTGTTCCCACCGGCCCGTAGATCCGCCCTGCGGGTACGCAATCGGCCCACCTTTCGCTGGCGTGTTCGTGACCGCAGTCGAGGCCGGGACCCAGGTCCAGAATCGGAAGCCACTGTTGGCGACCGTGTCGCCGGAAGTCTGCACCCAAGCAGCCGTGCCGCCTGGTACCGCCAGCAGGTTCGTCGGATCGTCCGCAATCAGATCCGCCACCGTCAGCACCACGCGGCCGAGATTGCGCACCAGGTTTGTGGTGAATCCAGACGGTCCAATGGAGTTCGCCCCGGTGGCGACAGCGAGCTGGCCGGATACCCCAGGGGCGGAGACTGTCGCGCCCGTCGAGGCGAAATTTGCCTCGGGCACGTATAACCACCTGCCGGAGGACGCCCCCCAGGGATAAGCGATGGGGCCGTTGCTCGCCGCAGTGTTGGTCGCGAACGTTGCTGCAGCGCTATACCACCACGTTTTTTTGCCGGACCCGGGCACCGTATCACCCGAGGTCTCCACGTAGATCACGGCATTGCTCGCCAGTCCCGACGCGAAGTAGGAGGGGGGAACAGCGACCAGGTCCGCGGCCGTGGAGACGACGCGCGGCAAGTTGCTCAGGTGGGTCATGGTCACCCCGGACGGAGCGGCAGTATTGGTGCCGGTCGCGATCAGCAGCTCGCCCACAACCGCGTTTGAGGACACCCCAAATTTTCCGGAGGACAGGCTGTTGATGGCACCCTGGACATCGCCAGTCAGGTTCGTGAGGTAAGGCACCTTCGAGACTGGGAGTCCACTCCCTCCCAGCGCACCACCCGCGCCGAATGCGGCCAGCTCGTTGGTGGATCTCCCGTCCACCGAGTTTGTGATCGTGCCGACTTGCGGGGCGTAGAACCAGCGGCCCGTACTGGCCCCCCAGGTGCGCGCGAGCGGTCCACCTTGGGAGATCAAGTTGGTGGCATCGGTCGCACCCGACAGATACCTCCAGACACGACTGCCAGGCACACCTGCGACAGTGTCGCCAAGAGTGATGCAGACCGCTTCGAAGCTCGTGTTGGTCCCGACGGTCTTGGTCGCCAGAGATGCCGGGTCCAGGGCGAGCATGTCCGTGACCGTGGGCACGGTCCTGGGCACGCGTTGGGCCTGTGCCACCAAGGCCAGGCAAACGGATAGGAAGAGGAGGCGTAGAGTTTTCATCGCTTGAACCAACGGCCGGGGTCAAAGGGGGTGAGATTGTCGGGGCGCGCGATCACAGCGGACTCAGCGGCCGTGGAGGTGGGGTCGTAGTACCAATCGCCCGCCGCTCCGTCGGAGCCGGTGTCATTAAGCACCACCGCAAGACGCTGCTGGGTGCCGCCCAGGATGGCTTTCAGGGCAGCCTTGTTCTGAACGATGATTGGCGCTCGCAGGTCCACGTAGCCAATCGGAGCCAGGTAGGTACTGGGTTCCCCGATTCCGTCGTACGAGGCAACGAATCCCGGAGCGACGATCAATCCTCCAACCGCAACGTTCCCATAGATCGCCACATTGTTGGACGCCGTGAGATCTCCGGAGACGATTGGAGTGACCAGGGTGGCGTTGACCGCAACACCATTCGTGCGCGGCATCCCCAGCTGGTTCCAGTTGGTGGAGAGCCAGTCGATCTGGCTCTGCACATTGGAGCGCAGATTGAGGAGATGCTGCAGGAGCGCTGGGTCCAGATTCGGAACGTCCACCAGGACACCATTGGTGCCTTTGTAGGTGAGCCGGTTGGTGGCGCCCGACCGGATCCTAAGGGTATAGCCGGCAACCTCAGCACTACCGACCAGGTTGCCGGTGACGTCGAGCCCGTTGAACACCTGGAGTCCGTAGGCGATGCCGTTGGTCTTCCCGACGACCACCTGCTCGAGCAGCTGCAGGTTCGCAAGGAACAGGTTCGTCCCGACAGCGACAAGCACCCCGTTGGTGCGGACGCTCAACTGTTGAACCGCCTGGGCTTGGGCTACGGGCGCCAGCCACACCGCGGCGATCAGGGGCAAGATGGAGAGGAAGCGTTTCATGGGGTGTTCGCGCCGGGCTCAATGATCATTTGGGGTTCATCCTGCGGACCGGTGACATAGACCCGGTGGTAAAGGCCGGAGGACCGGCTCTTGGCGACCAAGCGTCCGTCGCTCGTCACAATCCAATCGCTGCCCGCGGGGAACGAAGGCCACGAGCTGCCGGGAACGTTCGGGTTGGGTTGCGTGATCGAGGAGTTGACGCAGTCCAGGAACGCCATGGTGTTGTCGTTGTTGGGCACCTGGATCTGGAATCGGTCCGTGCCATTGAAGACCACCTCGTAGTCCCCCGCGGCCAGGGTCATCGAGAACGCCCCATCGTAGGCGGTGAAGAGCTTCTGATTCCCGGTCAGGATGACGCGCCCCGACACCACGACGGATTTTCCCAGCGTGGTGACCTTGTACGGAACTGCCCCTGCAGGGACGTTCAGGAAGTTCCGAGCGTTGCCGATGAGTGTGGCCATGGATCAGTGGGGAGTGATGACCAGCTCGCCGAAGGTGGTGGTCTCGGTGGTGCGCGCATTGCGCAGGCGATTGGGGGTGGCGACGGCGCGGACGTTGCAGTCGGAGAACAAGGCGCGGTTCGCCTTCGAATCGTTCACCGTCAGAATCCAGCGGCCCTGCAGGCGGTCGATCCGCGACCGCATCAGCGTCATGTCCGCCTGGCTGAATCCCTCATACGCACCCGTGGGCGCGTCGACGTAAGGCGGATCCAGGAAGAAGACCGTCTTCTTGCTGTCGTAGTTCGCGAGGCACCGTTCGTAGGGAAGGTTTTCCACCACTACCTTGGTGAGACGCCGGCGGACTCCATCAAGGGCCGCCCCGACCGCGTCGCGGTCCAGGCCGCAGTTGGTCTTCTTGGAGACGGCGAAGGATTTCATTCCGGCACCGAACGAAGTCCGGTTGCGCATCAGGAAACGCGCTGCGCGTTGGATCTCGGTCAGACCAGGCTGGGCCTTGAAGTCATCGAAGTCCGCCCGCGCGGCCGTCATCCAGTTCATCTCCTCGAGGAGTGCTGGCAGGTGGAAATGCGCGTTGCGCAGGAGCGCCACGATCTCCCGGTTGAGATCGTTCACGATCTCCACCTTGTGCCGGGGCTTTGCCAGGAGGAGCGCGGCCGAGCCGGCGAAGACTTCGCAGTAGCAATGCGCATCCGCCGGAACAAGGGGCAGCAGAATGGGCAGCATCCGCCGTTTGGATCCTGGCCAGCGCAAGACCGGCTTGGTGGGTTCGTGGTTCATGGCGTCAGTCCTGGTCGCGAAAGCGGAGTGTTGGGCCGGAGATCTGGGGACTCGGAGCCGCGCTGGGTTCGGCCGCCGCGATCACCGGCGACTCGACGTTGAACTGGCACTTGGCCACCTGCTCCAGGAGCGTCGTCGCCCGGTCGGCGGCATCCTTGCGGGCGGCGTCCGGAACGCGCATGATGCGGCCCATGATCCGGACCACGATCAGGTCGCAGGCGGGAGCCAACAGCTTGCTCGGGATCGTATTTCCCTCGCCGAGGGTGTTGCTCCTGCAGGCGCCCACGTAGCCGCGCACCAGGTCAATCACCTGGTTGATGGCGGGGCTGATCGGATCGGCCTGTCCCTGGGCCAGCGCCGCGGCGCGGTAGCCGGCCAGCTCCTTGCCGTTGATAACGGTCAGGAGGTCGTCTTCGGTGACGGTGATCCAGGGCACTTGAAAGGGGGGTTAAGAGGGGCGCGGCGCAGACCGCCGCGCCCCCTGGAATTGGAAGGATCAGCTGATCGTCAGGCGGCGGGCGCAGGCCGTGGAGACCACCTGGATGTCCTCGGACCAATCGACCGCGAGGATGTCCGAACGATTCCGGTCCGCCCGATACTTGCGGACGGTGTCGACGCCTCCGTTGCGGGTACGGAACGTCTTGGCAAACGACGCATCGTAGAGCGTCGGCGAGGAGGACCCGAAGAAGAGGAAAACCTCGGCGCCCACGATATTCGTCGCGTTCTTGCCGGCGCCAATCTTCGCAGTGTCCTTGGACAGGACCCCGATCCGAATCTCCATATTCGGGTTCAGGAACATCCCGGCGGCCTGTTGGGTCGAGAGACCGATCAGCTGGGCGCCAGGCTGACGGGCGGTGACCAGCTTGTGGTTGCGGAACACGCGCCAGGCCCCAAGGCCAAACACGATCCGGTTCGGCATCATGCCGATGTCGTTGGAGATCGCCTCGATCTGCTCATCGATCTGGGCGACGGGATCCTTGGTGACATCACTCCAATCACCGCGGGCAGCCACGGCCGTGACGGCCGCCTTGATTTTGGCGAGCACCTTGTCCTCAAAGGAGACGGTGGCGCTGGTGATCAGAGTGTCGACCTTGCCCTGTTCGAGCTCGGAGTCGGCATCACCGGCCAGCTCGCGCTCGTGATCGTCGATGGCGATTTCGAGCGCTTGCGGGGTGCAGTTGTAGTCGGGATCGGTCGCGAGGAATTCCAGGCGACGGGCTTCACCGCCGATGGCGCGGGAAGTGTCGACCACCTGGAAGGCGTTCTTGTCGTCAAACGACTTGAACTTTCCGGTCGCCGCGCCAACCGGAACGGTGGGCGCGAGGAATTCGGCGAGGGCGCTGGAGCGGTCCTGGGACACGCCCCTCGCGTAATTGGTGAGGGTCTGAATGACCTGAGATGCTGATGCAGGCATGGGATTATATTTTGACGCTTTGGACTTGAGGTGGCGGTCGCGGGGATTAGGTGAGCGCGACAGGGCTGATGAGGACGGCCTCGATCAATTCGTTGGCCGCTCCGGCCTCCAGGGCACGGGCGACGCGGGTGCGTCCACCAGCGCCGGGATCCAGCTTCGCGGTACCCAGGGTGGCACCATCCAGGACCAGGTAAGATCCCAAGACGACGGCTCCCGGGGCGGCGGAGAGCTTCACTTTCACGGTGCCCGCAAGCCCCCCATCGCTCAGGCCGATGGCGGATTTGCCGGTGGTGGGACGCCCCTCCAGGATCACCCCGAGCGGGATGTCCGTGGCGGCGTTTACGACGGACACTCCGGTGCCGTTGACTTCGACGAAGAATCCCTCCTTGCCGGTCTGGTCTGCCGCCGGAGTGAAGGGAACAATGCCATTGGAACGTGCGATCATGATTTTTGATGCGTGATGGTTTCGGTGCGGAACTCCGGAGACTCAGGCAGCAGCCGCGTACAGCTCCGGCTTCTGACGCCGAGCGAGATTGGCCGCTTCCTTGTAGGTGCATTTGTTGGCGATCTTGAGCTGCTGGATCGCGGCTTCCTGCTGCAAGGCGCGGTCCCCGCTGTCGCCCTCGTCCGAATCGCCAGGCTGGCGCTCGGGGTTTCCGGCGGTCTGCCGATTGGTGATGGCGCCGCCCGCCGGCGACTTGCCTCCGAGCGTGGCGATGAACGCCTGCAGTCCGGGAAGGGCTGCGTTCCGGTCCGCCTTGAGGCCGGCCTTGAAGGAGGCGATGACCTCCGGCTTGGCGCGGTTGGTGAGGGGCTTCAGATCTTCCTCGATCTGGGCGTCCTTGAGCGTCGCGTTCTCGGTTTCGAGCGTGGTGACGCGGTTCTTGATGGGGGTGAGTTCGCCTTCGGCTTTCTCAGCCCGGTTTCTGAGTGCGGTGACGGCTGCCAAGATCGCCTCTTCGGACGCCTCGGCGGACAGTCCCAACGCTGCTGCGACTGATTTCATAGATGTGGTTTTCTGCACTGCGGTTTTGCCCGCCGGCGATTCACCGGCGCGATTGGTGAGGGGGACCATGCCCCGCAAATTCGGATTGTTGGTGAGGCCCGCGCTGTCCAAGCGCAGAGGGCGCACCTTTTTATTACCCAAGGACTCCACCTGGTTGGGCATCCAGACCGGGGAGACGAACTTATACCGCTTGTTCGTAAGAGCGGCCTTGCCCAGATCGGTCCAGTCGATCCGACCCCAGAGCCCATCGGCCCGGTTCTGGATCTCACGGATCCAACCGAAAGCCTCGCTCGAACGGTCCGGCTCGTAGGACCAGTGCTCCTGATCCACGAGCACTCCGGCGAAGTTGGGCTTTGCAGCTTCGACCTGGAACCGGTTGGTCATCGCCTCGAAGGCGGCGTCGTCCAGCACCTGGACAAGGCCGGAACCGGGGTGCGGATACTCGCCGCGCGGCACGAGGTGGAACCATCCGCCGCCGTTGTCCGGCAGGACGCCGTCGCGGTTCAGGATTGGAGTGAGTAGATTCATGAGTGGATAAGGCCGGTCGTTCACCTGTTCCCGGCTGAAGCAGGCCGGGCAACGGAGCGCGTTTTCAGGGAACGACCGGCCGAAATCTTGGGGGCTCCTGCAGCCATGCCGTTGACGAGGGCGGCACCCATCGCACCGGCGAGGACATCGGCGGATGCGGACACGCGACCAAGGGACTGGCGCAGTTCGGAACCCTGGTCGGAGATTTCCTGAACCAGGCGTTCGGCCGCCTGGCGCCATTCCCCCTGGTCACGGATGTTCTCCAGGGCGTCGATCCGCTCCCGCAAGGGAGCCATCTCCTGAGCCGTCGCCGTCACGAGCTGGTCTCGGGCGGTATTAATCAGGCGCAGAGTGTCGGTGTCGCCCGAGAGCGCCGCCTGGCGCGCGGAGTTCCGGATCGCCCGGTTGACCAGCGGCGGGACCGTTCCGCCCTGAAGATCCGTTTCGGGATCCCCGGACTGAGGATCTGCAGCGGGACCACCAGGGGCCTGGCCCGGCGGGAGCGTCGGCGCCGGCGCCGCCTTCGGTGTCACCGTGTATCCGCTCTTCTCGGTCACCTCTTCGGGATCCACCTGGAATCCCGCGTCGCTGAGGGTCTTGACGTCCTGGACGACGCCGTTGGGATCCGCCTCCTCGTCGGCCGCGAGTTCGAACCAGGCGAGCACCGGTTGCCCCGGGAACGCGACCGACAGAACGGCCCGGTCAAACTGATCCTGGAGAATGGCGCTGATCTCCATGGCTTCCGCGCAGGCAATCTCCGCAAAGGTATCTTCGTGCGATTGGCTCTGCCCGGATCCCAATCCCGTGGGACCATTGAGCATGGTGAGCTTCCCGCCGGTACCCACGAGTACGACGTTGGCCTTCTGCTCGTCGATGTGCTCCTTGAAGGGAGTCTGACCCTTTTCCTTGTTGGCGTACTCCACGGTCGAACCGTTGGGTAGGTAGCCGCCCCCGTGCTCCGAGACCGTCTGAGCCGATGCAGCGTACTCTTTCTCCTTCGTGGGCGGCACACCCGGAGGACCGATCACGATGGTCGGGTTGAGACCGTAGCCTTCAACGAATCCATCCCAGTCCTTTTGGGAGAGCTTCTTTCGGACAAAACAGAAGAGGGCAACCCAGTCGACATGGCGGTGGACTTCCCGGACCACGAAGCGCGATGGGTCCATCTGCAGGTTTTCGCCCAGAGCTTGGGCGTTGGTCCGCCACCCGCGGGGATTATAGTACCAGGCACCGCGGATACCGTCCCGGACCACGTTCCACTGATCTACAGGGAGTAGGGTGTCGACCTGGCCGTCCCCGTCGACGTCCACCTTTTCCAGATGGGCGAACCCGCGGAAGGTAGCCAGGGCCAGATGATCGATGGCTTCGCGCAGATTGGTGATCCGGTCGTAGGCCGCCCGAAGGGCCAGCCTCTGCGCTTCCGCCTGATCGCTCGTGGCGCCCGGAGGCAGATCCTTTTCAGGGGTGACCTTGATGTTCCAATCGAGCTTGGCGATGGCGCTGTGCCGGCGCGTCGCCAGGGCGCTGAGGGTTTCGTCGTCCCGCTCCAGATTGAAGTACGCCCACTGCAGCTCCGCGAAGATCCCCTGGTTGTAGTCATTCACCAGGGTCCGCGCCCGGCGAATGGTCATCCCCCTCAGGGGGTCGTACTGTTCCCGGAACCGGTTCGCTGAGGCGATGGTTTTGGCCATCGAAACCGCTGCGGGAAAGCCCACCTCCTGCTGACCCGCCCGATTGGCGAGTCTGACGGGGGATTCCGTGCCCTTTAATCCCCCTTTAATCGCCTGGCTGCCGCGACGGACCCCCGGGGTGCGGGTCTTGAATCCCCCCAAACCGTCCTGGGGCAATTGTGAGCGTTTCCGGGAACTCACGATACCCCCCTTTCCCGGCGCTCCTGGGCGGCCACTCCCTCTTGCCCTCCCGACCAGGGGATGGGGGCAAAGGGATTCGTCCCCCGATTGCCTGCACGGACCGCCAAAGCCAGACCCCAGAAGTCGTCCGCGTGGTCGCCGGGGTCCCGTTCGGCGGCGATGCTCACCCGGCCGCCCGGGGAAACGACCTTCTCTGGCTTGCGGAGGGAATCCCGCAGGGCCTCGTCCGCCGGGATCTCGACGCTCTTGGACTCAAACTCCGCCAACAGGTCGGTCGCCATCAGCTCCGTCACCCTGGCCGTTGGCCGCTTGGTGCCCTGGGCAATCAACCGGTCGCTGACAGGTTCGGTCGTGGAGAAATTGACGAGGCCAATCGCCGACTCGCCGAATTTCTCCTGCAGCTCCTCCATCACTCCGAGGCCGATGCCGGTGGAGTCGCCCTCCAGACGGAGGAACTTCGGCATCTGGCAGACCATCTCGATCTGCCGCCGCTGCTCCGGAGTCCGCATGCCTTCCATCCGGAGCCAGGCGATGACGCGCCGGAGCTGGCCCAGGCGTTCAATGACGGGGACGCTAGACCGGTCGCGAGTGCGGCCGAAGTCGGCACCCACCTCCAGAAATCCTTCCGCCCGGTACATCCTCGCCAGCGAAGCCGCAGTCCACTCCTGGGAGTCGATGGTGATGAGCGAGCGCTCCGCCGCGCTGATCAGTCCCTGCGTGAGCAGGCACATGTTCTCGTCGGCGAATTGGCACTCGTAGTTCTGTCGGTATGCGCGCTTATCCAGGGCACCCGCCTCAGCCTCAAAGGGAGTGATCGGATTCCGGGTCTTGGGATCGTAGATCTTGACCCCTTGCTTGTACGCCTCCGACCGGCTGACCCGAGTGACCGAGAACCCGGATGTGGATTGGAACACCGTGCCGTCGTAGGGACCGGGGCCACTGGCCATCCGGTAGAACATGTTGTGCTTCCCGTTGCCGGTGCTGGCGATGCGGCAGAGGAAGTCCGGGTTGCTGGAGAGGATCGGTTCGGCCGCTTCCCAGATCGCCTGGCTGTCCTCGTGGAACGCGAACTCATCCAGGATCAGATCGCCTGAGAAGCCACGCGCGGTTCGCGGGTTGGCGGCGAGCACTTTGATGCGGCCCGTGCGGAGGCGGCCGTCCGAGTCCCGGACCGTGATCCGAACCTCCATCCGCATGTTCTCATACTGGAGGTCGGGGGACATGTCCTCCTCCACGAACACATTGGCGTCACCCTGAGCCTGGAACTCGTCAGCCTTGGCCTTGGCCAGGCCCATGAGATTGCAGACCTCCGCGCACTTCGCGACGAACTCCGCCCCGTTGTCCCGGGAATTGGAGAGCACCGTGACCAATCGACCCGGCCGGGTGAGGAGGCGGTCCACCGCCCAGGACGCCAACGTGAAGCTTTTCCCGATCTGCCGGGACCAATGGAGGATCAGGATGCCGGAGACCCGGTCCATGAAGACGCCCTGCTGGTAAGGACGAAACCGGACCATCGGGGGCGCCGCCTCATTGGCGAGGCGTGTGGCGAACTCTGTATCGACAGGAATAGACGGGGGGGTGACTTGGCGCCCAGACGTGGGGCTTGCTGGCCCCTGGCTGTCGGCTGCTTTCACGGGTACAGCGCTCCCTTCCGCACGCGTCCGCGCGGTTGCACTCTCTCCACCAGGTCCCACTCGGGCCTTGGTCTTGGCGTTGCTCACCCCCCCTTTTTGGGGTGAGTTATCTGCTCTCGCTGCACGAGCACTCATGCAGCGGAAATGGGTTTCTCCTGGGGAAGCACCCCGAAGAGTTGCCGGCGGATCGCGTCGATCTTCGCCCGCTGATCCAACTTCGGATTGGTGGCGATGGCGCGCAGTGACGGCAGGTGAGCCAGGCACGCCTCGGCCGCCGAGAACTGGAATTTGTCCCGTGCCAGATCGATGGTCTGCGACTTCAGATCCTGATCCCTGGACTTCTGCAGGAGCATGAAGAGCGCCTTCACGTCCTTGGGCTTGGCATGTTGGGAGATCGCCAGCTCGAACGCCTTCTGCTTGATCGCATCCACGGTCGCCGCATCGAACCGTCCCGGAGTCCTGGACGCCTCCGATGCGATTTCCTCCGCGGCCATCACCGCCTGGGACCGGCGCTTGAGCAGCACCGGCACGCAGACCTCCGAGTAGAAACCCGACAAGGCAGAGAGCGAGCAGGAGACTTTGAACTCCTTGGCGACCGCCTCCTTGGCCGCGTGATACGGCATTCCGGCGAGCAGCCAGTCCGCCAACTGGGCCTGCTGCTCCTCCGGGAGGTTGAGCAGCTTGGCGTCCGCGCGAGGTTTCTTGAGGGACATGGTTCACGTGGATCAGAGTCTGCGCTTCGCCAGCTGCGCCCGGCCTTCGTCGGTGATCGTCCACCGAACGGCCTTGGTCATTTCGTCGCGGAACGAAAGGGCCAGCCCCGCACCCTCGATTCTCCCGAGGGCCTCACTGATCTCTCCGCCCGTGGGCGGAGGAGAAACCGCGAGCCGTACGTCATCGCGCAGCTGCGTCTCGGGGGTGAGCATGTCTCCGCCCGCCCGGAGAAACTTCAGAATGGTCAGATCGATGCTCATGAATGGACGTTTAGTTTCTCGGCGATGGCGTTGAGCGTCTTGGATTGCACACGGGTCTCGACCTCCAGCGCCGTCACGTTGCGATCCACCGTGGAGATCTTGTCGTGGAGCTTGCCGATGCCGTCGTGCAACTCGGAGCGAGCCTGGGCCTGTGCGGAACTCAGCTGACGCTCCAGGACAACGTGGTGATCCGCATTGCGCCGGGCGTGCTCCAGGAACTCCGCCCCGCCGGTAGGCTTCAGTTCCTCCAGCTTTCCGATCCGGCGCTCGTGATCCTCGGACTTGGACACAAACTCCCGCCGCATCACGAACACAGCATTCACACCCACGATCAGCGTACCGAGAGTGATGAGACCGGTGGCGAGCTGCCCAACCGACATCGCTTCCCCTGATGCTGCGAAGATCATGATGGGTGATTAGGCCTTCGGGGCGGACGCGGCCTCGATCAGGTCGAAGTCCATGGTGAAGTTGGCCCACGCGAATTCCGTGGGCTTGGCGCAGTCGTCCTGGAGCAGCGAGACGCCGGCGTCAGAGACTGCGGTCACCACGAAGCGGTTGGGCTTCTGCGGTTCCGTGCTGGGGCCACCCTCGGTGAGGTTGTTGTTCCGGTAGACGGAACCGATGGAGATGGAGGTGGGGTCCATGGTGAGTGCCAGATTGGGGGGGGCGTGGATCGGATCAGTGAGCCGCGGGGGCAGTGCTGTCGGTGAGGGTCAGGCGGAGACCGGCCTGGGCGCCCAGGATGACGGCGCGCGCATACTCCACTTTGGAGAGATCCACACCGGATCCTCCCAGGGTCTCCATCGCCAACGTGGTCCCGGCAATGATCAACCGCGCCTCGTCCCCGGTGAACGTGTGGACCCCGGTGCTCGTGAGTGACGCCGCCAGGGCGGCCGTGTCCCACCGCTCCTCCGCGACCAGAACGTCGATTCCCCGGAGCGCCGCCTCAAACGCCGGCTTGCTGTCCGGCTTCTTGATCGTCCACACCGTTGCGGTACCGAACACCGCGGTCCGAGTGATCCGCTGCACTTGGGCCGGAGTGATGCCCTCGGCTCCGGTTCCAGATCCGACGCAGCCCACCGTCATCGCAGAGATTCCCAGGGCGCCCACGAGGAACAGGGCGGCGGTACCGGACCCCTTGGTAATCGTCACCACCGTCCCAGGCGGATCCCGCTTGATCGAGGCCACGTAGTCCACCACCCACCAGAACCATGCCCAGGCCCGGCTCCGCTCCACCTCAGCCACCCACTCATCGTCCGCCGTGGTCTTGGTCTGGAGGACTGCCCAGTGGACCAACTGGGACAGGGGCTTGAACCAGAGTCGGGCACTGCCCATCACCGAAATCAGCAGCGCGAACCACGGGTAATGGAGCGCGATATTGGCGAGCGTGATGCCGACTTGCTCGGAGGTCGCCGGCGGAAGCAATGGACTCGCCGGAATAAC
This sequence comes from Verrucomicrobiota bacterium, assembly GCA_046346705.1. Taxonomy (GTDB): domain Bacteria; phylum Verrucomicrobiota; class Verrucomicrobiia; order Limisphaerales; family UBA9464; genus UBA9464. Next base: position 88,228 of record JAXMHR010000017.1, on the reverse strand, counting down.
CACGGGCTCTCCGGCATCGGTGATCGCAACGGACGTTTCGTCAGCCGCCAGGATTACACTGAACGGGCGCGCGGGGAGGTGGAATAATGCGGGCTCCGGTCGCGACAAGGAATAAACCTCCTTGTATTCGCGAAGGATGGCTGGGCCGGCGGGGATTGCCCCCTTGTATTCGTGAATGGTGGCTGGGCCGGCCGGGATTCCGAGCCCCTCTGCGAGAACAGTTGCGCTGGGTTCGGGCGGCGGTGGTGGAGAATAGCCAGGGGAGTGACCCTCGGTCGCAAACGTGACGTGCAGGGCCGGATGCGGGGCCGGATGCGGGGCCGGATGCGGGGCCGGATGTGGAACCGGATGCGGTACCGCCACGGAGGCCGCAAGGAGAGCCGAGACAGCGACGGGAGCGAGAAGGACCAGGATCGAGAGGCGACGCATAGCGTCCCTCTTGTGCCATGGGTGTCCGCGTGCCGCCCGGTGCTCAGCACCCAAATCCTTTTCCGGGCGGGATCCGTAAACGGAACGGCCCCGAAGCGGGCTGCTTCAGGGCCGCGAGATTCAATACAGATTCCGAGCGCCGTGTAAAGAAGGAGGCGCGCCGAGGAGAATTGCCACGCGTGGCAATTTTGAAGCCCTAGCCCCCTTTTGGTTTTCCAGGTTCTCGGTTCTCCAAGGCTTTAATCAGACTCTCCTGAAGGCGGCTTATCCGAGCCGCGATGACGATCAGCCCGCCACAGGTTGCGATTCCCACCCCAAGGATCCCACCTGCCTCGCGGTTTGAAATCAGACCGACGTTATGCGTGCCGCCCGGAGCTGTGTCGTACAGCAAGGCGAAACCGCACGTAAGTAGCCCAGCCAACAACATGAGGAATCCAACCACCTCAAGAACGTCTTGGCCGGTAACCGATCCGCTCGTGTTCATCGGGGGAGTTACCGCAGCCTTCACCTCTGGCAAGGTTGCATACAAAAGTAAGTATTCCTGTCGTTTGGCTATGGACTCCCGAACGTCTTCGGGTGTTGAAAACTTTCTCACATTTTCCGGACGAACGAGCGTCCCGGAAGGAAGTCTACCGTAGGTGCACCGCTCCAAAAACTCAGACTCCTCAATCGGTCCCGTTTCGACTCCGTCCGTCCAAAGGAAATAGCGCATGGTTCGTTCGGTTCAGGAGCACGAAGAGTGGTTGGGTTATGCCTTCGACTCCAGCGCCAAGGCGATCAGATTTCAAATTGGACATGCGTGTCCAATTTGACCGCCCCCGAGAGTAGGAGAACCCCAGCCCCGAAAATTCGTTCTCAGGTTTGAGCGTGGCAAACCGCTTGCGACCACGCCCGGTCGAACACCTTTGCAGGCGGATCCTGTAGAAGCGTTCATGAGTCCAACCCGAATAATTGAATGTCTCACGAAAACAGCGCCCACGAATCGGACTGGCTGCCATCAGATGGCTGCGGAAACAAACCCATGATGCGGGAACTCGACACGCCAGCTGCGCGAGGTTGGATCTGCCTCCGATGCGCCTTGATGTCCCCAACAGAGATCCGTAACTGCCCCAAGAATCGGATCAATTCTTTGCGAGCCCACGATTGGGAGAAGCGCCGGCGCCAGGGATAGCGCCCTCTTTCAAAACGAAATCCCCGCGGGTGCTCAGATCCTCTTGGATCAAACGCACCACGTATGCCGAGAAGCTCAGGCCGAGTCGGGCCGCGCGAGCTTTCGCATCTTCCAGCAAATTGGGGTTCGGGAAACTCACTCCGACCGTGCGGTAAGGCGCCTTCGTCACGATTGGTTTCTAGACCCCCTGCAAGTCTTGCCAAGTTTTGATTTGACACTTGGCAAGACTTGGCAAGACTTGGCAACGAAATGAGCGCACGCACTCAGGGGGTCAGCTTCTCGGATGAACTGTTGGAGGCCGCAAAACAGCGGGCCAGAAGTGATGGCCGATCCTTCTCAAACTACGTGCGCACTTTGATTCGCCGCGACCTGAACCTGAGCGGCGGAAGGGAAATGGAGCATGCCCACAAACCGTCTCGGAAAAGGAACCGTAAACATCCCGGTGAACTGGCTGACTGAAGAGCGGGACGCACTGGGAAGGATCGCCATGAAGCACGACTTGAGCCTCAGCGCATTGATTCGCCGACTGACTATCGAAGGGTTGGCTCGAACTGAACCGGGAATCGCGTCCTCTATGATTCAGGGACGCCAGGCGCGCCGTAGCGCTCGCCTCCGAATCGAGTTCACGGAGGCCGTCCAATGACCGCCACCCCCTCAGAAGTCTCCGCCCTGGTCGCCGCTGGCTGGGTGCCCTCCCGCTACTCCGTCTGGACCGCGTCAGGCGAGGCGACGCTCCTGCGCCGCGGGGAGGAAACCCTCCACGTCATCATCGTTGCGGAGCCGGAACCCGCCGCCGATAAGGTCGAGCTCCTCCTGCCTGCCGACGGCGCGGAATTCGGCGCCGACGGGGTCACCCTCTTCATTCCCTCCGGTCCCTACTGGACCAGCCCGGAGCCCAAGCGCATGGCACCGGTCGCGACCGGATCCTCCCGGGAGCTGGAGAACTTCAGCCTCGGAACCCCAACCCGCCGCATTCGGCGCAACCGCCGATGAGCCTCTCCAGAATCCAGATCCGTTTTCGATTCGTCACACATCGCCCTCAAACCCAAATGAACACCTCAGAATCCCAAACCCAGGTCCTCACCCCCCGCCAGAAGGCGTTGGCCGCGCTGCACACGCCACTCCCCGTGTTCATTCACGACGACAGCCCGGACTATGGCGCCATCCTGGAGGAGTTCCACAAGGCATCCGTCGAGCTCGGCCGCGAAGACATCGGGAGCGCCTCGCGGAAAAAGATCGAGAGCGGCAAGCGGCTTCAGGCAGCGGCCGAGACGATCTCGGAGGGCGCCAGCGGTTATCTTCCGAACTCCGCCAAAGAGCCCGTCTACATCATGCCTCCAGAGCGCGGCATGGACGCATTTGTCTGGGCCTTCATCTGTGTGGTCTGGGCGATTGTCTCGGCGCTCTTCGTCACCCTCGTGGCGTTCCACTGCATCACAAATGCGGCCGGGTTCGCGTGGCTCAACCTCTCAACCGCACTCACCTTTCTGGCTCTCCACCACTTCCGGACACGGGATGCCCAGTACGCGGATTCCCTCCACCGCGAGATCATCAAGCTCCACGAGCGGATCTCCGCTGAGTGCGGAAAGCGCACTTGCCGCGATGTTAATGCGACTCCCTATCCGGCTCCTTCGGCTGTTCCAACCACATCTGCCGATGCGAAGAATACCACCGATCAATCAACTCCTCTTGGAGCCACCTGTTCGGATCGGATGGCCCCTCATTCGGATTCAATCGTGCCAGGAGGTTTAGCGGGAGAAGGGCATACAGAAAACGCGGTAGTAGAGCACGGCGCAACGCCATCTCCGGAAAGTTCAAATGCGGGGCAGCAATCCAACTCCGAATCCATTCATCAGCTCGGGCTTCGTCTTCCGCGACCAGCGGGGGACCTTCGTCCGCGCGGCGTGGAGTACCCTCTAGAGCTAGCCATCCAGCCCACCTCTCAGTGCTGTCCTCAAGCTGCGTCCAAGTTGGCATCGGGTGAAGGTGCGGATCAGGGGAATCTGGTCAACCCACAATGACCGCCTCCCCCCAGCGTCTCCTGAATCTCCGCATCGACGGACGTGTGTCCCTCGTGACGGTGGATTTCGTGAGGACGGCACTGGCCTGCGACGCCGAGGAAGTGGTGTCGCGGATCGAGGCTGGGGAATTGCGCTGGGCCTTTGATCTTTCCACGGGCAAGGGCGAGGTCCGGGAGATCCGGATTTGGGCCGCCTGCCTCACGGATCCTGACCGGGCTGCTGGAGCCTTGGAGCCTGAGATGATCGCCGACGTGATCGGCGGCAACCCTGACGAGCCCGAGGTTAGGGCCGCGCGCCTGGAGCGCCGCTGGGTGGTGAGCACGCAGACATTCCGACGCCTGCGCCAGGCGGATGACATCATTGGCCGCGTTAATGGCCGAACCCTGTGGCTGAGCCGCCCGAGCCTCACAGCCTTTCTGCAGAGGAGACTGATCCGATGAACAACCCAAAGCCAACCACCTGTCCGCAGTGCCGCGCGTCCATGCGACGCTGGGCATTGGAATTCCGAGATCCGAAGACCAGCAAGGAAGCACGAACCGCATGTCTGCGCATTGCCAAGAGCTACCGCAACGGATGGCTCGCGTGCCGCACAGGTGAGATCCACGCAGAAAACGCGCGCCGCTCTCGCCCCGCCCGGCAGATCCTGGACTGAAGCCCCCCCCTCTTCCCATGCCTGAAACCCTCCACAACTGCCCGCACTGCTCACGCAGCGGCTTCACGGAACGCGGCCTTAAGAGCCATTTAAGCGTTCAGCACAAGGCCCTGATCGTGGCGAGCACTCCGCTTGAAGTGGTCACCGGCCCCCGCCTCGCCGGCGGCAACGACGCCGAGGTGGCAGCCAAACTGACCGAGCTGGTCCGCGGTGCCCAGGACGGCGTCCGCCGCATCCTGGTCGCGGGCTTCTTCATCGAGTCCATCGTGAGGCAGTTGCCACACGGAGCGACGCGGCCATGGCTGGAGCAGCATTGCCCGGAGATCCAATGGAGGACCGTCAACCGCTGGCGGGAACTCGCCCGCGGCGTGATGGAAGCCCTGGGGATTGAATGGAACGCCGCCGCCAAGCTCCCGCTCCCGTTGCACGACACCCTGGCTCTCCCAGCAGGGGATGTCCCCAAGGCGATGCAGGAACTGCGCGGACAGATCGACGATCTGATCGCCGACAAGAGCGCGAGCCAACTGCAGCTGGCCCTGCGCGCGGCCGATCCCAAGGACGGCGGGGACAAGCAGTGGGCGAAGTGGCTTCGCAAGCATCATCCCGAGTTGATCGTGGACGGGGTGATTCCTGCGCGGGGGAAGGTGCCGAAGGACATTCGCGCCGCGTTCGACGAGTACCGGATCAAGGAGACCAAGAGGCTCCTGAAGGAGGTTGGACCCAAAGCGTTCACCGATCAGGTGCTGACACTGGCCGAGCAAATCCACGCGGTGTGCAACACACGGGTGCTGGGTCAGGCGAGTCGGGAATCCTTCCAGCTCCTCGATGAGGCACGCCTTGCCCTCGGGGATTTCATGGGCCGGATGGCCAAGGGCCGAGAGTCCGCCCACGGGAGAAAGGAGCGCGCGTGAACCGCACGACTTCAGGACGTCCCCTGCGCGCGACGTTGACCCTGCAGATGGATAACCACTCCGCCGGTGTGATGCTGCAGAAAATGAGGGACGCGTTCCCCAATCCCTCACCAGGTCTTTCCCGGGTATTCGAATGCCTTGAGGAGAGTAAGACCAAGGACCCTGACCACCTTTGCACGATCACGATTAACGGTGCCCAGGCGATGTCGATCCTCGCCACCGGAATGGCCGTCCTCAACTGATGAGCCTTCACCCTCCAGCCCTTCGCGGTTCCCTGGCTCCGGTCCCGGCCGCAGCCCCGGCCATCGCAGCGCCCGCGATCTTCGCCCACGACGTCGCCCTGGCCGAGCCCGTGAGCGATGTCGCCCGGGCGTTGCTGGCGCGGGTGCCGCAGTCGCACCCCGATTCCGAACTGGGCCTGTGGGGAACGCTGCCGGAGGAGATCCAGTCGGAGGTTAAGGATCTCTTGGGGGCGTTCGCGAGCGTGGAGGATTCCCCGAGCGTGCTGGCCTGGGCCAAGATGGTGGCCCGCTCCACGGTGGGGCGCCGGTACGACTGGAGTGTGGCGCGCCTGCGGACGCTCTTTGCAGTCTACCAGAAATCCCACGACTGGGTGTCGCTGGTAAACCGGGCCAAGGCCGGAGCCGCCTGGTGGTCGGGCAGCAAGCGCGGGCTGCCTGCGGAGTTCCTGCGATTCGTCTCGCAGCGCTTCGCGATGTTCCGCCGGGATGATGGATGCGAGGCAGCGATCCGCTCCATACTCACCCAGTGGCGGACCGGACGTGACCGGCAGGGACGGCCGGCGCCGGTACCGGGATATGGATTCTGGCAGGACTGGTTTTCCGCCCAGCATCCTGGAGCACCGCTGCCGCCCATCGCGCCGATCCCTCCGGGGTGGTCGCCCGACAATCTCCGCCGAAAGGCGCGCCTCTCTCCGGCCGTGAAGGCCCTCTGCCACCAGGGCATCGCCGCGGCGCGCTCCTTCACCCCCGGCGTCCTGACGACGCGCGCGGATCTGCGCTTCCTGGAGATCGTGGAGTTCGACGACGTGAAAACCGACTGGAGGATTCTGGATCCCATGACCGGTCAGGTCATGGACCTCTGGCTCCTGGTCGCGCGGGATCGGGCCACGGGACTCCTGTTGGGATTTGGGATGCGCCCCGCCCGGGCGCGCGAGGACGGGTCGCAGGAACACCTCCGGTTGCGGGACATGAAGCAACTGGCGGGCTGGATCCTGGAGCGCTGGGGATTGCCGGTCGGGTACACGGTGACCTGGAAGGTGGAGAATGGGACCGCAACCTTCTCGGATGCGGTGGCCCTGGCGCTGGGTCGCCTCTTCGGAGAACGGCTCCGGATCAGCTTCGCGCGGATGATCGGGGGCAAATCGCCCGCCGGGTACAAGGAGAAGGGCAAGGGCAACAGCAACGCCAAGGCCTCCCTCGAATCCCTCAACCGTCCCCTGCATACCGACGGATCCGATCTCCCAGGGCAGACCGGTCGCAACTATGAGCACCGGCCGGCCGATCTCCCCGCGGTCGAGAAGGAATCCCACGAGACCTGGGATCTGGCGCAGTACCTGCCCGCGCATCTGCGGGGCAAGGAGCGGTACGCGCTGCTGACGTTGACCCAGGCGCGCGAGGAACTCTTCCGCATCTTCAATACCCAGAACAACCGCAGCGACCACGGGATGGAGGGATTTGAGAAGGTCGTCGAGTGGCGCCCCAACGTGTCGTCGGCGTGGCAGCCGCAGTCCACGGTGCCCGATCAACTGCCCGAGGGTGCTGAGTTCCGGACGAGGGTGATCTCTCCCCTGGAGCGAGCCAAGCGCCTCTCCGATGGCGTCCTCTTCGAGCGCGTTTCCCCGGTGCTGATGCGCACCTTCTTCGAGACCACGCAGCGTCTGGTACCGGTGTCGCAGCGCGGGGAGATCTCATTCGAGACGGATGACCGCAGACTCACCTTCGCGGATCCGCGCGGGCCCGGACCCCTGCGTCTGCCGCCGCTTGCAAAGTACCTGGCCTATTTTTCGGCGGAGGATCCCGGATTCCTGCACCTCTTCCACCCGCAGACGGGCGCCTACCTGGCCACCTGGATTCGGCGCGGTCGGACTGCGCTTACGGACCCGGACGCGATGGAGATCGCGCTGCGGTACACCGAGGCGGGCCTACAGGCGCAGATGGCTGCCGCGGCCGAGCTGCTCCAACCCCTGGCCCAGGAGCGCGAGGAACGCACCAGGCACAATGCAGCACTCGGTCTGGTTAAGCGCGAGGATGAGGGCCGCGGTTTTGTGGATGTCGCCGCCCAGGACGAGGACCAGATGGGAGTCAGCCGGATGTCCCCTGGCGGCGCGGCCCTGAGTGCCATCCACGAGCGAAGCAAGGCCAAGTGCCAGGCTGCACGGGAGGAGGAGCGCCGGGAAGCCACTGCGGCAGCCAGCGACATCCTGGCCTCCAGCGTCCGCACCGAGGAGGCCGAAGAGATTTCCCAGGCAGGCGACTCACTACTCGCAGCCCTGGGCCGAACCAACCCTGAAGATTGAAGCACATGCACACCAACTCACACCCAGAATACCGCGAGGAAGCCACCCAGGATTCCCCGGAAACCCACGGCACCTCACCTGTCCAGGAGGAGCATTCCCCCGGGGTCATCGCGATGGCGGGACGCAAGTTTCGGATCGCCGGCGACGAAGTGAACCGCGCCACGGCGGATCTGCCGGACGAACAGCGCAGCGCGATCCGTTGGCTCCATGCCCACGCCGCCGAGAATGATCTGTCGCTGAATGATCTCGGCCAGCTGGTCCGATTGTCTGGCGCGACCATGAGCCTGGTCTTCCGCGGGAAATACGAGGCCAAGTTGGATGGGGTCGTGGCCGCGATCCTGGACTTCAAGCGGATGCTCGAGAAGCGGCAGACGGGACGGAAGATCGCCTTCATCCCCAACGCGCTGACGCAGCGAATCTGGGCGGCGTGCGAAGCGGCCCTGGAGTTCCAGCGCATGGTCTGCATCTGGGGGGATTCCCAGATCGGGAAGACCTCCGCCCTGATGGCGTACCGCGACGCGCACAACCACGGGCAGACCATCTTCCTCCGGATGCCGGTCCCGTGCTCGATGGGAAACTTCCTGTCCGTGCTGGGAGAGGCCCTGCGAATCAGCCCGCAGCAGAAAGAGAAGGAACTGCGTCGGCGGATCCTGAGCGCCTTCGATGACCGGATGCTGCTCATCGTGGATGAGTGCCACCAGTCGATGTTCTCCCGGAAACGCCTGAGTCACCCCCTGGAGTTCGTCCGGGAGCTGCACGACCTGCGCGGCTGCGGAGTGGTGCTGTGCGGCACGAACGTCTTCCGGGAGGAGATGGAGCGCGGGTACCTGGCCGACATCATGCGTCAGACCAAACGCCGCCGGCTGTGTGCGCTGCAGCTGCCCGACCGTCCGACACGCGCGGACCTGAACACCTTTGCCGAAGCCTACGGGCTTTCACCCGCCACCGGAGAGGCCCGGAAGCTGGAATACGACATGATCCAGGAGGAGGCCCTGGGGATGTGGCTCACCCTCCTGCGCATGGGTGCCAAGATCGCCGCGCAGAGGAAACAGAAGTTTGACTGGCCGCACGTGATCGCCGCGCACGCTGGCCTCCGGGAACTCGAAGGCACCGCCCTGAAGGCCGCGTGAAAACCGATCCCACCCCGTTCCCGGATGACCACTCCTACTCAATGCCCATGCGGACGCCGCGCCAAATACCGGCACCTCGTGTGCGCAGACTGCTGGGAGGCGACCACGCCAGCCATTCGCGCGGCAACGACGCAGCTGCCGCCGAACCACGTGGACCGGTGGGCGGCCCGGGAACAACTGATCCGATTTGCCCACTCCCGCGTGCAGCGCAGGACCAGGGCCGCTAACCCCAGAACCTAAACCATGAAACCAACACAACTCGGCGTCGTAACGAGGACCGCGCGCGGTCTCGAGATCATGGAATTCGAAGATCTCTATGGAGAGCCCTGCCAACTCCAAACCAGCAGCCTGGCCATCCTCGAGACACCGGGAACATCCGCGGTGTGGCTCGGGACGGTTGGCGAACGGATGCACCTGAACCGCGATCGGGTCACGAGCCTCATCGGGCATCTCCAGCACTGGCTCGACAAAGGCACCTTCGAATTTTCCCCGGCCCAGCGCCGGTCCCGGAAGACCACCAAACCCAAGAACCAAAAACCATGAGAACCCTCTGCTACCATCCCGAGGATCTGCCCATTGTCGATCCTCTCACCGCGGCTCGACGCCAGGCTGCCTTCTGGCGCGCCTGCACCATTGGCTCGCTGCTGGCAGCGCTCGCGGTCGCCGCGGTCCGGCATCCTGCCGCCGTGGTGATCCTCATCTGCACCATCGCGCTGCTCACTCTCTTCTGCGGCGGAATCCTTTTGTCCGCCCACCGCTCGGATCCGGAGATGGGCATTGCCCCCCGGGAAGACGGGCTCAACTGAACCTCCACACCTCATCCATGAAAGAATCCGCCGATAGCTTTGGAAACCTCGTCGCCCTCCTCGCCGTCTACTCCGAGGCCTCGATCCGACTGAGCGAGCTGCAGTCCGCCGCCGACACCCAGTTGCTGGAGACTGTCGACGAACAGCGCCCCGACTACGTCCAGGCCCAAACCGCCCTGGAGAGTGCCGAGGCTGCCATTAAGAAGCTCGCCGAGGCCCACCCGGAATGGCTCAACGGCCGGGCAATCAGGACCCCTTACGGGACGGTTAAATTCACCAAGGCAACCGTCCTGGAGGTCGCGAATCCCGAGGCTTCCCTCACGCTGATCAAGGCCGTCTACCGCAAGGACGCGGACGCCTATATCAGGGTCAGTGAAGAGCTGAACCTGGAGACATTGGAGACTCTGTCGGATGACGACCTCAACCGCATTGGGATCCTCCGTTTGACCAAGGACTCCATCTCCATCAAGCCCGCGAAGGTGGACATGGGGAAGGCCGCCAAGAAGGCGGAGATCCAGGAGGCGGCGTGAAGATCCTCCTCACCATCAATGCCGACGTGGACATCCCCGCGGCACTGGATCCGGAGAATCGGACGCCGCAGGAATTGGCCGAGGCTGCACGCGCAGTCGCGGAGCGGGTGCTGACACAGGCATTCAAGGGGGCGGGCCTGTCGCTCAAAATCACGGCGGTACCGGTGCCAGCCACAAGGGAGTAATGGTTATGACCGCCTCCTATTCAGCATTCGACCCACAGGCGGATCGGACCGCAGTGGCAGTGGCTTCCCTGGACGAACTGAAAGAGGTCGTGGCGAAGCTCGATGCCAGGATTCTTGCCCTGCAGGAGATCCGAGGACAGCTGCTGCAACAGCTGGACCTGACCTCCGTGGAACAGATCGAACGGGTGTTTGCCTCGGTCACGCACCACTTCTCTGTCACGCGGGAAGAGCTGCTCGGTCGGAGTCGCACTCAACGGATCGCGGACGCCCGTTACGCGTTTCTCTTTGCCGCCGCCGCGATGACGGAATTGCGGGATGAGGCAGTGGCTGCGGCCGTGAATCGGGACCGCTCGATGTGCACCTGCGCGCGGAAGCGGGTGCCGGAATTCGTCGCTGGTGATCGCTCCTTTCACCGCCGGTTCAACGCCGTCGCTCGCGAACTCGGTCTCCCCCAGATCCCATGACCAAGGCCCAGGAGAAACTCTACTGGCGCGAGTGGGGTGCGGTCCGCAAGGCCGATCCCCAGGCGGACCGCCACGCGATTCAGAAGCGCGCGTTAGGCGTGGATGATCACGTCCCCCACAAAGAGTTCTCCAACCGGCAATTTGACCTCGTGCTGGCGGCATTCCGCGCGATCTCCCGGCCGGCCTCCATCGAGCCCCAAATCCGCGCCCAGGCTCAACCCGCCCACCGGCAGCAGCACCGGATCCATGAGATCCAGCGGTGCCTGGCTCTCTACGTGGAGGACGTCGCGGGCTATATCGCGAAGGTCGCCGCGGACCGATTCGGTGTGCCCGAAGGGGGGGCCTTTTCCCTGGATGACCTCAGCGACCAGGAAACGGTGCGGATCAACTGGCAGACGAAGGAGCCGGAGACGGTGCCGAGCCAGTTGGAGCAATTGCTCATGACGCTCTGGTCTCGCCTGCAGGTCATGCGCAGGGACGCCGACCATACCCTGCACGACATGCGGACCATGGCCGGTGTGCCGTGTGACTGCGCCAAGCTCTGCCGGCCGCCCAAGCCCGTGCTGATGATGCAACGGGTGGTGGTCCCTGAAGAGGAACTCGTGCCCGCCGGTGGCCAAGAGGAAGACGGCAACCCCTTTTGACAGAAAAGGCCGGCATCGGGCCCAACCGATGCCGGCCTGAACCAACCAACCCATCACTCACATGGGCCAGCCGATTCACAACCCAGAACCCACTAACCAGCGCCGCACCCTCTTTTATGCAGAGGGAGACCGCGCTGCACTGCTAGTCGTACGAGCAGGAGCGACCTTCCGCAAGCGGGTGGTTCCAAAAATCGAGACACCCCAGACCGCACTCGATTGGTGCATGGGCAATCAGGCCGGCCTGGTCTTCACCCGATCCGAACCCGATCCCCGGAGGAACTGATCATGAGCCTCATCACCAAACTCGCTGCGGTGGGGATTCTTGGGGTGGTGGCTGGTCTGTTGCTCCCCACGTACGGGCGCGCGTACGCCCACGCCCGGGCGCGCCTGGCAGCGTCCAGGGACCTGAGCCAGGCCCGCCTGGAGCTGCAGCTCCTCACGATGGATTTCCCCGAGATCGAAGCGCAGCTGGCGCCCGCCCTCGACTACCTCAACTCACACTAACCAACCCTATGATTGACGCTGAAGATAGAGACATTCCCAACCGGCATTTTGTGCCCGAACGTTGGAGGCGCATTTACGTCGCCAGCTCCTGGCGGAACCAACAACAGCAAGAGGTGGTGGAGTCCCTCCGGTGGGACGGTCACGCAGTGTACGACTTCAAGAATCCCGGCCGAAAATCGAAAGGGTTCTCGTGGGCCGATATCGATCCGAACTGGAGAACCTGGAACCAGTCACAGTACCTCGCCGCCCTGAAGCATCCGATCTCAGAGGTCGGTTACGGCAACGACTTCGCCGCCATGAAGTGGGCGGACACCTTTGTCCTGGTTCTCCCATGCGGTCGATCCGCCCATCTCGAACTGGGCTGGGCCTGCGGCCAGGGGAAACAGACGCTCCTGCTGTTGGATAACAGCGAGCCCGAGCTGATGGCCAAGATGGTGGACCACCTGTGCACCTCGCTGAACGAGGTGCGGGAGGTGTTGGCCCGATGAACCACGACGCAATTCTGGAGCGGCTCAAGAAGCTCCTGCGCATGAAGCGGGGCGGGACGCCCGATGAGATCGCCACGGCTCTGCGCCTCGCTCAGCAGATTGCCGACGAGCACGGGATCAACCTCGACTCACTGAATCCAGACGAGGAGGGCTCCTCAAAAATTGGGTACGAATCTGGCCCATGGAAGTCAAGGCTGTCCTGGGAGGAGAAGTACGCGGCGATGATTGTCGATTCTCACTTCAAGGTGAGCACCTTTCTCGACGAGCGATTCAATTGGAAAACCGAGCATACGATCACGTTCGTCGGGACGGAATTGGACCGGAAGATTGCCGTATACGTCTTCGCCTTCCTGGTGGGGCATTCGCGCAGGGAGTGGAACCGTAGGAGTGGACGCATCCGGAATCGCCAAGCCTTCATGTACGGGATCTATCTCGGCCTGAACTCGAAGCTCCGACAACAGCGGTCCACCCCGGTTTCGGATTCGGCTCTGCCCGCAGTAAGGCTCAAGAAGGACGCGGAGATTCAGCGGTACATCGAGGCCGAGTTTGGACGGATGAAGAATGTCGGCATTGTCCCGGACACCAAGGCGACCGCAGCCATGAATCAGGGTTGGACCGTTGGGCGCAACACCGAGATCCGGCCGGCGGTGGAAACTGCCGGGGTGCGCGGGCACCTGCCGGCGCAGACGGCGTGAGGACGGAAATAGAAATCGGCTTATGAATCTCCCCCCCCATGAAATCCGAGCGCCGCAAACCGAGGCAGGTCCGCGGGCGCCGCACCGTGAAGGTGGACGGCCTGGACTGGCGCATCGAGCTGCGGGCCGATGGCCTGCGCCTCTGGCGCAAGGGCTCCCGCCGGAAACACAACATGATCTTCGCTGAAGTGGTGGATGCTGCCCTCGGGCAGCGCCGCCTCCTTTAACTCAAACCAAACCCATCCTCATGAAAGTCTCACTTGTCGCCGTTTCCCAACCCTTCATTGGCCACCCGGACACCGGGCACCAACTCACCGCCGAGCAGCTGATTGTCTACTGCGCTCGCGTCTCCAATCCCAATAACCAACTGAACGTCGCGACCGGAGAGCGACTGTTGAAGTACTGCATCAGACACGGCCACTGGTCCGTCTTCGAAACTGTCTCGATGACGGTGGAGATTCAGACAAGTCGGGCCATCGCAGCCCAGATCCTCCGCCACCGGTCGTTCTCCTTTCAGGAATTCTCCCAGCGCTACGCGGTAGCCACCGGCGGGAGTGAGCCCATCGAGCTGCGCTGGAAGGCTGGCACCAACCGGCAAGGCTCCGGCGGCCTCTCCCTTGATCCGGAAGCCGACGCCCTGGTGGCGGCTTCCATCGCCAAGTCCGAGGAAACCTATGCCGCTCTGATTGGCTCTGGCGTCGCGCCGGAATGCGCCCGCTTCGTCCTGCCCTTGGCAACCAAGACAACCCTCTACATGACGGGGAGCGCCAGGTCCTGGATCCACTATCTCGGGCAGCGTCTTTCCCTCCACGCCCAGAAGGAGCACCGGCTCGTGGCGGAGGCGATTGGATCCATCTTCGCTGATCAGTTCCCGGCCACTTGGGCAGCGGTCAACGACATCACCCCCGAGGTATGAGCGTTCACAACCTGATCCGTGACCGGCTCCTGCAGCGAGCCGGACTAAAGGACCAACCGAAGCCCCAGTTCACCTTGGCAGATTTGGAGGCTTCCGAATGGTGCCCTCAGTTCGAACGGCTGATGCGGAACCGCCTGATAATGGGGGCGCTCCGATACGGGAAGATCAACGCGCCAGGGAAGATTCCCTACGCCAGGGTGCCGAGCATGTACCGCCGGCTGGCAGCGTACGGTCGAACGGGCAATCTGGAGATGCTCGTGGACGTCGCCAACCTGTGTCTGCTGGAATTCGTGGAGGGGCGCCACCCCCTCCGGCATTTCAGAGCCGTGGATGATTCCCAGGAGCACGTCCAAAAGGCGCGCTGATCCCCCTGCGGATGTCCGACCCCCTTTGCCATTCTGTTCGCGCCGCTCCTGAGTGGGAGATCGGTTCTGGGTTACGGGCCGGTGGGTTGCCGAAAAGCGCATCCGCCGGCCCCTTTTCCTTCCGGGGTCACCGACTGGAATCATGCCCTCCAGTTTCGCTACACACCCGGGCCGGTTCGAGCGTGTGTGGAGCCGTGCAAACCAAAGAACTCCAGAAGGCCCTCCGCCTCCGGCACGAACCCCGCCTCTTCACCCGTCCGGACCTGGCGAAGTCTTACGCCCTCGGTTGCGTCAAAACCCACTACGTCGTGATGGGCGATTGCCCCACCTTCCTGGTGGTTTGCCCCGCTGACGCCGCCCGCCTGGAGCGGGCGGGCTACGAGCTGATGCCATGGTGAGGAATCCCAAGCGCCGCCAGGCCACCCCGGAGGATCTGATTTCCACGATCCTGGGGTTCATTGCCGCTCGGTTCTACCAGGGGGATCCCAAGGGCTTTGCCCAGGATCGGAAACTCCTCCTGAAGTGGGTCGTTCTCAAGCCTGCCGCCTGGCTCGACGAACGCGGGGTCACTATCCATCCCGACGACTACCGCGCCCTCTTCGTCGACCAGGACCACGGGCTCCTGATGATCGCCCTACGGCATGGAAATCTGGAGGCCATCAAGTACCGCCCGGCATGGCTGGGACAGGCGGTGGAATCCCGGCTCCGAATCCAGGGCGACCGGCTGTACCAGATGGCCAAGGACCACGAGCGTCGGATGTCGGCAGACATTGCGGACCGCGTGGTGGCCGCCCTGGGCGGGATTGCCTCCGGCCGCGGCCCGGATCCGGTGCGCGAGCTGGCTCGCGCTGCTGCCGCCGTCAGCCTCCCCAAGCGGGCGCCCAAGCGCCCCGCGGATGGGGACCAATTGAGCCTCCTTTAAGGGCCGGTTAAACGCCCTGGTTACATCCGTTGCGGGCACCTTCCGGTTGCTCAAACCTCTGCCGGACAGGTGGGCATCCGGGGGCAAACACCCGAAAGTTGCTCAAACCTCGATTCCGTCGGGTTCACCCTCGTAACCCGTTGATCATCCGGAACCTTCGCCATATTTCGGGCTTTTTCGGGCTGCTCAAACCTCGCGCGGAGATTCGGAAGGCTGGACTACGAACGGGAGACAGGCCGTGAGCAACCTGCCGTTGCCAAGCGCCGGACGGCACCACACCCTCCGGTCCGTTCGTCGCCAAGTCCCCTATCGGAATGAGCGAATAC
Organism: Verrucomicrobiota bacterium; assembly: GCA_046346705.1. Lineage (GTDB taxonomy): Bacteria > Verrucomicrobiota > Verrucomicrobiia > Limisphaerales > UBA9464 > UBA9464. The sequence goes on along the minus strand of JAXMHR010000017.1, from coordinate 72,530 downwards.
CGCGTCCAGTTCGAGGTCTTTGAAGGGCCGCTCGACCTGCTGCTTCACCTGGTGAAGAAGCAGGAGGTGGACATTTACCAGGTCAACCTGACCCGCATCGCGACGGAGTTCGTGGCCTACCTGGAGCAGATGCGGGAACTGGACCTGGAAGTGGCCGGTGAGTTCCTCGTCATGGCGGCGACGCTCATCTACATCAAGAGCCGCGAACTGCTCCCCGTGGAGAAGCAGGTGCGTCCGGAGGGCGATGACACCGACGAGGACGATCCCCGGTGGGAACTGATCCGCCGGCTGGTGGAGTATCGCAAATTCAAGGATGCCGCCGCCCAGTTGCAAACCCGAGAGGGCGAAATGGAGGGCGTGTACGAACGCCGCCCTTCGCGTCTCGATCTCGGCGAACTGCCGGCCACCCGGACCGCGGGGGTCTCGGTGTTCGAATTGGTCGGCGCGGTTCGCGAAATCCTGAAGCGCTTCCAGGCGGTGACGCCCCAGCAGGAGGTCGCTGGGGAACGCTGGACCGTCACCGAAAAGATGGAATCCCTCCGCGGCCTGATTGCGGAGCGGGGCCGGCTGAAATTCGGGGAGCTGTTTGCCGCCGCGCAGTCCCGGACCGAGGTGGTCTGCATCTTTCTGGCAATGCTGGAACTGACCCGCATGCGGGTGCTCACCCTCACGCAGGAAGGCGAGTTCTCCGAGATCGAGGTGGTCGCGGAACCGGTCGAACTCGTCCCACCGCCCCCGCCGGCACCCGCCTCCGACGCCTACGGACATCCCGAGGCCAATCCGCTCGCGGCAGCCGCCGACGAACCCCGCATCGCCTGACGACTTCCGACCCGATCCCGCCGCATGGAACTCAAGTTCATCCTCGAATCCCTCCTGTTCTCCGCCGCCAAACCGATGTCCGTCGGCGAACTGCGCGAGGTGCTGGCGAAGGCCGCCGCCGAGGAGGAAGCCCCCCCGGAAACCGCCGAATTCCGCAAGGTGGGTGTCCCGGAGGTGGAATCCGCCCTCGCCGCCCTCGCCGCCGAACATGAATCCGCAGCCCGGTCCTATCGGTTGGTATGCGTGGCGGGCTCATGGCAGTTCGTCACCCAGCCCGAATACGCCCCATGGCTCCGGGCCTTTGTGGGCGTCAAGAACCGCCCGTCCCGCCTTTCGCAGCCCGCCCTCGAAACGCTCGCCGTGGTGGCCTATCGCCAGCCGGCCACACGGGCTGAGGTGGAACAGATTCGCGGCGTCGCGGTGGACGGAGTCATCGCCACCTTGAAGGAACGCGGCCTGATTGAAGAAGCGGGACGCGCCGAGGTGATCGGGCGTCCAATGCAATATGCCACCACCCGCGCGTTCCTGGAGTACTTCGGGCTCGCCAGTCTGGATGACCTCCCGGCGGCCGACGAGTTGAGGCGTATCCCCGTGCAGCGCCCGGAGGCGCTGGTCACCGCGGAAGGCGCTCCCGCCACACCGGTCGAGCAGATGAATCTGGAGATCGCGGGGTCGAATCCGGCCGCGTCTCCCGAAGTTGCCGAAGCCCCGGCTCCCGCTCCCGCGGCGGACGCCCCGGCCTCGGAACCGGAGCCCCCGTCGTCCCCCGTCGAGCCTTCCCCGGAAGCTCCGCCTACCGCTCCTGCAGCCTGAGCGCTTCCGGGATTTCCCACCCGGTCCGCCGCCCCTCCCGCAGCGTTGCCGTCGTGTAACCGTTCCGTCACGGTCCGGTCACACACACGATGACGCGACCTCTTCCCTTCCTGGCCGCAGCCGCCGCGGCCTGCTCCCTGGTTCGTGCCGAACTGCCGAAAACGTCGGATGAACTCTTCCGCCTGGACCACATTTGGAACGCCAGCATCTCCATGGGGGCCGCGGAATGGACCGCGCTGCAGCCCGCCGAACAGGAGCGCGGAGGCCCTCCCTTTGGAGGCCCGGGCGGTCCCGCGGGACGGGGCGGCGGTCCGGGCGAGGGCCGTGGAGGCTTCGGACCCGGGAACTTCCTCGCGGGCGGGTTTGTCACCGGACTCGACCAGGACAAGGACGGTGTGCTGACCCAGGCGGAGTTCACCGACGGCTTCCGTAAGTGGTTCGTCGAATGGGACACGAAGAAGCAGGGCGCCCTCACTCAGGACGAACTGCGGGACGGGCTGAACAAATCCCTGATGCCCCAGGGCCCGGGCGGCCCCGGCGGGAGGCCGGGCGGTGGCCCGGGAGGACCTGGACCCGGAATGGGACTCCAGGGCAGGGAGGGGCAACGGAACGGACTCAGCGGAGCCCGCGGGATCAACTTCGAATACGTGAAGGCGAACCTCGAGTTCGAGGGGGTCCCCTTCAAGGAGGTGGCCGTCCGGTACAAAGGCAACGGCACCTACATGGATGCCCGGCAGACGGACAAAAAGTCGCTGAAGGTGGACCTGAATGAGTATGTGAAGGGTCAGAAGCTAGCGGGCGTTTCGAAGCTCAATTTCCACAACAACATCACCGACGTGGCCTGGATGCATGAGCCGCTCGCCTACGAGCTGTACCGGGCCGCCGGCGTCCCGGCACCGCGGACCACGTATGCGAAGGTGACCCTCAATGCGGCCGGGTCGCATACCAATCACTTCCTCGGCCTGTATTCCATCGTCGAGAACCCGGACAACAACTGGGCGGAGAAGAATTTCGGAACTAGGAAGGGCGCCATCTTCAAGCCGGTGACCCGTGAACTCTTCAAGTTCCAGGGCACCGACTGGGCCAAATACAAGCAGGCCTACGACGCCAAGACGGATCTGTCTCCCAAGCAGCAGGAACGCGTTTACGATTTCGCCCGGCTGGTCACCGACGCCGATGACGCGGAATTCGCCCGTCGCCTTCCCGAGTTCCTCGACATCGACGAATTCAGCCGGTTCATGGCGGTCACCGTCTGGCTCAGCTCCACCGACTCCATCCTGATGATGGGACAGAACTACGTCGTGTACCTCCATCCGAAGACCGATCGCTTTCAATTCATCCCCTGGGATCTCGACCGCGCCTTCGGCAATTTCTTCGCACCGAATCCCGAGCAGCTCAGCATCCGGAAGGCCTGGGGTGACGACAACCGGTTCCTGGAACGGGTGATGAAAGTCGATGCCGTGCGCGACGCCTATCTTGCCCGGCTGAAGGAATTCCAGGGAACCCTGTTCCAGCCTGCCCGCTTCGCGAAACTCGTCGATCAAGTGGCGGCCCTGATTCGTCCGGTGGTCGCCGAGGAAAGCGCCTCCAAGGTGGCGCCGTTCGAAAAGGCCGTGGCAGGCAAGGTGGATGCGCCCTCCGGCGACGACGGTCCCGGACCGGGGCGGGGTCCGTTCGGAATGCGGGCCAAGCCGATCAAGGCGTTCACGACGGAACGCTACCAGTCGGTGGCCGACCAGCTTGCCGGCAAATCAGAGGGACAACCCCTCGGCGGTGGACCGGGCGGCCCCGGAGGTCCGGGCGGTCGGAACAACATGCGCGGATTCGGTCCGGGCGGATTTGTGGGTCCGGTGATCTTCAAGGCGGCCGACATCGATGCCGACGGCAAGGTGACGGAGAAGGAAATCGTCGTCCTCGCCGGGACCTGGTTCACCTCCTGGGACAAGGAGAAGACCGGCAAGCTGAAGCAGGAGGACGTCGTCGCCGGCCTCAACGCCGTCGTCCCGCCCCCGAACTTCGGCCCCCCGCGCTGAGGTTAGCGGCCCCCGTGCGAACGGATGGGAGGGATGGCGTGTCGCCGTCCCTGATCAATTCCGGGGCTGGGCACGGGCAAATACGGGCGGGCGACCCCGCCCACGCGACGCGTCTGGGAGCAACGTGTAACCGCGAGAAATAAATGAAAAGGGTCCGCGGAATAGATGAAAAGGGTCGCAGGTAGCCCCGGCCAGGTAGCCGCCGAAAGGGTGCCAGGGTTCAGCCGAAGGCCGGCAGCGGTCCACGCCGGGTTCCAGCCGGTAGCCGGCCGCGATCACTTGGCCGAGAATGGGAAGTCCTTCCGGACAATCGCGGAGTCGATCATCCCCCCCTTGGAAGCGTAAGCGTGAACCCGACAAGGACGCCCCACGACGACGTCGGCCGTCCAGGTTGTCCAAGTCGCCCCAGGCGCCGCCCCCTCGGCGGTCACCTGGTAATGAAGCGTCGACCCCGCGGTCGAGGAACTGAGGCGGACCTTGACGGTATTGCTCGGCGTCGGGGTGATCGAGGCGATCACTGGGTTCGCGACGACGTTATAGCCCGCCGGCCGGACCTGAAGAATCACCGACGCCCCTCCCCCGATCGGGGTCAACGGGGACTCAGTCCGGCGCCCCGTCAGATCCTCCGCCTTCATAACCAGGCCCCAGTCCCCGGCCGGGAGTTTGAAGACCGCCTCGATCTCCCGATACGCCCCGGAGACCGCCCCAGCAAAAAGGGTTTGCGTCAGGTTCCCGGCAACCGCCTGGAAGTCGGCCGAGGATAGGTCCCCGGTGGCGTCCGTCAGGGCCCCGACAACCCGGAACTCCGTCGAGGGGTCGAAGTCTGTCGAAAAGACGGTCACGTCCGCCCAGGCGGTCGTCGCGTTCGGCCTTTGCTGGATCGCGGTCCATGTCACAGCTGGGGCGTATGGGTCCAGGAAGTCGAAGGTTGTCTCGAGCGTCCGCCCTGCAGGGTTCGTTCCCGCGTCGTAAACGTCCGCCAGGTCGGCGGCTTGGTATGCGGTTGCCGGAACAAGCCGGAAGGTCGCCGAGTCCCCAGCCGTCGCGAGGGTCTCGAATTGCTGGGCCCGGAATGGCGCCAAGAGGGCCCGCGAGATCAGCCAAGCCCGATCGCCTGACGCCCAGGAATAAACCCCGTCTCCCCCCTGTTGCGTTCCAAAGCGGGCCCTCCGGACGACCAGGTCGAACGTCCTCCCCGAGACCAGTGTCGCCCCTTTTACCGTCAGGACCTCGAACTGAGTCGGATCCGAAGCCCGAACCAGGAACAAAAGGAAAGCGTCTTCCTCGATCGCGTCTTCGGTCTGGACGTCGTCAACCCGGTCGAGTTCGGGAGCCGGGGTTCCGGAGGCAATCGCCACCCGTACCGGAACCGTGTCTTTGTCCACGACCGGAAAGCCGCTCCCGTCCACAAACGGCGCGAATGTGGCCGAGACCGTTCCAGCGATCGCGAAGTTCGGGACGCTCGCCAGGGCGAGGAAGTCGGTCGAATCCGCCTTCCGGAGCCAGACGTCAACCCGACTGGTCAAGGCGTCCCCTCGCGCCGCCAAAAGGGCGAGATTGAAATCGGCCCCGTCCCCCAGGGAGGGCGGGATTTGGATCAACTGAAAGTCCGCGAGCTTTGAGGGCGGCGGCGGCGCGTCTTCTATTCCGTTGAACGTCGTCGCGGAATACGGGATCGCCGACAGGCCGCGGTCCGTCTGATAGGCAAGGGTGACCCGCCCCGAGGGCGGCGCCGCAAAGGCCTTGCCCGTACACCGACACGGGACGCTGATCCCGATCGCGTCATGCGTCAGGCGAAACAGATCGCCAGGCCGGATCGTCGCCGCCTTCTCGGCCCGAACCTCCAGGGTCCCCTCATGGAACGGTTGCCCCGAGATCTTCGCATCCTCGGCGGCCACGGCGGCCGCCTGGGCGGCCCGGAGAAAATAGGGCCGGTCGAGAGACCGGATCCTGGGCCCCCCAGTCCCCTCCCGGTTCCAGGAGTTCACGGCGCGAGCCGGGCGCGTCTTGTAGCTTCTCGTTCGGTCCGAGTAATTGACGACGGAGACGTTCGTCGTCTCCTGCCAGGACGTCGGATTGAGTTCGGCCGGATCCGTCAGATCGTGGTAGTCGATCGTATTCGCCGAGGTCCAAGTCGGCGGCGCGATCCCGTGAGACCATAGCCCCGCCTCGATCTGCCCGTCCGAATTCCAACGGAGCCACCCGTCAACGTGGTCCAGGATCCGCTGAACAAAAGCCCGGCCGTCCTCGGCCTTTGTGACCAGCGGGGAAAGAAAAAGGCTCGAAGCGTTCGACCTCGCCGCGGCGGCCGCCGTCGCCCAGCTGGACGCCTGAAGCATGGACGGCGACAGGCCCAACCCGAATTGCTCGTTCGTCAGATACTCAGCCAGGACCGCGAACGGGTTCGCCTGCCAGTCGGCATCGAGGCCGACTTCGTAAACCGTCGGAGATCCGGATCCGACCGCCCAGGTCGTCGCCGACGCCAGAAAAAGCCCACCAGCCGGTACCGTCGCCGCGGCATGCGTCACGGTTCCGGATCCCCTGACTTCGTACCATTGCCCCACGACAAGCGAACCACTCGGAACCGACGCCGTGAAAATCACCGACTGGCGAGGATACCGGAAGCCGATGAACTGAAGATTTGGGAGACTTGTCCGCTCCCGACCGCAGAGAAACTTCTTCATGACGGCGACCGCCTGGCGCTTGTATGCCGGATGTCCTCCCGCCGTCAAAAGAGCCTCGCCGCTTGCGTCCAAGGTTTGCGTGTCCGTTCCCCAGTAAAGGAAGACGATCCCGTAGCCTTCGACCGTGATCGACTGAGGATTCACGCTTTGATCCCTCCGGAGGACGTACCGAGCCCAAGACGCTCCAGCCGCTCCTGGCGTCGTCGTATTGCTCCCGGCCGTCGATCTCCAGACCATCCCGTCCTGGGTCGCGAGAGCGTTCAACGCATAGGTCCCAGCCTTCCAGGCGTCCGCCTTCGGCCAGACAAGTTTCCCGTCGGCGACGATGCCGGCGAGCCCGTCGAGAGGACCCGCGCACAAAACGGCCGCGAAGCTGGCGTAATAGTCGTAAACCTTGCCCGCGGCTCCCGCTCCTTTTCCTCCTGATCCCATGGCTATTTCTTTCCGGGACGTTCGGCGGGTGCCTCGCGTGCCTCCTGTTCAATGATTCCCGTGATCCACTTCGCCGAGACCATGATCTCCCCGGCGCCCCAGGGGACGGGGGTCGCCTCCTGATTCGAGGACAATTCCCCGTCGTCCAGATTCGCCGGGGACGGATCCTCGGCCGGAAGATTTGCGCCCCCCTTCATGCCTGGCCCCTCCGGGGTTCCCAGCGGTTGACCAGGCGCGAGGCCCAGGTCGCGTCAGAGATCGAAGAGAACAAGACCCCAACCCCCTCCAGGCAATGAACGAATTGACCGCCCGAAATCGCGACCCCGAGATGGTTCAGGCAATGCCCGATCTTGAAACCGAGCAAGTTCCCCGGCTCGGGATCCCCGTCAAAGATCAGAAGCTCGGAAAACTCGGGCCGATTCCGGACCCATGGCTCGATCTCGCTCTCCCGCGAAAACCGTCCCCGCGTCACCCTCCCGGCCGGGACTTCAACGTCCTCCGGAAGTACGCCCGCCTCGACATAAATCGCGGCCGCCAAAGCCTGACAACTGACGCCCCCATGGGGACCAGCGATGCAGGCGTTCGCCGAGAAGGGCGTCCCCCTCCATGCCTCCGCAATTCTGTCCCAGTCTCCCGGATTCATTTTTTGCCCCCTCCCATGCTCTTTGAGAGCTTCACTAGCGACGGGTTCGACGCCGGGACCTCGGGATGCCCTCCGAAGGCGGCGTAGTTGTCGAATTTGCCCCGCGGGTTCGTCCCCGCGTTGTAGGCGCGGCAGGTTTCCCGAGTCAGGTCGCATCCAGGGTAAAGCGTCACGGGCGCGTTGTCCGCGGGGAGCGGATCGAAGGGCTTGTGAAGCGTCAGCGTCAACGCCCCGGAAACGGGCGCGGTACTCGTCAGAATCGCCCGCCGCTGCCAGGTCGAGGTTCCGGCCGTCCCGATCTCGATCCAGCCTCCCGCGAACCAGTCCGCGAACCAGGTCGGGGTCGGGCCCGTTGTCCTGGCGAGCCCGTCGATCGAGACGGCGAAGGGATAGGCCGCCGAGGGCGCCCCGTTGACCAGGCCCGTGTGAACCCAGTCCGCCCGAGTCAACCCGTACCCAGAAGAGAAGAGCGCATGGTTGCAAAGGGGGCCGACCTCGAACCGGGGAGCCTGTTGGCTCAAAAGGCGGCCCCCCGGAGTCATTTCCCCGGAAAGTTTCGACCCTCGAATCCTGGCCCGATCCACTTCCCCGGACGCCAGGATCACGACCCCCGACGCGACCGCAGACGGCGAAACGTCCGCCGACATGATCGTGACCCGCAACGGGGCCTCCGTCCGCAAGGCGCCCAGGGCGACCAGGGGATTCCCGGTGAAGACCGCGGACGAGAGATCCACCCGATCGACGTCCAGGGCGAGGCCCGAACGAATCACCCCATGCGAAACGTCCGCAGAGGTCCAAGTCTGCCCCCCATAGGTCACGTCCCGTTCATACGATGTCAGCCGATCATGGAACAGGGTCCCGCCGTGGTCCCGCGTGAAGTCGTAAAGGAAGCACCGTTCCGGCAGCTGCCCCAGGGTCACCCCCAGGGATTCGTCTGCCCCTGGGGCGTATTCCGTCGGGATTTCCCGGACGGTCACCGTCGATTCGGCGAACGCCCCGTTCGTCCATTCGATCCGGAGGGTCGGGCGATCCTGGCGAACCAGGAGAAGCGGGGAAACCAGCGTCGAGGCCGGCAACGCGGCGCCGACCGCGGCGTCAAGCGTGACGGTCGTCCCGGTCACCGAAAGGACCCGTCGGAAGATCTGGACCCCGCCCGAGATCAGGGCAAGGAAATCGCCCGCCGCGACCGCCAGGGAATCCTCGACATGCAGGACCGCGTCGATCGCCGCGACTGGCGCCGTCAGGACCGCGGCAGACGTCCAGGAAGGGATCCAGAAAGCCGCCCCGCGGGCTCCGTAGGCCGCAAAGAAGGACAGAAAAGCGGCGGCCTCGGATTCGGATCTCAGCTGATAGGCGAGAGACTGAACACGGGCGACCGCTTGGGGATACAATTCGAGGGATTGCTCCCGACGGAAGCCCGTCGCCTCGCGTTGTAGCCGAACCGTGAACGAGTCCTGCAGGCCCGTGAAGTTCGGGGCGAATGGGAAAACCTTCGGCGCGGTAGCGTAGCCGGACGGCGGCAGCGGTCCGGCAGCGACGGAGCCAGCGACCGGCGCCAGAGCGTAATCCGCGGGCCCGCTTTCCTCGATCGCAATCTCCAGACCCGAAAGCTGGGAATGAAACCATTTCGCGGACGGGAGCCCGTCGCGCCCTTTGAAGATTCCCCAGAGGACCGGCGCCCAGTTGTCCCCAGCCGCCGGCCAGGTCGGCGCGGTCGTCGTGTAGAGTTCCCACTGGGACCAGTCGGATTTCCAGACGAGTTTCAGGCCGCCCCCGAACGGAGCGCTCGCCCTATTCGCCCAAGTCGTCACCCCTGGCCAAAACGGACAGAGGACAGGCTCGCCCGCCCAGGACCGGAGCCGTCCGACCGCCTGGCGGATCTCCGCCGACCCAATCAAGGCGACATATCCCAGGGTTGACCGCAACGCCGCGGAATGAGGCCGCCGGCCTTCCCGATTACTGAGCCCGACCGTGAGGTCCCCGACCAGTTCGTGTTCGGACGTGACGGAATCCGCCCAGTTCGGGGGAGCCGTAATCAAGAGGACCGATTTCCCGGCGAAGGTCGTCGAGATCATAGCATTTTCCCGACCTCTTCGCGGACCAGGCTGGCGATCGTCGTCCGGCCTTCCTGGGACTCCGCCCATCGCTGGGCGGCCGATTCAACCCCGAACAGGGCGACATTTACGTGGACCGGAGCCTGGCCGCCCGAGCTTGGAAGCTGGCCGGTCCGGTTTGCTTCCGCGAGATTGTCCGGCCCGATCGCCGCGGTCGCGTCCGCGTTCATGACAAACTCGCCGGTACTCAGCCGGGACAGAATCGAGTCGCTTGTCGCCGTCCCCGCACCCTCGACCAGACCGCCGCCAGCATAGCCCCGCGCCGCGCCGGCCGCGGCCGCCGCCCCGGCAGCAAGGGCGGACGTCGTCACAGCCAATCCCGATCCCACCGTCGCGCCCCCGGAGAGAACGCCCAAAGCTGTCAGGATCGGGATCGCGACCTCGGCGATCAGGATCATTTCCAGAACGGAGGCAATGAAGTTCGTGAGAAGCGACAGACCGAAAGCCGCGAAGGCCTCGCCCGCCGACTTTGTCCCCATAATGACGTCGGTGATCGCCCCGGCGAGGCCCTGCATCGCCCCCGTGACGAAGTTCGAGGTAAAGTCCGCGAGCCGCTGCATCGAGGTCCCCATCGCCTCGATGTTCTGTTGTAGCCGGCCCGAGAAAGAGAGCCCGGCCAGATCCCGCAAAACCCGCTCCCGCTCCCGCTCGATGTCCAGGAGCTTCTCGGCCGCCTTCAGCCCCTCTTCAGTGTAAACCAGAGCCCCGTCCCCGAGGACCTGGGTCGCTTCCCCGGCCGCCTTCTCCAGTTGATCCAGGACCTCCAGCTGCATCCGGAGCCCGGCCGCGAGCTTCTCCCCGGTCGCCCCATCGGAAAGGCCCTGAAGCTGTTTCAACCTCATCGTGAGGTTTTCATATTCGCCCGCGAGCTTCGGGGTTTCCACGGCGGCCGCGGCGTCTGCCTTGTTCGCCTTCTCCCGTTCGTCCCGATACTTTTTGACGCTCGCCTCGAAGTCGGCCGCGGCGTCGGCGCCGTCCTGCATCGCCTGATTGACCGCTTCAACGTAGGGGACGCCCGAGTAAAGAGATCCCCAAAGCGATCCCATCGCGGTCGTCACAAACGCCCACTTGGACGCGAACCATCCGGCCATCCCGGCGGCCTTGGACATGAGCCAAGCCCCTTCTTCCAGGAAGTCGAGGAACGGCGCCCCCTTCTCCAGGGTCGCAAGGAAGACGTCGGAAAGTTCTAGGAGACTGGGAAGGAGTTTTTGCGCCAGCTGAAGAAAGACCCCCTGGAAGCGGGTCTTCATCGTCGTGATCCGGTCGTTGAAGGTTTCCGCGGCCTTCGCCGTGTCCCCCGAAATCACGACGCCAAGGGCCTTCGCTTCCTCCATCTGGTCCCGAAGGGCGTCGGTCCCTTGATTCAGGAGGGGGATCAGATCCAGGGCGGACCGCCCGAACAGATCCATGGCAAGGTTCGTCTTCGCGGCGCCGTCGGCCATCCCTTCAAAGACCCCCGCCTGTTCGACCATGACGTCCACGACGTCGCGCCCGACCTGGCCGTTTTTCTCCATCCAGGACGAAAGCCCCTTGAATCCGACGACCAGGGATTCCAGGGAGACGTCGGAGAGCTTCGCGGCGTAGGCAACCGCCGAGAATTTTTCCGTCGTCGTGCCCGCCTTTTGGGCGAGCTTCCCCATTTCGTCGGACGTGTGAAGGGCTTGGCCCGTCATTTCGCCCAGGGCACGGGCGGCGCGGCCGGCGTAGTTCGCAACGGCCATCCCGATGCCCTGGACGAATCCGTTCAGGATTCCCATCGCCGCCGTCGCCTGTTGGGTCTTGGCGCCGATGACGATGTCAATTCCCTGGGTCGTTGTGCTCATGGTTCAGCTATCGGCGGCGCCGCCGTTTGACCGCGTCGGCTTGCGCCTTTAGCCGGGCGATCGCGGTCTTCTCGAAGAGCAAGACCTGACGGAAGGTTAAGGCCTGGAGATCTCCATAGCTCCAGCCGCAGGCGATCAGGGAGTCGAGGCGGACGGCGAAGGATTCGTCGAACGTGTAGCCGGCGCCATCACGGCCGCCACGCGACCGGCCACGGATTTTCCCAAGCGAACGATGTCCTCGTTAAAGGTGACCTCTAGGCTTGCTTCGAGCAGCCGAAGGAAATCCGAGGCCGGAACCTTCTCCAGGTCGAGGCCTTCCGTGCATCCTTTCACAAGCTGTTCCGAAAGTTCAGAGCTTCCAGCGACCAGGCTCGGAAGCTGTTCGAGGACACGGGCGCCGATCGCCGCTTGTGTGGCGCCTGGGCCCGACGACTGGATCGCCGCGCCCAGGCTATTCGACAGACCCGCAAAAGACCCAAGGAAGACCCTTGCGCGAGGCCAGGACATTTCCCGAACGGTGACGGATTGCCCGTTCCCCAGTGTGACGGAGATCGAGGGCGTGAGAATGGGAGGATTCATTTTCAGATCAGTTCAGAGTCAACCAGCGTCCGCGGATCAATTCTTCCGCTCGTCGATCACGGGCGGGGTCTGACAGGTCACGTTCAACTCGAACGACCCCCAGGTCGCCGCGTCCTGTTCGGAGTCGGCATCAATCCAGATTGACCCGACGAAGGTATGAATCGCCCGAGGAACGTCGCTTTCCTGGTCGAGTTCAAAGAACGTCATTCTTCCAACCCGGCGGGCTTTATCCCCCGAAACCCGCCGCGAAAAATTCAAGGCCGCGGCCCCATAGGTCACGATGATGTCGGCCAAGTCCGCAATGTCCCCGCCTTCCGTGATCGTGATCCGTCCCGTCCTCGGGTTGTAGGTAAATCCGGTCTTTGCGGTCGCCCCGACCTTCACAGACTCGATCGTGATCCCGGTCTTCCCGACGTTGTACGTCCCACCCTGGACGACGTCGTTGATCGTGACGGTCGTCCCCGGAGCCACCGCTGCCTGGGTGACGTCGGCATCGCCGGACGACTTCTGAAGGACTTCGAGGGCCAGCGGGGAAAACTCGTCCAGGTTGAAGACGTAACCGAAAGCAAGCGAGTGAACGTGTTCGTCGTCCACGATCCGCACCCCGTTCTCGCTCTTCTGATGCGGGACGGTTTCCGTCGTGTTTCTCCGCTTCCACTTCACGACGTTTCCGAGGTCGTACTCCAGGGTGTCGAAGACCCCCGGCGTGATCTGTTCCTGGAAGTAAAGGCGGCCCGTCGTAATACGTTTCGCGGCGACGGATCCGGGTTGCGGCTTGGTAGGCATGGCTATGTGTGAGGTTAGAGGTAGAGGTTAAAGAATTGGCGAGATGACTCAGTAGGCAGAGAAGGGCTTTCTTGGGTGGCGAATGTGAACCCCCCAGGTCACAGCCGAGCCCGGCGCGGATGCGGTGTTGACCGTGATCGAGGTCGTCGAATTCGCCGTGACCCACCAAGCCCCCACGTTTCCGTATGGCGTGACCGTGATACTCGGAAGGCTCGCGGTCGTATTGTCAGGAAGCCCGGTGTAGGTCCCGTCTGTGACGGTGAAGCTCGTCGTCCCGGAATTCTGGGTGACGGTCGTCCAGGTCTCCGTCCGGTATCCTCCGCGATTGTCCCGGATTTCGTAGGCAGTTGTGGCCGCCTGAAGTTGCGCCGCGGTATTGAAATTCGAGATCCCGGTCACGTCGTTTTCGACGAATCGGAACATCCCGCAGACCAGCCCCGTCCCGCCCGCGTTCGCTACGAAGTTGACGGCCTTCGTACTGGTGGCCCCGTCCACTGGAAGGAACTCGCAAGATTCGATGTTGAGGTTCGTCGTGTAGCAGGTTTTCGAGCTTTCATAGTCCGGCATATAGAATCCGGACATCCCGCTGCCGATGATCAACCGATCCCGCTCGAAGGAGATTTTCCCGACGGTCGTCCCGTTGACCTTCATCAAACCGTTGCCGGAATTCCGAATTGGCCCCCACTTTGAATCGACGATCCGGAGACCATCCACGACCGACCTCGGCTTCGTGACATTGATCGCCCCGCCGTTCTGGATCCCGTTTGTCGTCGAACTGACAATGGTCACCCCGCGGATCGTCACGTCTTTGGCGCCCTCAATGAAGAAGGGGCGATGCGCGGGGGAATTGGTGTTCTCGATCAGAACGATATAACCGGGCCCGATCTCGCAATCCGTCGCCCCGTGAACCCGGATCGCGTAGGGCTCCGTTCCGTCGTGAGTTTGACCTCCAGAGATCAGGTTAAAATTCCGGATCGCACAACCGACGATTCGATCGTTCGGGGCTCCGAATGTTAAGCCCGTCACGACGCCCCCAGTCCCGCCAGGGATCACGGCGTCAACAAAGGCGGTCTGGTCTGCGGTGTAGCCGGTTCCAGTTTTCCAAGAGGACGACGAACTGGTCACCGTGACCGCGACGTTGTCCGCGAGGGTTTGACCCAGTCCGGAAGCAAGATTGATCGAACCCCCAGACAGACCCGACCAAACCGTGTAGGTCGTACTGTCCCCGGTAAATTTGACCTTGTCCCCGGACAAGATCGTTCCGGTCCCGGTGTCCAGGGCGATGTTGGTCGCCCCCGCCGAGTAGGTCCCCGCATGGTTCACAAGGTAGCCAGTCCCGGTTCCCCCTTTGCATGGGACGGCCCGGACGATGGACCCCCCGACGACTTTCACCATGACGTTCGCCCCGGATCCGCCTCCGGTAGCTGAAAGCGGCAAGGAATAGTACCCGTCCGTATAACCGGAACCCGGCGATGTGATCGTGTAGCTCCAGATTCCGGAACCGTCCTGGAAATTGCCCATCTGAAGCGCGGATTGCCTTTGCTTCGAGACATAGCCGGAAATGCCATTGACGACGATGTTCCGAAGCTCCGGGGTCCGGTTCGTGTAGGGCGCGGAAATCCAGTTTACTCCCGCGTGAGTCACGCAAGCGCGAGCCCTCAAAGGGTCCGCGATCCAGTTTGAGACGTACACGTTTTCGAGGGGTTCATCCGGCGGCAGCGTCGATCCCCCGCCGGCCTCGGCCTGGAACGCTAGGGAGTCGTCACCACTAGCGGAAAATCCCCCGATGATCTGAATGTTCCGACCCCACCCAATATGTAGGCCGTCCTGGGCGACGACCGTCCCGCCGCGAATGATCGGGCAGTACCAGATCACGTTTCGGCCGCACAGTTGGATGCCGTAATTCGAGACCGGCGAGGCATTCGTTGAAACGGAAAGCCAGGCTTCAAGGACGCCAGGGCTCAGGACCTGGAAGTCGTCAACCTCCAGAAGCCGAACGAGGGGCTGGGAAACGTCTTTCTGATTCTGGTCGAAGATGAATTTCCCGCCGCCTCCGATCTCGACCCCCGAGGAAAGCCCGTACCAATTATCCGCCGCGGCAAAGTAGTTGTTTGTCCCACCCGAGGCGTTCCAGTTCAGAAAGGATCCATCCGTCGTGTCGAGCGTCGCCCCGCCGAGTCGCGCCGTCGTCACGACCGACCGCTGACTCGTCCCGGATGGCTGATAGCGCTTCCGATAGTGGAAAACGTAGTCGGACCAGTATCGGACGTTCTTCCTAAAAACGAGTTCCCCGCCCGTGAACTGCCCCGCCGGGTGCAGAACGCGAACCTTTCCGAGATAAGGGTCATATAATGCGGACGCCGTATCCCATGACGTCTGAATGTTAGTCGAGGGATCGAAAGCGTTCATCGTCCCGGATGCGTCGTCCGGAAAAACCGGATTGATCACCAAGACCCGGTCCGTCGGAGCCAACATCCCCGCAAGCTGAAGCTGCTCCCATCGTCCGGTCCCGGAGCCGTAGGGGTAGGCAATCGGCCCCCCTTTCGCCGCGGTGTTTGTTCCGGCTGTCCCTGACGAATTCCAGGACCAGAACCGAATCCCGGAATTGGCGACCGAATCCCCGGAGGTCTGAACCCAGGCAGCGGTCCCCCCAGGCAGGGAAAGCAAGTTCGTCGGATCCGTCGCGACCAGATCGTCAACCGTCAGAACGACACGGGCCAGGTTGCGGATCAGGTTCGTTGAAAAACCGGAAGGCCCGAAGGCATTCGTCCCGGTCGCCACCGGAATTTGCCCAGGAACCCCAAGCGAAGAAACGAGTGCCCCGTTCGCCGTCGCGTTCACTTCCGGAACAAAGAGCCAGCGCCCCGCGGCGGAGCCGTAGGGGTAAGCGATCGGCCCATTGTTGGCCGCGGTGTTCGTCGGAAAGGTTGCGGCAGCGCTGAACCACCACGTCTTTTTTCCAGATCCGGCCGTCGTATCGCCTGACGTCTCAACATAGGCAAGGAAGCTCGCCCCGCCGAGGGTTGGGGACGTCGCGAACGTCTCGGGAGGCTGCGCGACCAGGTCGGCCACGGTCGCGACCGACGACATCTTGTTTTGCGCGATCGCCGGAAAAGCCAGGAGCGCGACCGCAAGAATCAAACGAGTGGAATTCATGGTATGCACGGGGGACAAGGGTCAAAGTTTCAGCCAACGGCCCGGATCTCCTGGGTCGAGATTCGAGGATTTTTTGACGACGGCCCCTTCAGCGGTTGTCGAGGTCGGGTCCCAGATCCAAAGGCCCATGGCTCCGTCGCCGGAAGTTGAGTTTCGGACGTAGCAAAATCGGCTAACCGTCCCCACCGATGCCCCGGTCAGTCCGGACAGGTCGTTGACGATCTTCGGAGGGACGACGATGTAGATCAGATTCCCCAGGGAATCGACGATCCCCTTGGTCGTCGCGTCCGTCGGAGCCGACGGCGTTCCGGAAATCGTCACCCGATCAAAACTGATCGAGGCCCCAGAGGCTCCGCTTACCGTCGCCCCGGACGGGATCGTCGTCGTTCCGCCCAGCGTCGCCCCGGAGATCTGCGGCGAGACCTGGACCCCGTTTGTCGCCTTCGCCAGGGAATCCAGGTTCGTGATCCCAAGGATTCGCCAGACGTGGTTCGAGTTCGCGGGGAAAAAGTCGAGCGGCCCCAGGAGGACCGAATTCGTCGGGTTGATGGAGATCGACTTCGCGATCGGCTGATATTGCCCGAAAGCAGGTAGGCCCAGGAGAGCCGCCGCGATCGCCAGAATTGACAGGGGATTTCTCATAAAGGGTTTGGATTATTCGCCCGGACCGATCGCCCACGCTTCAGCCCCAGGATCGCCAGTAATGAAGAGCGTGTGATACAAGCCGGAATCAATGTTCCGAAGCTGCCAGCGGGTCGCCGAGAGGTTGAAATTTCCTCCGGGGACCTGTTCGTCGGCCGGCGCGAAGGCCATCACGGGGGCGTCGGCCGGTCCGGTCAGATATGGCGCATGCCAGGACCCATCCTCGACCGCTCGAAAAAAGGCGGTAGTTCCGACGACCTTGTAGGATCCAGGCGTCAAGACGTCTCCAGCCGAATAGACCGCCCACGCGAGAGCGTCGGGCGCCCCAACGATCCCGAGGGAATGAAATTGTCCCGTCTCGGCGTGAATGAATTGAATCCCCTCCGTCACGAACCGGAAGTTCTGGGGGGCGATCCCCGTCGGAGTCCCCCCCAAGAGGTCCTGCAGGAGGTAGGCTTTGGAGTCGTCCGCGACGGTGATCAGGCGGCGGAGAGAATTCCCGACGTGCACCCAGTAGCGGCCGGCGACGATCTCCGTCGTAAAGAATCCCGCGGCAGAGCATTCTGCTGAGATCGGCGCCCAGCCGACGGAGGCCGCGCCCGTCGAGACCGGGGCCCCGAGGAACGGGAGGAAGCCAACGCGCCCGTGGAACGGAGCGCGATCCGGGAAGACTACGGTACCAAAGACGGTCGCCATATATTCAGGGGATCGGGGAATTGCCCAGGGAGGAGCGGATTTCCCCGCCCGTGATTTCGAGATCGATCTCCATCGCCGCCCGACCATTGACCGGCCCGGTCTTGTCCTGGATCTCGATCGGGAAGGCCCCGGTCGGAACACAGAAAGCGCCGCCAGGGTTTTTGATCAGGTTCCCGGCAGCGGCCCCGCAGACGAGGCGGGCGAGTTCGTAGGCGCCCGGCGTCGTTCCATGCCCAAGGAATGCGGCGACCCGGTCCCCGGTCACGCGATCGCCGACCAGGCAGACGACGGAATGGGTCTGAAAGATTTGGAGATCGGTCCCGCGGCGTTCGGTCCGAAAATTCGCGCCGTCGTAAATCAGGACACAGAAACGGCTCTGCGAAATCACAAGGCGCTTCATGACGTCCAGGATGTCCGCGATGTCCGCGATCTCGACCCGCTCGAACGCGGGCTGGGCGATCGAGTCCTGGCTCGACCATTCGATCGCCTGCAGACGCGATTCGAGGGCGCGAAGGATCGCCGAAGCGCTCGGGGTTCTGTTGTCGTTCGGATTCATCGCAGAGAGACCCGAGAATCCCCGCCCCAGGATCCGGCAGCGGACCCGGCCGAGGTACTGCCGACCAGCGGAAGCGGGAAGGCTCCGTCCCGGATTTGCTTCAGTTCCTCGATCGCGGCGTCGTATGCCTTTTGCTGAGGATCTGAGACCCCGCCCGCGAGCCCGTAAAGTTTCCAGATCGCAATGGGTCGCATGAGGCGGCGCCAGGTCGGGACGTCCAGGACATAGCGGCCCGAGTATTGCGCGACCGTCGCGGTCGCTTCCTCGATCGCGAGGGCGACCGGGTCGCCCTGGCCGAAGTTCGCGAGGGCGACGTGGATCTGGCTTGTCTGATCTGGAGACAAGCCGAGGTCGTCCAGGACGAAGATCGGGGAAGCCATAAAAGAGAAAGGGGAAAGGGAGGCGGGTCCGAAAGGCTGGGGCGGACCCGCCATTGCGCCATATCCCAGCGGCGCGACGAATTCTGTTCAGGCGTAGTTCGTCTTGATCAGCGTCCCGGCGGTCGGGTCCACGATCTTTTCCGCGGTGTTCTGACGGACCCGGACCATGTTCGATCGCTTCTCTTCGCTCCGGTAGGTTTCCGTCGTGTAGATCCCGCCCTCGGCGGTCCAGTAGAGGGTAAAGCCGGCGCCGCCCTCGTTCGCTTCCTTGGCGGCCTGGTTCGTCCGACCGACCCAGATGTGGGTGTTCGGCCAGACCTGGGCCATCGACTTCGCCGCGCCCTTCTTTCCGGTGTTCACGCGAGCCCGACCGATCAGGACCCGCTCGATTCCGTAGTCGGCGAACGCCTTCGCGATGTTCTCGGCATTGATCGGCATCGACACGTTTCCGTCCGAAGTCCCGCGAACGAACTCCTTCAGGAGCTTTGATTGAACCAGGCGGCTGAAGACCGCCTTCGGGATCACGACCGTATTGGGGGACGTCTCGTTGTCCTCGACCCGGTCGATCGCGGCGAGAAGGTCGGAAACGAAGTCAATCGTCGCGAGATTGCCCGCCGTGTAATCGACGACGGGGTTCGTCTCCGCAAAGTTCCCGGTATTGATCACGGCCGCGGCGACGCGGGCTTCGTGTGCCTTCAGAATGTTCCGGAGCGTCAGCCGGGCGGCTGCCGCTTCGAGATTGAAGAAGCGGCCCACGTCGGCGGCGTCGGTATCGTCCACGGGCTCTTCGAGTCCGCGGTCGATGCAGTCGTAGGTGTCAACCGTCCACTTGCGGGAGATCGTTCCGTAGCTTCCGCCGCGGGCACGTTCCGTCGCGACGGCGTCCGAAAGGGCGCCGCCGGCAATGGACAGTTTCGGGTAGGTTCCGGACTTCGCCGTGACAGGCAGCGGCGGAAAGACCTGGAGACCGATCAGCATTTTCTCCGCGTCGGATGCTTCCTCGACGAGGATGTTCAGGTCGGCGCGGATGGTCGCGCCAGAGGTGGGATACATGGGATTTTAGGGGGGGGTTCGTTTCTTAAAGGTTCCGAGCCTCGGCTAGGGCGATTTAGGCGCCCTTGGCGATCGAGGCGCATTCGATGAGGTCTCCCGAAGCGGTCGCGGCTTCGAGGGCGACGAACGGGATCGCAGTCGTTCCGGCATCGTCCACGTTTCCGGTTGCGGTCGGGAAAAGTTGAGCGCCCGCCGCGATCGCGGCATTCGCCCGGAAGAGAAACGTCCCCGGAGAGGAGAACAGTTTCACCGTCAGTTCCTCGCCCTGGGCGGCGGCATGCGTCGCAACGCCGACGGCGGCGTCCGTCGCGGCCGCGACGTCCCAGGTCGAGCCGTTGATCTTGATCCGCTGGCCTTCGGCAATCGCGACGGCGGCGGGGAGGGACTTAAATCCCGTCCGGTTTTCAGTGGTCGTCATTTTTTCGGGGGGCCAAATTTCGGTTTATTTTTCAGAGTTTGATTCAGTTCACAGACCGGGCTTGCCGTTAGCTTGGCGCCAAGCGGCATATCCCTTCGGGTGGGCGGCCATCGCCTTCGCCAGGGCTTGCGACCTCGGGGTCTTCCCGTCGGCGTAGCCGGCGCGGACGACCGCGGCGAATCCCTCGGCGGTGTCGGTGTCGGGAGCAGGGGCCCCACCATTGCCGGCGCCGCCAGCGGTCACCCGCAGGAACGCGGGATTCACCGGGAGGCGGTCCAGCTGTTCGGCGGCGGTCGGATCCTTCTCGATCGCGCCTTCCCAGAAGGCGATCGCCTTCGTGTCCTGGGGCGAAATGCGACCGGCGGCGCAAGCCTTCGCGACGATGCCTTTCGCTTCGGTCTTCGTCCGATTCACGCCCGCGCTTTCGATCGCGTCGAGCCGGGCGGTCAACCCGGTGATCGCGGAGGCCGAGGCGGCGGAGGCGGTCGTTGCGGTTTCGATCGAGGCCGCTTTCGCTTCAAGGGCGGAAAGACGGGTCGTGATCGGGGCAAGGTGCCCGGTGATGAGAGCCGACAGATCGGCCGTTTCTTTTTCAGTCATAGCAGGTTTGTGGTTTTGGCCGTTCTTTGCGACGACCGGGTGAATTGCTTGGAAGGCGGCGCGGTTTACCAAGCCGCCGAGGTTCTCGTTCACGCCCAGGGGCGCGGAGGTCTCGGGGTCGATCAACCATTGCGGGGAGAATCTCCGGTACTCGCGACCCGCCAGAGCGGCGCGGCCGGCGGCGGTCCATTCGACCTTCGCCCGGATCCCGCCCGTCTTCCGATCAGATCCGCCCCAGTAGAGGGAATGCACGCGAGCGGAGGCGCGGCCGCCGTCGTGGTTAAAGTCCAGGAACGGCAGATCCCCTTCGCCCGCGTCGGCGCGGGCCTTCATGGCGTCCACTTGGCGCCCGAAGAGTTCGGCGAGCTTGGCGTTGACCTCGATCTCGAAGGGCTTCGGCTCGCCCTCGACAAAGGGAACGATCCGATGCGTCCCCGGCGGCATCCATTGGATGTCCGTTGGGAGGGCGTCACCCTGGACGGCGTCGAGGATCTGAGCGGTCGCCGTTTCAAGGCGGGCTTGTGCGGTTGCTGGATTCATGGCGTCGATCCTGCCTTCCCGGTCGCCTCGGCAAGTTTGCGGGCGACGTATCCGTCCGCCCTCTTCAGGAGCGCGAGGGACATCGTCTCGGGGTCGGGTAAAGCGGCAGGGTCGGGAGACTGTTTGACGGACGACCGGAGCAGATACTCGACTTGGATCCCGCCCCCGCGCGCGGTCGCGAGCACGGCGGATTTCTTTCCGGTCCCGACCTTCAGGAGAAAGAGCTTCAGCCCGGTCTCGGCCTCGAAGGTGCGGGCGGTTCGACCGTAGGCTTCCGGCGCGACCGGGATCGTCAGGAACTTGACCCGCTTCGGGCGAATGACCCCGCCCAGGACTTTCTGGGCGATTGCGGGGTGAGTGATCGAAACGACGACGCTCTGCTTGTTGCCGGCAATCCTCGGCGCCTGAACGCTGTCGGTCACCTGGCGCCAAAAGTGCGTCCGCTGCCCGCCGAGCTTGTTCGGTTCCGTCCGGTCTTTCTGCCGGAAGTGAGACCGGAGGCGGTTCCCGGCCTCGCGTCCCAGGATCGCAAGGAGGGCGGTCGGCTCCGCCAGCTGGGCGAGCAACCGGGGGAGGCGTTCCCCGAATCCGTGGTCGTTGTAGCGGATCGCGATCACTTGGAGGCCTCCGTCTTCGTCCGGCGGATCCACCCCTGAACCGCTCCGTTGACCAGGGCGGCGCCCATGTTCGCTTCCATCGCCCGAGCCAGGGCTTCGGTATTGATCAGCGGCGCGAGTTCGTCGGGAAGGTTCCGCTGGGCCCGGATCAAAAGCGCCGTGAATTCCCCGTCGGTCGTCTTCGGATCCCTGGCCGCTTTGACCAGGAGACGGAACCAGGGGAGAGCACCCCGGAGCCAAGCCGCTTGGACGCCCGTCACGGATTCGGCGACCGCGGCGGCAAGGCGATCGTCTGCGGATGCTGCCTGAACGACGGAGCCCGAGGCCTGGGGCTGAAGCGCGGCGGGATCCAAGGGCGCCGCCACCGAGGGGTCGGCCGCCTTTGAATCGGCCGGACCTCCCCCCTGGGGAATCGCGCCCAGCATTGCGGCCGGATCTCCGCCGAGTCCCGGCGGCGCCGCGGCGGCCGCCTTCGGCTGGATCACGTCGTCGCCGGCCGCGGGTTGGGGGATCCCGAGGGTTTCATAGTAAAAGGACCGAGGGATGGGAACCCCGGAATCGAGGACGACCTTGAAGGTCTCGGCCGACGTCTTCGCGTCTTTCTCGTCTTCGTCGGATACGAAATAGGGAAGCAGCGCTGTGTCGCCGAAGTTCAGCCTGCAAATCGCCGGGATCAGCTGTTGGTTCAGGACCTTCTGGGCCCACTTGACCAGGGCGGCCTTGCGACCGCTCAAAACGTCCGCGTGAACCTCGCCCAGGGCGCGGCTTCCCGATCCGGAGACGTCGCTCGTCAGGGTTTGCCCGAGGATCAGAAGGTCGCAGATCCGATCAATCAACCCCAGGAGCGCCAGCTGCGGGTTGTCCGCTCCGGACTTCATCGCCTCTTTCAGTTCGAGGTGCGTGCCGTCCGGGAAAGCCGCCCAGCTGGCGCTCCCCATGTTCGCAAGCATGTCCTCGATTTTCCGGATCTGTTCGGGTGGGGTCCCCTGGGCGTAGTTCGCCCAGCGGATCGGGACGCCGAAGATCTGGGCAAGGTTCACAAGCCATTCGCCTGTGAAGTTCCCGACCGCCCACCACCAAGCCAGTGGGCGAAGAAGAGCGGCGCCGATCGGGTGACCCGTTTTCTGTTTGGCGATCCCGATCAAAAACTTGTCCCGAGGGAAAGGTTCCCAGGCTGAGGTCCCAGAGATAGGCCGCACCCCCGATCCCGAAGACGGGGCGGCGTCGCGGGCGATCTCACTCGTCCGAAGCATGAGGCGATCCGGACCGCCCCCGACGGTTTGCGCCGGGTAACCGTACAACCTCGGGTGAATCCAGCGGGCGGCCTTGATCGCCGTTATCGTCCCGCCTTCGTATGGGCGAAGTTCCCAGTCGATTTCCTGGACGCTGACCCCTTTTCCCCAGGCGTCGCCCAGGTCCCGCAGGAGATCCTCAAAGTCGTTTTCGTCGAGAGTCGGGTCCGGCTCGAAATGCCAAAGGACTTCCTCCACGACCTTCTTCCGGCGGGTCGCTTCTTCGTCCGGTTGCTCCCCGTCGGGCGCCCAGGCTTGAAGAGTCCAGTCGCATTCAGCCAACGCCCCGCGGAGTTCGGCGAGGTTCTTGGCCAGGCGCGGCCAAGTCTGTTCCATGAGGTCGAACAGTTCCCACTGAGCGGTCAGGTCTCCCCCCATCGCCCCGCGCAGGATCTGTTCGACCTTTTGAGGGGTGAAGGTCTGGATGCTCGGCGACAACCAGCGATCCCGAGCGGATCCGGAGACAACCTTCAGCATCGGAGCCGGGGCGGCGCCCAGGGAATCGCCTGGAATGGATTTCCCGAAACCGGCAGCGGCCCGGACAAGGAGACCTCGGAAAGGGTTCCGGAAGTTCATTTCGAACCCCCTCCCCAAAAATCCGATTTCCGGACGATTAGACGCCCCAAAAGACCGCCCGGCGGCTTGCTGACGTTGCCCGGTATTGAATCGGAGGCGCCGGCCGCTGTCTCGATAGGCCCGAAAACGTCCTGGGGCATTTTAGGAAGTTTCTTCACGCGAGCCTCCGGGGGGTGAAAACAGGTTGCCCGACCCGGAGCCCGGTCCCCATCCGGATCCCGTCGGTCGTTTCGAGGCCTCCGTCAGAAGATGTCAGGGCCCGGAGGGCGAATTTGTGGGAGTCGAAGGTGTCGCCGTGCTCCCCGGCGGCGCCCAGGTCCGTTGTGAAACTCCCGCGGTCCCGCTTCACCAGTCGGAAGTCGGTCTTGAGATACCGTTCCGGGGCGGTCGTCAGACGGTTGTCGTCCAGGATTCCAACCAGGTCATTCCCGAGAAGGGCCTTCTTCGTGATCGGTTCCACGCCGGGCTGATCGACCGTCTCGCCCGCGACGACATCCTCGACGGGGACAAGATGGGCCAACGCCCGCCGGACGTTCACGCAATGGTATTTTTCCGAGGACGCATCCTGACAAACTCGACGGGGACGGCCGCCTTCCTGCCTGGCGTTGATTGCCTCGACGACCTTCGTCAGGCGCCCGATCGCCAGGTCCGGGTCCCGCGTCTTCCAGACGAGAGTCACCGGGGCGACGAATTCCGCGCCGACTTCCTCCAGGACGGTGATCGACGTCGGGTTGCTGGTCTCCCCGTCCGTCGTCGCCCAGTCCACACCGACCCCAACCCGGCCGGGCCCGAGGTGTTCGACTAGGAAGTCCAAAGCCGCGGCGAGGTCGGCGGCCGTCTCGATCTGGAAGAGCCGGCATTTCCCGACGCCGCGCCGCTGGGCAGCGTCCAGTTGAAGGAGGCCCACGGCGGCCGCGCCCCCGAGGACAAACCGGACCCCGTAGTTTCGGTCCCAGGCGTCTTTGTCGTGATCCTGGGCGCGGGCTTCATCCGGGGAGATCGGCTTCCCGGTTTCGTCGTCGTACAAGGGGACGCCGTCGGCGTAGGCGTCCCAGGCGTCGATCCGCAAGACCCAGACCCCGAACTCGGACTTATACCAGTTCCCCTTCGGGTTGGCTTTGAACTCCGTCCCGATCGGCGGCGCGAGTAGCTCGAACGAATAGTGGGAGTCGTCCGGCGGCGGCGTCGTCGTCAGCATGCAACGGAACTCCGGATTGCTGGCAATGATCGGGCGGACCGCTTCCCAAACTTCCCGGAACGCCTTCACCCGTCCGACCTCGTCCAGGATCAGGTCGCCCGTCTCGCCGACGGCGGCAGGAGTCAACGCGACGACCTTCGTCCGCGAGTAGGTTGTCCGGTCATGGTGCAGCCGGAACTCCAGGCGCGTTGATTCGTAGAGATCGGCGAAGTCGTCGGGGTTCAGCTTGGCGACCGACTTCCCGCCCTGGTTGTCCACGACGTCCAGGAGGGTTGAACTTTCGGCAGCCTGGGCGACGAGGGCCCGGATCGACTTCTGGATCGACTCGGCTTCCTTGCGGACGATCTCGCGCCCCAGGTCGAGTTTGACGCTTCCAAAAATGACCGTGTGCCCCGGCGTCCGCATCATCTTCTCCAGGGAGATCCGGGAGGCGATCGTCGTTTTCCCGTACTGGCGCCGAGCAAGGCAGGCCGTCAGGCGATGTTCACGGACGCCCCGCTCGAACTCCCGCTGGCCGGCGCGGACCCGGAACTTGATCGGCGGCGTCACGGCTTCCAGTCCTCCCCGAACATGAGAGCCCCGAGCTTGTCGATCTTCTCCGAGTTCGGCGCCGAACCCTGGGCGATCTCCTGGGCCCGCTGATCCTCGGCCCACTTCAAGAAGAGGGAACACGTCTCCCGCTGGAATTTTGCCCGATCGAGGGCCAACTGTTGCCGGGCGATCCCGATCTTCTGGGCGGCCGCCCAGGCCAGGGCGTCCTGTTGCTCGACCGCCAACGCGGAGAAAAATGCCTGGCCCGCCTCCTGAAGTTTCTCCGGGGAGAGGTCGGGGTTCTCCTGGGCAAGTTCCGCGACGAGCGCTTGCGTCGTCGATTCGTTCCGCGCCAGTTGCCGGCGGACATGATACCAAGACCAGAAGCCAGACAAGGCAGCGTCCGAGGGCTCGAAGCCATACGCCGCTTTGATCTGGCGCCGGGCGTTCGCCTGGCTCCCCTGGGAAAGCCAGGCGATCACCTGGGTCTGATCGTCGTCGGGAAGAGACCGGAGCGGCGAATCGGAACGGGGCTTTTTGGGAGCGTTCATTCACAGCTGGGCAAAGGCATCCCGACCGCTGGCCGTGATCCGCCAGGTCTTGTTCTCGGGGCTGATTTGTTTCGCGACCATTTCGACAAACCCCTTGTCCAGGAGGTAACGGAGTTCCCCCTCGACCTCGGCGCCCGTCAGGTCGCCGCGGCCTTCGGCCTTCGCCATCTGATGAAGGAGACCCGTCCCCAGGAAACGCCCGGTCGCGTTCGCGTCCAGGAACCGAAGGAGGGAAAGGCGAAGCTGTTCGCGGTCGTCCGAATTCATACCGGATGCCTGTCGAGGTTTGGGCGAACCAGGACCCCGAGGTTTGAAAGCTGGGCGATGATCTGCGACGGAAGACCGTCGATCCGTTCATGGACTCCCCGGATCCGCTCGTCGCTTGCTTCGACCTGGCGGTCCTCCAGGTCGCGAAGTTCTCGACGGAGGGCGTGCAACTCCTGAGTGATTCCCCCGAGCTTCCCTTCCAGTTCGCTCCGCGTAACGTAGTCGCCCCTCGGCTGGAATTGTGCGGAAGCGTGGGCGATCGCGTCCTGGCCGGTCGGACGGGTGATCTCCCGCCAGAATCCAACCGTGTTCCTGGCGATGACCAGGAGACCGGCCAGGGCGACGACGATCCAGCCGACGGCCTGGAAGCTATGGGGATCCGATGGCATGGGCGGGCGGGTCCGGGTAGCGGGAGCGCTGGGTTCAGACTCCGGCCGGAGGCAACGGCTTTCCGGCGGCGCGAGCCTCGGCTTCCCGGATGGATTGGTCGTAATCCATTTGTTCCGCTTCCTTGAAAGGGGCGGCCCATTCTTCGCGGGTCGGCTTCGGCTTGTGTGCGAGTTCGATCAGACCAAGGACAAACTTCGGCCCGTATCTGGCGGTGAGAATGATCAGGGCTTCGACGGCTTCACTCATGGCAATGGGGTTGGGATTGGGGTGATCAGTTTGGAACACTCACTTCTTCGACATTTCCGCGACGACGGACTCGAACGCGGCAGCAGCGGCGACCAGGGCGGCGGGAGCCGGGGCAAGCCCTTGATCCAGGGCGGCATCAACTCCCTTCTTGGCGGCCGCCATCTCCCGCTTGTATTCGCCCAGGGCGGCGGCGACGCGCCCCTCCTGTTTGAGTAGTTCTGTCGAGGCCGGCCCCTGCTGATCCTCCGGGAGCTTCGCAATCTGGACGCGACGCTCGACGACGTGGTCCGCCCATCCGTCGAGGGTCGTCTTCGCGGCAAGCTGAACGGCCGAAATCGTTTTGAAGGCGACGGTCTCGGGCGACTGGCAACCGCTCAAAAGACTAGCGGCAATGCAGAGCGCGAGCGCTGGCGTCAGCCCGCCCGCAGTAGGCGCCGGGCCTCGGGCCTTCCGAATCGTGTCGAGCTTTACCGATCCGAAGAAGTCGATCAGCCAGGAGAACGCGACGAAGATCCAACTCCGTTCGACCTTCTCCAGGAGTTCGTCGTCGCTCTTGTCCTGGGTCGTCGCAACGTAGCCGTGAAGGAGAGCCATCGCGGGCTTGAAGATCACCCGGAGGAATCCGATCAGTCCGAAGACCGTCACGATCCACGGGTGCCGCAAAGCCAGATCGATCAGGAACGCCGTTAGCTGTCCTGTCATGTCCAGGGGAGCGTCCGGCGTGATCACCTGGGCGACGTCGCCCTGGGCGTGGGAGGTTAATCCGGCGAGGGCTCCGAAAAAGGCGGCAATTGCGACCAGGAAGAAGAAAAGGCGGCGGGGAATCATGGGGGAAGGAATGGAAAAGCCGGCCGCCTGGAGAAAGGACCGCGGCGTCATGGACGAACGACACGGAAGACAGGCGGCCGGCAAGTTGATCAGGGCGTCCATTGCAGACGCCAGAATGCCCGAGGCCGACCCGCGAAGATTCCCCACCGGGGGGGAAATCAACTAACTCGACGGGATTCCAGGAATTCGCGGATCGTTGCGGGCGGGATCCGGGCGAACGCATTCGGACCGCTCGACGACGCCCGCGGCGCGATCGCTCGCAATAGTCCGTCCCCGATCAAATGGGAGAGGTGGGAACTACTGCACGACCAAGCACGTTGCAGCTCCGGCGTCCGCATAGGGCGCGGTGGAATCATGCTTCGATAGACGACCGGGGATTCTGTCCGAGTCTGCGATCCGTTGATCACGTCGAGGATCGAGTCCCGCCAGATCCGAATCTCGCGCCGCTCCGCTCCGGATCGTCGAATATCCCAAGCCCAGGCGAGCGCCCCCGATTCAACCGCCGCCAGGACCTCGTCCTCGTTCCGGTCAAGGAGCACCATTGCGGCCTCGATCGGAATCAGGGGGCGCGACGACGGGAGGGTCAGTCCGGTGAGCAACAGCTGCACGCGCGAGCAATACTCGCACAAGGGTCAAAACCCTTTTTTACTGTCGTTCCGGGGCAATCTTCCAATCCAGTTCGTTCCCTTTTGCTGACAAAGTATAGCGGAATTCAGACTGTCTTTTGAATCCGTACCACTGGTAGGTGACCCTCCATGTGATCGTCGCGTCGCGGGCTAATCCACCTCTTGCGACGAAGCTACCTTGTGGCCATTGGGGAGACGCCAGGTATTCTCCGACAATGGCTTCTACCGACCTCTTCGGAGCGATGGATATTGGAGCTGGAAGTTGAATACCAAATGAAATCCCATGTTTGCCAGTAAAGGCTGTATTGTTAGAGCCTGGACCCAACGGAGTTAGCCAGATCTGAACGTCGTCCATCGAAAAAATTCTGCTTCTATTGGTGAATCGGAATTTTGCCTTCGACGGGTCGCTGCTGTCGGAGTTTTCAACGACAGGTTCATCTACGCCTGGGACTTGATCTCGGATTGCGGGCAACACGAGGGATTGCGTGACAATCCAAAGAAGGAGACCTACGAATGCGACGGTCCACCGCACTATCGACGATTGCCGAATTTTTGAAACTATCCGCGACGACCATCCTGGTTTTCTAACCGGAGGAGGCGGCATTTTGGATTTCACTTTCTTCTTTCCCATACAATTGCCGAAACGGCCCACTCTATCTGCCGAATGGGTTTTCCACTACTGAAGCAACCCCGAGCGAAACCCTCGCTGATGCCATGGCCTTAAACACGGGTTTTGATGGTTTAGCACCTATTCGCTGAACTGCCACGACGTCAGTTTTTCTTCGTCAAAATAAAGGTATTGTTTGGAGTGGTACACCCACTGGTCATGGCGACCGTACTTTCCGTCCGATACGTTCTTCCGTTCCGGTTCTCCCCAGGACGCGACAACATCTGACGGGCTCATTCCGACTCCGATTTTCCCATCAAGAATCATCGTCCGGGTCCGTTCGGTCAGGGAGGGATTAGTATCCACGTAGTTCTGCCGGCGACTCTGCACTGCTGCCTTCGCCTCCTCTTCCCTCGTCTTTCGAATGCTTAAACCGAGGGACGTGCCTTGGGCGATCTGCTCATCGAGGGTCGTCGCGATTCTAGGTTTTCCGACCTCAAACACTCGTCCGTCGTGGATCACCACCGCGAATGTTTGGCCGTTGTCGTACGGGTAGGGAATTCTCTTCCATTCCCAGTATACGTAGCCGGGTGCCGGGAGCGGAGTCTTTGAGGTTGGATTTCCAGCGACGGCAACGACCTCCGAATCGGTCATACCTGGGTTCACTTGGTCGAGATTGACGGGGCTGAGCTTTGGACCAATAGCGCAACCCGCGAACAAAGTCGCAGCGGAGATCACAGTGACAAGAGTTCTCCAGCGACGGTTTTCACCGCCGGCAACTGTAACTTTCAGGTCGTTTTTCACGGGAGTGCTTTAGCTGAGTTGTTCACACGGACAGCCGTTGTCCGACCCTTCTTCCGAGGTTTATCGCGTCCGTATCGCCAACCCAAGACATGGCCAAAAACCCAATTCCGTTTTCCCACTGGCTCCAACTCGACAGGCCAACCCGAAAAAGGCTGGCCGTAGTGATGCGACGACGAGCGGCGATTCTCACCGCTTCCCTCTCCGCTGGGGTCTGTTTATCTGCCCAGCCTTCTCCGCAAGCTCGGCTTCGACGCCTTCGAGGATGTCGGCCGGGATTCCAGCCTTTGGCGATTCAGATCCGACAGTGTCGCTTGGACTAGGCGAGGACCAAGGGGGCGGAGCGAGGCTTTCGACAAGTTCCCCAATTGCGGCCAGAAGGCGCCGCCGTTGCTGGGGATGAAGCGCTCGAAGCTGGCGGAAAAGCCGGATCTCGTCCGCATCCAAGAGGGGTTGAGCCTCGAACGGTTGGGGCGGGTTGCTTTCGACGTAACGCAGGGGCTCCCCGAGGAGTCGCCCAAAGAGCTTCAGCACCGTCATAGACGGCTTCACGTCTCCGGATAGGTATCGACTGACAGTGCCGGGATCCAGGCATAGCTCCATGGCGGCGCGCTTGGCTCGCCAGCCGGAGATCTGAAGCAGCGAAACGAACTCTTTGTTTAGCGGATCCATCGGAAACGACCACCCGAGGATTAATAGAACGTCCCGGACTTCGAGTTCCTGACACACAAAAAGGTTGCTCCAGGCAACCTTTTTGCTTGCATAAGTTGCGCCACACAGTGTTGCCTTGCCTTACGCAATCAGATCCCCATGGAGATCACTCCGAAAAACCTCAGCCAGCTTTCCCACGCCCGCGGCTTCCGCGGCGTCGCCGGCCTGGCCCGGCGCCTGGGTCGAGATCGCGGAACACTATACCGGGCGGCCCGTCGCCCCGAGCGCTTTCGTCCCACAATTCGCGCCATGCGTGAGGCCCTCTTCAATGAATAGGAATCAACCAACCCCCAGCCGGATTCAGTCCGTCGTCGATCTTCTGATCGGAACTCTCCCGGCAAGACTCGACCAGCGGATCGAGATCCTCCAAACGGTCGCGACCCTCGTTCCCCAGGCCCACCCCGCACAAAAGCAGATCCTCGAATTGCTTCACCCGTTGGAACTCCACGCGACCCGCCAGCGGGAATTCCTCTTTTCCCCGTCGCTTTCCCCGGCAGGGCAAAACGTAACCCGAGCCCAGCTGGCCGCCGCCGTCGCCGACGGCTGGGTCGTCAGCAATGCCGGCGTCTGGACGTCGGCGGGAATGGTTCGGGTTCTCCGCCGCGGCGACGTCGAGACCTTCGTGATCGTCGAGGAATGAGTCGGCGCCATCTCACTTTCCCCATGGACAAAACTACAACAAACAAGGCCGCCGAACGCGAGACACGCGACCCGGCGGACCTTCGCCCCCATCCCCTGATCAAACCGATGCCCCGGTGGGCAAAGGGAACCCCGGAATGGGAGGCCTTCGTCGAAGACATTCGCCTGAACGGGATCAAGGTCCCGCTCGGGATCCAAGCGGACGGGACCCTCGTCGAAGGCGAGACCCGGCGCCGCGCCGCCCTGGCCCTGAAACTCCAGACCGTCCCGGTCGAGGTGATTCCGGACGACGAGGTCGCCCAGACAATTCTCCGCCACCTTCTATTGCGGAGGAACCTCGGGAAAAGCGCTCTGGCGTATGTCGGCTATCCGCTGATCGAGGCCGCCCACGAAGAAGCCAAGGAGCGGGCCAAAGCCCAGCTTCGCCGGGGTGACTCTCCCGTCCGGCAGGCTCTGCCGGACGGGGCAAAAAGGGTCGAGGATTTCGCCGAATCCATGGGGATTTCAGAGCGGCTTTTCCGCCAGGCCGCGCAGGTGCGGGAGATCTTTGTCGAGGATCCCGAATTCCGCGACGAAATGGAGCCCCGGATCCTCGATACGGTGGACCCAGTCGGCCTCGGAGCCGTGATCGCTGGTTATGCCGGACGCAAGGCGACCAGCGGGAAGGCGAAGGGGAAGCGCTCAAATGAACAGCTGGAACTGTTCGCGGAAGCCTGGACCGGCCTCGGGAAACGTCTCGGCTACTGGGAGAAGATGGACGCCGAGAACAAGGACAAGGTGATCCCAATCCTCCGGAAGACGGTCTCCGCCATGACTCCCGAACTCCGCGACGAACTGAAGCGGGCGATCAAAGCCGCCGACCAGGACGCGAAGGCCTAACCCTTAATTTTACAATTATGAACGATTTCCCCGACACGACCCAGGACATAACGGTCCCCCTCCCCACGCCCACAGCGGAGGACAACGGCGTCGAGTCGGGGACCTTGACCGCGTCGGCCATGGTTCCGGGGGAGATCCCCGGACACGGTGACGAGTGCCCGGAGGAAATAGCCGGCGCGGTCTCCCTTTCGACTGAGCAACTCGCCGAACGCAACCGGCGGTTCGACATCCTCGAAGCCGTCCAGGCGTTCCGCCAGGCCAACCCAGGCGCCCCGATGGCGGCGGCATGCCGGGCGGCTGGCGTCGATCAGGCGACCTTCACCCGCTGGCGGGGAGCCTACAAGGAGGGCGGCCTCGACGCCCTAGCCCCACAAACGCACAAGCGCGGACGGAAGCCAGCCTTTGATGCGTTCGATCCGGCGGCCCAGCAGAAACTCGTTCAGCTGTACCTCCGGACAGGATCGCAAGCCCTCGCTCTTCAGCTGTTCCGAGACGATCCGACCTGTCCCGAACCCCTTCGCGATTGGATCGACGCCCAGGCGGCCGCGGGAAAGTCCCGCCACAAACTCCCGCCGAGCCTTCGCCAGGCGATGACCGTCACGCCCCAGATCAAAGACAAGTTCCGGGGACCGCGTCGGTACGAACTGAACGCGATCACGACTCACCGCTCCATGGATGAGCAACTCGATTCCGGGGAACTGCGGACGATCCAGCCCGGCGACTGGTGGGAAATGGACGACATGAGCGTCAACTTCCCTTTCTGGTTCGAGTCGCCCTTCGGGACCGACAAACTCGCCGAACGCCATGGCGTCGGCCTCGGCCGGCAATCGCTTTGCGCGATGGATATCGCCAGCGGGAAATGGCTTGGCTTCGAGCTAATCGGACGCCCTCGCGACGCCTACCGGGCGGAGGACATTCTCCGGTTTCTCCGTCGCCTCTTTACCGAATACGGGATGCCGCGCCGCGGCCTCCGATTGGAGCGCGGGATCTGGCAGAGCAAGCGATTGACCGGCTACACGGTGACCGATTCAGCCGCCGCCGAGGAAGAGGTTCAGCGGCCCGGCATGGATGAACCCGAGCGCGAGAGAATCGTCGGTGGGATCGAGGCCCTCGGGATCCGGGTCCAGTACGTCCACAGCCCGAAGGCAAAGGGCTTTATCGAGGGCGGCTTCAATTTCCTTCAGGCGGTCATGTCCGCCATTGCTGAAAAATGAGTGCGACCTTCGTCAACATCGGACGCAAGCGCGGGGAGTTTGAACGCGCCGCGAAGAAACTCGTCCAGGCCCACGCCGGCGTGAAGCACCCCCGCGACCTGGGATTCATCGGCCAGGCTGATCTCGCCGATCGCATGGCGGCGGCCATGATGAAGTGCAACGGGATGGTGAAGGAGGGGCGTCTCCAGAACGGAGTCCCAGACGAGAAATGGGCGCGGGCCGTCGCCGAGAATCCCCTCCCGAAACTCGACCCTGAGAAGTTGTGGATCTTCCTCCCGGAACGTCGCGAGCTTCAGATCCGGGGCGGTCACGTCGTCCCGGAGATCGGCGGCCAGGTTTTCCCGTTCTGTCACCCCGAACTCTTCGCCGCCCTGGGGAACGGCTACCGGCTGACCGTTCACTTCGACCCGGCCGAGCCCACGCTGGGCGCCGCGATCCTCAATAACGAGGCGCCCGAATCCTCGAAAAATTCTGAGGCCTGGCGGATCGGCGAGGTTCTAGGGCTCGCCGATTATATGGGATTCGCGCCCCAGTTCGCGGCCCATGCCTCGTTCAACCCCACGACGGAGGCGCGGAAGAAGTTCAACCGATTTGTCGCGACGGCCTACCGGGGAACGGGGCTCTTCGGAGCGGGCGCCGGAAAGGCGGATTCGATGCGGGACGGAGCGGGTCGGGTCGCCGAGATCGAGCGGCGCGGCGGCAGCGCCGCCGGACCGGCGCGGGATGCCGGCGCCGCGGTCGTCGAGAATCCCCTGGCTATCCGCGGCGAAGAAGTCGCCCGGCGGAGGAATGCGGCGAACCCGTTCGCGCCCGCGAGCCAAGAAAGTTTTGCCCGGAAGTCGAGCCTGACGGCACGCCTAAAGGCGGCGAGCCGGGCAGTAAACGGGGAACTGGTGGAAGCCTGATCCTCGAAGGAAACCAAAAAGGAAAACCATGGACACACAGACACAAGACACGAAAGCCCCACGGGCGAAGTTCGACGAACGGACGATCGAGGATCACGCCCTCCACCTGCCGGAAGAAATGCGCGACGCCTATCGCTGGCTCGCGACCTTCACCCGCGAGGAATGCAACCGGGACATTCACCGGCTGACGGAGCGCTTCAAAATCGTCGGGGTTTATCACGACACGACGACCTGG
Organism: Verrucomicrobiota bacterium; assembly: GCA_046346705.1. Taxonomy (GTDB): domain Bacteria; phylum Verrucomicrobiota; class Verrucomicrobiia; order Limisphaerales; family UBA9464; genus UBA9464. The sequence goes on along the minus strand of JAXMHR010000017.1, from coordinate 38,650 downwards.
TCGAAAATCCTCCGCGGATTCTGGAACCGCAACAAGGACGGGAACCCGCTCGCGAACCCGGTGATTTCCCAGGAGAAGTTTTTGACCTCTGTCGAGGCTCTCAGGACGAACGTCCGCGCCGAGTCCCTTCGAGGGAAGATCCCCTTCGTCGAGACTTCGACCGCGAGTTCGATCATGGACTTCATCGAATTGAAGTGCGCCCCCGATCGCGTGAACAAATTCGGCGTGATCGTCGGTCCCACAGGCGGACAGAAAACGGCGACCTTCAAAGAGTTCACCCGGCGCCGGAATCACGGGTCAACCCGTTGGGTCGAAGCCCCCGAGAATGGTCTGTTGAGTGACCTCCTTGCCCAGTTGTCGGTGACCTTCGGCTATTCCGACCGATGCACCCCAGGCCGCAAGCGGGCGATCTTGTTCTCAGTGATCCAGCCGCACCACTGCCTGATTATTGATAACACCCAAGACTTGTATCGGCAGGGAAGCCAGGAGCAGCCCGCGTTCTCGTTTCTGCGTCGGCTTCAGGAGGTCACGGGTTGCACGATCATCCTGTCGATCACGACCGACTTCGAGCGGACGCTCATGGCGGGGTTGATCAAGGGATACTTCGAGCAATTCGAGGGTCGGTCCGGCGGCCGCCGGAAATGGCTTCGGCTTCCCGAGCATGCCCCCGAGGAGGACGTCGTCGCGATCGCCCAGGCCTTCGGCCTTCAGGATGCGAAGCGTCACGTCAAGGAATTGACCGAAATCAGCCGCGAGCCCGGACGGATCCGCCGCCTTTTTGAAGATCTCCAGGAGGCGAAGATCCTGGCCAACGCCAGCAAGTCGAAGCTGACGATCGAGCACGTCCGCGAAGCAAGGGGGGACGAATGAGCACGATCCCCCACGGAAACCGCTGGACGATCTCCTGCCGCTATTCCGGCGGGACGAATATCGCCAGGAACCAGGCAACGGGCTTGTCCTGTTCGGCCACCGAAAGCGAACGCGCCGCCGTCCTGGGACTTGCTCAAAAACTCCGACCAGGTTTCCCGGCGGCAGCGCTCCGCCAGCTTTCCACCGGGATCTGGACGCTCGCCAAACCGTCGCCGGAAACGGCCGCCATTGTAGCGGGAAAGGGGGTCCAGTGAATCCTCACCCGACCGCCCCGGTCTTCCCGCCCCAAGCGGGACACGACGCCCTGATTGACTACCTCGCCGCGTTGCGGTTGCGCCTGGCGATCTGGCGGCTTGCGGCCTCGGCCCTCGGCGCCGCGTTCGTCACGGCCGCGGCGATCCGAAACCCTGCGGGGTTCGTTGCCGTGATCATGACGCTCCTACTCCTGGCCCTCTTTGTCGCGGGCCTTCTCTACAACACACACAAGGGCGACGCCGAGATCGGAGTCGCCGGAACCGATCAGAATCCAACCCCCTAACCCCCCTTCAGACCATGAGTAAGAAACACAGAAAGCCCGCCCCAATCTTCGCCGTCATTTCGACCGAAGAAGGCCTAGCCTCGGCGGCGAATCGGTACGTCTCCCTCAGTCTTGAATTGATCTCTAAGCGAGCCGCTCACGAAAGATGGATCGCCGAATTGAACGCGGCGTTCGACGCCGAGATCGCCGAGAAGGTCGCCGAAGTGAACGGCCTGGCGACGGCCGCACAACTATACTGTGAAGCCCACCGGGAACTCTTCCCCGATGGGGCGCGGTCGAGGGAATACCGGAACGCCCGCGTCGGCTTCCGTTGGAACCCGACGAAGGTCGAAAAACGCCTGAGCCGGGACACCTGGGACGCGATTGGCGAACGCCTGGCTGAGCTTCCATGGGGCGAAGAATTCGTGACCTACAAGCCGCCCACCGTGAACAAGGAACTTCTCCTGAACCGTCAGGCCGAGCTTACGCCCGAGCAACTCCAGGCGGCCGGGATCCAGTTCGAGAAGGGCGAGACCTTCTTCATTGATCCGGCGAACGATTCGGTCGCGCCCGTTCGGAAGGAGGCCGCTTGATCCTGAACCCGAAAATTTCCGGGGCGACCTCGGGGAAGCGGAGCCCGGCGCCGCGATGCCCTGGGGACGCCCCGGTCCTGTCGATCTCGCCGGCCTCAGCCGATCGGATCCGCCTCGTCTTCAGCCCAGACGGGCGCCAGGTCGTCGCGTGCATTCTCCCCGGTGAAGTCAGCCCGCGGATCTTGGCGATGTGTCGAGCCCTGGGCGGCGGAAACTGGGAACCGTGTCCGGAACTCGCGAAGGCCTGGGGCGTCCATACGGTTTTCGCGTCGGAAGTCTGGGGCGTGACGATGTTCGTCGGCGCCCTCCCGCGTCCCCAGGGCGTCGCCTTTCAATTCCTCGACTGATGAAGACGGCGACCCAGATCGAGATTGAGGCGATGCACGCCGCCTACTGTTCCGCGTCTGGGATGCCGCTCGCGTTCGACCGCGCCCGAGAAATGCAATGGTTCGAGGTTTACCGGCGCGGGATTCGAGCGGCCGATATCACAGCCCTGATCCGCTGGATGATCTGGAAAAAGAAAAACGATCAGCCGGTCCGCTCCCTCGTCTTCCGGAACTTCGTCGGGAATCCCGACTTCCTCGAAGAGGACCTCGCCGAACTCCGGGCGAGGCAGCGATCGAGGCGAGCCGAGAAGGCGACACAAACCGACCGCGCCGCGGTTCTGCGGGCGAGCGGCCGCCCCGCTGCACCGGAGCCGCCGGCAGGTCGCCCGGCGGCCGCCGTCCTCGAACAGGCTCTTTCGGACACGACGCTCTGCGAAGACTTCGAGGAACTGAAGCGGCGAATCCAGAAAGGCGACTTGTGACCGACGCCCAGGCAAAACGCTTTTACTTCCCGGCCTGGAATCGCGCCCTCAAAGCGCGATGGGTTCGAGACCGCGGGACGATGCTCCCGAGGGAAGGGGCGCCGGCCCTGGATCTGGCGGATCAGGTCGAAGCGATCGCGACCTCGCGAGCGGCCAGGCGTGCCGGGGTTGTCACCGCCGAAGATCTTCGGCACGGCGCCCACGTCGTCGCCCTGGGGCGCGATCTGTCGAGCAAGGATTTGACGAACGCCCAGACCGACCGGGTCGTCGCCCTCTTTGATTTGCTGGCCGATCCCGACGACCTCGGCGCGAGGATGCGATGGGACTCGCCGAACGAAGACGCCCGGCGGCGCCTGGAATGGTTCGCCGGAAATTCGGGGTTTTCGGAGGCCTACGTCGCCGCGGTCTGTTCCTCGAAATTTTCGACCCGAGACTGGCGCCAGTTGAACGACGCCCAGCTTCGCCAGTTGGTTGTCACCCTGAAGAATCGAGCCAGGGCGAAACGGAACTCCCACGACAAGACCGCGGCAACCGGAACGGCCACCGGAACCGCAAGCCGGGTGATAGTCCCGGACGGGAAGGATCATGCGGATCCGTGCGCCGTAGGCGCCCCGGCATGCGACGTCGGCATGCCGGGGCAGGAAGACGACGGAGACCCGTTTTGATTATGACCTCCCAGCTTGACCTGATTCCGCCCACCGGAACCGCGATCTCGGAACGCGAGATCGAGGGCGTCGCCCGCATGCTGACCGGCGCCGGCTGGGTGACCGCCGAAGGTCTCCTTCAGCGGATGGGGATTCCCGTCACGGAATCCGCGAAGCGGCGGATCCGGAAGATCGCCAGCGATTCAGGCGGCCGGATCGCAGGCGGCCAGCTGGGATACAAGCTCGTTCTGGAAATGTCGGCGGAAGAGTTCGGGCATTTCGACCGATGGATGGCCCACCAGGAAACCGAAATGCAGCGGCGCCGCCTCGAAGCGTCGCGGGTTTTCTTTTCGTCCACGAACCCCGAGCGGGTTCCGACCTCGCCGGCATGACCTTGACCTCGAAACTCGTCGCCCTGGGCGTCGCCGGAATGCTCGCCGCGATGGTGATCCCCGCCCAGGTCTGCGCCTTTAACTCGGCCCGCCGCCACCTGGGCGCCGCCTGGCTTTGGAGCAACGCGAGGGTCGAGACCCAACTGCGAAGCATGGACCACGACGAATGGGAGCCCCTCTACGATCGAACCCTCGAAAGCCTCCTGAGTGACAACGGGGAAAGCCTGGCTAAAGGCCTCAGGGAATCACGCTAAACGCTTTGACCATGGACACCAAAAAGAGCCGGGATGAGATCATCGACAGAATTGAAGAACTGTTGAGGAAAACGAAAGGAGCCTCCATCGATGAAGTCGCTTCAGCCAGGGCAAAAACCCAAGAGAACCAACTCTAGCTCAGCACGGATTGACCCAATCGAGGGACAACCCATTCCAGCTCTAGTCCCTGGTCATTATGTAATCGATTCCGTGCCTTCGAACAAGATGGCCTGGAGCGCGCCTCAAGCTATCTATGTCCTCCTTGGTGAGAAAATCTCCGTCAAAAGTTCGGATGCGAATACGCGGATCTTGTGTGAATTGGAAAGGAGTCCTAACCCAACCAGAAATCCAAGCTGTGCGCCCCCTCGCCTCAGTCTCCGATACTTCAATGACACCCACGATCGGTTCGAGGTCTCCATCCCCAACGATGGGAAGTAAGAAGAGGACAGCTTTGCCTTCGAGTTCTTTGATGTGTTCGTCGTCAGGGAAGAAACTTTGGATTTGAGCCATGCCGGAGAGTGCAACATATGAGACTTGGTTCAAGAGGAATTGAGGTCGCTTTAACCTCGCCATCCTCGGTTATTAAATATGCAACTCGTCAAACCGGCTCCGTTTAAGGAAGCGCTCCAGAAGCTAGGCCAGCGGACGCCGATCGCGGCGGACCTCGGCTCGGCGGAATGGGCGCAAGTCCCGGTCGCTCTCCGCGAGCGGGCGATGTTCTCGGCTCACGTTGAATCCCTGAAGTTCCTCCAGCGGGTCCGCGATTCCCTGGGCGATTTTCTCGGGGCAAGTCGGGAGCTACTCCCCACGCCTGACGGAGGGGTGACGGACGCCCTGAAAATGGGAAGCCGCGCCCAGTTCATTGACCGCATGCGCGAGCTTGCGATCTCCGAAGGAATGGGCCCGCTCGAACCCGAAGACGCCGGGACCGTCCGCGACGTGACCAGCGAGCAACGGCTCGCCCTGATCTTCGACGTCCAGACCCAGGCGGCGACCCGCTTTGGCGACTGGAAACAAGGGATGGACCCGGACGTCCTGGACGAGTTCCCCGCGCAACGGTTTATCCGTGAGGTCGGGGTCGAGAAACCCCGGAGGATCCACGACGAAAACGAGGGCGAGGTTCGCCTGAAGTCGGATCTCGCGTTCTGGCTTTCCATGAACGATCCGGCCTTCGGCGGCTTTGGCGTTCCATACGGTCCTTGGGGCTTCAATTCCGGGATGGGCGTCGAGGACATCGACCGCGCCGAGGCGGAGTCCCTCGGGCTTCTGGCGCCAGGGGAAAAGGTCCAGCCCGTCGAGCAGGAGTTCAACGATCACTTGAAGGCCTCCGTCTCGGGTCTCGATCCGGATCTCCATGAAGTTTTGAAGTCCCGTTTTGGTGACCAGATCAAGATCGAGGAAGGCGCGGCTTGGTGGAAAGGAGACCGGGCCGGGAAACGCCTGGCAGGGGTCGCCCCGGCGACAAAGAAGGCCGCCCCTACTCCGGAGCCCGCGCCGGCTCCCGTCGCCCCTGCGGCGCCTCCGGAGCCTCCGCGCCCAGCAGGCCCGCCTCCGTTTCCCTCAGACCTCGCGCGCCTGGAAGTCATGCGGCGCCTCGGCGGCAGTACCGGCGCCGAGCTTGTCCGAGATCCAGCGACCGGCGGCGTCTTCGTCCGAAAAAAGGGAAACAGTCCCGCCCACTTGCGCGAGGAAGGAACGGCGAACGACCTGTATCGGGCCCTCGGGGTTCCGGTTCCGGAAGGTCGGATCTACGACGCGCCCGGTGGGCCGGTTCAGTTGACCCGATACCACGAAGGGAAACCCCTCGGCGAATACCTCCGGACGGCGTCGCCCGCGGAAGCTCTCGCGATCAAGGCGAGGATTGCCGAGCATTTCGCCGCGGACGCCCTCCTGGGGAACTGGGACGTTGCCGGCCTGGGAATGGACAACATTCTGGTCGGGCCCGATGGGATCCCTCTCCGAATCGACAACGGAGGATCCCTCCGATTCCGCGCCCAGGGAGCGGCAAAGACCGCCGAGGAATGGGACGCCCACGCGACCGAATTGTGGACGCTCCGCGACCCGAAGGCGAACGTCCAGACCGCCCAGATCTTCGGCTCCCTGGATGCGTTCGCGATCGCCCGCCAGATCCAGAAGATCGACGGCCAGGCATTGCTCTCCGCGGCGCCCGAAGATCTTCGCCCGATCCTTTCCGCCCGCCTGGAAAACCTCCGGGCGATCGCCGCGAAGTCCCTCGAATTTGAGGCGACAAACTTTGTCGCGAAGCATGCCGACGAAGTGACCCGTCACCTGATGGGAATGCGGAAGGCCGGGACCTTCGACCGGATGGCTTCGGAACTGAAGCAAGGGTCGCCGGGGGCGGTCGTCCTCCACGACGCCGACGGGAATCCGTTCGACCATATCCGCGCCAACAAAACGACCTCGGGCCTGGCCCCGGTCTCGAAGTCGGACGCCTACTACGAACTCGTCCTGAAGGCCGTCAAAACCGTAAACTCGCACCATTCAAAGGGGGATACGGCCTACAACCAAGCGACCCTCGCGAACGCCGAGAAGATCGTTCCGGAACTGGAAAAGCTGGCGAAGTCCGGAGGGAAGGAAAAGGCGATGGCGGTCGCCTATCTGAAGACCCTCGAAGACGTGAAGAAAGCCCAGGGCGACACGGCGAAAAAGGTCGCCCAGTTCGAGAAGGTGACGGTCGAGGATTCCCCCCAGGCCGCGGCGAAGGCGAAAGCCTCGAAGTCGATCACAGAAACGGTTGCCGATTACATAAACGCGAACGGCGGCGACTGGGAAATCATCGCTCAATGGGCGGCCGCCCAGGGAGGAACCAGCGGAAGCCCCGCCTCGAACGCGGCAAGCGATTGGTTGATCGCCCGCCTTCACGGGATCTCGAAGTCGGAGATCTTCCGACAGGGTCAACCCGGCAAAGCGATCCGCGAAATGTGGGGCGAAAAGTACGACCGGACCTGGGAAATGTGGCATGCCGCGGTTCAGGAAGTCCTCGGGCGCGTGAAGTTCGAGGGAAACGATCAGACCGCCCGACTGGTTCGGATTATGCGGACCGAACAGTCGAAGAGCACGGTCCCATTCGAGAAGGGACAAAAGGGGCAGTACCCGCGCCGGGTCAACGCGAGCGGGTCCGTTTTTGCCCCGGTCTTCTCGGGCGTCCGAACGCTGACGGCGGTCCCACACACACGGATCACCGGGCTCTATTTCTTCGACCGCATCCCCGGCCAAGGGAACGAGTTTTTCCTCGGGGATTCGGAGAACGAATTCACGTACATCGGCGCCGGCCTCGACGCCCTGAACATCGGACAAAACGCAAAGCCGGACCCCACGCCGGGAACTGATTCAAAAAAATGGAAGCTGTGAAAATCACTCGCTCGGACGAGGAGCCGGGCTTCGAGTTTCAACGCGCCTGGATTGGCGGGACCTCGGCCTATCTCGAACCCCACGCCCTCCTCGGCGGGGTGGATTGCCTGATCGAGACGAAGCCGACGATGCTCGAATGGGGGGTCGCCTATTGCTCGCCGATGGACTGGTCGCCCGATTGGCCCCTGTTCGTCGAGATCCGCAAGACCCTTCCCGACGGGACGGTGAATGAGGTCACTCTATGGGATTGCACGGACCGTCCCCAGGTCGTCGCCGCGGCGCGTCGGTTTCTCGAACTCCAGGCGAGCGGCGAGGCTCGGCTGGGAATGGCTCTTTGACCCCTTTTCGTATGTGGATCGCTTCTTCAATCGGCTTCTTCTCGATCGTCACCAAGGACGGAAACCTTCACGTCCGCGCCAGGGCCCGGCGTGACCTGATCAACCTCCTGGCCATCCCAGGGATTCCCCAGGCGAAGATCGAGACCTGGCCCGCGGCCGATTATCGCTGGCGGATCCGGCTCGATCCTGGGGCGGCTGGGGCGGTCCTCGGCGCCCTGGCCGGGACGGTTGATTATCCGAACTTCAAGTCCGAAGTCGCCAGGCGTCCGGATCAGCGGGCGAAGCTGCCGGCGTATCATCGGCTTTGGGACGGCCTGTTCGAGATCCAGGAGGAAGCCCGCCTGGTCGAGGCTGGGGTTCTGCCGGAAGGCGGCCAGGGTGCGGCGGGCGGTCGGCGGCCTCGTGGCTGAAGCCAGGATCCGACCCTTTTCACGAATTACTCGGGAGTGGTCGGTCGGGCGTTTCAGCAATTTCTCGCCGCTCGGGCTGGGAATCGGAGCAAGTCACGCATTCCCAAGGGTCTTTAGGCTCCTTCAGCCTCTTTCATTTATTTCTCGTGCCCTCAAACGGTAGCGGAGCTACCGCTTTTCGTCCCGCCGGGATGCGTGCCGCAAAACTCCACGCCCCAACCGCAGCTTCGTGCCATTCCAAAGCGGCAGCTCCGCTGCCGCACTCCCCACCCTGGCGGGGCGCCTCTCACCCGACGGCCGTGACTTTCATGGGGCTCGCAACCTGAGAACCCTCCCACGCGGAATGATGGAAGGGATGGCACGGGAATGGCGAACCTGTCACTCTATTCGTCGCCAGGCACCGTGACCCCTTCGCCCGAACATCGGCCGGCCGCTTCCGCCTTCACCCTGATTGAACTGCTCGTGGTGATCGCCATCATTGCGATCCTGGCTGGCATGCTGCTGCCCGCCCTGTCGCAGGCGAAATCCCGGGCGATCGAGATCAAGTGCCTGGGCAACGTGAAGCAACTGCAAATGGCGTGGCACACCTACAGTCTGGACTCCAACGATGCCATGCCCGGCAACGATGAGTATGGTGGAACACCGATGGATTTGGTGTGGGCTCCCAGCTTTATGGCTTACGAAACCCGTCCCGCCGCTTCCATCCTTTTTCCCACGGTTACCAACCGCCTGCTGCTCGAAACAAACTATCCCGGAAGCATCGGACCCAACCTCGGCAGCGCAGCGATTATCGCTGTCCGGCCGACCGCAGCTACATCGTCCTCGGTGGCCAGAAACACGACCGCACGCGCAGCTATTCGGCCAACAGTTTCATGGGCAGCCGAGGAGGCGGCCAGGCGTGGAGTGCCACCGGGCTGAACTACACCAAGTTTTCGGAGGTCCGGGGCATTTCCCCCAGTGAAGCCTGGTGCGTCATTGAGCAGCATGAAACCGACATCAATGACGCGTCGTTCAGAAACGCATCACGTAATCTGCTGAGTTTCTCGGGTTGGGCGGAAATGCCCTCTGCACGCCATCGCAAGGGTTGTAGCCTGTCGTTCGTAGATGGACACGTAGAACGACACCGATGGCTCGAAAAGAGCACCCTTCAACCGGTAACACGGGGTTCCCTCGCCAGCACTACCTCCACCGCTGGCCAGAAGCGTGACCTTCAATGGACGTTGGAACACGCCACGGCCCTACCGGACCCGTGAACACCGCTGCCCATCGCGAAGCGTCTCGGAGTGCGGTAGCGGAGCTACCGCTTTTCGTCCCGCCGGGATGCGTGCCGCAAAACTCCACGCCCCAACCGCAGCTTCGTGCCATTCCAAAGCGGCAGCTCCGCTGCCGCACTCCCCACCCTGGCGGGGCGCCTCTCACCCGAGTGCAACGCACCCTCTACTGCCGGTCGGCGCAAAGTGCGTTGCGCACACCGAGCACGCGGATGTGCCGGATTCCCGCGTCATCGAGCCGGATGCGCGCCGTATGGGGAGAGATCACCTGCACCGCCATGGATCCCGGCGGCGGCGGCTCGACGGCGAACTCGTACACCCGCTGGTCGGTATAGCCCAATCCGGGCAACCGCCGCAGGCTCGCGTTCCGGTAGCCACCGGTCAGCGTCTCCCCGTTGGCAACCAGTTCGGACCCCTGGATGGAGATGGACGTCAGGATCGGCATCCGGGTGCGGTCCGGACGCGGGTCCCCGGTCTCCAGCGAGCATTCGTGATAGGTCCACTTTGGCGCGAGACAGGAGGTCGCCAGGAGCGGGAGCAGGAACCACAAGGGACGGTATTTCATGTAATTGAAGTCGGGTCCGGCAACACGGGTGCCGCGGGACGGGCCATGGGGGCACAGGAGATTTCGGGACGCAACCGGATCGTCCCTTCGCGCCCGCGAACCCACAGCGCGACGGCACCGATCCCGAGGAGCGTGGCCAGGGTGGAGAGCAGGCCGCCCTCAGGTCCGAAGGTGCCTCCGGTCATCACCACCGGGCCGCCCTGGGCGATATCGAAGACCGTCTGGCCGACATTCTCTCCGCTCACCGGAAATCCAAAGACCGGACCCTGGAAGAAATTCCAGCTGAAGTGGGCTCCCATGGGGATGGCGAGCGACCGGGTCCACAGGAAACCCAGTCCCAGGAAGACTCCCGCCACCGCGATGTTGAGGGAGGTCAGGACCGATGCCGATTCATTCCCGGCGTGCAGGAACCCAAAAATCAGGGCCCCAACCAAACCAGCTCCCCACGTCGCCCCGGAGGAAGGACCGGAGCCCCGATTGAATCCCTCGGCAAGGTTCTTGAGCAAATACCCACGGTTCGTGAGTTCCTCACCCACGGCCACCGACGCGAACAGTGCCGACTGCAACACCAAGTCCCCGCCCTGAAACTCCGGCGCCAGCTGGATCCGGATCCACCCCGCGGCCAGCTCGACTCCAAACACCAGCCCCATCAGGGCGGCGCCCAAAATCAAGCCGAAGGCCAGGTTCAGTCCCCAGGATGGGCCCCGGGTCAGACCGAAGTCCGAAAAGGACCTGTGATCGATGAAGCGGGCAAGAAAGGCGATGGCTCCGAGGAGCAGAAACATCCAGACCCCCTGCGACATCGCGAGTCGAGTGGACATCGTGCCGCCGGCGAACGCCCGGATGACGCCCGCCGGTATGGCCGTGAGAAGCAGGAGGACGCCAAACACCGTCAGCCTCCACCCAGCACGAAGGCGGTGTTCCAACGCATTCCAGAAAATCGCCTTCATTCGAAACACCCGACGCCGACGTTGGCGGTCCCCCCGCCAGCGGGTCAAGGAACGGGTGCGATTCCGGGAACTTCCGCCATGGCCGAACTACGAACGGGGGCGGTTTGTAGTGCAGGCTTTAGCCTGTTCCCCCTTCATCCTTCGACTGCTCCCGAGGCAGGGGACCGGTTCTCTCTCCGCAGGCTGTCGGGGATGCGTCGAGTTTGCCGGACAGGCTAAAGCCTGCACTACAAACCCGCGAGGCGCCCGCGACGGCTGACGTTTCAGGCTTCGCGGAGGGCCGGAATTTCCCCATGCTCGCGCGGTCCATGAGCCTTCAGGAACACCGCCAGGCAATTGACCACCTGGACGAACAGATCGTGCGCCTCCTCAACGAGCGCACGAAACACGTCCTTGAGATCGGTCACATCAAGCTCAAGGCGGGCGATGAAATCTACGCCCCCCACCGGGAGCGCGCCGTGCTGCAGCGGATCAGCCGCATGAACCGCGGGCCCATCACCAATGACGGACTTCGCGCCATCTACCGCGAGGTGATGTCCAGCGCGCTCTCCCTCGAAAAGACCCTGGTCATCGCCTACCTGGGACCCGAGGCCACCTTCACCCACCAGGCGGCGTTGAAGCGCTTCGGGGCGAGCCTGAAGTACGCGCCCCAGCAGACGATCAGCGAGGTGTTCACGGAGGTCTCCAAACATCGCGCCGACTACGGAGTCGTGCCTGTGGAGAACTCCACCGAGGGCGTGGTCACCCATACCCTCGACATGTTCGTGGACAGCGACCTCAAGATCGTCGCCCAGGTGGTCCTCCGCATTTCACACTGCCTGGCGGGACGGGGCACCAAGGCGAGCATCCGGAAGCTCTTCGTCCACCCCCAGACGCTGGCGCAGTGCCGCGGATGGATTCAACGGAACCTCCCCCGGGCCGAACTGGTGGAGACCAGCTCCAACGCCCGCAGTGCGGAGCTGGCGGCCCAGGACCGCAAGTCGGCCGCGCTGTGCGGGGAACTGGCCGCGGAACAATACGGATTGCCCATCCTCGAGAAGGACCTCCAGGACAACGCCGCCAACGCCACACGATTCCTGGTGCTGGGACGCCAGTGTGGTCCGGCCACCGGACACGACCGCACGTCGCTGATGTTCAGCATCCGCGATGAAGTGGGTGCCCTGCACAAGGCGCTGGCGCCGTTCCGGCGGTATCGCCTGAACATGACCAAGATTGAGTCGCGTCCAAGCAAGCGGAAGGCCTGGGAGTACTTCTTCTTCGTGGATTGCGACGGCCACGCCGACGACTCCAAGGTGGCCAAGGCCATCGAACTGCTGGGACACCACTGCAGCTTCGTGAAGGTGCTCGGGAGCTATCCGAATACGGATTGATCCGGACCTGCCCCGGGATTCCCTGTAACCGGCGGGCCTGAGGACCACTCTGCCCGGTTGTCATCCATCGCGGCCACTTCCGGGACATTGTCATCCCCGGCGTTGACCCGTGTACGCAATGCTCCAACCCACATCCTCCATGTACCGCACCCTGTTGCTCGCCGGCCTTCTGGCCCTCACCGTTTCAGCCTCCGCCGCAGACGCCTCCGCGAAAGACGACGTCACCAATGCCGCCAAGAAGCTGGCGGCGGCACCCAATTACTCCTGGAAAACCACCGTGGACATGGGAGCCGCTGCCGGAGCCGGGGGCGGGGGACGGATGCGTCCGGGACCGACGGAAGGCCGCACCGAGAAGGACGGGCTGACGATGCTTTCCATGACCCGGGGGGACACCACTACCGAGGCCTTCCTCAAGGGCGACAAGGCGGCGATCAAGACGGCGGACGGTTGGAAGTCCATCGCCGAGGCCACCGAAGGCGGAGGAGGGGGGGGCGGAGGTCAAGGCGGGCAGGGGAATCCGGCCCGCTTCATCGCCCGGACTCTCCAGGGATACAAGACCCCTGCGGTCGAGGCGCAGGATCTCGCCGCCAAGGCGAAGGAACTGACCAAGAGCGGGGACGCCTTTGCGGGCGATCTGACCCCCGAGGCCGCCAAGGAACTGCTGGCCCGCGGACCACGCCGCGGCGGCGCGGATGGCCCGGCCACTTCCAACGAAAAGGGATCGGTGAAGTTCTGGGTGAAGGATGGCTCGCTCACCAAATACGAGGTGCACGTGCAGGGCACCATGAACTTCAACGGGGACAGCCGGGACATCGACCGGACCACCACCGTGGAGATCAAGGATGTGGGCACGACCAAGGTCGAAGCCCCCGAGGACGCGAAGAAGAAGCTCTCGTAGTCGCTCCACTGCCGGCCCGTTTCCGGGTGGATTCGTCGTTCGTTTCGCTCCAGCCTGCCCCCATGACTCCCACGTTGTCCCCCGACAGTCGGCGACGGTTTCTTCGCAGTGTCGCCCTGGGTTCCGCAACCCTTTGGAGCGTTCCCGGACTCTACGCCGAACAACTGCAACAGACGCCTGCACAAACCGAAGGGCCGTTTTATCCGAAGTCCCTTCCCCTCGACACCGACAACGACCTCCTGGTCGTGAATGACGCTCTGACGCCCGCGGCTGGCGTGGTCACCTACGTCAGCGGACGCATCCTCGACTCCCGCGGGGATCCGATCCGCAACGCCCTGGTGGAAATTTGGCAGTGCGACGATCACGGAGTTTATCTGCATCCCGGATCCGACAACGGGGCCAACCGCGACCGGAACTTCCAGGGCTTCGGCCGCTTCCTCACCGGATCCTCAGGCGAGTATCTCTTCCGAACGATCCGGCCCGTGCCCTATCCGGGCCGGACCCCGCACATCCACTACAAGATCAAGCGGGGCGGGAAGGACCTCCTGACCACCCAGTGCTATATCAAAGGCCACCCGGGGAATCCCAAGGACGGCGTCTGGAGTGGGATCAAGGATCCCAAGCTTCGCGATCTGGTCACGGTGGACTTCGCTCCGCTCCCCGGCGCCAAGGCCGGCGAACTCGCGGCCCGGTTTGACGTCGTCCTGGGAGTCACACCCGAAGCATAAATCCTCCCCATCCCTGCACCTCATGAAACATCCCTTCCTCCTGGGCCTGGCTCTCTGGGCATCCGCCTTCGGTCTTTCCGCACAGGATTGGGCCAAGGCCCGCCTCGAAAAATCCCCACGTCATCTGGAGTGGGTGAAGGTCAAGCAGGGCAACCGGGAGGTCAGCGCGTTCGTCGCCTATCCCGAGACCAAGGACAAGGCGCCCGCTGTGATCGTCATCCACGAGATTTTTGGTCTGACCGATTGGGTTCGTGGCGTTGCGGATCAACTCGCTGAAGCGGGCTTCATCGCCATCGCGCCGGATCTGCTCTCGGGCGCTGCGCCCGGGGGTGGCGGCACCGCGGAGCTCGGGAGCGGGGATGCCGTCCGAAAGGTCATCGGCTCACTGCCCCCCGACCAGATTACCGCCGATCTGAATGCGATGGCCGACTACGTCAGCAAGCTGCCCGCCTGCACCGGGGCGGTCTCCGTGGGCGGATTCTGCTGGGGCGGCGCCCAGACTTTCCGTTACGCCACGCACAACCCAAAACTCAAAGGGGCGTACGTCTTCTACGGAACCGGACCGGACCTTCCCGCCGAATTAGCGAAGATCACGTGTCCCGTGTACGGGTTTTACGGCGGCAAGGACGAGCGCGTGAACGCCACCATCGCGACGTCCACGGATCTCATGAAGCGGGTCGGGAAGACCTATGAGCCCGTGATCTACGAGGGCGCTGGACACGGCTTCATGCGGGCCGGCGAGGCGCCGGATACCAACGAGCCCAACCAAAAGGCTCGCACCGATGCCTGGAAGCGCTGGCTCAGCCTGCTGCGGAAGCCGTAGGGGGTTATTGTTGCTTGGGTCTTGCACCTGCATTGGGAGAATCGTCTGGCTCACCCAGGAGAAATTCTGGTTCCTGGACTCCGCCTATTTGAGAAACTCCAACATGAGAGCTGACGGGTGCTATCGGTTGTCCCGCACGAATCCGGGCACCTCCCGGAATCCTCGCGCCTTGAGCGGCTCGACCACTCGATTTAAATGGGACTTGGTGTTGGCGTAGAAGGTCGTGAATTCGTCGTGGTCGGCGTAGAGAACGAAGGGCTTTGGACTCGGAACAAACGCGAAGTCAAGCCAGTCTCCCAAAGCGGCCTCCAGCAATTCCCCGACGTCCTTCGCACCCGTGGCCTCCAAAGTCACATCATGGCCGACGGCACCCGTGAACCCGTCCTGTTTGAGCAGCCCGATCAGATTCACGGGTTCAAAGACGACCCGATCGATCAAAACGATGCCGCTGCGGACCTCTCCGAGGGATGAAAGAATCATCGCGGTGAATTCGGGAAGATTCCTGAGCGGCGTCGAGAAGGTCGTTTGGAACCGCCACGGGGTCCGGCGGAAGCGTTTCAAGGAACCCGGGGTTTCCGCGAAGGTCATCTCTTGAATTGAGTGGGGTTCTCCGAAGGGATGCACCTTCCCGGAGCGTCCGGAGTGTAGTCAGGCTACTCCCAAATCCTGGACGCCGTCCCTCACAAATCCAACGGCCATTGAGACCCGGCTAGACAAACAGGGCAACCGCGCGCGTCCTTGACCGAATCTCACCGATGCCGGACCACCCGCTCGAACGCCTCTACGACGACCACGCTTCGGCGTTGTTTGCGTTCGCCGTGAACCTGACCCGGTCCGAGGCGGACGCCCGGGATGCCCTGCAAGAGGTCTTCCTCAAACTGGCCCGACGAGGCGCACTTCCCTCCGGACTCCGCGAAGAACGGGGCTATCTCCTGCGCATGGTCCACCACGCCGTTGTGGACACGCTGCGGCGACGCGAGGTCCGGTCCCGCGCCGAGGACGAGGTCCGGGCCGACCTCCCGGTGTTCGCCGCGTCCTCAAACCCCGACGATCAGGCGTTCCGCACCCAGCTGTCCGCAGCGCTCGGGGAACTGCCGCCGGATCAACGGGCCGTGGTGCATCTCAAGCTGTGGGAGGGCCTCACCTTCGAGCGCATCGCCATGACGCTGGAGATTTCTCCCAACACGGCGGCGAGCCGTTACCGCTATGGATTGGACAAACTTCGCTACCGGCTGCGTCCCCTTTACGACGAGATTCAATAGCCCTGTGCGTCGCCGATGAACTCCCCAACATCCCATATCCCGGACGGCGATTCCCCGGATGCCCTGGAACGCCGCATGGCCTCCCAGCCATTTCGACCGCTTCCGGAGGATTGGAAGCGTGCGGTACTGCCTCCGATCCCGTCGCCGGCCTCGGGACTTTCGGCGCTGCGCGAATTCCTCACGCCCTCGCGTTGGGTCTGGGGAGCCCTAGCGACGCTGTGGGTACTCGTGGCGGGATTCGGTTTCGCCGCCGAGCGCACGGCGCGGAGCGGGATCTCGTTGTCCCATCCGGACGCGCCCCGAGGGTCCGACCGCATGGAGGAATGGCGCCAACGCCAGGAGCTGATTTCCCTCCTGCTCGACGACCGGATGCCCGGGGACCGGCAGCCCGCAACTCCCCCGCGTCCGCGGAGCGACCTGCGGGCCATTCGTCATGGGCGCCGAACTTTCCCCCGGACGACTCGTCAACGACTTCCCCGCATCGCCCATGAATCCTGAACCTGGCAAACCCCGTTCCCGTCTTTTCCGATCAGGCCGCGCGCTTCTATTCGGAGTGCTCCTCCTGGCAACCGTGTTGGCCTTGGTCTGGGCCTTTGAGAACTGGCGTGGTGAACGGCAGTGGCAGGCCCTGGTCCAAGCCTACGCCGCAAAGGGGGATCCGCTCGACGGATCCGGGATCCTTCCGCCAGTGATCCCGCCCGATCAGGACGCGGCCACGACTCCCCTGTTGCGTCCTCTCACGGAGTATACCCTCGTGAAGGGTGAACCGGTGTGGCGGGATCCAGCGGGGGTCGCGCGGCTGGACGCTATCACGCTTCCCATCCCCACCGGAGAGGGACGGGACGGACGGGGCCTGACCGCCCTCTCCAACTGGCAGTCCGCCTTTCGGGCCACCAATACCTTTCCTCTTCCCGCCACGCCAGGGACCCCGGCCGTCGACGTGTTGAGCGCCCTCGGTCGCTGGACCGCGGAACTCAACGAACTGGAAGCCGCCTCCCGAAGGCCCTATGCCCGATTCGTTCCCGCGCACACCAGCGAGGCGATCGGAGTACTGCTGCCCCAGCTCTCCCGGGCCAAGGCCATCAGTACCCTCCTCCGGCTCCGCTGCGCGGCTCGGTTGATGGCCGGGGACCCAGCGGGGGCGCTTTCCGACATTGAGTTCAACGAACGGTGGGCCCATCTCGTGGCCTCGGATCCCCTCGTCATCAACCAACTCGTGGCGATTGCCATCCAGACCATCGGAACCGGGATGGCGTGGGAGGGATTGGTGGAGCACCGCTGGAACGAAGACCAGCTGCGCCAGCTCCAATCGCTGTTCGCCGCGCGAACTCCCCGGGAGGACCTCCTGCGCGCCTTGAAAGGGGAACGAGCCTACGCACTTTCCTTGTGGGACCAGGCCGTGCGGAATCCCAACGCGGACACCCGTGAACCCGCCGCCGTCGGGACTGGCGTTGGGATCCCGAGGGGACTCCCCCGCGGTTGGATCCGGCAGAACCAGATCTCGTTTGTGCGCCTTCACGAACTGCTGTCGTCACCTCCATTTCCCTGGATCGTGGATCCCTCCACGCCACGGCACACCGAGCGCGAGGTATTGCAGCAACTCGCCGCGGACCGACCCTGGGCCTACCGCAAACTCGCCGAAATGCTCCTCCCCGCCCTTTATCAGACCACAGCCAAGGCGGACCGGCTCCTGGTCGTCTCCCGGCTTTCGGAGGTCGCCTGCGCGCTCGAGCGTTACCGCCTCCAGCACCATAAATATCCGGAAACCCTGGAGGCCCTGTCCCCGACGTTCCTCACGGCCGTTCCCAAAGATCCCTGCACGGCGAAGGCCTTCCAATATCGTCGAACCGACCCCGACCACTTCGTCCTGTATTCGCTGGGTCCCAATGGCCGGGATGACGGCGGGACGTTCAACACGGACGAGTCGAAGGCCGACTGGGTCTGGCCACAGCCGTCTCCGGATAAGAAGCGCCTGTTCTGACGCCGAACCCCCCGGGCTCAATCCAGTTCATGTGGATCCCCGGGGATTACACCCCGGGTTCCGTCCATTTCACCCCATTCCCGCTACAACCGGCCCCCGAACAATTCGGGATTCGAATTCGGGCCATTATGCATGGTGACGTTCCATCCATGTCCTCTGGTTCCCACTTCCTCGAAAGCCGGCCGCGGAGATTCTCCGGGGACGGGGCATTTACGCTCATTGAGCTGCTTGTGGTCATCGCCATCATCGCCATTTTGGCGGGAATGCTGTTGCCGGCGCTGGCCAATGCGAAATCAAAAGCGAACCGCATCGCCTGCACGTCCAACGCCCGCCAGCTGGGCATTGCGATGACGATGTACGCGAGCGATCACGGAGGACTGTACCCCCCCCGGTTCCCGGATCCCGAGCCCGGCAATCCCTACCCGTGCAAGCCCTGCCGCACGACGAACTGGATCCCCTACGCGCTTCCCTACGTCGGCAACACCACCAATCTTTTCCGCTGCCCCTCGGACGATGGAGTGCCCAAGGACATTGCCGCCGACCCCATGAACCAGACGACCACCAACCGCCCCAAGCGAATGGCGGACTTTTACGGCAGCAGCTACTGCCTGAACACCGTCGTCACCCGTCTCGAGAAGGAATCCGCAATCGTCGAGCCCTCCTCGACCTACTACGGAGCCGAGATTTGGTCGTGGCATCCGAACAAGGCATTTGCCATGAGCAATTTTAAGAACAAGACGGAGAAGGGGGTTCGCATTGCCTATTTTGTGGATGGTCATGCAGGTCTCATTTCCGAGCTGGGTCTCGCAGCCCAGTGCGCTCCGCCGGCCGCGCCGGGCATTGGGCCGGTCCCCTGAGGAATCCGGGCATGCGTCGCCGTCCTCTCCAACTGGTGGCCGCCGGACTGATCCTGCTCGTGTCCGGGTGGGGTTGTTCAAGACCGGGGTCCAACGTACTAGGTCAAGTACCCGGGAGTTCGGCGATCACCCTCGACGCCGCCCGACATGCCCCGCCGGGAACCTCGGTCACGGTGGAGGGAGAGATGATCGAGAAATGTCCCGAGGCCGGCTGCTGGTTTGTTCTGAAGGATGGTTCCGGAACGCTGCGCGTGGACACCAAGACGGCGGGATTCGTCGTCCTCGACGTTCCCCTGCATCGCCGCCTTTCCGTTTCCGGCCAACTGTTGACCAACGGCACCGACAGGCTTCTCGCCGCGACCGGAGTGCGGTACTGATCCCCTCATGAGGTTCCCAGGGTGTCGGTGGAGGTTACCAGCCGCCGCAATCCCCTTGACGGTCCTCCTCGTCGCGTCCGGCTGCGGAGACTCAACCTCCGAGGATCCCGGTGAGCTTCGGGACGCCCGCCGCACCGAGGGAGCCCCAATGTGCCCGTGGCGAAACCCCGCCACCGACGGGGCCCTCTGGTTTCCAGGATCCACCCACACCGACACCGAGGTCCGGATTCTCAGCGGGGTGCGCCCCGAACTCACCCAACGACTGGGCCGACCGCCGACCGCCGGCGAAAACGCCCTCTACGTGCATCGAATCTGGCGGGGAACCAATCTCCTGGGAGAAGTCACCACCTGCCGGGTCAAGGGAGAGTCCGGTGCCGTGGAACTCGCCGTGGCTTTCCTTCCCGACGGACGGATCCAGGGCGTCCGGATGCAGCGGTCCCGCGAGCCGGAACCCGTCACCCTCGCTCTCCAGAACTCCTGGCTGAACTCATTTCAGGGGAGGACCACGGCCGATCTGGCCTCCCTTCCCCAGGTTCCCGAAGCGGCCCGGAGCACCGCGGCCGCCATTTCCGAGGGCATTCGGAGCCTCTGCATCCTCCGAGAAATGGCCACCCGCCCTGGCATCCTCAGGCGTCCCGCACCGGAAGCAGCGGCCCACCTCCACTGACCATGCTCCGCCTCGCGCTCCTCAACCTCCTCCGGCGCCCGCTCCGGCTCGCGCTCACGGTCTGCGGCGTCGCCCTGGGCACCTCGGTCTGGATGGCCCTGACCGCCCTCGGGGACGGATACCGGGCCGGTCTGCGGACGGAGCTGGACCGGGCGGGGGTCCAGTTGATGCTGGTCCCATTGGGCTGCCCCTATGACGCCGCGGCGCGGGTGCTGAAGGGACGGACACTGGAGACATCCCTTCCCGCCTCCGCACTGGACGCAGTCCGGTCCGATCCCGCCGTTGCCGTCGCCGCACCCCTGTTGATCGCCGCCGTGCCGCGTCCTGAGGAGAACCGCACCGATCTCTGGGTGGGGCTGGACGAGTCCTCCCGTCACCTGAAGCCGTGGTGGCGGGCCACCGCCGGGCGTGATTGGTTCACCGCCACCAACGGGGCCATCCTCGGCTCTGAAGCCGCCCTGATCGAACTCCGCGCCCCAGGAGACCGACTTCACAGTCCGGAGCTTCGTCAAACCTTCCAGGTGGAGGGCGTGTTGGAACGCAGCGGCACCAGTGACGACTCCCTGTTTTTTATTCCCCTCCGGATGGCCCAGCGTCTGTTCGGCCAGGAGGACCGCCTCACGGCCGTGGCGATCCGACTCAAGGATCCCGCCGAACTCCGTTCCGCAGTGCAACGACTCCAGCAAATTCCCGGAGCCCAGGTGGTGACGATGACCGAAATGATGGGCACCTTCCTCCGACTGCTCGGAACGGTCCGAACCCTTCTCATGGCCCTGGCCATCGTCGCCTGCGCGGTGGGAATTCTGGGCGTCCTCAACACCCTGTTGGCGGCAGTCGTGGAGCGGACCCAGGAACTCTGCCTCCTTCGCGCCGTGGGCGCGTCCCGAACCCAGATGGTCCTCCTGGTGGCCTCGGAAGCACTCCTGCTCGCGGTCTCGGGTAACGCAGTGGGGATCGGAATCGCCGCTCTGGGAGGACGCGTCATTGAGTCGCTCGTGAAGCCGTTTCTCCCGCTCGCCCCCACCGGCACCCTCCTCCAGCTCGGTCCGGACCGGATGACCCAATGCGCGCTGGCGGCCATTCTCGGCGCCCTGGTTGCCGCCGCCTATCCCGCCTGGTGTGCCGCCCGGCTGCCCCCCGCACTCGCCGCCAAAACCGAATGAAGCTCTCCTGGCATCAACTGGTCTGGAAGGAGGCGCGACGACGACCCGTGCGCGCCGCCATTACCATCTCCGGGGTCGCCGTCGCCGTGGCGGCCCTCGCGAGCCTCCTTTCGTTTCAGCGGGGTTACCAACGGGGACTGGGGCTTGAATTGGATCGACTCGGAGCCCACGTACTCGTCGTCCCCAAGGGATGCCCTTTCGACGCAGCCTCCATTGCCCTCCACGGCGCCAATTGGCCCTGCTATCTCAGGGGAGCGTACTTGGACGAAGTCCGGAGTACCCCCGGAGTCGCCACCGCCGCGCCCGCCTTGATGGGTGCATTTCCGAAACCGGATGGCACCCAGACGGTGGTGGTGGGAGCCACCGAGGATCTGCTCGCTCTAAAGCCCGGCTGGCGGATCGACGGACGATTCCCCGCGGCCACCCATGAGATTCTTCTCGGGGCGGACGTCGCCCGAAAACTCGGACGAAAGACCGGCGACTCCGTCGTCTTTGAGGATCTGCCCGGCGCCCGGCGGATCTCAGGGATCCTGGAACCCACCGGAGGCGCCGACGACGGATTCATTTTTCTTCCCCTTGCCACCGCACAGCACGACCTGCGGCACGAGCAGACACTGACCCACATTCTTGTCCGGCTCCGGGATCCTGGACAATTGGACGATGCCGTGAACCGGCTGCGGGGATGCAACGCCGGCATGGACATGAACATTGTCCCGCTGACCCACCTGTTCCGAACCATCCAGGGCATGTTGGGCGCAACCCACGTCTGGATGGCCTGTGTCGCCATCGCGGCCTTGCTGGCTGCGGGCGCGGGTGTGAGCAATGCGGTCCTGATGGCCGTCATGGAGCGCACCCGGGAGATCGGGGTACTGCGTGCGCTGGGCGCTTCCCCCGGGGATGTCTTCCGCCTGTTCTGGATGGAGTCCCTGCTCCTTTGCACGATTGGGGCGGTCACGGGGCTTCTCACCGCAGCCGTGGCCTCCCACTGGGTGGAATCGTGGCTGCGAGGACGTCTTCCCTTTTCCCCCAGCGACACCCTGGTCCGCCTGGAACCCGGAGTCGCGCTTCTCTGTCTGGGCGGTGCACTGCTGTTGGGAAGCCTCGCCGGCTTCCTCCCCGCCTGGCGCGCCTCCCGCCTTTCTCCTCGCGAAGCCATCCGAGCCCCGTCCGGAACCTGATGAAGCCTTCCATGCCCACCCCGCCGGCGGCGTCCTTGAACCCAATGCCGGTCGTCGTCGCACGTGACCTTTCAAAATCCTATCCCCGGGGTTCCGGCACCGTCGCGGCCCTGCGAAGTGCCTCCTTTGAAGTCGCCCGCGCGGAATTCGTGGCCATCGTCGGACCGTCGGGATCCGGAAAATCCACCCTGCTCAATCTCCTGGGCTGCATGGACGCCCCCACGTCTGGGACCCTGCAATTGGACGGACAGGATGTTTCGCAACTTCCGGATTCCGGACGCACCCGGCTCCGGCGGGACCGGCTCGGGTTTGTCTTTCAGCATTTCGGACTCGTCCCGACGCTGTCCGTCGCCGAGAACGTGGCACTCCCTGCCTTCTTTGCGAAGCGGTCCGATCCGAAGCGCGTGGATGAACTTCTCGAACGCGTCGGACTCTCCAGCCGCCGCCACCATCGTCCCCACGAACTCTCCGGCGGCGAAATGCAGCGGACCGCCATCGCCCGGGCACTGATGAACCGCCCCATTCTTCTCTTGGCGGACGAGCCGACCGGGAACCTCGACAGCCAGACCGGGAACTCCATCCTCGAACTCTTCCGGGAACTCAATGCGGACGGCCTGACGCTGATCGTCGTCACGCACAATCCGGCACTCGCCGGTGCGGCTCGTCGTCGCCTGGAGATCCAGGACGGCGTGCTGATCAATTCCACGAACGGATCACTGCCGACACCACCCGGTCCACGGTGATGCCATTCATGCAGCGGAAGTCGATCGGACACTCCCGCAGAAAACACGGCGCGCACTCGGCTCCCGCCCGAAGCAGTTGATGTTGGGAATCCCCGGGAATGCCGGGGGCCGTCAGTTCCGGGGACGTGCTGCCAAACGGGACCACCACTGGAACTCCCACCGAGGCCGCCGCGTGCATGGGCCCGGTGTCGTTCGTCAGGACCACCCGGCACAGAGTCAGCGCCGCGAGCAGTTCCCGGAGCGACGTCTTGCCGGCGAGGATCCGGATGGTCGGCGCTGCCGTCGCGAGTTCCGCTGCGAGGGATTCCGCGAGTCCGATGTCCGCGAGTCCGCCAAACACCGCCACGCCGCAGCCTAGGCGTCCATGCACCGCCGCCGCCGCCGCGGCAAATCGCTCCAAGGGCCAGCGCTTGGCAGGGCCGTACTCCGCCCCGGGATTGATGCCCAACCATTGGGATCCGGGCTGGAATCCAAACTTCGCCCGGACGGCCTCCACTTCGGCCGGACTCACAAACAGCCGGGGCGGGACCGGATCCGGATTTGCGCCGAGGTACCCCACCAGCCGCAAATAGTGAAACAGTTGATGAGAGTCGATTGCCGAGGGTGATTCACCCGTCCTCACGGCCCCCGCGGAAGAAGGGTTCGCCACGAGCTGCCGGATTTCCTCCGGGGATTTTTTCCGCATCCTGATCGTTACCGGGTGGGGAGGCACCACGTCGGTGAGCAGCCCGTTTCTCCAGGGCCAGGAAACGCCGACCCGACGACGAACGCCCCCGAGCCAAACCTCGAGTCCGGTTCGGGGTGAATTGGGAAACAGAACCGCGAGGTCAAACCGCTCCCGCCGCAATCGGAGGGCCACGGTCAGAAGCCCCTCTCCAGGCCGGATCCCGATCAAGCGATTCACCGCTGGATGACCCGTCCACAAATCGCTGAGCTTCGACGGCGTCAGCAGGACGATTTCTGAATCCGGAAACCGCTCCCGAAGCCGGAACAAGGCCGGGGTGGTCATCACCGCATCGCCCAGCCAGTTCACGCCCCGGACGACGATGCGATGCGGGCGACCTGCAGTGGGGGAATCCGAAATCGCCATGGCCCTCACGCAATTTCGCCCACGGTCTCCGCGCCATGTCGGGCGTTTCCATCCCCCTGAAACTCCGAGGCGGGCTTCCATCGCCGGTGAACCCAGAACCAGTTGGCGGGATCCCGACGAATTGCCTCCTCGTAGGCCACATTCAAATCCCGGGTCACCGCCTCCACGGTCCGGCGCTTCCCGCCAACCCGGATGGGAATCTCCCTCCCCACCTCGATGCACCAGTTCACCGGTCCGGTCTGGTAGCAAATCGCCGTGAGAAGGGGCCGGTTGTACCGAAGGGCAAACAGTGCAGAACTGATGCTGCACGAGCAGGGTCGTCCAATGAACGGGAGCCACGCCCCCTTGGGTCCCGCATGCTGGTCCGCCAGCAGCACGAGCCAGGAATTCCCGGCGGCCAATTCCTGCTTCAGGGCGTCGATGCTGTCGCGTCGCTCGAAAACTCGGACCCCGAACCGGGTTCGGAACCCTTGCATGAGATTATTGAACAGGGGTTGGCGGAGGGCGCGGTAGGTGGAGATGATCTTCAAATCAGGCCTCACTTCGGGAAGCCGTTCAAAGAGTTCAAAATTCCCAAAGTGCCCGATCGCCAGGATTCCATTTCGTCCATCGGGTTGCGTCAACCGGTCCAGGCCCGTCCACTGCAGATGATCGTTGATCTCTCTCGCCGGCATCGACGCCGTTTTGACGAGGCACAGGTAGTTCGCTCCCAGACGAAGATAATTCTCCCGGGCGATGGCACGGATTTCCTCCAAAGACTTCTCTCCGCCAAACGCGTGGGTGAGATTATCAATGGCCACCTTCCGATGCCGTTCGTCGAAACACCACCCGACCCAACCGCCGGCCCGTCCAAACCAGGAAACGAGCCGGAGCGGCAGGCATTGGATCAACGCGATGAATCCCCGGACCATCCAATAGAAGACGTACTTCATGACGTGAGGGAGTCCGATGAACTCCCGGAAACAGGGGCTTTCTGGACCGGCGCTCCCGAGGACGCTGGGGAACGGGAGGACTGAGGAACCTGATGCGGGGACGGCGGCTTCCACCTCCGGTGAACCCAAAACCAGTTGGCAGGATCCCGCCGGATGGCCGCTTCAAAGACCGCGTTGATATCCCGGGTGATCGCCTCCACGGAACGCCGCCGTCCGTTCTCAGAGTCCGGAATCCAGTCCCCAAACTCCCACCGCCACCGGGCGAGACCCGTGCGATAGCAGACTGCCGTGATGAGGGGATGCCGTGCCCGCAGGGCAAACACCGCGGGACTGGCACTACACGAACACTCCCGTCCCAGGAACGGAAGCCACAGTCCCCGGTCTCCGGCATGCTGGTCCGCGAGCAACGCGAGCCACGTCTTCCCGTCCGACAGCGTCTGCTTGAGCGCCTCCGCACCTGTCCGGCGTTCAAAAAACAGGATGCCCTCGCGGTGGCGGAGGGATTGCATCAAATCGCTGAGCGCGGGCGGGCGGAGCGCCCGGTAGGTGCTCGCGAACTTCTGCGGCGGCATGTCCGGCGGCAACTGCGAAGGGAGACGCGTGAACAGTTCGAAGTTCCCGAAGTGCCCGATCACCAGCACGCCTGCACGCCCATCCGGGCGATGCAGCCGCTCCACCCCATGCCACTCCATGTGGGGCGCAATCTCCGCGTCCGACATGCCCCCGATCTTGAGGAGGCTCAGGTAGTTTTCGACGAGTCGGATGTAGTTCTCCCGGGCGATCACCCGAAGTTCCTTCGCGGTTCGTTCGCTCCCGAACACAGCGGTCAAATTGGAGATCGCCACCCTCCGATGACGGCGATCCACTCGCCAGGCCAGCGCCCCGATGAAACGACCGACGCGCGCTACCCAGGTCAGCGGGAAGAGCTGAACCCAGGCGATCACCGCCCGGCCGATCCAATGCAGGAGCAGGTTCATCTCATTTGAAGCAGATTCTCCGGACGGCATCGTCGAAGCCCTCCGCCCCCGCGATGATCTTGATCTCCACCCGCATGAAATAGATGGGCAGGTCCCGGCGGTCGATCTTCGGAAACCGCACGGCGTCCTTCTGCGTCGTCAACAGCATCTCCGCGCCGCGCTTCTTCCCGCGGTTGATCGCATCCAGAACCTCCTGCTGGCTGAACCGATGGTGGTCGGCAAAGCGTCGCGCGAGGACGATTTTCGCCCCGAGCTCCGACAGCTTCCCCTCGAAACTCTCCGGCTGCGCAATCCCGCTCAGACTCGCGACCTTGCGCCCCTGGAGAAGATCCAGACCATGCTGCTCCCCGGTGAACACGTCCTGAAAGTACAGCGGGTGGTGGACGCACTCGACGACTTCCGCCCGGGGATTCAACTCCCGAATCCGCGCCCGCAGATGGGTGAGCCGAACCTCCGCGGCCGGTGTGGACCGATCCACCTTCGTCAGAAAAATCACCTTTGCCCGCCCGAGGTGCGACGGCGGCTCCCTCAGCGTTCCCCGGGGGAGCAGATGTTCGTTTCCGAACGGTTGCTGGGCGTCCACCAGCACCACGTCGGTTCTGCGTCCCGCCAGACGCAGATACTGAAACCCGTCATCCAGCAACAACGTGTCGCAGCCATAGCGCTCAACGGCATACCGGCCCGCCTTCACGCGGTCCTTGTCCACCAGCACCACCACGTCCTGAAGGTTGCTGGCCAGCATGTAGGGCTCGTCTCCCGAAGACTCCGAGTCCAGCAGGAGCGAGTGTCCGTCGCTCACCACGCGCGGCGGCGTCGTGTCCTCCCGAAGCAGCAGTTTGTCCAGAAGGCGTTCCCGAAGTGGCTTCGGACGCGAGCGATAGCCCCGGGACAGGATCGCCACCTTTCGCCCGGCGTCCTGCAGGGCCCGTGCGAACTTCTCCACAACAGGGGTCTTTCCGGTTCCCCCGACCGTCAGGTTGCCCACCGCAATGACCTGCACCCCCAGCGTGGCGTCCCGGAGGATACGGACGCTGTAAAGGAAACGGCGCGCCTTGACGGCCACAGCAAATCCCTTGGAGAAGACCAGGAGGAGAAACCGGACCGCGGCCGCCTTCTTCCCAGGACGATCCTGGATGATCACATCCAGCAGCCACGTCTCCGCCTGCTCTGTGAATTGACGCCACGATTCCCGCACGCGCGCGACACCATGCCCGGGGACCGGCCCGGATCAAAGCTGCATCCTGCGCCCTCCCAAGGTTGACGACCGCCACTCGCCCCCCACATTGATTTCTCCTCGACAGCAAAGCACCCACACCCCGCCTCGCCGATGAACCCATTCTTGTTCCGTTTTTCACTCCTCCTTTTACTCACCGGTCTCCTCGCGGGATGCAGCGATCCAGCGGACTCAGTCCACAAATCCGCCGCAAGTGCACCCAAGGCAGGTGTTCCGGGAACCACGGCCGCCGGCGTTGATTACGTGATTCGGGCCACGTCCACCTTGGGCTTCACCGGATCCAAGGTCACCGGGAGCCACAATGGCGGATTCACCAATTTCGCCGGGAGCTTCCGCATCGCGGACGGCAAATTGTCCGGAACCCCGGAGCTGAAGATCTCCATGAAGTCCGTCTGGTCGGACAACGAGAGGCTTACTGGACACCTGCAAAGCCCCGATTTCTTCGACGTCGCGCAGTTCCCGGTCAGCACCTTTACCGTCACTTCCGTCGAACCCGCCGGACCGAAGTACACGGTAACCGGCAACTTGAACCTCCACGGTGTCACCAAGAGCGTGTCGTTTCCGGCCGACGTTCAGGTGTCCCCCGGGAAGGTCACCCTCAAGGCGGAATTCGCGATCAACCGGAGGGACTTCAATGTCAATTTCCCCAGCAAACCCAATGACCTGATCCGGGACAACGTCGTCCTGCGCTTCGACGTCGTGGCAACTCCCGGGCCCGCGACTCCCGCAGACACCCTCGCCTTGTAGAGTGGCTTGGGAACGCACCCCACGAATCTTCGACTTCGCCCTGGGAACCCGGTACACCCGGGGCGTGACACCTCAGTGGACACCCACGGATTCCGACGTGCACGCCGAAGGGCGCCGGCAGTCGGAGCTCCACGCCGCCGCCGTGGCGGCGGCGCGGGAGCGCTTCGGCAATGAAGTGTTCCTCCGCGGAGTGGTGGAGGTTTCCAATATCTGCCGCGAGAACTGCCACTACTGCGGAATGCGCCGCGACAACCGCCAGCTCGACCGGTACCGCGCCCGGTTCGAAACCCTGGCAGACCTGCTGGTTCACCACCGACCGGCCGCTATTACGGACATCAATATCCAGTCCGGAGAAGATCCCGTCGCCGCCCGAGAATTGGTGCTTCCCCTCGTCCGCACCCTGCGACGCGAAACTCCGCTCGGGATCAGCGTTTGTCTCGGAACCCTGGCGCCTTCCATCACCCGCGAACTTCAGGAAGCGGGGGCCACGATGTACATCATCAAATTCGAGGTCTCCGACCCGCTGCTCTACCGGAATCTGGAAGCCCCGGGGACACTGGAGGAACGCGGCGGCCACATCCGCTGGCTCCACTCCGAAGGTTGGCATGTCAGCTCCGGCTTTATCGCGGGACTCCCCGGGGAATCCTCCCGCGCAGCCCTGCAGAATCTGAATTTCGCCGCGCAACTTCCCTTGATCGGTTGCAGCGTCAGCCCGTTTGTGCCCGGGGATGAAACACCCCTTTCCTCGTCGCCCGCCGCCAGTCTGGACCTGACGTTGAACTGCATGGCGAGCCTGCGGCGAATGAGACCGGATTGGATCATCCCCGCCGTCAGTGCCCTCAACATCGCGAGACCCGACGGAGGTTACCGCCGCGGACTGCGCACGGGCGCCAACCTGTGCACCATCAATCTCACACCGGAGTCGGTCCGCAGCGACTACCTTCTCTACAAGCGGGACCGGTTCATCATGAACGAGGCCCGGATTCTTGAGGCCCTCGAAGCCGAGGGTCTCCGCCCGTCTTCGACCAGTCTCGCCGAGCATTTCCGTCGAGAGTTCGCCATGACGCTGGCGTGACCCGGTACCCCCCCGATCAACCCCGGACCGAAATTCCGGTCGTTGAACCGATCTCTCCCGGCCGGTGTTTCGGCGCTGAAAACCAGGAGCGCCACCCTTCCCGGACCTCCAGCGCCATCCAACTCCCCAGAGCCTTGAGAATGGCCGGTCCGGTCTCCCGCTCCGGCAGGAATCCGTTCAACAAAAACCGGTGACGGTGATTGGCCCTTCCAAAGATTCCCCGTTCCCGACGGACACGCGCCATGGCGGCCAACCGCCGGTTGTACAATCGCATGATCCGGTACGGAATTTCGCTCGGCGGAAGACTGAAGACCGGCTCACGCAAGGCCTGCACCCCGCGTTGGAGAGGCTGGGACACCACCCCGATGTAGTACATCGCGAGGTCGAGGCGAAACCCGATCCGGACCAATTCGAAATCCCCTAGCCAGTCATACTTGTCCCGGTAGATCCCATCGAACCAACGCGCATAACTCCTCTTAAAATCACGATTGTAATCTTCAACCGCATTGCCTGGGTCCTCCCCGCGAAGTGATCGGACGACGAGGTCGGCCGCCCGGGTGGTGGTATAGCTCAGCCAGTCCATGCCCGGGCTATAGAACGGGTCCAGGAACCCGGCGGCATCTCCAACCAGGACCACACCATCGGTGGCGAGCACATCGCTGCAGTACGCGAGATGAGCCCTCCATTTGACGTCACCTTCCACGGGAGAGGCGTTTTCGAGGAGTTCCCGTCCGGTGGGATGCGCACACAAAAAGGCCTTCAACCGCTGGCCCAAGGATTCGGGTCCATCGGGAAACGTCACCCAGCGCTGATCAAAGACGACACCCACCGAGTAATCGCCCCCCTTGAGGGGAATGCACCAGGCCCACCAGCCATCCCCCATCAGGTGATTCGTCGCCGTGGCACGAATTCCCCGGCAGGCAGCAGCCCACTCGGGAAATCGCCTCGCCAACTCCAATCCGTCCAGATCTCGAACGCCACGCCATCGCGCCCAGGCTGCGGTGGTGGGATGCTCAGCATTTCTCCGAAACCACCTCTCTTGGCGCGCCACCAGGCTGGTGAATCCACTCCCGTCTACCACCCAGCGGGAGGTCAGCTCCTGACGCCCCCCCTCCCCCTCGAGGACCGTCCGTTGCCAGCCACCGGACTCAAGTACCACCTCGATGGCCTTGGCCGGACGACGAATCTCTGCACCCGCCTCCGCAGCGCGCCGCAGCACCTCCTCATCCAGCGTGCTTCGGTCCACCTGCCACGCAGGGACCCTCGACAGGTAACGGCCCCCGATTTCCCCACAGTCCGCAAGGGTAGCGGATTCCGGTCCGGAGAACCAAAAACGCATCCCTTGTTTGGTGAGCTGCGTCTCATTGAGAAATTGGGTCAATCCCAGAACCCGGCTCAAGAAATACCCGCTCACCTCCACCGTCGCCTCCCCAACCCTGCGAGGGAAGCGGACGGATTTCTCCAGAATCAACACCCGGAGTTCCGGCCGCTCGCGAAGGATGAGGCACGCCGTCGCAGCCCCGGCCAGCGATCCTCCGAGAATCACGACATCGTAGTCCGGTCGCTTGACGTCCACCACACTCCTTTTGACCTCAATCCCTTGGAACAGCAAGGCAGGAACCCAAGGATCCCCGACGGACGCCAACTCCATCTTTGAGCATTGGAAGGTTGTTTATCCCAAATCCAGGTAACTATTTGAAATCGTTATCGTTACAGGTCTCCACAGCACTGATTGTGAGCGGACGGTGATTCCAGGTTCTCTTCGGCAGCGCAAACTCCGGAATTCGTCTCCTCTGGTAATTCCCCTCGTTCCGGTCCTCGCCGTACCCAGACCATCACAAGACTCAGGTCCGCAGGAGAAACGCCCGAAATTCGACCCGCCTGTCCAAAGGTCCCTGGTCGGACCACGGCAAGCTTTTGTCGCGCTTCCGTGCGCAATCCCGGGACGCGATCATACTGAATCCAATCCGGAATGGCCCGATCCTCCAAAGCGCGGAACCGATCCACCTCCGCATTCTGGCGACTGATGTATCCTGCGTATTTGAGGATGATCTCCACCTGTTGAACCACCTCAGCCGGCAGAGACGGATCGCGTTGGGGCAGGGACGCGTAACTGACTTCGGGACGGCGCAGCAGTTGGGCGAGGGTTTCCGTCCCTTCCCGGGTCGCCTCCAGACGTGCGAGCTCGGAACGGACGGCCTCCTGCTTCGCCCGAAACTTCTGCCCATGGGCTCCGGGAAGCAGCCCGATTTCGAGTCCGACCTCCGACAAGCGGAGGTCCGCATTGTCCTGCCGGAGCAAGAGCCGGTATTCAGCCCTTGAGGTAAACATCCGATACGGCTCGGTGGTGCCTTTGGTCACCAGATCATCGATGAGGACCCCGATGTAGGCTTGATCCCTCCGAAGGACGATTCCGGGAAGCCCACGAACCCTCCGCACCGCATTGATTCCGGCCATCAGACCCTGGGCGGCCGCCTCTTCGTATCCCGAGGTTCCATTGATTTGTCCGGCCAGAAAGAGCCCGCGGCAACCCTTGAACTCCAAGGTGGGAGCCAATTGAGTCGGGAATGCAAAGTCATACTCCACCGCGTACGCCGGACGCATGATCTCCGCACGTTCGCAGCCGACGATGGACCGCACCATTTCCACCTGAATCTCAAACGGCAGACACGTGGAGAATCCGTTCACATAGATCTCATCCGTGGCGATTCCTTCCGGCTCCAGGAAGATCTGATGGCTCTCCTTCTGGGCGAAGCGGACGAATTTATCCTCGATGCTCGGACAATAGCGTGGCCCCACCCCCTCGATCACTCCGGAATACATCGGGGACCGATGCAGGTTCGCAAGGATGATCTCCCGGGTTCGTTCGGTGGTGCTGGTGATGTAACACGGCACCTGGCCTCCGATTTGAGCGAGGATGGAAGCGCGCGGGTAATCGCTCCCCGAACAGGAGCCGGGCGAACAGTCCGAGAAACCTTCCCTATGGACACCACCGACGACCCCTCGCGGATGTTCCACGTGGAACAATTCCGAGTTCCATACATCCTCCTTCCAAAATGAGAACCAGGGTACCGGATGATCTCCCACCTGCGGTTCACATCGGCTGAAGTCGATCGACTGTCGAACAAGACGGGGAGGGGTGCCCGTTTTCAAACGTCCGAGCTGGACTCCCAATTCCTGAAGGGATCCCGAAAGGCTCATTGCCGCGGCCTCGCCGGAACGACCGCCAGACTGCTGATTGGATCCCACGTGCATCAGACCCCGCAGGAAGGTCCCGGTCGTCACGACCACGGCCTTCCCCCGGAACTCCACGTCCAAGGAGGTCTGGACCCCACAAATCCCGCCGTCGCGATGAAGGAGCCGGACCGTCTGCCCCTGTTTGCAATCCAGGTTCTCCTGCCGTTCGCAGACCCACTTCATTCGAAACTGGTAGGCCTTCTTGTCACACTGGGCACGCGGTGCCCACACCGATGGTCCCTTCCGGGTGTTCAACATCCGAAATTGGAGGCCGGTCAGGTCCGTCGTCTTCCCCATCTCGCCTCCCAAGGCATCGATTTCTCGAACCAGATGCCCCTTGGCGAGTCCTCCGATCGCGGGGTTGCAGGACATTTGTCCGATGGTGTCCAGATTGATGGTCAACAGCAGGGTTGAACAACCCATCCTCGCCGCGGCTAACGCGGCTTCAACACCGGCGTGGCCAGCACCCACGACGATCACGTCATAATGTTTCGGATAAACAAACATTCCGCGGACCCAAGCGTACGGACTGGACGGCGCACGCCAAGAGTTGTTCCACGTAGAACATTCCCTCATTGCCCGTGATGAAGAAATGTGGGCCTAAAACGGAAACGGCGAAGATTGTGCGGTTGCCGGCCGTCGAGAGTCCTCGGTAATCTATCGTCGAATCGATTATGGATATTTCGCGCACGACATTCGGGACGTGGAACGGAGGTCGTTTCATGAACTACGGAGAGCCATTCGATGAGGAGCGGTGGATTCAACTCGTCAGATCCGCCCACACCCAGGGCGTCCGAACATTCCTGACCGCCGACGTTTACGGTAACGGAGCCGCCGACTCCCTTCTTGGACGTGCGCTGGAGGGATTGCCACGGGACTCCTACTGCCTTGTGGGAATGATTGGACACGACTTCTACAGCGCGCGGCGGGATGGGGCGAAGGGATATCCCCGGTTTACAGATCCCCAACTCCGCTCACCCGTGGACTATGGAAGCTACCTTCGCATGGCCACGGAGAAGTCCCTTGAGCGCTGCCGGACGGATCACTTCGACGTCCTACTCCTCCATAATCCGGACCAGACGGGATACTCCAGCGACTCGGTTTGGAAACCCATGGATCGACTTCGGGAAGCGGGTCTGACGGAACGCATCGGGGTTGCGCCCGGTCCAGCCAACGGATTCACCCTGGACATGATCCTGTGCTTTGAACGCTTCGGCAGCCTGATCGATTGGGCGATGATCATTCTCAATCCGTTCGAACCCTGGCCCGGCTCCCTCGTGCTGCCAGCCGCGGCACAGAATGACGTCAAAGTGCTAACCCGGGTCGTTGATTACGGCGGGATCTTTCATGACGACGTTAAGCCTGGCCATCAATACGGAGCCAGTGACCACCGCGCCTTCCGCCCGGGAGGATGGATTGAATCCGCAAACGATAAACTTGACCAGCTGAGGCCAATAATCCGGAAATATGGGATAACACCTCTTCAATTTGCCTGTGGATGGTGCCTCCGGCAGTCACCCGTGAAGAGTGTCGTCCCCACCTTGATTCAGGAGGTTGGGAACTCCGCAAAACCAATCGAAGAGAAACTGGCCGAATTAGCCTCGCTCCAGGAGATCCCCTTCGATGCCTCCGAATTGGCTGTCATCAACTCCGTTGGGAACAATACCGGCTGCATGCATCTCAAGGGGGCCCACCCTCAGCATGCCACTGCCCCAGTTTCTGATCAGTGGAGTCTGAATCCGGATCTCGAAGCCGTCGGCCGACGTTGGAACATTGACCCTCATCGCGACCTGGTGCAGTCGCACTAGGATCCCCGGGAACGACTCCGGGCCTCGGGTGGATTCTTTTCATGATCGGATCGAAAACGATTAAGCGGAATCATTCATGGTTTCGGGTCCCATCATTTGAGATCGAGTAACCAATCCATGCATGACCGGGAAATCCCCGGCCGTCTCCCGGAAAGAAACTCGCAGTAATTCTGGGGTTTTTTGGCGTTCTCCCAATTTCTCCCCCTAGCCACTCGGAACACTCCTCTTCGAAGTACGAAGTCCCGCGCAGGGTCACCTCAACCCTTTTGCTTCCCCAGTAAGATTCGGAAGCGGCTTTCCGGCGAAGTCCGCCAAGGGGTCCGGGGTGGACATTGGGAGCCCTCAAGGAAGACTGGGTCGGCTCTCAGCACCCACCCATGGATGGTCCGAAAGTTCCCCCGGCACCCGCATCGCCTCTCGAGCAGTATCTTCAACGTCTCTACGACAAATTCGCGCGGCTCGAGGACGGTCAGGTCGCCACCTACATTCCCGAACTGGGTCGGGCGCGGGCATCCTGGTTCGGAATTGCCATCGCGACGGTGGACGGTCGGGTCTACGATGTGGGGAATTCCCAGGTTCCGTTTACGATACAGTCGATTTCAAAGCCCCTCGTTTACGGCCTCGCGCTGGAATCCTGCGGCGTCAAAGGGGTGTTGAAGAAAGTGGGGGTCGAGCCCTCCGGGGAGGCATTCAACTCCATCAGCCTTGATCCGCATACGGGTCGGCCACTCAACCCGATGATCAACGCGGGGGCGATCGCCACGACGAGTCTGGTGCCAGGAACCGACCCCGGATCCCGGTGGACCCAACTGTTGGACACCTTTTCCGCATTCGCCGGCAGAAGCCTGGGAATGGATGAGTCCGTCTATATTTCGGAACGCGATACCGGGCATCGGAATCGAGCCATTGCGCACCTGCTCCGAAATTTCGGGATCTTGGAGGCCAATCCGGAGGAACCCCTCGACCTGTATTTCCGCCAATGCTCGGTGTCCGTGACGTGCCGCGACCTCGCGGTCATGGCTGCCTGCCTCGCCAATGGCGGCGTCAATCCGGTCACCGGACGCAGGGTTCTGGAGCCCCGGAATACGGGCCGCGTACTCAGCGTAATGACGTCGTGCGGGATGTACGATTATTCCGGGGAGTGGATCTACAGCGTCGGCCTCCCCGCCAAGAGCGGTGTTGCCGGGGGCATCCTGGCCGTGCTTCCTGGACAATTCGGCATCGGCGTCTTCTCGCCGCCGCTGGACGCCAAGGGAAACAGCGTCCGGGGAATTCGGGTCTGTACGGACCTCTCCAACGACTTCGGTCTCCACCTGTTCAACACTCCTCGTGTCGTCACGTCCGCGCTCCGGGGCTCCCTCACCGCGGCGACCGTACGCAGTCGTCGCCACCGCTCGCTCGCGGAGCTCGACCTCCTCCGGAGGTTTGGGAGTTCCATCCGCATCTACCAGCTCCGGGGACGCCTGATCCTTTCCACGCTGGAACCGGTCATCCGCACCATTCTCGGAAACACCGACGGCAGCACCCACCTCATTCTCGATCTCGCCCATGTGGTGGATCTGGACCGCGCCGCCTGCCGTCTGTTGATGGACCTGCGGGACCGGTTGAATGGTTTGAGAATCAAGACCCACCTCACGGGAGCGCAGGACAAGCAGATTCTCCGCGAGTACGTGCTCTCCCGGATCCAGGAGGATGGCTGGCGTCAGCTCTGCCTTCATGCGACCCAGGACGACGCCCTGGAGGTCTGCGAGAACGAGATCCTCCGCCAGCAGGGATGCCTTGGCTCCGGCGTTGAACGAATTCCCCTCGTGGATCAGGAACTTTGCCGCGGACTCTCCCCGGAGGAAATCCGGGCTCTCTCGGAACGGGTCACGACGCTTTCGCTCCCCGCAGGCGCGGAGGTCATGAAGGTCGGATCTCCCGCCGATGCGGTCTTTTTTCTCGTCCAGGGTGAGGTGGGGGTTTTTCTCCGGACCTCGGATGGAAAGGAACAACTGGTCCGCCGCCTGGGTCCCGGTGCCAGCTTTGGAGAGGTCGCCCTCGTGGATCGTGAACCGCGTTCCGCGACCGTGCGGACCCTTCACCCCACCGAGGTGCTTCGCCTCGGCTTCGACGCCTTCGACCGCCTCGATGCGGAGGGGAATTCGACCCTGAGGACGAAACTGTACGCCAACCTGGCCAGCGTGCTTGCCGCAAGACTCCGCAGCGCGAATCTCGAAATCGGGAGCCTCAAATAGGAAAGGTCGCTCCCCGTCGCCGGCCACCGGCTGACAAACCCGCCAACCGGCGGCATCTTCCCGGCCGTGTCGTCGTCTCAACACGCGTCCCGTTCGAGCGCGAATTCCCTCGCCACGTGGCGCAAACGCGTTCACCGCGCGCTGGAGCAGGGCGCCCGGACGCCCTATTTCCTATTTTCGGCCGCTCCCGTTGCGGCCGCCTATCAGTCCCTCGGCCGACTCAGGCCCGGTCGTCCGGTGCGATGCTGGTTCTCCGCCAAGACGCAGCCCTTGGAACCCTTGTGGACCTGGTGGCATCGACAGGGCGGCGGCATTGAAGTGGTGAGCGAGCGCGAGTTCGAAGCCGCGTGCCTCGCGGGATTCTCAACGGATGAAATCCTCCTGAACGGACCGGCGAAGCACCGGTGGCTCGCACGGCACGGAGCCCGCGGCCTGCGCGTCAATTTCGATTCACCCTTCGAACTCAAATCACTCCTGCCCCAGGCCCGCCGGGAACGCTGGCGGGTCGGCCTTCGCATCTGCACCCCGGAGGAGCGCGATCCGGAACACCCGACCGTCCCCACCCAGTTCGGATTCTCCCCGTCCGAAGTTCCCTCCGCCGTTAGAACACTTCGCGCGGCCGGACTCGAACCCGACACCGTTCATTTCCATCTCCGAACCAACGTACCCCGCGCGGAGATCTATCGCCGGGCCATCCTCTCCATCGAGGAGGTCTGCGCTGCGGCCCGCTGGACGCCCTCGATCCTGGACGTGGGAGGAGGACTTCCTCCTCCCGACACACAGGATCTTCAAGGTCATCGCTTTGATGCCGACATGAGCCTGGACTCATACGAGTCCGCCCTCCGGGAGGCGGTCACTCGAATGCCCTTTCTGAAGGAACTGTGGATGGAACATGGCCGTTTCGTCTGTGCGGGGAGTGGAGTTCTCGCCATCCAGATTCTGGATTCCAAATCACGGTCGGGACTACGTCAGCTGATTTGCGACGGCGGCAGAACGCTGCACGCGTTGGTTTCCACCTGGGAACAGCACGGCCTCCATCCCCTCCGTCCGCACCACGGACCGCAGATCCCCACCGCGGTCTTCGGACCGACCTGCATGGCATTCGACTGCCTCGCACGACGGGACCTGCCGCGTTCACTCCGGCCTGGCGACATGCTCCTGTGGATGGAAGCCGGCGCGTACCACCTGCCGTGGGAAACCCGCTTCTCCCATGACCTCGCCGAGATCTGGTGGGAGGACGAACGGGAAAGTACGCGATTGGTGCGTCGCGCCTCCCGCAACGATCCTTAACCCGCGGTCAGGATCCGCTCAGCCGCGCGCTCGGAACCTTGTGGATGGTGTGCCAGACCTCCTGGGCCACATCCGCACCGTCCGCCCCCTTCAGCCGCAGCTTCACCCGCTGCTGCATGACGGGAATCACATCCTCCAGTTCCAGGGACAACGTCTTCCCATCGGCACTCAACCGCGCCGACTTCACGGCGACCGGATCATGTCCCTTCCGAGCCGGCTCCTTCACGGAAAACTCCGGGGACCCATAATGCTCCGCCCAATCATAGTTCCATCGGTCCACCGCGTAGTTCTCCAAATCGGAGACCGTCGCCTTGTCGAGCGGCCGCGTAAACGTCAGAACGACTCCGTTCGCCTTGACGCGAAGATCGCGGACCATGGTGACGGGCTTTCCGGTGTATCGGACGCGATGAAAGGCTCCCTGCTTCGCTCCATTGCTCTGCCAGACGACCAGACCGCAGGTGTAGAGCTGGCCATCCCGGGGACTGAACCTTCCCCGCATGATGCCGCTGTCGAACTTCAGCGGAAATCGGACGAGTCCGCCCTGCTCGATTCCGTCCACCGATTCATAGAAGCACTTGAACAGCGAACACATCCCGTAGCTGGTGTGCAGGAGATCTCCCTGGAACGGTCCCCAGCGGTCCGAAGTTACCCAGAATTGTCCGCCGCTGGAGTTGTCCACGTTCTTGGGAATCCAGAATAGAGGTCCGTCGTAGTCATTGGTGTGTGGCGTCACCGTGTGCGCCGTGAACACATGTCCATAAAACCCGCCGGGCTTCATCAGGTTGACCCGGCAGGCCGGTACCCAGTTGCCTTCGTTGTCACTCGTCGTGATTTCATCGCGCGGTCCCACGCCGATGCCGTTCGGTGCGCGCAATCCGTTCGCAACGGCCTCCAACTTCCGGCCATCCTTGCTGACGCGGATGAGGGATCCATGGTGGGGGATCTTGGCCCACCCGAGGTTGCCGCCCTTGTTGAAATAAAAATTCCCCGCC
>JAXMHR010000016.1:0-128104 GCA_046346705.1 Verrucomicrobiota bacterium | reverse complement strand
TGCGAATAGTCGCACGACAACCATTGCGTACGATTGGCCAATCGTACGATTCCCAAGATCCATAAGCGCATGCCAAACTGGCATTTACAATCGGTGGACGCTTGCAGTACGAATGGTCGTACGACAGAGAACCTGTCGCTCAATCAAACTGTTAGGTGTCATCGTGAGCGCCACCACATCCACCACTTGGGAGCAGCGGATGTTGCCGCACTTGGAGAGCCTTGCCGCCAAGATGGTCAGGAGTCGGCACTTTGGCTACCTGAAGATTGTTGCGGATTTGTTGGTCGGTTTGAGCGGCCCGGGGTGGAGTCGGCTCGCCGACCAGGATCGGATGCGTTACTTGGAGCAGATGCAGATTGATTTTCACCCACGCGGGATGGGCGATTCCGAGTATGGCTCAGACTCAGACTACTCAGCCGTATGTGACCTGATTGATTCAGAGGTCCGAGCAGTGAGACGACGTTTATGACACCTAACCATGCGCTGCAGCGAACCGTCACCAAGCGTTGCAGATTTCCGGTTGAGAGAGGTTTGCTCGCGATCGTTGTAGGCACTGACCGTTGTCGGTGCCGGTCGCTGAGCTTGGGTCGTTAGGCATACTGGAGCGTCATGACACCCGCTTGCCAAAAGCGGCTGAACCAAGCGATGACGGGCCTTTTCATTTCATCCGCACTCGTCATCGCGCTGGTCGTCGCGATGCAGGGGCGAGCCGAGGGCAGAAGTTGGTTGTCTTCTATCAGTGTGGGGGCGATTGCAGGAGTTCTCATTTCGTATGCAACCGTTTTGGTTTTGATGCTGTTTGTTTGGGCGGTTCGGCGAGTATCCAGTTTCCTTCAGAAATGACGAAACGTATGCCTAACCATGCGCTCCATCGAACCCGGCGTCTGCACCTTGCTTTCAATACGGGCGTTTGGCGCGCCGGGTCGCTGAGCTTCGGGCGTTAGGTGCTTTGCGCGCGATGAACACGAACTCCATCGTTCACCAGATCATTGCCAAACCGGCCATGTATTTTGGCAATCGTGATGGATACCTCAGGGACATTGAAGCTCTCGATATTGGCTATGTGATGAGGGTTCGTCGTTTCGCTGAAGAGGAGGATTCGCATCCACTTCTTCCTGTCGCGTTCAAAGATCACATCATCGGTACGTTGGCACCGGAGCGGTCTGTCGAATCCACGTGGAGCGCGTTGATTCGCAAGAATGCCGCTGGAGAGAGAGCCGAGTGGGAGTTGTTCAAACGTTTATGGTTGGAATATGAGACACGAGTTGGCACCTAACAAATCGCTGCAGCCAACACGGGTTGGCGCGGTCAGTTCCGCTGTCGCGGGTGAAGCGTTTGGTTCCCGTGCGGCTGAGCTTTGGCGTTAGGCGGCATTACGCGCATCGCACTATGAACACCAACCAAGGAAATTTACACGACCCGCTGACGGCGACATACCAGACGCTTGAGCTTGCACGCCTCAACGAAGCACTGAAGCAGTGCGGCGTCGCGGACGCCGAGTTGCGCCGCAAAGTTTGCGAGACTTACTTTTTTGATTCCGGCTACTTCCTCGACTCGTGCTGGTTTTCTGACCAAGGCCACCGGTTTCGCCCTGGCATTTTCTTTTCCCAACTTGATGCCTCCAACAAGGAGACCGGCACGGTATTTTTGCCCGACCCGAAGGTGGGCACGATGTTTCACGAGTATGCTCACGGTGCAGCCGCATGGCTTTTCGACGACCACGGCGAGGATGCATCTGAGATAGAGACAGGAGACACCAATGCCGCCTAACCATACGCTGCGGCGAACCCGGCGGGGGCGTCGCGGTTGCAATCGTGGCGTCCCGTGCGCCGGGTCGCTGAGCTTGGGTCGTTCGGCGCAGCCATGATGACTGTTCTCACCATCCTGATTAGCATCCTAGACCTGGCGACAGGGGCTTGTGCGATTGCAAGGTGGTGGAGGCTGACTCTTACTTTGCTGATCTTCACGTCGAGCATTATGCTTCTCTGTGCGATCTGGGGCTCACCAGTCATTCGTTGGATTGGAGGTTTTCATCTGTTTGTGGTGTTCTTCACGACTGGACTTCTTTGGGAAACGTACCGCGGCCAGTTGCGAGACAAATGAAGACGCCGAACAAAATCGCTGCACTCGAACCGCCGCCCTCCGTTTCGAATTCAAAAGCCCCGATGCCTCAGTTGCTGGATTCGGTGCCAGCGTCCGATTCCGGCGGCGGTCGGTGAGCTCAGGCGTTGGGCAATGAGCGCGTGATAATCATGCTCAAGATTCTCAAATGGACCGGGATAGTTGCGAGTTTTGCGCTCCTCGCAGCATCGTTGTGGTTGCCTAGGCGGCACATGCCAAGTGGTTGGTCGGTGACATCAAGTCCGAGGGGCGGTTGGCACATGGAATCAGGATACCTTGTCGACCTGGACGCGGGTACACCGGAACCAGGACCTTACCTAAGCGGTAGGTGGTATCGCGTTGGACCCATCGCGATCCAAAAGAGGTGGCTCTCGCGAGTCGCAGTCACCAATGAGGCAGTCCCTGCGACCATTTGGAGGCTGTTTTGAGCGCGCCCAACAAGCCTACTCCAGTGAACGCGCCGATTGCGGCTCGGCTCGATTTCGGGCTCACTTACTGGCGCGTCACTGAGCAGCAACGTTCAGCGTCCAAGACCTCATTTTCATGAATTCCAAACCCCGAGAAATCCAAAGGCGCTCGACGTTATACTTTGCCAGCTTGGAGTTCCTGGTGATTTTGCTGCCCTGTTTGTTTGTCGTCGACGACAGGCGAGGAACCGGTCTCTTCGGCTCATGGGCCTTTTGGATTCTGGTAGCCGCGCTCGCCGCTTTACTGGTTATGTCGTTGGCCTATTTATCACGCCGACGATCACTAGCGATCTCTGGGCTAGTGGTCTGTGCTTTGGTGACGGCAGCTGGCTTTATACTTCCTTTTGTCTTCCCCCCACCAACCAAAGCCAACCACGCCGAACAAGTTCGCTCCACCGGAACCGCCGCTGCCTGTTTCGGGTTCGGGCGCACCGGTTATTCGGGCACTGGCTTCGCTGCCGGCGCCCACTCCCGGCGGCGGTCGGTGAGCTCCGGACGTTAGGCCACATCGCACGCTATGAGTTTAGCGCAGGATGTTTCTCAGATTCTTGACCCGCTCATTGACGCTTGGTGCGAGAGGCGTGCTCTCGGTCCACTGAGATTCATACTTGGTGCGTATCCGAGGCCGCAGTGGTTGACCGATGACTGCTTTCAGCTTTTGGAGGCTTTGAAGGGCACCAAAGGTTTGTGTTACGATACGCTGCCTTCGGAGGAGCGCGCTGCGCTCACGAGAGCGATGATTTTGTTGCAGGATGCTTTAGAGAACAGATGAGATTGTGGTCTAACCATGCGCTGCAGCGAACGGCCTCTACGCGGTCCGTTCAAGCGTCGCGGGAGTTTGGGAGCGCACGGTGCGCTCCACCCGCGCCGCCGAGCCCGTCGCTGAGCTTGGGTCGTTCGGCGGCTCACAAGTCGGCGCGACACTCACGTTCATGAATCCGTTCCCTCAATTTTTGATCGGAATCTTGTGGTGGGCTGTGCTGTTTCCAGTCGTGTGGCTGGTATGCACGCCAATTATTTTGATGGTTGGGCTCTTTCGACGACAGCCGTACCGGTGTGCTGTCACAGATATGTACGGCGCGATTACAGTCTTTTGGAGAGAGTGGGGCATATTGTTTGTTCCATGAGCGACCATGCCGAACAAGATCGCTGCACACGAACCGCCGATGCTCGTTTCGAGTTCGAGAGCACGGTTCAGCGGTCGCTGGATTCGCTGCCAGCGCCCGGTTCCGGCGGCGGTCGGTGAGCTTTGAACGTTGGGCATCATGAAGACACCTCGCGACTTTTCAGCCCGCTCACCAGTTGAGCAGCAGATCTTCACTGAAGATACGTGGTGTGATGTTTGCGAGGCGCCAGATTTGGGAATCCGAGATCCACGCGAGTTTGAGGAAGACGGGAGAATTGTTGTCGAGGGATTCTGTCGCAAATGCGGCAGCGACGTTCATAGTTACATCGTGGAGAGAGGGCCGGCACAGCCGAGGGGTCAGCATGAAGATTGACGTGATGCCCAACAAGGCTGCTGCAGTGACCGCCCCGATTGCGCCTCGGCTCCGTTCTGGAGATGATTGGCGGCGCGTCACTGAGCAGCGACGTTGGGCGTCTATACCGCGATG
Organism: Verrucomicrobiota bacterium; assembly: GCA_046346705.1. Classification (GTDB taxonomy): domain Bacteria; phylum Verrucomicrobiota; class Verrucomicrobiia; order Limisphaerales; family UBA9464; genus UBA9464. Next base: position 123,903 of record JAXMHR010000016.1, on the reverse strand, counting down.
TCACCCCAGGACATAGCACAAGAGCTCGAGAGAGTCTGTGATCGCGACTTCGACAGGGAGTTGGTTCCTCTGGCGGAGCGACTGACCTGCGTGGATAACACGATTGTATTCGCCGCGCTTTTTCCAGTGGCTGCCCGTAGCCAGGATCGTGGACCCGCGGCCCCAGCGGCATGGTTGCTCCGACGTCTCAATCCGAAGTGCCCGATTACATGCCGGGAGGCACTTCAGGAGATGCTCATCGGCTGGGACGTCAGTATTGAGGAGGTTCTTTTCTATTTGGCGGAGCAGTTTGGCATCGCCCAAGCGCTCACGGCAGTCACCGAGTTGGAGTCGATGGTGTCGGTTCAGGGCCAGATTGCTACTCTTGATACTATTCGATATTGGCTTGGGTGTTATCAGGCGCTGCTTGATTCACGAGCATACCAAAGTGCCCAACAAATCGCTGCACACGAACCACCGCCGCCCGCTTCGTGTTCGAGCACCCCGCATCGTCGGACATTGGATTCGCTGTCAATGCCCGGTTCCAGCGATGGTCGGTGAGCTTGTGCGTTGGATTTCATTACGCTTATGGCGGAGCGAATCATGATTGAGGCCGAGATTACGCTTCTGAGGAAATCCGAGGGAGGCAGAGACATTCCAGACGGCATGTTTCGCGACCTTCGCTACCGCCCGCACATTGTAATCGGAAACCCGACACTGAGGCAGGCAGTGATTGCAGAAGGTAATCGGTTAACCGAGCACTATCTCGGTGTGGCATTTTCCGATGGTCCGCAGCACATAGACCCAGGCCAGCCGGTGAGGACGACGATGGCCTTGGTTTATTACCCGCACGTTGACTACGGTGCCGCAGTGCCAGGTGTGACGTTCACGCTGCGAGAGGGAGCACGGATCATCGGATTCGGAAAGATTGAGAGACGATGGACAGAGTACTGACACCCAACAAGGCTGCTCCAGTGAACGCGCCGGTTGCGCCTCGGCTCGATACCGGGCTCATTTGCCGGCGCGTCACTGAGCAGCGACGTTAGCCGTCGTGAAAATTCTTGGCTACTTCTGCACGTCGCTCGCCGGTCTCTTTCTGGCTTACGCCGCGTTTGTGTCTTGGTTTTTTCGCGACGGGATGGGTCCTGGCTTCGTCCCAAGCAGTGGCACCTTGGCGTGGTCCCGATTCTGGGAGGACTTTCGCTTTGCGGTTCTTTTTGGAGCGCCTATTCTTTTGGTCCGGTTGTGGTTCATCTTCCGACGCCGGAGAATCATTGATGGGTAAATCAACGTCTAACAAGGTCACTTCAGTGAACCCGGCCTTAGTATCCCGCTTCCATTCGTTCCCCTTTGTCGGCCGGGTCACTGAGTTCCGGCGTTAGGCCACTTCACGCGCATGACTCAAGATGAGGCCATCATGATTGCCGAACGCAAAGCGCAAGAACTGAACATCCCGTGGAGCAGAGAGGACATTAGCGCGAGGCATCGCAGAGTTTGGCCATTCGCAGGCGGTTGGCAGATTGTGGCACGCGTCAGGAGTCAGGGAGCGATTGTCACTATCGGAGTTTCAGAGCGCACACGTAGCGCCATACCGAAGCGGGTGCTTTATCCAGCAGGAGGTTTAGTATGATTCAGAGATTATCGTGGCCTAACCATGCGCTGCAGCGAACCCGGCGGGGGCGTCGCGGTTTGCAATCGTTGCGTCCCATGCGCCGGGTCGCTGAGCTTGGGTCGTTAGGCCACTACTCAGGTCATGAATAGTACAACGATTCTCGCAGGAGCAGGTCTCGCCAGCGTAGTTGCCAATGCCCTCCATTGGCGTGGTCGGAGTGACGAACGGTTTCTCTATCACCCGCAATCTGGTTGGCCGCGGAAGCTTTTCATATTCTGGATCCTCGCCAACGGTATAATGGCCATTTTGCTTTTGGCAGATTTTGTCCCTGCGCCCGCGTTTCTTGCAGTCCTGTTCGGTTTTACCATTGGGCACGAATTGTATTCTATTGCGCACCGACAACAACAGAGATGCTCGAACATGACAACGCCGCCTAACAAAGTCGGTCCAGCGAACGAGATCCAGCCGATTCCCATTGAGACAGATCAAACGTCACCGGCGGCTGGCTCCCGTCGCTGACCTTTACGTTAGGCCGCTCGACCATGCACTCCAAAACACCAAACCTACGCCTTGTCCTGGAGATTAACTGCCGAGTTCGTGAGTCTGTCTCCACTGCTTTGCGCGACATCGGACGCGATTCAGCGTCCTCGGTCGCGACAGACTACGCTTCGGTTTGGATTGCGCCGATGGATCAGCAGGCTGGCGCGGCTGGCGACGGTCTTGAGCAGGAGGGCATGGTCCGAGTTTATGGGCCAGCTCCCATTCATGACGCCGAGATTTACCGCGAGAAGCTGAAGTTCGCGCTGTCACGCGCTGGTTGCGAGGTCGAGTATGACACTACTGCCGACGATTGAGCAACCGTGGCCTAACCATACGCTGCAGCTAACCCGGCGGGAGCGTCGTGGTTGCAATCATTGCGTCCCGTGCGCCGGGTCGCTGAGCTTGGGGCGTTAGGCGGCTTCGCGCATCGGCCATGAATCGCCACATCGAATTTACTGTTGAGCGTCTCACGCCGGAGGACGGTCGTGCGCAAGTCGATGGGCGTGTTTGCGAGTCAGCGATCAGAGTCGGTGACGTGTTCACCAAGGTTTATGGCCACAAGCAGCGATGGGATAGCAAGCAGTGGGTAGATATTGACCCTGGCCCGACACACATGGTGCGCCTCGTAATCCAGTCCATTGATTCGTATCGTCGTTTGTGGGATGAGCTTTCTCCCGGTATGTCCGCTCGACTGACGTTGATCGGAGATGGACTTGATATGCTGTCGGAGGGTAGGATTCCCAGGAGATGACACGCTGCCTAACCAGCGCAGCGCCACCACGGATGATGCAGGTTTCTGGATTCGAGCATATATATCGGCCGCCGAACAAGTCGCTGCACACGAACCGCCGTTGCCCGTTTCTGGTTCCAGCTCGCCGGATCATCGAACCCCGGCTTCGCTGTCAGCGCCCGTTTCCGGCGGCGCTCGGTGAGCTCAAACGTAAGACGGCTTCGAGCTACCCCACTATGCAAGCATCCACAGAAATTACCCGAATCTTCCACTTCACGCCGCAGATCGCTCGCGATCGAAGGGCTATTTGTTTTTGTTATGGTCAGCGCAGCCTGCTTAATTGCTCCCAGTCTAATTCCTCCATCAACTAAAGGCCACCGAACCACGGTGCTCCAGTGACCGCGCCGACAGCGCGCCGATTACATCCTCGGTTCTTTCAGCGGCGCGTCACTGACCAGCGACGTTCGACGGCAAACTGCCGTGAATGGCAACCTAGCAGAACCCAAGTCACGATTGAGGGGACGTAGCCCTGGGTGGCTTATTCTTGGTTGCGTTGTCTTCGGTGTCCTTATGGGGGCACGAGCAGATTTCCGGTCGGTTTGGGTGCGGGCACTTGTTGCGGGATGCGCCGGTGCGATCTTGGCGTTTTGCATTTCGCGGATCCGTTGGGACGTTTCGATGCGTTGGACCGAGACTCCCCGGTCGAAGGTTGCAGATCGCGGTGATCGGGGACTACGCGCTGATGTACTGGGTGGATGAGGCGGACGGGCATATTAAGGTTTTGGACATTCACGCGGCGGACCGATGACGCGCGGATCCACTCAACGTATGGACAGAAACACTGGTTCCCTGGTGACGAAGGCCTGAGCCGCGGTACGGCTATTGGGGAATGGGGAAATAGGCGCGGCATGGTTCCGCGGAGAGTGCCGGGTGGGAATCCATCGGGACTCGGAGCCGAGGGTAAGTCCGAATGGATTCCCGTTCCCCCCACGGAATAACCGCGGGTTCCTTCTAACGGGTCCCCGAAGCGCGGCTTATAACCGTGCCTCATGCGTTGACTCTCGGGGCGGGCGCCCGTTTCATGCTGACTAATGCGGCCGGCGTTCGGTCCGCAGGATTACTCATGAATCTGGTAGGACAACTCTGGCGGTCGTCCCTGGGGCGCAAGTTCGCGATGGCCCTGACGGGGGCGATGCTCTTCCTCTTTCTCGTGGGGCATCTCGCGGGAAATCTTCAGGTCTTCGGTCCGCCGGAGCTCATCAATGCGTATGCGCATTTCCTGAAGAGCAAGCCGGGACTTCTCTGGGGCGCGCGCCTTGGATTGCTGGCGGTGGTGGGAATCCATATCGCGTCCGCCCTCTCCCTTTCCCGACAGAACCGCGCCGCCCGGCCGGTGGCCTACGGCGGCGTTAAGGCGGCCTATGGAGCATCCGTGGCGTCGCGGACCATGTTGCTAAGCGGCCTCGTGATCCTGGCCTTCGTGATCTACCACCTGTTGCAGTTCACGGCCCTTACTCCCGCGGTGAATGGTGGGGTCGATTTCCGCAAGCTGGAGACGGAACTTCCCGGAGGGATCCGGACCCATGACGTGTATGGGATGATGATCCGCGGATTCCAGATCTGGTGGGTTTCCGCCTTCTACCTGATCGCCCAGGCGCTCCTTTTCCTGCACCTCAGTCACGGACTCGCTTCGCTGTTCCAATCCCTCGGGCTTCGAAACTCCGTCTGGTGGCCGCGGGTGACGCTGCTGGCGCGTGTGGCCAGCGTCGTGTTGTTCCTCGGTTACGCCTCCATCCCCGTCGCAGTGCTCGCGGGGATGGGCAAGTCCCACACGGACCGGGTCCGGGTCGCCGCGGTGTCGGCCTCGGGGAAGGAGGTTGTTCGCTAACATGGCCACTCTGAATTCGAGAATCCCGGCCGGGCCGCTGTCCGGAAAATGGGAGCGCTTCAAGTTCGAATCCAAGCTCATCAACCCCGCCAACAAGCGGAAGTACCGCGTCATCGTGGTCGGGGCGGGACTCGCCGGCGCCAGCGCCTCGGCGACCCTCGCGGAGCTGGGATACGAGGTGCACAACTTCGTCTTTCACGATTCGCCGCGCCGCGCGCACTCGGTGGCCGCGCAGGGCGGCATCAACGCCGCCAAGAATTACCAGAACGACGGCGATTCGGTGCATCGGCTCTTTTACGACACCATCAAGGGTGGCGATTTCCGAGCGCGGGAGGCCAACGTCCACCGCCTGGCGGAGGTGTCGGTCAACATCATCGACCAGTGCGCCGCGCAAGGGGTTCCCTTTGCTCGCGAATACGGCGGTCTCCTGGACAACCGTTCCTTCGGTGGCGCGCAGGTGAGCCGAACGTTCTACGCCCGGGGCCAGACGGGCCAGCAGCTGCTGCTGGGTGCTTACTCCGCCCTGTGCAAGACGATCGGGTCCGGCGCGGTGAAGTCGTACACCCACTCGGAGATGCTCGATCTCGTGATCGTGGATGGACAGGCCAAGGGCATTGTCGTCCGCAATCTTCAGACCGGGGCGATCACCCGCCACTCCGCGGACGCGGTCGTTCTCGCCACGGGTGGATACGGGAACGTGTTCAACCTCTCCACGTACGCGCGGGGATCGAACACGACTGCCATTTGGCGCGCCTACAAAAAGGGCGCGTGCTTTGGCAATCCATGCTTCACGCAGATCCACCCGACCTGCATTCCGGTCAGCGGCGACTACCAGTCGAAACTGACGCTGATGTCGGAGTCCCTGCGCAACGACGGACGGATCTGGGTTCCGAAGCGCAAGGAGGACTGCGGCAAGAATCCCGCCGAGATTCCCGAGGATGCCCGGGATTACTACCTGGAGCGCATGTACGGCGCCTTTGGCAATCTTGCCCCGCGCGACGTCGCCAGCCGTGCGGCGAAGTACCAGTGTGACGAAGGCCGCGGCATCGGGCCCACGGGGCTCGGAGTCTATCTTGATTTCGCCGACTCGATCCGCCGCCTCGGCGAGGACCGCATCCGTGAGCGCTACGGCAATCTGTTCTCGATGTACCACGAGATCACCAACGAGGATGCCTACAAGGCCCCGATGCGGATCTATCCCGCGGTGCACTACACCATGGGCGGGTTGTGGGTGGACTACGGGCTGATGAGCAATGTCCCCGGACTGTTTGTCCTCGGTGAGGCCAATTTCTCGGATCACGGCGCCAACCGGCTGGGTGCGTCGGCGCTGATGCAGGGGTTGGCGGATGGCTACTTCGTCCTGCCGGCGACGATTTCCAGCTATCTCGCCACCCAGAAGCCCGACCAGCGGCCCTCGGCGGACGCCCCGGCGTTTCGTGCGTCCGAGGAGGCTGTCCGGTCTGACATCGGTCGGATGCTGTTACTCAAGGGCAAGAGGACACCGGATCATTTCCACAAGGAACTGGGCCGGATCATGTGGGAACACTGCGGCATGGCCCGCACCCGTGCTGGATTGGAGGAGGCCATCCGGATGTTGCGCGCGCTGCGCGAGGAGTATCGCACCAATCTCCACGTCTCGGGCGAAGGCGAGGGATGGAACCAATCCCTGGAGAAGGCGGGCCGCGTTGGCGATTTCATCGAACTGGGCGAACTCATGTGCCGCGACGCGCTTATGCGCGAGGAGAGTTGCGGCGGACATTTCCGGGAGGAGTACCAGTACACGAATGCGGATCCCGAGGTTCAGCAGGGACTGGTGAATCCGGGCGACGTGAAGCGCCGCGACGACCAGTTCGCGTTTGTCGCCGCCTGGGAACATGCCGGCGCCGACCGGGATCCCGTCCTGAACAAGGAACCCCTCGTGTACGAGGAAGTGAAGATGAGCACCCGGAGCTACAAATAACCCCTCCGGACCCCGAAACCCGAATCACGACGCAGCAACCATGAAGGTGAACCTGAAAGTCTGGCGGCAGAAGAACACCGCCTCGAGCGGGGAGTTCCGGACGTACGTCACGCCGGAACTGAATCCGAACATGTCGTTCCTGGAGATGTTGGACGTGGTCAATGAGGACCTTGCCAACAAGGGGGAGGAACCGATCGCCTTCGATCACGACTGCCGCGAGGGCATCTGCGGCACCTGTTCGCTGGTGATCAACGGCAAGCCGCACGGACCGCACCGCGGCGTCGCCACCTGCCAGACCTACCTCCGGAGTTTCCAGGATGGCGATGAGATCGTGGTCGAGCCGTGGCGCGCGCGTCCGTTCCCGATCGTCAAGGATCTCGTCTGCGACCGGAAGGCCTTTGATCGCATCCAGCACGCGGGCGGGTTCATCTCCGTCCGCACCGGCGCGGCGCCGGACGCGAATTCCATTCCCGTTCCGAAGGAGAACGCGGACCTGGCGATGGATGCGGCGCAGTGCATCGGTTGTGGCGCCTGCGTGGCGGCCTGCAAAAACGCCAGTGCGATGCTGTTTGTCGCAGCCAAGGTGTCCCATCTGGGCTTGCTGCCGCAGGGGCAGCCGGAACGCTATCGCCGGGTCAAGGCGATGGTGGATCAGATGGACCAGGAAGGATTCGGAGCCTGCACGGTCACGGGATCGTGCGAGGCGGTGTGTCCCAAGGAAATCTCCCTGGATTTCATCGCCCGACTGAATCGCGATTATGCGATCGCCCTGCTGAAGGGCGAGCCGAAGAAGGCGGCAGCCGGCGGAGCGGGCTGACGCGCGCCCCGGACAGCCTAAAGGCTGCACTACGAACGCCCCGTTTGTAGTCCAGGCTTTAGCCTGTCTCCCCGCGTGCGACGCGTCGCGCCCGCCGTCGCGCCCCTGAACAGCCTGAAGGCTGCACTACAAGCGCGTCGTTCGTAGTCCAGGTTTCAGCCTGCATCGGGTTGCAAAGGGTTTCAGAGGCTGGACGCCCTTCAAGCGCTGGGGCAGGGTGCCGTCATGCTCCGTCCAGTCCTTTGCGCCCTCCTGAGTGCCTTCACCGTTTTCGCCGCACCTGTTGCCTTGTTTGACGGCAAGACCTTTGCCGGTTGGGACGGGGACACCAACCACATCTGGCGCATCGAGGATGGCGCGCTGGTGGCGGGTGACCTGAAGTCGATGGTGCCGAGGAATGAGTTCGTCGCGACGTTGCGTTCGTACACCAACTTTGTGTTGCGGGCTCAATTCAAGCTCGAGGGCACTGAAGGATTCGTGAATGGCGGAATCCAGATCCGGAGCCAGCGAATTCCCAATCACAACGAAATGATCGGATATCAGGCCGACATCGGGGAGGGATGGTTCGGATGCCTGTATGACGAGTCGCGTCGAAATACGGTTCTGGCGCGTCCGGAGGCCGCCGCCGTGGCCAAGGCGTTCAAGCCCGGAGAGTGGAACGACTACGAGATCCGCTGTGAGGGATCGCGCGTCCGACTCTCGATCAACGGCGTTCCGATGGTGGACTATGTCGAAAAGGATCCTGCCATCGTTCCCTCGGGTCGGATCGGGCTGCAGGTGCATGGCGGCGGCAAGACGCGGATTTCGTATCGGAAGCTGATGCTCGAGGAACTTCCCTGAATCGCGGGGGCACCCGGACCGACGGATCCGGGTTCGTTTGTGGCACTGGGGACGAGCCGCGCCTTCCGGAGGAGAATGGGGTGACAGCCTGGTATTTCCCCAAATGAAGGGTGGAGCGGGGGAGCGCGACGGACTGGCGAGGGCGTCGCGGCCGCATAAAAGATTTTTGAGCCCGAATTCGAGAGGTTTTGGGGAGGGGACGCGGGACCTCGGCTCTTTGGATTCGGTTGGAGACGGCAACGGTGTCGAGTGCAGCGCGTTTGAATCCAGAAACCCGTTGACACTCGGATCCCACACTCCTATCAATTCGCGCTTCAGAGAAGCGTTGCAGACGCCCGATTTCGGTTTCTTCGCCTGGCAGCAGGCGTGGGAACTGAATTTTTTGTCGCCGGGAGGCGGCAAAACGGCCGAATGGCGATGCCCACGTAGCTCAGTTGGCAGAGCACGTCCTTGGTAAGGACGAGGTCATCGGTTCAAACCCGATCGTGGGCTCCAGTCCGCGCCGCTTTCCTGAAACAGCTAGCAGCGAAAACCAGCTATCGTCAGTCACATGGCAAAAGAGAACTTCCAACGCACGAAGCCGCACCTCAACGTGGGCACCATCGGCCACGTTGACCACGGCAAATCCACCCTCACTGCCGCGATCGTCGCGGTGCAGCATCGCAAGGGCCTCGCCCCGGCCATTTCATACGCCGATATCACCAAGGGCGGCACCGTCCGTGACGACACCAAGACCGTCACCATCGCCGTGTCGCACGTCGAGTATGAGAGCCCGAAGCGTCACTACGCCCACGTCGACTGCCCCGGCCACGCGGATTATGTGAAGAACATGATCACCGGCGCCGCCCAGATGGACGGAGCGATCCTGGTGGTGAGCGCCGCCGACGGCCCGATGCCCCAGACGCGCGAGCACATCCTGCTGGCCCGTCAGGTCGGTGTGCCGAGCATCGTGGTCTTCCTGAACAAGGTTGACCTCGCCGATGCGGACCTCCTCGAGTTGATCGAGATGGAGATTCGTGAGCTGTTGAACAAGTACGGATTCCCCGGCGACACGACCCCGATCGTGCGCGGTTCCGCCACGGCGGCCCTCGCGGGCAAGCCCGAGGGTGAGGCGGCCATCGCCAACCTCCTCGACGCGCTCGACTCCTTCGTTCCGGAGCCGGTTCGTGAGCAGGACAAACCCTTCCTCATGTGCATTGAGGACGTGTTCAACATTGAAGGTCGCGGCACCGTCGTGACCGGCCGTGTGGAGCGCGGAATGCTCAAGAAGATGGAGGAAGTGGAGATCGTCGGGTTGAAGGACACCCGCAAGACGACCGCCACCGACATCGAAATGTTCCGCAAGCTGCTGGAATCCGCCCAGGCGGGTGACAACTGCGGCGTGCTGCTCCGCGGCACCAAGAAGGAAGACGTCGAGCGCGGAATGGTGTTGGCCAAGCCCGGTTCCATCACCCCCCACACCCACTTCAAGGCTGAAGTGTACGTCCTGACCAAGGATGAGGGTGGCCGTCACACGCCGTTCTTCAACAATTACCGTCCCCAGTTCTACTTCCGCACGTCGGATGTGACCGGGAGCGTGACGCTGCCTGCGGGCGTCGAGATGGTCATGCCTGGCGACAACGTGGGCGTGGAGATCAAGCTTCTGGCGCCGGTCGCCATGGAGAAGGGTCTCCGGTTCGCCATCCGCGAGGGTGGCCGTACCATCGGTGCCGGTCGCGTGGCCGAAGTCATCGCCTGATTGTTCAGGAACCTCCGGGAAGCCGGTCGAATCCGGCTTCCCGGTTTTCGTCAAACGAGAGAGAGGATTCATCACGGACAGGGCGTTAGCTCAATTGGTAGAGTAGCGGTCTCCAAAACCGTTGGTTGGGGGTTCGAGTCCCTCACGCCCTGCCAAAACCCCGTGGAGGGGTGGCAGAGTGGTCTATTGCGGCGGTCTTGAAAACCGCTGTGGGCAAAACCCACCGGGGGTTCGAATCCCTCCCCCTCCGCCAGCTTACTTTTGTGACGAATTTCTACATCCAACTGCTCATCTGGGCCGCCGTCATCGGCACGGTCTTCGGACTTCTCTGGAAGTACGGGTACCTGGCCCGGTTTGCCAAATACGTCGAGGACACCCAGGACGAGCTGAAGAAGTGCAGCTGGCCCAGCCGCGAGGAATTGCGGGATACCACGGTGCTGGTGCTTTGCACCATCGGCATCCTGGCGGTCTTCCTCCTGGTGGTGGATGCCGTTCTCCTGAAGGGGATCCGGTTCCTGATCGAATAACCGTTCGCGCATCCGACCATGAAATTTCGTGGGTGCGCCCTCCACGTCCTCGCCGGCAAGGAGCAGATGGTTCGCGACAGCATCCAGAAGCGACTGCGCCTCGAGGAGATGGAGCCCTACATCCGTGAGGTGCTGCTCCCGATGGAAAAGGTGGTCGAGGTGCGGGGCGGGAAGAAGACCGTCACCAACCGGAAGCTGCATCCGGGCTATCTCTACATCGACATGGCGCTGCTCGATGAAAACCGCCGGTTGCTGGAGAAGCCGTGGTATTTCATCAAGGGCATCGACGGTGTGATCGGGTTCATCGGCGGGGAACGCCCCGCGGAGGTCGAGCCCGAGGAGATCGAGTCCATCAAGTCGGCGATGAGCGACGCCGAGGACACCGAGAAGCCGAAGGTCAATTTCGAGGTTGGGGAGACGGTCAAGATCAACGATGGTCCGTTCCTCAACTTCAGCGGCGTGATCGAGGAGATCGAGCCCGAGAAGGGCAAACTCAAGGTCACCGTCGACATTTTCGGGCGCAAAACGCCCGTCGAACTCGAATACTGGCAGGTCGAGAAGTCGTGATGCCTCTCCGCGACGTCGCACACCGCCCCCATCCCTAGAACACGCATCATGGCCAAGAAAGTCACAGGCATCGTCAAACTGCAGATCACGGCCGGCCAGGCCAATCCCGCTCCCCCCGTCGGCCCCGCCCTCGGTTCGCAGGGAATCAACATCATGGCGTTCTGCAAGGAGTTCAACGCTGCCACCAAGGACAAGGGTGGACTCGTCATTCCGGTGGTCATCACCGTCTACCAGGACAAGTCCTTCACCTTCATCCTCAAGTCCCCGCCGGCGTCCGTGCTCCTCAAGAAGGCTGCAGGCATCGCCTCGGGATCCAAGGTCCCGAACAAGGACAAGGTGGGCAAGGTGACGCGCAAGCAGATCCTGGAAATCATCAAGCTCAAGGGCAGCGACCTGAACGCCAACAGCGAGGACGCCGCCGTGCGCATGATCTCCGGCACCGCCCGCAACATGGGCATCGAAGTCGTCGACTGAGATCGCCCCTGCAAAGAGCCCCGTCCGCTCCGGACGGGGCTTTTTCGTTTCCGCGTCTTGCGCAGGGCGCCCCGACTTCGCTACACCCGCGGCGTGGCCGCTGCTCCCGTCCCCCGCCTGCTCCTTGCCGACGACCAGCCTGATGTCGGCGAAGCCCTCCGGTTGCTGTTCAAGGCCGAGGGATGGAAGACCGAAGTGGTCTCCTCACCGCAGGCCGCCCTCGAGGCCGCGGCCCGCAGCGAATTTGACCTGCTGATCGCGGACCTGAACTACGCCCGTGACACCACCAGCGGGCAGGAGGGACTCGATCTCCTGGCCCGGATTCCATCCGTGGATCCCACTCTCCCGGTGGTGGTGATGACCGCCTGGGCCACCGTGGAGGTCGCCGTCGAGGCCATGCGCCGGGGCGCACGGGATTTCATACAAAAGCCCTGGGACAATGCACGCGTGCTCGCAATTGTCCGGAATCAGATCGCGCTGCGCCGGGCTCTTCGCGATGGAGAACGCCTGGCGGCGGCAACCACCGCGCAACAGGGACAGGGACCGGTGCTCATCGCCCGATCCGCAGCCATGCGTCCGGTCTTGGAGTTGATCGAGCGGGTGGGCCCGAGCGACGCCACCGTCCTGATCACGGGGGAGAACGGAACCGGCAAGGGTGTGGTCGCTTCCGCGTTGCACGCCGCGAGCCCGCGATCGGCGCGCCCGTTCATTTCGGTGAACATGGGCGGATTGAGCGAGACCCTGTTTGAGAGCGAGCTGTTCGGACACGTCCGGGGTGCCTTTACCGATGCCAAATCGGACCGCGTGGGACGCTTCGAGATGGCGGAAGGGGGGACCCTGTTTCTCGACGAGATTGCCAACGTCCCGCCCGGGCAGCAGTCCAAGTTGCTGCGGGTCCTCGAGAGTCGGACGTACGAACGGGTGGGCTCGTCCCGCACGCAGCAGGCGGACGTCCGGCTGGTGGTGGCCACCAATGCGGACCTGCGCGCGGAGGTGGCGGCGGGACGTTTCCGCCAGGATCTCCTGTTCCGGCTCAACACGATTGAGATCCATCTCCCGCCGCTGCGGGACCGCCGCGAGGATCTTGAGCCGCTGGCCTATTATTTTCTTCAACAGCAGCGCACCCGGTATCGGAAGGACATCACGGGATTCGAGCCGGCCGCCCTGCAGGCCCTGCAGGCGCATTCCTGGCCGGGAAACGTCCGGGAATTCAGTCACGCCGTGGAACGCGCGGTGCTGCTGGGGAATGGTCCCCTAGTGCGCGCCGTCGATCTGGGGTTGGGAGGCGTTCGCGAGGCTGCGCCGCGGCTGGAGGACATGAATCTGGAGGAGGTGGAGCGGTTTTTGATCAAGCAGACCCTGGCGCGCTGCGGAGGCAACGCCATGAAGGCTGCGGAATCCCTGGGATTGAGCCGGAGCGCCTTCTACCGTCGATTGGAGAAATACGGGCTCTAGAGGTGTAGCGGCGCGGGAGGGCGCCCTGGAGCTTGAAGGACTTCACGCATGCCGGTTCCGTCCCAAGTGCGGTTCGAACGTCGCCTGAAATGGATGACGGCGGTGATCGCTGCTCCTGCAGTGCTGGGAATGGTCCTGCTGCTTTGGCTCGGGGGCTTTTCCGCACAATGGGTGTGGACCCTGGGAATCCTGGTCGGCCTCGCGACCCTGATTGCGGCCGCGACGCTGGTGCATCGCGTGGTCTTTCCCCTCCAGACCTTGTCCAATCTTTTGGGGGGGCTCCGGGAAGGGGACTTCTCCACGCGGGCGCGCGGCGCCGTTCGGGATGATGCGCTGGGTGAGGTGCTCCTCGAGGCCAATGCGCTTTCGGAGACACTGCGTCAGCAGCGTCTTGGGGCCATGGAAGCCACCGCGCTGTTGCGCACCGTAATGGAGGAACTGGAGGTGGCCGTGTTTGCCTTCGACGAGGGGCAGCGCCTGCGGTTGGCCAATCGGGCGGCGGAAAATCTGATGCGGCGTCCGGTGGAACAGTTGTTGGGGCGCACGGCGGTGGAACTTGGGCTTTCCGATGGGCTCACGGGAGATCCTGCGCGCACCCTGTCGCTGAGTTTCCCCGGGGCGATGGGGCGGTTTGCCCTGCGCCGTTCCGTGTTCCGACAGGACGGTCGTCCCCACCAGTTGCTGGTGCTCACCGATCTCAGCCGCGCGCTGCGTGAGGAGGAGCGGGAGGCCTGGCAGCGGCTTGTGCGGGTGCTTGGGCACGAACTCAACAATTCCCTGGCACCGATCAAGAGTCTGGCCGGAAGTCTGGAGCGACTGCTGGCAAGGGAACCGCTTCCGGAGGACTGGCGCGACGACAGCCTCCGGGGACTCGGCGTCATTGCCCAGCGAGCGGACGCCCTGACGCGGTTTCTGGATGCCTACGCCAAGCTGGCCAGGCTTCCGCCGCCGCGCCGTCAGGCGACGGATCTCGGCGCGCTGATCCGCCGGGTGGCGACCCTCGAACGCCGTGTCGTGGTGGCCGTGGAATCAGGGGGGGAACTCCTGGTTTCCATCGATGCCGATCAGGTGGAGCAATTGCTCATCAATCTGATTCGCAACGCGGTGGACGCCGTGCTCTCCGCGGGCAATCCACGGGAGGGAACGTCGGGAGCCGTGGTGCTTTGTTGGAACCGGGGTCCGCAGGAGGTGGAAGTTCTTGTCACGGACGCCGGGCCGGGCCTCGCCAATTCCGCCAATTTGTTCGTCCCGTTTTTTACCACCAAGCCCACGGGCAGTGGCATCGGATTGATCCTGTGCCGGCAGATTGCGGAATCCCATGGGGGAACACTGACCTTGGAGAATCGAACGGACCGTCCCGGCTGTGTGGCCCGACTGCGACTCCCCCAGGTGTGAATGCGGGCAGATGGACTGTTCTCCGCCGCAACCTCCGGGTCGTCCCGATTTCGGGACGGGTGAATCCCATTGCTGACGTGGACGGGGGATGCCAGTTCCGGGGAACGCACGAGGCGTATGCCCGCTGAAGGCCCTGTTTGGCGGCTTTTTGAGTGAGTTTTGGGGTTATCGTTACTTTGGCACGCGGGCTGATCAGGGGAGGTAACGGTATCCCTTCGGATGAGGTTCGTCCGGGGTGGTTGATCAAAATGAAACGTCGATGAAATCCCGTTCGCTCCATCGCTGCCGGAGACCGAAAAGTCGTTCGATCCCGCCTGGGTCCGCTCCCGGGGAATCCTGTTCCGCGTTGTCCAAGGGTGAGCGCTGGCTGTTCGGATTACTCATTGCTGCGTCAGCAATGGCGTTGGTGCAGCAGGTCGCCACCGCTCGTCACTTTGCCGCCCGAGTGCCCGAGATTGCGGAGATGGTGCGGCATTGGTTCGCCAACGTGGTCTGACTGATGACATGAACCGTCTTGCCACCAACGGCCATTCCGTCGCATCCGAGGGGCTGCCGGCGTCGAAGCCCCCGAGTGGCTTCACACCGGCGAGCACCGGAATGGACATCTCCCGACCCGATCTGGCGCGCAAGCGCCGCCGACGCCGGATCCTTCTGGGAGCGGCGTCCGTCGCCGTCCTTGTGACGATTTCGGTCCTCCTTTCGCGGCTGGAACCGGCGGCGCCCAAGGTTGAGAACCCGTGGATGGACACCGTGAAGCGCGGACAAATGCTTCGACAGGTGCGTGGGAATGGGACGCTCGTCCCGGAACAGATTCAATTCGTCCAGGCCGACACCGGGGGACAGGTTGAGAGAATCTTCATTCAACCGGGAGCCGCCGTGACGGCGGAGACCGTAGTGTTGGAGCTGAGCAATCCGGAACTCAAACAAAGTGCCTTTGACGCCGAATGGCAGGCGCGGGCGGCCGATACGCAACTCGCCCGGATGCGCGTTCAGTTGGAAAGCGACCGGCTGTCCCAAGAGGCCTCCCTGGCCACACTTCGGGCCGATGCCACCCAGGCGCGGTTGGAGGCGGATGCCGACACAACGCTGGCCCGCGACGGATTGGTCCCGGGAATCACACTGAAGCGTTCCCTGGCCAAGGCCGACGATCTCGTGGCCCGCGTGGCCATTGAGGAACGACGATTGGAGTTCGCCAAAGAGTCCGCGAAGGCGCAGTTGGCCGTCCAGGAGGCGGAGGGGGAAAAGCTCCGGGCGCTTCGGGATCTGCGGAAGCGCCAGGTGGAGAACCTACGGGTCAAGGCCGGCATTGAAGGGGTTCTGACCCAGTTGGGGGACCGGGAGTTGCTGCAGTCCGGTCAGCGCGTCACCCCGGGGGCGACCCTTGCCAAGGTGGTGGTCCCTACGCGACTCAAAGCCGAGGTGCGGGTGGCGGAAACCCAGGCACGCGATATTTCGCTCGGTCAGTCGGCGAGCATCGACACCCGGAACGGGGTGGTGCCGGGGCACGTGGTCCGGGTGGATCCCGCGGTGCAGAACGGCACCGTGCTGGTGGAGATCAAGCTCGACGGGCCGCTGCCCCGCGGGGCGCGACCCGACCTCAGCGTGGAAGGGACGATTGAATTGGAACGCCTCGACGACGTGCTCTATGTCGGCCGTCCCGTGCAGGGTCAGCCGGACAGCACGGTGGGATTGTTCCGGGTCCAGTCCGACGGCCGCCATGCGCTTCGGGTCCCGGTGAAGCTGGGCCGCAACTCCGTCAGCACCGTCGAGATCGTGGACGGTCTCCAGGTCGGGGATCGGATCATTCTTTCGGACATGAGCCAGTATGACGGCGTCAACCGGGTGAGGGTGCCGTGATCAACGGGTTCGTGGTCCGTCGTCAGTGGTCCGTAGGTCGACGAGACTCAAGTTTCCGCGTTACGATTCCCCGGGGCTTCCGTCTCCTTGGTTCCGATCGAGTTGAGGTAGGCGTTCAGCATGGGAGCCAGCGGTTGGGTCAGACGGGACAGTTCGGCGACTTCGTTTGGAGACAAGAGTTGCCTGCGAAATGCCCGACGGAGGAAATGCTTCGTCTCGTTGAGGGAGCCCCGCGCCGTGCGAACGAACCGCCGATTGTCGGCGAACGATCCACGCCCCTCTCCCTCGGCGATGTTGGCGCCCACCGAATCCGCGGCTCGAACCAATTGTTTTCCGACGGTTTCCTTGGCGAAACGGTCCCATGTGGAGGCGACTTCCCAGACGCGGTCCGCAAGTTCTTCCGCGAGACGATAGACTCGAAGTTGTTCGAAGTTCGATTTGCTCCGAATGCCCATGTCCAAGGATTCGCGAAGAAGGACCGAGGGGGCGATTCCCCAAAAATTGCGACTCGGATCCAAGGAGCCGCGCAAACCTGAACACTCACCTCGTGCCCATGTCCACTGACCACCCACCACGGACCACGGACCGCGGACCCGCAGGTCCGCTTCTCCACCTCCGAAACATCCAAAAAGTCTTCCTCACGGACGAGATCGAGACGCATGCGCTGTCCGAGATTCATCTCGAGATTGCCCAGGGGGAGTATGTATCCATCGCCGGGCCCAGCGGGTGCGGGAAGTCCACGCTGCTGGCGATCCTGGGGTTGCTCGACACACCCACCGGTGGGACCTACCTGCTGAACGGGCAGCAGGTGGCGCAGTTGGATCACGCGTCGCGGGCACGGATCCGAAACCGTGAGATCGGATTCATCTTTCAAAGTTTCAACCTGATCGGCGACCTCACGGTCTTTGAGAACGTGGAATTGCCGTTGACCTACCGCGGTCTTGGTGCGGCGGAGCGCAAGGAGCGGGCGATGGAGGCGCTGGAGAAGGTGGGCATGAGCCACCGGCTTCGGCACTATCCCAGCCAGTTGTCCGGTGGACAGCAGCAACGGGTGGCCGTCGCCCGGGCGCTTGGCGGAAAGCCCAGCATCCTGCTCGCGGACGAACCCACCGGAAACCTGGACTCCAAGAATGGAGATGCGGTCATGGATCTGCTGCGTCAACTGCACCGCGAAGGCGCCACGATCTGCATGGTGACCCATGATCCAAGGTTTGCCCGGCATGCGGATCGGCAGATTCACCTGTTTGATGGGCGCATCGTGGATGAGGTGCGCGAAGCCGCCTGAGAGTCCGGGCGAAGGTCGCTGGGGATTCCCACAGTCCGGGGCTCGTTTCCTTGCTGGAAGTGTTGCTGATTCGTAAGACTGGCGCATGCGTTTCCCGAGACTGCGACTTCCCGCCCGCGGATGGCGTCGATGGCTGGCCCTCCTGGGGGTTGCGGTGGGCAGCCTGTTCCTGTTGATCGTGGTGCTGGCGATCTCCCTTTGGGCGGCATTCAAGGTGCCGGCCTTTCAGGGTTGGTTCTTCAGCAAGATGGTGATGATGGGCCAGCCGGCGACGCCGGAGGAAACCCCGGGAAAGCCGGGCGTGGTTCCGACCTACACCGGTCCCGTGGGCGACGCCCGTCTCGCGACCTCGGCCGCCGACCTTTATCGGCAGACGAACATCTGGAACGTCCACCTTCGGTTTACCGCGTCCGAATGGGACGCAATTCAGGCGAAGCGGATTCCCGGGGTTCCCGGGTTCATGAACCCGGACGGAAGTGTGGTGCTGCGGAATCCGAAGGCATCGCGCAATGGGCTGGCGGGCGTGCTGGGAATCGATTTTCCCTGGTCCACGGGCAACGTCGAATTTGGCGGGCTTCCCTTCACCAATGCCGCCGTCCGATTCAAGGGCAATGGAACCTTCATGGCCGTGGCGCGCAGCTATCGGAAGTCGTACAAGTTCGACCTCGGGAAACACGTCAAGGGCCAGGCGCTGGCCGGACGCTCCGTTTTTAACCTGGGGAATTTGTCCGCGGACTTCACCTGCCTGAGCGACAGCCTGGCATACGAGTACTTCCGGGACGCCGGGGTGCCTGCGCCGAGGACGGCTTTCGCGCGGGTTTTCCTCAGTATCGCGGGTTCCGAAACCAACCGCCTCCTTGGGACCTACGTGATGGTGGAAAATCCGGATGCAGAGTGGGCGAAGGATGTCTTCGGTACGAAAGGCACGGCACTCTTCAAGCCGGTCACGCTGGATTTGTTTTCGGACCTTGGGACCCAATGGACCAATTACGACGCCATCTACGATCCGAAGACCAAGATTACGGATGCGCAGAAGTCACGGGTCATTGAAGTCGCCCAGTGGGTGAGCCACGCGTCGGACGAGGACTTCGCCCGACGGTTCGGTGAATTTGTGGACCCGAAGGAGGTTTCTCGATTCCTGGCAGCGGAAGTCCTCCTGTCCAACTTCGACGGCATTCTCGCCAACGGGCAGAATTTCCTTTTCTACCTGGATTCAAAGACGCAGCGGGTGGGGTTCATCCCCTGGGATCTCGACCATTCCTGGGGAGAGTTTCCCTTCATGGGGACCGCGGTGCAGCGGGAGCAGGTCAGCATCTGGCATCCCTGGGTGGGAACGAATCGCTTCCTGGCGCGGATGATGGCCGTGCCCGAATTTCGGGCGGCTTATCGCGACGCCTTGGAAGAACAGTTGAAGACCATCTTCGTCCCGTCCCGAATAGACCGGCACGTCGACGAGGTGGCGCGGGCGGTGCGTCCGGTGATTGCCGAATGGTCCACCAACCGGGTCGCGCGTTTCGATGAGGCGGTTTCGACTGAAGTCCCGCCCGGGCCCCGGGATACTTCGAATCCGATGGATCCCAATCGCGCCACCTGGCAGATCAAGCGTTTCGTGGCGGCCAGGGCGGCGAGCGTGCGGGACCAACTCGATGGAAAATCGGAAGGGGTGGTGATCACCCGGCAGCCGCCGAAATGAAATTCCAGGTGTCGGCGCGCCCGGAGTTCGCAATAGTCTCCCCAAGCCCGGCCATCCCGTGTTCCCGAAGGGGAGCCTCGTGGACTCCGCTCGGCGGCAGGTATCATGATGCTGCGCCTTCCACTCCGGAATTCCTCGAGGGAATTCGTCGACCATCCGCCCCTGGGGGCGAATGGATCCGGGCGCGGGTTCCGAACTGGGTTGGCAGTCCTGCTGGCCCTCATCCTGAATACCGGATTCCAGGGGCATGCCGACTCGGTCCCTGAATTGCGCCGGGGGAACTTCGCGCTTTCCCAGGAGGACCGCTCCTATTGGGCATTCCAACCGCTGGCTCCCGCCGCCGTGCCTGGTGGAGCCGCTGTGCAGGGAGCGTCCAGTCCCGTGGATGCCTTTCTCAATGCCCGGTTGTCCGCGCTCCAGTTGCGGGCGAATCCACGGGCAAGTCCTCGGGCGCAGGTGCGCCGACTCTGGATGGATCTGCTGGGGCTCACCCCGGATTGCCGGGTAGTGGCGGCGTTTGAACGGGATCCCTCGGACACGGCATGGGCGGCGCTGGTCGACCAATGTCTGGCTTCGCCCCGCTATGGGGAGCGGTGGGGACGCCACTGGCTGGATCTGGTCCGGTACGCGGAGAGCAACGGGTATGAACGCGACGGACCGAAGCCGAATGCGTGGCGGTACCGCGACTACGTCGTGGGGGCCTTCAACCAGGACAAGCCCTATGACCAGTTCATTCGGGAACAACTCGCCGGGGACGAGATGGCCGGCGACTCCCCTTCGCCCGCGTGGGAGGAGTCCGCATGGAGGAATGCGATCATAGCCACGGGGTTTTACCGGTTGCATGTCTGGGATGATGAACCGGACAGCACGGTGGCCGCGGAATACGACGACCTCGATGACATCCTCGTGACCACGAGTACGGCGTTTCTCGGCCTGACCCTCGGATGCGCCCGGTGCCATGACCACAAGTTCGATCCCATCAGCCAGTCGGACTATTACTCGTTCCTGAGCTTCTTCCGGGGGTTGGACCCCTACGGCCAGCATAAGACCGGGGGTGGCGGACGCGGGACCGGTCGCATTGAACGTCCCCTGGCGTCGGCTTCGGCGTTGCGTCAATGGCAGGAGCAGAAGCAGGCGCGGGTGGCCGCGTTGCGCGAACGGTTGAAGTCCGCGGGGGACGCGGACCGGAAGGCCCTGGAGTCCGAACTGAAGACGGCGGAGAACGCGTCGCCACCTTTTGATGTGGCGCTCGCGGCCGTGGAGATCGGTGGGCGCGCCAAGGAGACCCACCGGCTGTACCGTGGGGATCCGCAATCCCCCCGTGAACTTGTGGATCCCGCGTTCCCCTCGGTGCTCGGAACCCCGCCTCCCAGGATTCCCGACCCTGGAACGGGTGCGGGAACGTCCGGTCGGCGGCGGGTTCTCGCGGACTGGATCGCCAGTGCTGACAATCCCCTGACGGCACGCGTCCTGGTCAACCGGGTCTGGCAGCACCACTTTGGATCGGGACTGGTTTCGACGCCGGACGATTTTGGACGCACGGGACAGCGTCCGACCCATCCGGAACTCTTGGACTTTCTCGCCCGTGAGTTTGTTGCGGATGGATGGAGCGTGAAGCGGCTGCATCGCCGAATTCTCCTGAGTGAGGCCTACCGCCGGTCCTCGGACACCGCCAATTCCAGCGCCCTGGCTGCGGACGAGGCGAATACCCTCCTTTGGCGGCAGAACCTCCGGCGTGTGGAATCCGAGGTGATCCGGGACAATCTCCTCCTGGCCTCCGGGGAACTGAATTTCCGATCCGGGGGGCCGAGCGTGTTCCCGACCCTGCCACCCGAGGTGCACGGAACCCAGGATTCGGCGGGCAAGGGCTGGGCGGACAGTTCCGCCGAGGACCAGATGCGTCGCAGTGTCTATCTGGTGGTCAAGCGGGCCCTCAAGGTCCCGTTGCTCGAGTGCCTTGATTTCGCCAACAGCGCGTCGTCTTCCGGAACCCGGACGGTGACCACGACGGCTCCGCAGGCTTTGATGCTGCTGAATGATCCCTTCGTTCACCAGCGCGCCGCGGCCCTGGCGACCCGGGTGGAACGGGAGATATCGGGCCAGGGGGGAGACCCGATCCGTCAACTCTACGAGATCGTTCTCCAGCGGACTCCTTCGTCTTCGGAACGGGAGGTGGCCGAAGCCCTCCTGAAGGAGGGCCAGGACCGCGAGACCCGGGGTGGAAACCCGGACGCCCGGCGCGTCGCGATGGAGAGCTTGAGTCGAGTCATGCTGAACCTGAATGAGTTCATTTATGTCGAGTAACCTGCGGCATTGCTTGTCCCGAACATTTGTTTCCCGGGGATACGTCCGGGGAAGTTCACTGGGGTGTCGTGTGGTGCCGGCTCGAAGGGGGCCGAACCTCCCATGAATCCCGCCGATCATCGCATCCTTCCACGCCGACAGTTCCTGTGGGACCTGGGGGCCGGCTTTGGCGGGGTGGCGCTGGCGTCCCTGTTGGAGCGCGATGGCCTATTGGCGCCCAAACTGTCCGCGGCCCCGGCCGGCGGACTTGGTCCGGGTCCGGTGGCGCTGCCTCATCGTATCACGCGGGCGAAGTCGTGCATTTTCCTGTTCATGTTCGGGGGGCCCTCGCAGGTGGACCTTTTCGACTTCAAGCCGGAGTTGCAGAAGCGCGACGGGCAGACGGTGGACAACGAGTTCCGTCGCGGCACCAAGACCAAGGCCGTTCTCCAAGCCAGTCGGCGCACCTTCCGGCAATGCGGCGAATCGGGGCTCTGGTGTTCGGACGCCCTTCCGCACCTCTCGGCGCACATGGACAAGTTGGCGGTCATCCGATCGCTCTACAGCGATTCCTTTGCCCACGGCAGCGCCGTGCTGCAGATGAACAGTGGGCGCATTCTCCAGGGGCATCCGTCCCTCGGGGCCTGGCTCAGCTATGGGCTGGGAACCCGCAATGAGAACCTTCCGTCCTATGTGGTGATGCTGGACCCGCGCGGTGGACCCACGACCGGTGCCCCGAACTGGTCCAGTGGCTACATGCCCGCGGTACACCAGGGCACGCTGTTGCGCACCAGTGGCCAGCCCATCCTCAACCTTCAGCCGCCGGCCGGACTCTCCCGGGAGGCGCAGCGGCGCGAGATCGAGGCGGTTCACGCGTTGAACGCCGAGCATCAGGCGGCGCATCCCGGCCATTCGGAATTGGCGGCGCGGATTGCCAGTTACGAGCTCGCGTTCCAATTGCAGGCAACGGCGCCCGAGGCGCTGGACCTTTCGCAGGAGGATCCCCGGACCCTGGAACTGTACGGCATTCTCGAGCCGAAACCCACGTGGCACTCCCTCGCCCAGGGACCGGCGCCGTTTGGACGCCAATGCCTCACGGCCCGGCGTCTGGTGGAGCGCGGCGTCCGATTCATCCAGTTGTACTCGGGCGGTGGGGCGGCCGGAGGGCAGAACACCTGGGATGGCCATCACGGGATTGAGGAGAACCTGAAGCTCCATTGTCCCGAGATTGACCGACCCATTGCGGCGCTTCTGACCGACCTGGAACGGCGGGGACTTCTGGACGAAACGCTGGTGGTCTGGGGCGGGGAATTTGGTCGGATGCCGGTTTCGGAGACGTTCAACACCGGTGGGAAGCCGGGTGGCCGGGACCACAATCCCAAGGGATTCACCTACTGGTTGGCGGGTGCCGGAGTCCGCGGGGGCACTGCCTATGGTGAGACGGACGAACTCGGGGAGGCGGCCGTGGTGAACCGGCATCATCTCCGGGACCTGCACGCAACCATCCTTCATCTGATGGGGCTCGACCCTCAGCGGCTGACTTATTTCTACGGAGGCTTGAACAACAAACTGACGGGTGTCGTCGAGGCCGAGGTGATCCGCGGAATCCTTTCATGAACTCCCCCAATACGTGCTCTGTGGCAGGCGAGGTCACGAGACTCCTTTCCTGCTCCTGCCACCGCTGGGATGGGGAGCGGTTCAGAGTCTCCTTACGTCGTCTCCTACGGTGGGTTTTCGCGTTCGTCGTCCTGCTGGCAGTTCGCGGACAGGAATCCTCGGAGTTCGAGACGACTATACGTCCGTTGCTTCAAGACCAGTGTCTGAAGTGCCACTCGTCAACGAAGCACAAGGGGGACCTCGACCTGGAGCGCCACCTGGCCCCGGGTGAATTGAGGAAGCATCCGGAGGTGTGGCAGGGCCTGGTGGAGCAGGTGGGCACCGGGGAAATGCCGCCCAAGGATGAGAAGCCGCTGGCTCCCGCGGACCGCGAGCGATTGCTGGCCTGGGCCAATGCGCTCCTCGATGCGATTGCCCTCGAGCATGCCGGGGATCCGGGACCGGTGGTGCTGCGCCGGCTCTCGAATGCCGAATACACCTACACTCTGCGGGACCTGACGGGTCTTCCCTCCCTGGATCCCGCTCGCGAGTTCCCGGCCGATTCTGCGGCGGGAGAGGGCTTCATGAACGTCGGCAATGCGCTCGTGATGTCGCCGTCGTTGCTCACCAAGTACCTCGATGCCGCGAAGGAGGTCACCCGCCACCTGGTGCTGGTTCCCGACGGACTTCGGTTCTCCCCGGGAGCGACCCGTCGGGATTGGACTGAGGAATTACTGACGCAGATCCGGGATTTCTACGGGCGCTATACGGTGAACGGGGGCGGGAGTTCGGTGAATCTCCAGGGCATCAAGTTCGACACCCGGGACGGCGGTGTCCTTCCGCTGGATCGGTATATCGCCGCGACGCTGGAGGTCCGGTCCGCGCCCGATCGGGTCGCGGTCCTCGCGTCGCAACGCGGCCTCAACGCCCGGTATCTGGCGGGCCTCTACGGGATGTTCTCGGCGACCAACGCGTCCTTCCTCCTCGACCCGTTGCGCACCCGTTGGCGCGCGGCGACCTCCGGGGACACGAACGCCGTGGCGGCGTTGACGTCGGAGATCCAGTCCTGGCAGCGCGCGGTGTGGCGATTCAACAGCATCGGTCACATTGGAAAGGCAGGGGGACCCAAGTCGTGGATGGAACCGGTCAGCCCGGTGGTCGCCCGAAAGGAGTTTCGCATGAAGCTGGCGGCGCCCACCAACGGCCAGGATATCGTGGCGTACTGGGTGGCCGGGGACGCCGGGGATGGCGCTGCGCAGGATTTTGTCCAGTGGCAGCAACCGCGCATTGAACTGCCCGGGAGGCCACCCCTCGCGCTTCGGGACGTGCGGAGTGTTACGAGGGATCTCGTGGCGCGGCGCACCCGGATCTTCGCCACGACGCCCGCCGCCCTGGGTGCCGCCGCTGAAGCCATGGCGGCGACCGAACCGGTCGAGGTCGCGACGCTGGCCGCGCGGCATGCCGTCGATGCGGATTCCCTGGGGGCGTGGATGGGATATCTCGGCATTGGTCCGGCGACGGCGATCCATCTTGACCGGATGACCAACACCCTCCGGTCGGTGGCGGGACACGATTTCGTGAACGGCTGGGGCTCCGGGGATACTCCCAGCGTGATGGCCAGCCGTTCGGACCAGGCGGTGCGAATCCCCGGCAACCTGAAGCCGCATGGCGTCGTGGTGCATCCCTCGCCGACCCTCAATGTGGCGGTCGGCTGGCGGAGCCCGATCGAAGGTCCCGTCCGGATTACCGCGCAGGTCACCCATGCGCACCCCGAGTGCGGCAATGGCGTCACCTGGGCCCTCGAATTGCGGCGTGGTCCCACGCGGCAGCGCTTGGCGGCGGGCACCGCCCAGGGCGGCAAGCCGGTGGTGGTTCCCCCGGTGGATTCTCTGACGCTGCGCAGGGGGGATCTCGTTTCCCTGCTGGTGGGTCCGCGAGACGGAAACCATTCCTGTGATCTCACCGATGTGGAACTCGCGATCCGAAGCCTTTCGCCGGACGGCGCCGAGTGGAACCTCAACCGGGATGTCTCGGAAGACATCCTGGCGTCCAATCCACATCCCGATCGGCTCGGGAATCCGGACGTGTGGCACTTCTACACCGAGCCGGTCTCCGGACAGGATGCCCGCCCCCCTATCCCGGCGGGATCGCTGCTGGCCCGCTGGCAGGTGGCGGACTCCGCCGAACAGCGACGGGACCTCGCGTCCCGTCTCGACGCTCTGCTGAAGTCCGGGCCTTCGGACGCCACACCGGCTCCGGACGAGGCCCTCTATCGACAACTGTCTTCACTCGGAGGGCCCCTGCTGTTCGGTTCAGTTCCGCTCCATCCGACCAAGGACAGGGCGGCAGGGGCGCAGGCGGGAGGTCCGAGTTGGGGGTTGGATCCCGCTCTTTTCGGGAAGCATCCCGCGGGTGGCGTTGTGGACCCGGACAGCCTGTGTGTGCAGGCCCCGTCGGTCCTTGAGATTTCCCTGCCGGCGGATTTGGTGGCGGGTGCCGAATTGGTAGTCACCGCCGTGCCGGATCCGAGCGCGGGGGGAGACGGAATCACCCAGCCCGACGTCACGCTGGTGCGTCCGCAGGGTGCCTCGGCGTTGCGAGCCGGGAGTGCCTCGGTTCAGGAGGCGAAGGGAGCGTGGACCGGTCCGCCGGGCGCGGTGATCAACTCTTCGCCGCTGCTTGCTGCTGAAAGGGGTCCGGCCCGTCAGCGCCTCGATCAGGGTCTCGACGAGTTCCGGAGCTGGTTCCCGGCCGCGCTGTGCTACACCAAGATTGTCCCCGTGGACGAGGTGGTGACGCTCACCCTGTACCATCGCGAGGATCAGCCCCTGATCCGACTCCTGTTGAACGAATCGGAAGCGGCGGAGCTGGAGCGTCTGTGGGCGGAATTGCGGTTTGTCAGCCAGGATGCCCTGGCCCTGGTCGACGCCTTCGAGCAGTTGTGGCAGTTCGCGACGCAGGACGCGGACCCCAAGGTGTTCGAGCCGATGCGGCAGCCCATCCTGGAACGGGCGAAGGACTACCGGGCCGAGGTCATCGCCGCGGAACCGCGCCAATTGGACGCGGTCCTGGCTTTGGCGGACCGGTCGTTCCGACGCCCCCTGACCGGGCCCGAGCGCAAGGAGCTCCGTGACCTCTATTCGGAGCTGCGGCGCGAGGAACTGCCCCATGAGGAGGCGATTCGGCTGACGCTGGCGAGGGTTTGGGTGGCGCCCGCGTTCCTGTACCGGATGGAGACCGCGCCCGCGGGCAAGGTCGCCGGACCGGTGACGGATTGGGAACTGGCCACGCGCCTGAGCTACTTCCTGTGGTCGTCCCTTCCGGATGAGGAATTGCGCCGGATGGCGGACTCGGGACGGCTTCATGAACCAGAGGTTCTCGCCACCCAGACGCGGCGCATGCTGAAGGATCCGAAGGTTCGGAGGATGGCCATCGAATTTGCCTGCGCCTGGCTGCACATCCACGGATTCGATGAGCTGGATGAGAAGAGTGAGCGGCACTTCCCGACCTTCGCAGCCTTGAAGGGGCCGATGTATGAGGAGGCGATCCGCTACTTCACGGACGCAATTCAATCCGATGCCCCGGTGACCGAATGGTTCGCGTCGGACCACACCTTTCTCAACGAGGCGCTGGCTCAACACTACGGAATTCCCGGAGTCACCGGGGAGACCTGGCGTCGGGTGGATGGGGTGAGCGCCTATGGCCGGGGTGGCTTGCTGGGAATGGGGGCGACACTGTCGAAGCAGTCGGGCGCCTCGCGGACGAGTCCGATCCTGCGGGGCAACTGGGTGTCCGAGGTGCTGCTGGGTGACAAGCTGCCCCGTCCGCCCAAGGATGTGCCGCGGCTGCCGGAGGACGAGGCAACGGAATCCCTGACCGTGCGTCAGCTCACCGAGAAGCACAGCAGCGATCCGCGGTGCTCGGGCTGTCACATTCGCATCGACGGCTTTGGGTTCGCCCTGGAGGGGTTTGATGCGATCGGCCGTTCTCGCACGCAGGATCTTGGAGGGCGCCCGGTCGAAACCCGGTCCCGCCTTTTGGACGGCACCGAAGTGGACGGCGCTCGGGGACTCCAGCAATACCTCCTCGGCAGGAAGCGCGAGGCGGTGTTGCGCCAGTTCAACCGCAAGCTCCTGGGCTACGCCCTTGGCCGGAGTGTCCTGTTGTCGGATAAACCGTTGCTGAAAACCGTGTCCCAGCAGTTGGCGTCCAACGGGGACCGCCTGAGCGCCGGGGTTGAAGCCATCGTGCTCAGTCCCCAGTTCCGCGAGATCCGGGGACGGGAGATGGAGTGACCGGATCCAAAAAACATCAAATTCCCCCCGTGAACTTTGCGTCCAGCGGGATTACAACCTTCCCATGATCCACTCCTCGTTTTCCCGGCGCGCCTTTCTGCGCGGTGTCGGCGTGTCCATGGCGCTCCCGTGGATGGAGTCCCTGCCGGTCTGGGGCGACGCCGCCACGGCGGCCGTGTCGAGCGAGGCGCCGGTCCGTCTGGCAGTGCTGTTCGCCGGGAACGGATTCCATTCCAAGGAGTGGTGGGCCCGCGGGGAGGGCAGGGATCTCCAGTTGGGACAGGTGCTTTCCCCACTGAATGATTACCGGGAGCGGATGCTCTTCGTGAAAGGGCTCTATAACGAGGAGGCCCAGAAGGGGAACATTCACAGCTCCCAGACGGGCAATCTGCTTTCCGGTGCGCCCCTGGCTTCGGGCGGGGAGATCCGCTCGGGCACCAGTTTTGACCAGTTTGTGGCGCAGCGGTACGGACGCTCCACCAAGGTGCCCAGCCTGGTGCTTGCCTGCGAGAAGGCCAATCCGTCGGTCCACAAGAACTACTCGATGCTCTACAGCTCCCACATCTCGTGGAGCTCGCCCACCACCCCGACGCCGCTGGAGCTGTATCCGGCACTGGCGTTTGACCGGTTGTTCAAGGATGAGGTGGGACGGGGGGACCGGAGTGTGCTGGACGCCGTTCTGGGCGATGCCCGGGATTTGCGGCGCCGCGTCAGCACCCTGGATCAGCGGAAGCTTGATGAGTATCTGGACTCGGTGCGCGAGGTGGAGCAGCGCATCGAGAACGCGGGGAAGAAGGGGGAGTTGCAGGGGTGGCGTCCCACGCTGGCGGCGCCGGACCGGCCGCGTCCGGCGGACGGCATCCCGCAGGACATTGGGGAGCACATGCGGTTGATGTGCGACATCCTGGTGCTGGCGTTTCAGACGGACACCACGCGCATCTGCACCCTGAAGCTGAACAACGACCACAGTTCCCTGCGGTTTCCGAACCTGGGGGTGGACTATATGATCCACCACCTGCTGTCACATTCCGACACCGCCGATTGGCTGAAGGTGAACCAGTTCTTCCTGGAGCAGTTGGCCTACATCGCGCGACGGCTGGACGGAATTCGCGAGGGCGAACGCACGCTGCTGGACAACTCCATGCTGATGTTTTGTTCCAGCATGATGAACGGCAATCACGACGCCTCGCAGCTTCCGGTGGTCGTGGTCGGCGGTGGCGGCGGACGACTCAAGGGTGGCCGGGTACTCGAGTACCGCGAGAAGCCCGACCGCCAGATGTGCCGACTCTATCTGTCCCTCATGGACAAGATGAACGTCCGACCCGGGACCTTTGGTGACGCGAAGACGCCGCTTGAGGAGGTTTGACGATTAGTGTCTCGCGACCTCGGATCGAAGGGGCAATCCCCTGCTTCCGAAGGTCGAAATCTGAATCCTCTCTGTGGGGAGGTTTGGGCTGGGTGATCACTGTCTGCGGAAAGCCGGGGGATGACGTTCCTCGTCATCTCGAAAGACAGGCCCGCCGGGTTTTGGAAATCATCCGCCGTGAACAAGACTGAACTCAAAGCGAAGGTCGCGCGTTACGTGAAGATGGTTAAGTGGAGCGATGAGGACGCCTGCTTCGTCGGTACCTGTCCGGGACTGATGTTTGGAGGTGTCCACGGGAAGGACGAGGCCGAGGTCTATGTCGGGCGGTGAAGGAAGTGGTCGAACTCATGGAACGGGAAGGGCATCGCCTTCCCCCGCCTTCCACGAAGAAGAAGTATAGCGGAAAGGTGCCGCTTCGACTCAGTCCGGCCGTCCATCAATGTCTCGCGCTTCAGGCGAGGGCCGGCGGCGAAAGCCTGAATGCATGGGTGACCCGAAAACTCGTGACGGTGTAGGCGAGGGCTTTACGTCGCGGGTGGATCGCGTTGGAGGACGCTGATCGTCACGCCAGGATGGCTCGGAGGACGTTGGATTCCTCCACACCGGTGAGGCGCTGGTCGAGGCCCTGGGACTTGAAGGTGAACCGGCGGTGGTCGATGCCGAGGCAGTGCAGGACGGTGGCGTTGAGATCGTTGATGTGGACCGGATTCTCCACGGGGTTGTAGCTGAAGTCGTCGGTCTCCCCGTACACGGTGCCGCCCTTGATGCCGCCGCCGGCCATCCACATGCAGAAGTTCTTCGGGTGATGGTCGCGTCCGTAGTCGTCGCGCTTGAGCGTTCCCTGGGAATACACGGTCCGTCCGAACTCACCGCCCCAGACGACAAGCGTTTCGTCGAGCAGCCCGCGCTGGCGCAGGTCCTCGATCAATGCGGCACTGGCCTGGTCGATGTCCATGCACTGGGCGCGGATCTCGCTCGGGAGACTTCCGTGCTGGTCCCATCCGCGGTGCAGGATCTGCACGCAGCGAACGCCGCGTTCGACCATACGCCGCGCCAGCAGCGCACTGGCGGCAAAGGATCCGGGCTTCTTCACGTCCGGTCCGTACAGATTCACGGTGGCCGGCGATTCCGCACCGAAATCCACCAGTTCCGGGACACTCGACTGCATCCGGAACGCCATTTCATATTGGGCGATGCGCGTTTCGATCTCGGGATCGCCCACGCGTTGGAATTCCGCATCGTTCAACTTCTGCAACGCGTCGAGCAGGGTGCGGCGGTCGTCGGGCGTGACTCCCGGGGGATTCTGTAGATAGAGCACCGGATCCCCGGCCGAGCGGAGGGTGACGCCGGTGTAGCGGGTCGGCAGAAATCCGCTGCTCCACATGCGGGTAAACAGGGCCTGCGCGCTGGCCTTGGAGGACCAGGTCGGCGTGAGCACCACGAAGGCGGGCAGGTCGTTGTTCTCGCTGCCGAGGCCGTACGCCAGCCAGGAACCGAGGCTGGCTTTGCCGGGGACCTCGCTGCCCGTCATCACAAAGGTGCAGGCGGGGTCGTGGTTGATGGCGTTGGTGTGGACCGTCTTGATCAGGGCAATGTCGTCCACCACGCGCGCGGTGTGCGGAAGGAGCTCACTGACCCACATTCCGGACTTTCCGTGCTGCGAGAACTTGAACATGGACGGCGCCACGGGAAGGCGGGCCTGACCGCTGGTCATCGTGGTGATCCGTTGTCCCATGCGGATCGAGTCGGGCAGGTCCTTGTCGAACTGCGCCTGGAGGTTCGGCTTGTAGTCCCAGAGATCGAGCTGGGACGGCGCGCCGTTCATATGCAGGTAGATGAGGCTTTTCGCCTTGGGCGCAAAGTGGGGAAGCCCGGGGAGGGGCGGATGCACCCGCTCCGGGGAGCTCGCGGCGAGGAGACGCCCGGTGGCGCCTCCGGCACCGAGCATGGCGAGTCCGATGCCGCCCAGTCGCAGTCCGACATCGCCGAAGAATTGGCGGCGCGTCTGGCGAAGTTGGTATTCGAGGAGAGGGGACATGGGGCGGGGAAAGTTTTCAGTGAGCAGTTTTCAGTGGGGGCGGGAGCACTGGGCGTTTGTCATTGGTCATTCGTCAATTGTCCCTGCGGTCAGTTTCTCGTTACGGTCTCGTCGAGGTTGAGAAGCAGGTTGGCGGCCAGGGTGTAGGCGGCGAGTTCGGATTCGGGAAGATCCTGCGGGGCACGGGATTCTCCAAAGGTGATGGCCTTTCTCGCGGCTGCGGGATCCGAGGCGTACCGGGCTTGGTGGCGTTCGAGCGCCGCGGTGACCACGGCCAATTCGTTCGGGGTTGGCGGACGGGAGAGCAGGGTGCGATAGGCGAAGGTGATCCGCTCGGCGGTGGTTCGGCCGCCTTCAGTCATCATGCGGGTGGCCAGGCTCCGTGCCGCTTCGAAGTGTTGGACATCATTCAGAAGCTGGAGTGCCTGCAGTGGCGTGTTGCTCCGTTCCCGACGGGTGCAGCCCTGCTCCCGGTTGGGGGAGTCGAAGGTCGTCATGAACGGGGCCGGGGCGGTCCGTTTGAAGAAGGTGTAGAGGCTGCGGCGGTACAGCGCTGAACCGGTGTCCTGCTTGTATTCGCGGGTGTTGGATCCGACGAAGCCGACGGGCTCCCAGATATTGGGTGGTTGGTAGGGCTTCACCCCCTTACCGCCGAGGGTGGAATCCATGAGGCCGCTCGTGTACAGCGCGTTGTCCCGGATCTGTTCGGCGCCCAGCCGGAATCGGGGTCCCCGGGCGAGCAACCGGTTGTCGGGATCCCGCTGCCACAGATCCCGCGACACCCGCGAGGATTGACGGTACGTCGCGGACGTCACCATTTCGCGGACCAGCCATTTTACGTCCCAACCGGATTCCCGGAAGGTGGAGGCGAGCCAGTCGAGCAGTTCAGGATGCACTGGAGGTTCCCCCTGGGACCCAAAATCCGAGGTCGTGCGGACGATGCCCATCCCGAAGAACTGGCTCCAGAAGCGGTTGACCGTGACGCGGGCCGTAAGCGGCTGATCCGGGCTCACGAGCCAGCGGGCCAGGTCCAGGCGGTTCAGTCGTGGGGTCGCATCGGAATTACCAAGCGGGCGCTCCTTCAATTTGGGCAGGGCAGTGGGCGTGGCAGGAACGACCTTGTCCCCCGGTTTGTCATATTGCCCGCGCATCATCACGAACGCGTCCCGGGGCTTGTCGAGATCGCGGAAGACGAAGGTGGCGGTGATCGCATTCTCGAAGTCGGATCGCTCGCGGCGAAGGCGGGCGACATTGGACACCAGAGGCTCGAAGGTCGGCCGAGTGCTGACGCAGACCTTGGAGAGGTAGTAGTCGCGCAAGGCCTGGGCGTCGGAAGCGCTCCTTTGTGCCGGGGTGGTGTTTTTGAAGATGGACTTCAGGTCGTCGGGGAGGCCATCCGGGGATTTTCCCTCGCGCTGTTCCTGCCAGACGCGCAGCGAATAGAGCGGGTCATGGGCGGGGTCGATCCGTCCTAGGACGCCCGACTTGTCCCAGCTCACCGTGCCGCCGTACTGGGTGAAGGCAAGGCCGAAGACCTTGTCGCCGGGCTTGAGGCCGACCCGTTCCGCGGGGAATTCGAGTCGAACCCATTCGCCGGCCTTGGGCAGATCCCCAATCCGCACCCGGCTGGGTTTGTCCTTCTCGCCCCATCCGATGGCGTCGGGATCCCCCCAGATGGCTCGGTGATCCCATCCGTCCTTGTTGTATTGGAGCATCAGGGTTTTGGGAGGATCCGCTGGGTCCACGTACACATGGGCGAACAGCGTGGCACCCTGGGGAATCTCCAATGGGGCGGCTCCGGAATCGTAGGAGTCCTGGCTGATGCCGTCGTCCTTGCGATGGAGTGCACGGCGTCCGGAGAACACGGGGCCGGAGCCGGATTCCGTCCAACGGGTGGGGGCTCCCGAAGCCGTGACCTTGGCGCCATTGGGGAAGTCATCGTCCAGCCAGACCGTCTCCATTTCGCGCACGGGCGGCGGGGGAGTGAGGGTGGCCGGATCGGTGTACGCGACGGCCGCCAGCGCTTCGCGAACCCGATCCTCTGCGGATCCAATTTCCACGTCGAAGTCGGCGAGGCGTCGGGTGTCCTCCATCTTCGGGAGGCGGATGGTGGGCGCTGTCAGCAGTGTGTTCCCGTCCATCGCCGGATCGGCGGCGCTGTAGAAGAAGGCGTACAGCGAGTAGAAATCGCGGGTCGAGAGCGGGTCGAACTTGTGATCGTGGCAGACGGCGCACCCGGCGGTCAGACCGAGCCAGGTTTCCGCCATGGTCGCGGTGCGGTCCACCGCATAACGGAACAGGAACTCGGCGTCGATCGCGCCTCCTTCTCCCGTGGTCACGTTGCAGCGGTTGAATCCGGTGGCCGTCAATTGGTCGGGCGTCGGCGACGGCAGGAGATCCCCGGCGATTTGATCGATCGTGAATTCGTCGAAGGGAAGGTTGCGATTGAAGGCCCCCACCACCCAGTCGCGGTAAGGCCACATGGAGCGCTCGTTGTCGAGGTGCAGTCCGTGCGTGTCGCCATACCGTGCGACGTCGAGCCAGTGGCGGGCCATTTCCTCGCCATAGGCGGGTGAGGCGAGGAAGCGGTCCACCAGACGTCGATAGGCTCCGGGACGGGTGTCGGCGAGGAAGGCATACACTTCGGCGGGCGTGGGCGGAAGTCCGCGCAGATCAAAGCTGAGTCGCCGAATCAGGGTGGGTCGGTCGGCCTCCGGTGACGGGGTCAGGCCCTCCCGGGCGAGACGGCTCCGGATGAACCGATCGATGGGGTTCTCGTCGGGAGTAGTCCCTCCGGAAACGGGGGCCGGAACCGGGGGCGTGACCAGGGGTTCGAAGGACCAGTGCCGTTGGTAGGGGGCGCCTTGTTCGATCCATTTCCGGAGGAGGTCCCGTTGCTCTGCTGACAGCGGCTTGTGGGTGTCCGGCGGCGGCATGACCTCCTCGGGATCCTCGGTCGTGATCCGCTTCCAGAGTTCGGATCCTGAAGGGCTGCCGGGAAGGATGGCCGGGATCCCATGCTTGTTGGTCGCGAAGGCGCCCTCCGCCAGATCGAGCCGGAGTCCCGCCTTGCGTTTTCGGGCGTCCGTGCCGTGGCAGGCGAAGCAGTGGTCGGACAGGATCGGGCGGATGTCGCGGTTGAAGGCGAGCGGGGCAGAGGAGGTGGATTCCGCTGCGGGCGCCGTTCCCACACTCAGAAAGGCGCCGATCCAAAGAAGGATCCACCCGGGGATGGCGGAGCAATGCAAGGACGTGGAACCCATGGGAGACAGTTTCCGCCGTGGGCACGCAATTTCAACCGTCCGGCGCATCGGACGGGATCAATTTTATTCAACGCGGGCACCTCGCGGGAATGCCTTCAGGACCGGGGGAGGTGCCGGGCGAGGAAGGAAATCGCATTTTCAGCGAGGATCCCTTCCACGGCATCCGGGGCATAGCCACGGCCCGCCAGCAGGTCGCTGAGGCGGGCGAGATCGGCGATGCTGTCCAGATCCATCGGCATTTGCTCCGTGCCAAATCCGCCGTCGAGGTCGCTGCCGATCATCACGTGTGCGGACGACCCCGTGAGCTGGCAGATGTGGTCGATGTGCTCGACGATCTTTTCGATTCGGAGTTGGAAGTCCTCCGGACGCGAGCGGTGGTGGGCCCAGCCGTGCACCATCATGATGGCGTCGAAGGCCATGCCGATGACCGCCCCCCGACGGGCGAGTTCCCGGATCTGGTCATCGTCGAACTGGCGGTTCCAGTTGGCGAGGGCGCGGCAGTTGGAGTGGCTGGCCCAAACCGGGCCGTCCCAACGGCCGAGGGCGTCGCGAAACGAGTCGTCGCTGAGGTGCGTGGCGTCGAGGATCAGGCCGAGGCGTCGCATCTCGCGCAGGAGTTCGTGTCCACGCGCCGTAAGCGGCCCGAGGGCATCGGTGCCCTGGCCGTGAATGCCGGGACCGTAGTGGGTCAACCCGACGATCCGGAGGCCATACTCAAAGGCGGTATCGAGATGACGCGGAGTGACGATGGAATCCGCACCTTCGAGACTTAACACGTATCCGATCGGAAGTGTGGCCGCCGTGGCGTCGACCGCGTCCTGCCACCGCTTCGCGTGTTCGGTCACCTGGGAACCGGTCCGAAGCTGGAGCAATTCCCCGGCGCGTTCCATTTCGCGGTGCCACGCGTGCTGTCCCTGGGTCCAGGCCCAGGCCTGTTCGGGACTGTTCCAACCGGGCATCTTCGAGAACCGGTCCACATAACGGGCCAGCTGGGTGGCGACGCAGAGGCCGATGCGTCCGCGGCGCATTTCCGGGAAGCTGACCACCCCGCGGGAGCGGAAGACGTGGTCGCGCATGCCCAGTTCGTGACGGCGGACCCGTTCCAGGGGCCAGCGCAGGTCCCGATTGAAGTCGAGTGCGTTGTAGGAGAGATCCAGATGCGCGTCGAAAATGAGGCGGGGCTTCATGACGGGGCGTCGGGCTACAGGGTGATTCGACGGGCGCGCGCGGGCACCGGCCAGTACTCGGTCACCCGGTGGTCACGGACAACGGCGACCTCCGAGTGCAGCGCGACGGTGGGGCAGACGTGGCGGGGCAAGGCGTAGAAGACGTGGCCGACCGGGAATTCGGCGGCGAGGGGCGTTTCGATCACCAGATGTTCCTCGCTGTGGCCGACGAAGGTGGCGTCCTCAAGTCCGAAGATCCGGACGCGGGGCGGCTGCATTTCCGATGCGACGGCCTTGTGTCCGAGGTCGAGGCAGAGGCGTCCGGGAAGCGGATGACTCACCACCCGGGTCATCAGCACGGCAGCATGGAGAAAGTCGAGGTCGGGATTATGCTGGGGTTGACCGAAATCCCAGAGCACCGGAGTCCCGGCGCCGCATTCCACCTCCGGGAGTCCGGCGAAGAACGGGAGGGTGGGAGTTCCCCCACCGACGAGCGTCTGAACGGGCGTGCCTGCGTCCTGAAGACGGTCACGAAGTCGCCAGACCGGGCCGAGCGCAGCGGCCCATTGTCGCGCCCTCGCGATCGGGTCGGCGATGGCCAGATGTCCGTCGTAGGCGTGAAGACCATCCCAGTGGAGCCCAGGCAGGCGTTGGATCTCCGCAATGAGGGAGAGTGCGTCGTCCGAGGGAAGGATCCCCGTGCGGTTCATGCCGACATTCAGGTCGATGAGCAGGGCAATTTCGCCCTGATGCGCGACGGCGGCTGCGGAGAGTTCGTGAACGGTGGCGGTATCGTCGGTGACGGCGCGAAAGCGTGTACCGGGGAATGCACGCTGGAGTTCGAGAAAACGATGGATGTTGGGTCCGGCCAGTGGATAGGCGAGCAGGATGTCCTCACCGCCCGCGGCGGCGACCATCTCGCACTCCGCAATGGTGGAGCATTTGAACTTCGAGATGCCCTGTGCGCGCTTGAGCGCAATCACCGGCGCCAGCTTGTGGGTCTTGACGTGCGGACGCAGTCGGGCGGGGTCCCCGACGATGGCCGTCATGCGTCGGAGGTTTTCCGCGATGCGATCCGGATACAGTAGTAGGGCTGGCGACGCGATTTCCGACGCGTTGGTCACCCGATGCCACGGTTGCCCGGTTGGAGCCGCAGGGGCTTCGGATCCGGTGGAAGAAGGAGGCGGCCGGTTCATTTCCGGCGGGCGGTCCAGTCGCTCGTGGTTTCGTTCCCGTCGAGGGTGGTCCGGGTCTTGCCGGTGATGGCATTGCCAGAGACTTCCCCGGACATCTCGTACACAGCGGTCTCTCCGTTGGGCCTGGTGCGCCGGACGGTCCACGAGAACCGGGTCCCCTCGACCTTGCCATTCTCAATCTTGAGCCAGCGATCCGGTCCGGCGGAGAATTGCCCGGTTACGGAGGTTCCGGTTTGTGCAAGCTGAAGCGGGGCCGAAATGGGTTGTCCGTCGGGGCCGTTGATGGTCCAGACCCAATCCCCGGTCAGTGGGGTGGCGGCGGGCGCCGGAGCGGCTGCCAGCAGGGCTGCCAGCCTGGGTTCCATGGCCTCGGCCCAGATGCGGTATCCGGCAGGACTGAGGTGCAGGAAATCCGGCATGATCTCCTTGGGGAGCGTCCCGTCGGCGTTGAGGAAACGATGACCCAGATCCAGGAAGACGACATTCGAACCGTCGTCGAGCTTTTGGAGGATCTGGTTGATCTGGCAGAGCTTGCCGCGCTGGGCATTGGGTTTTTCGCCGCGGGGAAAGATGGCCAGGAGCAGAACGCGCGTGTCCGGCAACGAGGCGCGGAGTTTGGAGACGATGGCGGCGACGCCTTCGGCGATTTCGGCAATGGTGTTGTCCTCGCCGTTGGAATTGTTGGTGCCGATCATGACGACGGCCACCTTGGGGCGGAGGCCCTTCAGGTTGCCGTGGTCGAGCCGCCACAGGACATGCTGGGTCCGGTCGCCGCCGATCCCCAGATTGATGGCATGACGCGGCGCATAGGTGCGGTTCCAGACTTCCTTTCCCTCACCTTCCCAGCCTTGGGTGATGGAGTCCCCGATGAACACCACTTCGGCACTGGCGCCGGCCGAATCGACGATGGCGTTCATCGAGTCCTGGCGTTGCTGCCAGCCATTGTCCGTTCGAGGGACGGGTTCAGTGGCGGTGTTGGCCTGGGCCGTTCTTGAGAAAAACGAGGACCACACAAGGGCAACGAGGACGCAGGAGCGGAGGGGATTCATGAGGTCCGTCGGCTGGGGCCAAGTGGGCTACTTGGAAGCCGGTTCAGGCGGGGGAGGGATCGGTTCCAGCAGCTTTTTAATTTCCTCCACCAGTGCCTGGTACTTGCTCTGCATGGCGGAACCCATCTTCTTGCTTTCCTCCAGCAGGGAGTCTCCGTGGTCGTGAATCCGGTAGGCGTCGAGCGTGACCAGAAAATGGTCGGCTTCCGTCAACCGGGTCACCTTGATGACGATGCGTTCCCAGACGCCGCGTTCCAGGTTTCCCCAGAGGATGTTTTGTCCGGTGCTACCGGGCTTCTCGTAGGTGAAGGAATCGTTCTTTTGACTCACCTTGGTGTAGGCGTGCCGTTCGCAGACTTGCTGGACGGCGAGGTCGATGGACGTGCGGGAGAACCCGTCGATCTCCACCGCCGCGTAGCGCCCAGCTCCGGCGCCTTTGGGAGGGGTGCCGCAGCCCAGCGGCAGGCAGAAGAATAGGAGGGCGGCGGCGGCCGCGAAAAGGCGTGTCATGGAACGGGCAGTATAGGAGTCACCGCAGAGGGGAGCGGGCCGTTACTTCGTCGTTGAGGCCGGCTTCGCCGCCGCGGGCGCCGATTTCGGGAGCGGAAGTCCGTTGTCGGGCTTCGTGTCCGGGAGGCGATACAGGACGAGATCCTTGAACTGGACCTGCATCGGAGGGCCCACATGGATCTGGAGTGCCAGGATTCCTTCGTGGGGCGCCTTGGCGCCGAGGTCGACGCAGTCGGACATCAGGTGGCCATTGATGAAGTGCAGCACCTGGTTGCCCTTGGCGACGATGGTGTAGTCGTTCCAGTCCTCGGACCGGATGAACTTCTGGAGGGCCTCGGGGGTTCCGAGGGTTCCCACCACCTTGATCTCGGTCTTGCCATTCACGTCCTTGACGAGGGTGCGCTGGCCGCGTTCGCACAGGATGCCGCGACCACGTTCCTCATACAGGATGCCCGTGTACCGGGGTGTCGCGTCGATGTCCGCCTGGTAGCCGCCGACCACGAACTGGGCTGGATCCATCAGTTCGCTGCGGTATTGGACGCCGGAGTTGCCGCCGTGGATCCGGTATTTGAAGTGCAGTTCAAAGTTGGACACGGTGCCATTGGTCCACACCAGGAACGTGTTTTGTTTCAACGGGCTGACCGCGGTGGTGTAGCCCGTAATGGCGCCTTCCTTGACGAGCCAGTGGCCGGGCAGGCCCGCCCAGCCGTGGAGCGTCTTGCCGTCGAACAGGGATTCCCCCTTGGTGTTCGGCGGGACGGCCGCGCTGCGGGGAGTGGTGCAGCAACACCCGGCCAGCACCAGGGCTGCGGCGGGAGCGGACAGGGTGGTGAGGCGGGAGAGCAGGGAACGAAGCGGGATCATGGGAAGGGTTACGGGTTATCGGGTGCGGCCGAACAGGCGCTTGAGATTCTTGATGCCATCCACGGCGATTTCGTTCCGCGTGGGCTGGATGCGACGCCAGATGGCGGCGGCCCGGGCGATCACCTTGACGTCGGTGGTGAACGATTCGATCACCACGTCGCCGTCGTACTTCACGGATTTCAGCGCCGCGACGATTTCCTTCCAGTTCAGCGAATCGCCGCCCGGGGTGCCACGGTCGGTGCCGCAGGCGTGGAAATGGCCGAGGAGCTTCCCGGCCTTCTTGATGGCGGCCGCCTGGTTCTTTTCCTCGATGTTCATGTGGAACGTGTCGAGGTGGAGGCGAAGCGCCTTCGAGCCGACGGCCTTGAGCAGCTTCAAGCCCTGGTCGGTTGTATTGAGGAAATCGGTCTCGAACCGGTTCAGAGGCTCGACGCAGATGGTAATGCCCTTGGATTCGGCGTACTGGGCGAGTTCCTTGAGGTTCTTGACCACCAGCTGGAATTCAACCTTCTGCTGCGCGGGTTCGACGGCGTCGGCCTTGCCGACCACGGAATACACGGGGCCGATGATCTTGGCGCCGCCCAGAATCACGGCCTGGTCCACCAGCGCCTTGCAATAGGTCATGGCCGTCGCCTGTTCCTCGGCGGTGCCCCGGAAGTCGCGTCCTGGTCCCATGCAGGCGCAGACGCTGCCCACGACCACGCCCGCCTTGTCTGCCGCCGCCTTGACCTTGGCGGGATCAATATGGGAGGGGTCCTCGACCGGGATTTCGATGGAGTCGAAACCCCATTTCTTGAACTGGGGAAAGAGTTTGGCGCTCGCCGTGGTAAACGGGGAGACGAACAGGAAGGTATTGATTCCGAATCTCATGGTGACAGCGCGCCGAGGCTAAGGGGCGCCGTCCCGGCCGGAAAGTGAATTTGTCCGGCGCGCGTACGTGCGGGAGGTCGGTGTTTTCCGCCGTTATTTGGGAGGGTCGATATAGCCCTGCTGCACCCGCTTCAGGTCGCGGTTCCCCTTGCCGGCTGGGGCGAATCCCCCGGACCCCTTGAGCTGCGCCGTGTTCGGTTCGATCATGCGCCAGACCTCGCTGTGCCCATCCGCAAAGGAAAGTCCGGTGCTCTTGTTGTGACGCACCGCCGGATAATTCTGCCAGGTGTCTGCGTTGACCAGAACCGCGAAGTATCCGTCGTCCAGGGTCCATTCGCTTTCATCCACAAAGACAAACGCCTGGGACGGTCCGGGCTTGTCGATGGAACTGACCTTCTTGTGGGCCTTGGCCCAGCCCGGATTTCCGCCGAGGATGAGTGGAGTGCCGACCGAATCACCACCGTGCATTTGTCCGCTGATCGAATAACTCCGGGATGCCGCGCTGTTCTGCACCAGCTTGGTGCCGTCACAAACCTTGGTATGCCCAGGGTCGACGTAGATCTTCAGCGAGGAGTTGTATTTGAAGAGGAGTCCGTTGGTAATGTACTTGGTGTTGGTGGCGCCTCGGACGGAGTTGGCCGCGGCGATCGGATTGCCATCGATCCACGAACTCGCCGATCCCAGCCAATTCGGGACGATTGAGTCGTTAAAGTCGGTCGCATAGAGCGCCCAACACAGCTGCAACTGCTTTGTGTTGTTGAGGCAGGAGATGCTTTGGGCCTTCGCCTTCGCCTTGCTCAGCGCTGGCAGGAGCATTCCGGCGAGAATGGCGATGATCGCGATCACCACCAGGAGTTCAATGAGCGTGAACCCGGCGGACTTTTTGGGATTTGGACCAAATTTCATGGCGCGACAGCAAGTGTATGGGACTGAGAAACAGTAGGGGGACAAGGAGCGAAGGCGAGAGGAAAATCCCCGGAGCTGATTCAGTGGAGTGACGGCGTCCGAGAGTGAAGGTCAGATGCGTGTGGAACGCCGGATCTCCCACTCTGAAAATAAAAAAAAGCGGGCTTGGGGGTGACACACGGTTTTCACCGCCCAAGCCCGCCAATCCTCCCACACGGAAGGATTGAATTAGGGGACAGGAGATAGGTACTTGGCGGGATTCCCAGGTTCAAGGGCTTTGTGGTAAAATGTTTTGCCGATTGCTTTCACGGTTCGGGAGGAGGGGGCAGGGGGTCAGCAACGGCCCGAAAAGGGGGATTTCGGACTGGATTCCCCCTCCATCTGCAGAAAGTCAGCGTCGTTGGCGTTGACTGGAAAGCCGAGGTTTCAAACCTGTCAGGCGGGATTTCGCCGGGCCAGGACGGATTCCGTTTGGCGCTGACGAAACGCTTCATACGCCGCGCGGTGCTCGGGGTACTTGTTGCCCAAAATCGCGGTGGCAAGCAGCGCGGCGTTGATGGCTCCGGATTTTCCGATGCTCAAGGTTCCCACGGGAACCCCGCCGGGCATCTGGACGATGCTGAGGAGGGAATCCATGCCGTTGAGCGCCTTGGATTGCACGGGCACCCCGAGGACCGGCAGGCAGGTCTTGCTGGCGCACATTCCAGGAAGATGCGCGGCCCCTCCTGCTCCGGCGATGATGACCTCCAGTCCGCGTTCCGCGGCCTGGGAGGCATACTCAAAGAGCAGGTCGGGGGTCCGATGGGCGCTGACGACGCTGGCTTCGAAGGGGACCCCCAGGGCCTCCAGTTGCTGTGCCGCATGTTGCATCGTCTCCCAGTCGCTTTGGGAGCCCATGATGATTCCGACCCGGGGTTGGCTCATGCGCGGCTAGTGATCTCCCGCTTGGCGTCGCCTTTCAAGCCTGCGTCCCACCCGGGGGATCCCCCCCGGTGCACGGACCGAAGACCCGCCATTGCCGTCCGGGCCCGTTCCAGTTCAAAATCAACCGCCATGACGCAGCGTCCCCCGGAGACCTTCTCCGGATCCAGCCCCACCGAAATCGCCCGGTTCATCCGCAGGCGGCAGGACGATCTCAGCCTGTTGCGTCGCGTGATTGTTGAAACGGGGCGGACGCGGGTGCTCGACGTGAACCGGAATGAACTGGTCTTTCCGGGGGTCAGTTATGGTCACCCCTGGCTCGAGACCATCCTGAAGGAAGCGGGGGCATCCTTTGATCCTGCCACCCTGGGCACTCCGGCAAGGACTGCGGACGGTATCCGGGAATTCCGCGTTTCCGCCAAGTATCCTTGGGCACACGACCGGGTGGATTGATCCCCGTCGTCGGGCACAGGGGGAGGTCCCTAGGCCAGCATGTATTCGTGGACCCGTTCTGCGAGATGCGGATCGGGTTCGGGGCTGCCGGCGTCCGTGACCAGGGGTTCCTGAGGGTTTTTGAACTGAATCCGGGCGAAATCGAGGTAATGCCCGAAGATGTCGGTGTTCCGAATGAATCCCCGGAATCGGTCTGAGCCCGGGCCCAGGGCGATCAGGGGTACAAAGTCCGAGGTGTGCGCCGTGCTGGTGAAGCTGATGCCGACATGATTGGCCAGGATCAGGCTCAGCGCACTGTTGTCGGAGTTCTGTCCGTCGAACAGCGCATACCCCTTCTTCTTGAGGAAGGGGTCGAAGGTTTCCAACCGGCGGGTGGAGGGGAGATACCCGGTGGCGGAGGAAAGGACGGCGGCCGCCTGGGCCTGGGATTCCGCCAGTCGGAGGCGCTTC
Organism: Verrucomicrobiota bacterium; assembly: GCA_046346705.1. Lineage (GTDB taxonomy): Bacteria > Verrucomicrobiota > Verrucomicrobiia > Limisphaerales > UBA9464 > UBA9464. The sequence continues at coordinate 81,320 of JAXMHR010000016.1, read as the reverse complement.
AGGATTTCTGGAGCGGATTGTTTGACCGCGCCGAGATGGTGGAAGAGTTCAGGACTCTTGACGTAGTTGTCGCCCATCCCATTAAGGCCGGGATTGGCCGTGCTGTGGTCCGTGGTGATGATGATCAGCGTCCCGGGGGACTCCTTCTGGAAGGCGAGGCAGACATCGAGGGCTTCGTCAAAGGCCACCAACTCACGGACCGCCGCTGCCGCGTCGTTGTTGTGGCACCCATGGTCCACGCGACCGCCTTCGACCTGCAGGATAAAATGGGGTTCGACGGACAGCTTTTTGAGGGCCGCGCCCGCCATGTCCGCGAGCGACGGAATGTCCGCTGCGGGCGTGATGCCGCCCACCTGGTCCACCAGAAACGGCAGGTGTCCCCCGGAGAAGATGCCCAACCAGGGTTGGCTGGACGGGGCCTTTCGAAGATCTGCGGGGGATTGGAGCACTGCATAACCGGCCGCCGCGAACTCTCCCCGCAGATCCCGTTTGTCCTTTCGTTTGTCGGCCGCGAAGTAGTCCCGCCCACCCCCCAGCAGCAGGTCAATGCGTCGATCCAAATACTGCACGGCGATGTCATTGGCATCATTGCGACTGCTGACGCTGGCGGCGAATCCCGCAGGGGTCGCGTGGGTAATCTCCGTGGTGGTCACCAATCCGCGCTTCCATCCGGCGTCGCGAACCAGCTCATACAGCGTGGTCAGCGAGGCGCCCTTGCTGGTCTGGTTCACCTTGCCATTGGGAATCCGAACCCCGCTGCCCCAGCTGGAGGACGCCGCTGAGGAGTCCGTCACCAGCGAGTTCTGGGAGCGCATGTCCATGAAGGCGATTTGCGCCGCCGGATTCTGGTAAAGGCGGAACCACGTCAACGGACGTCCGCGGTGTTGCTCGGAAAAATGGTTGGCCAGGGACAGCATGCCCATGCTGGTTCCATCGGCCACCATGTGAATCACATTCCGGGTTCCCTCCGGTCTGGGGGTCCCGGGTGCTGACTTCCGGGGTGCGTTCGTTCCGGGACCTGCGGCAGCGTGGGCGGGGGCGGCCGCCAGGACGGGGATCGAGGCAACGGACGTCAGGAAGGACCTTCTCGAGTTCATCAGAAAACAGCGCATGGAAACCTAGTCGGAACGCGGGTGGGGATCCATTCCGAATTGCGGTCCATGACGATCTGGTGACGAACTCCGGGTGGGGCGGAATTCAGCAAACCTCCGGAGGCGCGGGCTGATCGCTCCCTTAAGGGTGTCGAAGCCGCCACCGAAGTGTTACCTCCCGGGAGGAGTCGGGGCGCCGGTTCCGGGCGTTCTCGTGCGACCACTTAAAGTTCTCGGCATTTTCAAGTCGCCTGCTTAAAGTTCTCTGAATCTTCGGCTCCTTGCACCGCCTTCATTGCGGTTCTGGGTCGGGGATTCGGGGTCCGCCCGGATGAATCCCATCGGAGGGCGGACGGAGTCGGAGTACTAGAAACAACAACGATAGGATTGGAGCCGTCCCATGCCCGCCGGCCTGGATCTGGTTTCCGTTTGTTCCCAGGAGAACAGAGCGAATGACGCCACAACTGTTTGCGGACCTGAAGATTTCCAAGGAATTGAACAAGGCGCTGGACCGCCTCGGATTTGAAGAAGCCTCGCCAGTTCAGGCGGCCGTCCTCTCGGCGGTCGCCGGCCGGCGATCCGCCGTGATTGCGGCGCCTCCCGCGTCAGGTCGCCGGTTGGCCGTCGCACTGGCTGCGGTGGAGTCGAGCGAGGCCACCGCAAAGCAGGTGGAAGTGGTCGTGCTGACCTCCACCCGCGAACGCGCGCTTCAATTGGCGGCCGTGGTCCGCTCGTTGACGCTCGGACGCAAGGGGCCCGGGTGCGGCGTCGTGGTCGCGGGCCGGAGTCCGGAGCGCCTGGCCGCCGTGATGGAATCCAAGCCGGGAATCCTGATTGGAACGCCGGGAAGGGTTCGCGCCGCGTTGCACGACGCGGGGTTGTCCCAAGATTCCCTCAATGCCGTGATTCTGGACGGAGCAGACGATCTCTTCGAATCGGGCAATGGCGCGGAGATTGAGGGAGTGCTGGCGGCGGGGAGGAAGTCCGTCTGCATCCTCGCGGTTACCTCGTTCATTTCCCCAGATATTGAATCCCTGGCGGGCGCGCATTGTCCGGATGCCGACCGCGTGGTGGTTTCCGGGGCGGATCTCCCGTCCCCCCTGACCTGGTTCGACGTTGATTCCTCAGCCCGGGTGACGGCGTTGTCGCTGCTCGCGGACCGGCATCTCGTTGAACGGGGAATCCTCTATGCCAATTCGCCGTTGATGGCGGCGGAACTGGCGGGCCAGTTGTCGGTGGCGGGCTATCCGGCGGAGGCCCTGGTGGCCGATCTGACGGCGGCGGCGCGCGAGCGTGTGCTCAAGAAATTCCGGTCCGGCGATGCGCAGTTCCTGGTGACCACCAACGCCGGGATTGCCGGTGTCGAACTGGAGTCGGTGGACATGGTTGTCCATTGTGAATGGCCCCTCGACGATGGATGCATTGCGGAGCGCCAGGCGGCGCTCCGTCCGGGTGGGCAGGGGTTCGCCCTGGCCAGTGGACGCCAGGTGGTGCGCGCCCGCGCCTTCAGTCGTCGGGGATCGCCGGCACGAATGGGACGGATGCCGGTGTTGGCCGAGGTCCCGGAGATCCGCCTTCAGGCCAATGTAGCGCGCCTGCGCGACGCCCTTTCCGTTCGGAATCCGGCCGCATGCCGGACCATCGTCGATATTCTGGTTGCGGATGGCTTTGAACCCGCGGTCATCGCCGGGGCGGCGATTCGCTTGTTGGGCCCCCCGGAATTGCCGCCCCAGGCTGTTCCGGCACCATTCCCCGTGCCGGTGCGCGAACCGGCGGCACCGGCGGCGGAGTCGGGTGCCTCCGAGTTCGCGCGAACGCCCACGTCGGAGCCTGTCCCGGAGGAATCCCTTCCGGCCGAGGAACCGTCCGATTGGTCGCCCGGAGTTTCCACCGCGCCCGCGGGTGATTATGCCGACGGGGCATCCGCGGAGTCTGCCGATGCCGGGGACGGCGGTGGCGACGAAGGCAACTATTCCGGAGGCGCCTATTCGGCGGACGGCTATGTCATCACGGACAACGTCTCGGAAGACGGCGTGGTGTATCCTCCCGGAGCCAATTTTGGCGAAGAGACGGCCGCGGAATTTGGATACCCGGGCGGCGGTGGAGGGGAGCGACGCCGGGGTGGACGCCGCGAACGCGGCGGACGGGAACGCGGAGGACGCGGTCGTGGCGAAGGCGGCGGCGGGGCGTCCCCTGGCATGAAGCGTCTCTGGCTGAATGTGGGCCGGATGGATCGGATCCAGCCCAAGGACATTGTCGGATGCATCCTGGGCGAGTCCGGGGTGCCGCCCGTCTCGGTGGGCCGCGTCCAGTTGTTCGAACGTCACTCCCTGGTGGACGTGTCCGTGTCCTTCGAAAGCCAGATCCTCGAAGCCTTGAACCGGACGAATGTCCGGGGTCGCAAGCTCAAGGCCAAGGTGGCGGCCTACTGAAGAGGCGCTGGCCGGTGCGGGACGAGTGCGCCCGTGCAATTCCCAACTGAAATGAAGCCCTGGGTCCCGATGCTGTTTCTGGCAGCGGGGCTCGCGTTGGGTGCGCCCCGAGAACCGCTGGGGGAAGCGGATCTCCGCTTCTGGATGGAGGATATGGTGGTGTTCCATCAATTCTCCGATGCCGAAATCCAACAGGCTGCCGGGATGTCCCCGGAATCCATCCGGGAGGCGCGTCTTCGCCTTTCCCTGCCGGAGGCGCCACCGCCGCGGGCTCCGGGAGCGCTCGTGACGGTGCTTCCGTATCCGGGGGGACGTCATCCGCGATTGGGGTTCTTCGAAGGAGCGGTGGATCCCGTACGGGAAACCAAGCTGAGCGTATTCACGCCCTGGGATGCGCGGAGCTATGTGGTGGTGGATGTCCCGGAGGCCCTTTGGTCCAATCTGGGTCTGACCTACCTGGCACATACCCATCTTCCAACGATCTGGGATGTCCTGGGGGTGGGGATGGAGCGCCGTGAATGGAGTCGTCGCGGAGACGGTTCGTGGACTTCCGGAAGAACCCTGCCCAATGGAATCGCCTTTGGCGTCCGGGCCCGTCCGACTCCTGATGGCGTGGACTTCCGCTGGTGGGTCCGCAACGGAACCTCGAACCTGCTGACCGGACTTCGCGCCCAGGTGTGCGTTCTCCTCGGGCGCGCCGGCGGATTTGAGGCTCAATCGGCGACGAACAAGGTGCTCGAACCGCCGTTGGCGGCAGTTCGGGATTCAACGGGACGCCGGTGGATCCTGACAGGCTGGGAACCCTTGGATCGCGTCTGGCAGAATCCGCCGGTTCCGTGCATCCACGCGGACCCCCGGATTCCGGACTGTCCTCCCGGAGAAACCCGGGAGGCCCGGGGGGGATTGTGGTTCTACGAGGGCAATGATCCCGCGGCGGAACGGTCCAGGAGATTGGGGGAACTTCGATCCTGGGCGGCATTGCCAAGGGAACGCCCGCTCGAACCGATTCCCGACAAACTGGTGGTGCTTACGTTCGATGATTCGGTTGCGTCCCAGTTTACGCAGGTGCGTCCGCTCCTGAAGGAGCATGGATTTGGTGCCACCTTCTTCATCACCGAAGGGTTTTCCTTCCGCACGAACAAGACCGACTATCTGACTTGGGATCAGATCGCCGAACTCAGCCGGGAGGGGTTCGAAATCGGGAATCATACCGCGAGTCATTTGGGCGTGTTGGCGGACACCCTCGGTCGTCTTCGGCAGGAACTGGAGCTGATCCAGGATCGCTGTGCGGAACATGGGATTCCGCGTCCGGTGAGTTTTGCCTATCCGGGCAACGCCATCCATCCCGGGGCACTTCCGCTATTGGCGTCGATGGGATTCCGTTTTGCCCGGAGGGGCGCCCAGCCGGAGTTTGCGTACGAGACCGGGCGGGGAGTTGCCTATGATCCCCGGGAGGATCACCCCCTGTTGGTTCCCACCGCCGGGGACGCCCGGCCGACCTGGACGCTCGATGACGTGAAGCGCGCGGTTTCCATGGCGCGGGCGGGGAGGATTGCCGTGCTGCAATTCCACGGGGTCCCGGACCGTGATCATCCCTGGGTGAATACTCCGGTGGAACGATTCGCCGAGTACCTCGACTGGCTGAAGGCCGAGGGATACCAGTGCATCGCGATGCGCGACCTGGAGCGCTATGTGGACCCCGGGGATGTTCCCGCCGAGCCGTGGGCGGTGATTGCCCGTCGTCAGGCAGCCCTCAGTCAATCATCGAAATCCGAGAAGCCTTAGGCCGCCGTTGGAAGGCGGATCCTGGAAGCGGTCAGGCGTCGTGGGATTCGGCCGGAGGTTCGGGAAGCCACTCGGTGAGGATGGCGCCGATGAGCGCATAGGCACCTGCAACCAACGCGCCGACGAGTGCGATCTTCGTCGGGCTGGGAGGGACCGACTGGGAAAAGGTGATGGTGATCCAAGCCGCGGCTGTTCCCAGGATTCGTCCACCGATGTTCGCTGCAAAGCTTTCGCCGGTTCCCCGGAGATGGACTGGGAAGACGCGGGGAATGTAGTTCCCCCAAAAGCTGAACTGGGAAACGGTGAACAGACCGGCGATGAAGATGCCGATCTTGATGGTCTGCAGGCTTTCCGCCTGCCCGAGGTTTTGGGAGATCCACCAGAAGAGGAAGGGCACGACGACGAGGGCGGGAATCTGGAAGCACCGCAGCAACGCGCGCCGGCTCACGATGGGGACGGCAAGGAGGGCGAGCAGGAAGCGCCCCACCAGTCCACCGATCTCCTGCCAGATGGATACCTTGGCAACAGCTTCATCGGTCGCGTTTCCGCCGATCTGACGCAGTCGTTTCGCGTCCGGCGCCGGCTTTCCGGCCGCCTGCGCCTCCGCGACCGCCTTGTCCTGGGCGGCCTTCGCCGTGGCGAGGATGGCGGCATGTCCCTTGGGGCCGCCGAGGATCTGCGGCAATTGCTGGATGGCACCGAAGGCGATTCCGTAGCTCGCGGCGAAGATCAGCGTCGTGATCACCGTGGTTCGCGACAGTTGAGGACTGAACAACTCGCCGAGTGTGGGACGTCGAAGGGCGCCCGTTGCCTTTTTGGCGGCCCAGACGGGAGATTCCGGCAGGAAAGGACGGATGAGGATCAGCGGTAGGGCCGGAATGACCCCGGAGATCAGTGAGTAGCGCCACGCCTCATGATTTCCAAGAATGGCGGGAAGCTCGGAAGCAAAGCGGGCTGCCAGTGCCACGGCGCCGCCCACCATGAGGCCTCCGATGGAGGAGAAGGCCTGGGTGTAGCCGAGCACCTTCTCGCGCTGGGCGTAGTTCGGGAACAGTTCAGCCAGCCAGGCGACCGCGGCGACGAACTCCACGCAGACACCTATAAAGACGAGGCACCGAAGGACGAGCAATTGCGGGAGGGACGTGGCGAACCCGGCGGACAGGGCCGAGAGGGCGTACAGGAGGATGCTGAAGGTCAACACGCGGCGGCGTCCGAGCCGGTCCGTCAGATACCCGCCCAGCAATCCAAAGACGCCTCCGGCCAGGGCGGGAACAAAGAACAGCGTGCGCGCCCATTTGACATACTCCACACCGCCCGGGGCCCAGGCTGCCGCGGCGTCTGCTGGCGTCGACCCCGCCTGCACCATCGCCTGGACCAGCGGTCCGCTGAGGGCCGCGATCGCGGGCTTGATGATCAGCGGCAGCATCAGCAGCTCATAAATGTCGAAGGCAAATCCGATGGCCGCGATGATGCAGATCAACCACTCCACGGTGCCCAGTCGATTGGGCCCCGGCATTCCCTCAGGATTCATACGTACGCGTAGGAAATCACTTCGTGCCGACGCGACGCAACCGCGATCTGGTCACTTCTTCGGGCGAAAACCCTTGGGAAGGTTGGAAGCCGAGGATTCCGGGGGTGGTTCGGGCTCTGCGGACGGGGATTCCGGTTCCGCGGAGGCCTCAGGTTCCGGCGCCTCTTCGGCGGGCGTGGCAACGACGGGTTCGGGGATTCCGAGGCGGGCCCGCGCCTTTTTGGCGGCTCCCGTATCGCTGTAGTCGTTTACGATCCGTTGCAGAAGCGCCATCGCCTTTTCCGGTTGGTTGAGACGGCCGGAGTAGAGATTGGACAGCCGGATGGCAGTCCAGCCCCAACGTTCCCGGGGGAGCCGTTTGGTGAGGACTTCCTGGAGTTCGAGGGCGGCGGCGAGGTGGTTGCCGAGGTCCTTTTCGTAGATCTCGGCGATGCGGATGGCGACGTGCTGTTCCCGAGGATTCTTGGCCAGGTATTCGCGCATCAGGGCGATGGCGTCCATGTGGTTGCCCTTCGACCATTCCTCCTCGGCTTTTTCGTACTCAGGATCCTTGCGCTCCACCCAGTCGTCCGCCATGACGGCGCGCCCCGCCCGGTTCCCCATCGCCTGCGCCACGTCCCAGGCGGCCAGTCCACCCAGGGCGAGAAAGAACAACACGAACAGGCCGAGGTAACGCAGTGAATCGGACCGCCGGGCGGTCGTGGTCGTACCCGGTTTTGCGCCTGGGGCGTTGGTCATCGCGACTGCGTTGGTTTTCGACATCGCCAGCGCGGCGGTGCTGTTGGTCGGGGAAGCTGCGGAGGGCACCGTGTTGGTGCTGGAGGCGTCTCCCACCGCAGCGGGGACAGCGTTCGTTTCCGCCGGGACGTCATTGGTGGAGGCGCCGTCCATCACGGACTCCTGGACCACGGGCGTCGCCTGATACGCGGCGCGGAATCGCCCAAAAAAGTATCCGGCCAGGACGACCAGGAGCAGGTAGAGAACGATGCGCGCCGCAAACTTCATGTACCGCGCGGGTTCTAGCAGCCGGGGCGTCCGGGCGGAAGCTTCGGATTTGACCGGTTTTTGAAAGCGGGCGTCGGAAGGATTCCGAACGGACTAGATCGCGGAAACAAGGGAATCGAGCAGCATCCGGCGCGAAGGGATCTGGACCAGGGGAAGGCCCCGGCGCAGCCAGGCGAATCCGGCCCCCCAGGCGGAACCGTTCACGACGCAGGCATGGGTTCCAGCCGATTCGAGTTGCCGCTCGCCGCGGGCGACCGCGTCTTCGGGCGAACCGTCCACCTCATATTTCCATCCGGTGATCCTGGCCTGGGGGAACCACTCCGTGAGGCGGGGGAGAATTTTTGGAGTGGGCACCAATTCGAGGAGAATTGTCCCCCCGCGGCTGTCCACCTTTCCGGCGTGGGTGGGGGTGATCGTGCCGTCCGGGGCGAGGATCCGAAGGGAGCCGGCTTGGTAGTCGCTGACTGCGGCGGCGTGGAAGATCGCAAGCGGTCCCGGATCCGCGCAGGACTGAAGACCTGCGGCGAGGGATTCCGTGGTGGAAAAGGACTCGACGCGGATTGCCGACAACGGCTGACGCCAGGTGGCCGATTCGGAGAGGAACAGGACGACGTCGTGTCCGGCCGATGCCAGGGCATTGGCCAGGTCGCCTCCGAGGGAACCCGTGGAAAAGTTGGTCAGCCGTCGGACTCGGTCGAGCGGTTCCCAAGTGGGACCTGCAGTGACCAGGCAACGCATGACCGGGGGCCGGCGGGCGCCGGCGGTGCGGGCCGTCTTACTTCGCAGTGGCCGCGGTTGAGAGATCCTTGTCCTTCACCGCCATCGCGCCCTTGCCGATGCGGCCGCGCAGGTAGGTCAGCTTGGCGCGCCGGACCTTGCCCTCGCGTTCGACCTCGATCTTTTCGATGCGGGGCGAGTGGGTCGGGAAAATGCGCTCGACGCCTTCGCCGTAGCTGATGCGGCGGACCGTAAAGGTCTGGTTGAGGCCGCGGGCCCGGATGCCGATGACCACGCCGGCGAAGACCTGGATGCGCTCCTTGTCCCCTTCCACGACCTTGGTGTGGACACGGACGCTGTCTCCGACATTGAACTTCATCGGTTCCTTTCGGAACTGCTCGGACTCGATCTTGTCAAACAGTGCGGCTTTGTTCATGGCGCTAATCCTTAATCTTTTTTGGCGGGACGAGCCCACCGAAGTTGTTCCCAAAGGTCCGGGCGCTTCAAGGCGGTCCGGCGGACCGCCTGGGCGCGCCGCCATCGCTCGATGGCGGCATGGTTACCCGACTGCAAAACGGACGGAACCGGCCATCCTCGGAACTCGGCGGGCCGGGTGTACTGCGGGTACTCCAGCAACCCGTGGCTGAACGACTCGTCGACGCTGCTGGCGTCGTCTCCCAAGGCTCCGGGAAGGAGCCGGGTCACGGCATCCACGATCACCAGCGCCGGCAGGTTGCCGTTGGTGAGGACGTAGTCGCCGATGCTGAGTTCGTCATCCGCGAGGTGCTCTCGCACCCGTTCGTCGTATCCCTCATAGCTGCCGCAGATCAGGATCAATCCGGACAATCCGGACAATTCCCGGGCAACAGCCTGGGTAAACGGGCGGCCGGCCGGCCCCGTGAGGATGACCCTCAGGTCGGGACCGCGTTCCGCCCGGAGGGCTTCGACGGCTTCAAAGAGCGGTTCCGGCTTCAGGACCATTCCGGGTCCGCCGCCGTAGGGAGTGTCGTCCACCGTCCGGTGACGGTCATGCGTCCACTCCCTTAAATTGTGAATCCTCAGATCGAGGATCCCCGCGTCCCGGGCCCTTCGGATGATGCTTTCATCCAACGGTCCCGCGAACATCGCGGGGAACAGGGTCAAAACATCGATTTTCATCGGCAGGGCGCGGTCCTGTCCGCCCGCGCGGGCCGGGACCTCATTCGTCCGCGAGGTCGAGCGTGCACCGGATGCCCTTCTTTTGGGCACCCACCTGGACCAGGGAACGGATCGCCTGGATGGTGGTGCCGCGGCGTCCGATGATCTTGCCCGCGTCGCCCGGTCCGAGGTTCAGGCGGTAGGCCTGCACCCCGGCGCGATCCTCGACCTCCACCCGGACTTCGTCGGGATGGCTGACCAGGCGCTTCGAAACGTATTCGATGAAGGCCTGCATGGGGGATCCGGTGGGACGGGGTGGGGACTCAGGCGGTGGCCGGAGCGGCGCGGCGGATCTTTCGGATCATGCTGGCCACCGTGTCACTCGGCTGGGCGCCCACGCCGAGCCAGTACTCCACCCGCTCGAGGTTGAGCTTGAAATTGTTGTCGCCAGCCTGACGGGGCTGGTAGGTGCCGACTTCCTCGATGCATTTGCCATCCCGCGGACTGCGGGCGTCGGCCACCACCACACGGTAGATGGGGCTGTTCTTCGCGCCGATGCGCTTCAGACGGATCTTGACGGACATAAGTTGAGTATCGTGACCGGATGTTTTCCGGCGGTTTCCCGAAAACGGAACGGGGAAAGTGACGAGGAGCGGCGTCCGGTGCAAGCCCTGTTTTCCTTTCGAAGGGCTTCGCACCGGTTCCGGCCCGCCTTTGACTTGGCTCCAGTGGCGATCCAACCTGCCGGCATGTCCCGATTCGGACCGTGGCGGCAGGCAGTGAGGGTGGGATTGCTGGCGGGCGCGATGGGCATGTCTGCCCTGCTTCCGGCGCTGGCGGGACACGGCTTGATCGAATGTCGCGGCATGGCCAATGCCTCCGCCGCCGTTCGAATCGGCACGGATCGGGTCCTGGTGGGCAGTGATGAGAACAACACCCTGATCCTGTACTCGTCCATCCGGGGAGGTGCGCCCCTGAAGGTGTTTGAGACCTCACCATGGCTGGGATTGCGCCGCGGGGAAGGGGAGGCCGATTTCGAGGGGGCGGCCCGGATCGGCGATGTCGTGTACTGGATCGGTTCGCATGCGCGGAACAAGAACGGACGGTATCGGCCCGAGCGTCACCGCTTTCTCGCCTTGAAGATTTCCCACGAGGACGGGGAACTCGAACTGAATCCCGTGGCTCCCGCAGCAGGCACGCTGCTGGAGTCGATGCTTGCGGCACCTACGATGGCGGAGTTTTCGCTTCGGGAGGCTTCGGGAATTGCCCCGGAACTTCCGGGCGGCCTCAATATCGAAGGACTGGCGGCCGGACCCGAAGGGACGCTGTGGATCGGATTCCGGAGTCCGGTTCCCGGTGGCCGCGCCCTGCTCGCCCAGCTTCGGAATCCCATGGAGTTCGCCACAGGGCATCCGGCCCAATGGGGACCCGCGTGTCGTTTGGATCTCGGGGGCAAGGGCATTCGGGATCTGGTGTGGACCGGACAGGAATATTTCGTGCTGGGGGGAAACTCGGGAGAGGGCGGACGCACACGGTTGTATCGCTGGACCGGACCGGGAGCTGAACCGACGCCGGTGAAGGCTCCGGGCATCAAGGATCTCAACGCGGAAGGGTTGGTGGCGTTTGGGACCCCGCAGTCCCCGCGGATTCTCGTGCTGAGTGATGATGGGAACCGAAAGGGCAATGACGCTCTGGATACCCTGAAACGAACCTTCCGGATGTTGTGGGTTGATCCGGCGTCGGATAATTCCCCCGAGGAGCCGGACGCAGCGCCGACTCCCGGGCGGTAAGCAGGGTTCGAAGCTAATTCGGGAAGGCGGAGATTGACGTCTCCGTGAACGCTGGGGTTCTCTGGAAGCGTTCCCCCGCGAATGCATCCGTACGTCCGAGGATTTTTGGCGTTGGTCGTCCTGGCCAGCGCCGGACCCAGGGTTTGGGCGCAAACTCCGTCCCCGGCGGACGTGGAACAAATCCGCCGCGAGATGGAGTCGCTTCGCAAGGACTATGAGCGCCGGATGGACCTGCTGGAGCAACAGCTGCGACGGCTCGAGCAGGCGGCGGATCCCAAGGCTGCCCCATCGCCGGCACCGGCGGTCCCCGCGCCGATCCGTGTCGTCACCCCGGACGCGTTTGCAGCGACGAACGCCGCCGTGGCCCGGGCCACCGGTGCCGCTAAGGACCTCAGCGATGCCCTCAAGGTCAACGAATTCGTCAATGCAGAGTTCCAGCTCGACCAGCAGACGCGCCAGTGGTCCATCGGCGGCAGCACCAATAATCCCGTCCAACAGCGACTCGAAAAGGTGCTGAATGATTTCATCGACTTCGGTGGGTATTTCCGCGCCGGCTATGGTCGGGACAGCGAGGGCGGACCGCAGGTGGCCTTCCAGAATCCCGGGGCTCTCTCCAAGTACCGGCTCGGCAACGAGGCTGAAGACTACGCGGAGTTGGTGCTCGGCAAAAACTGGTATGCCCCCGGGATGTTCTCTCTGGATCCGAAGTTGCGGCCGGACGGCACCCCGGACGGACCCGTGGCCCGGGCGCAACTGCGGATGGCCTTTTATAATCCGTACTCGGATTACAACTCCGGCGCGTCGACGCAGGTCACGCTCCCAGAGGCGTGGGTGGGCATTGGCAATGTGGTCGCGTCCCAGCCTGAACTGAACTTCTGGGCCGGCAATCGCTACTACCGGCGACAGGACATCTACATCAACGACTTCTTCTATTGGAACGTGAGCGGTGGCGGCGCGGGTCTGGAGGATTACCGGCTGCCGGTCGGGAAGCTGGCCTTCGCCTGGATCGGCAATGGAAGTCAAAGCGGCGTTTACAGTGATGTCCCGGCTCCGGATCCCGCCAACAAGGCGGGTTTCTCCAAATCCACCTACGACATCCGCTGGTATGACCTCGAGGTTCGGGCGGGATGGGTGAAGTGGGTGTGGACGTCGCCCAACGGCCTCCGGCAGATCAGTTCGGTCAGGAGGCTGACGATTCCTATGGGGCTGGAATTACATTGGTTCACACCGCCAAGAATTTGCTGGATGCGGACAGCGTGAATCGCCTGTCCGTGCAGGCGGGCAATGGACCTTCGAAAACATTCACCTCCGGATTCCAGACCTTCAACACGCCCGATGGCACCTTCATCCTTCCGGAACCCGGGGACTCGTGGCGCTTTCGCATCACGGAGAGCCTGGTGCTCCAACCGTCCGACCAGTTCTCCGTCGCCCCGTGTTTATGTACCAGTACACGGACTACGCCGGGAAGTTTGGCACCCAGAACTGGATCTCCGCCGGCGTCCGGCCGGTGATTCAACTCAACAAGTTCTTCCGGCTTGCCTTCGAGGGTGGCGTGGACTGGGTTTCGGAGAGCGGACTGAGTCCCGCCGGAAACGTCATGAAGCTCAGCTTCGCTCGAACTGGCGCTGGGGGATCGATTCTTCAGCCGTCCGGTCCTGAGAATCTTCGCCACCTACGCGCATTGGAGCGACGATCTGGTGGGCTCCGTCGGCGGCCTTGACTACAAGGGCCAGGAATGGGGCCTCACCTACGGCGTCCAAGCCGAAGCCTGGTGGTAATGGCCCATGAGACGTCAGTAACCAGTAACCAGTGACCAGCCACTAACACCTCTCCCCATGTCTCCCTACCTTGCTGAATTCATCGGCACCGCACTGTTGGTCCTTCTGGGCGACGGCGTGGTTGCGAACGTCGTGCTCGCCCGGTCCAAAGGATTCAACTCCGGCTGGATCGTCATCACCACCGGCTGGGGCCTGGCCGTGGCCTTGGCGGTGTACACGGTGGGCACCGTCAGTGGGGCGCATTTGAATCCGGCGCTGACCTTGGCGCTCGCTGCCACCGGCAAGTTCGCCACATCCAAGGTGGCGGGTTACGTGGCCGCGCAGTTCGCAGGCGCCTTTGTGGGGGCCGTGCTCGTGTGGTTGGCGTACCTGCCGCATTGGGCCGCGACCGAGGACCGGGCCTCCAAGCTGGGAGTCTTCTGCACTGCGCCGGGGATCCGGCACACGGCTTCCAATCTGATCTGCGAAGCGATCGGCACCGCTGTTCTGGTCTTCGGCGCCCTGGCGATTCCCTCGTCCACCACCTGACCGACTCCGGTTGGGCGACCGGGTTTGGTCCGCTCCTGGTGGGGTTGCTGGTTTTGCCATTGGACTCTCGCTCGGCGGGCCCACAGGCTATGCCATCAATCCCGCGCGGGATCTGGGACCGCGCCTGGCGCATGCCGTGTTGCCGATTGCGGGCAAGGGCGGACAGGACTGGGTCTATGCCTGGATTCCCGTCGTGGGCCCGGTGATCGGCGGACTCGTGGGCGCGTTCCTCCATCGCTTTCTATTTCCTGGCTGATCGTGCCGGGTCGTCCCCTTCAACCCCAACCCCATGTCCTACATCCTGTCCCTTGACGCCGGCACGACCAGTGTGCGCGCGATCATCTTTGATCGTTCTGGAAAAATCCGTTCCCTCGCCCAGAAGGAGATCCGGCAGATCTATCCCAAGCCGGGATGGGTGGAACACGACCCGCAGGAGATCTGGTTTTCCTCCCTCGGGGTGGCCATCGAGGCGATTGGCCGGGCGAAGCTGAGGGCACGGGACATCGCGGGCATCGGGATCACCAACCAGCGGGAAACCACGGTGGTCTGGGACCGCGCCACCGGGGAACCCGTGGCCAATGCGATCGTCTGGCAGGATCGACGCACTGCGGAAGCCTGTGACCGGATCCGGTCGGATGGAGCTGCGCCCAGGATCCAGCGGCGTACCGGGCTCATCCTGGATGCCTATTTCTCCGCCACCAAGATCGCCTGGATCCTCGACCATGTTCCGGGCGCCCGACGCCGGGCTGAGGCTGGAGAACTGGCCTTCGGCACCGTGGATTCATGGCTGGTGTGGAAACTCACCGGCGGACAGAAGCACATCACCGATGCGACCAACGCATCCCGGACGCTGCTGTTCAATCTGCACACCGGAAAGTGGGACCGGGAATTGCTGAAACTGTTCCGCGTTCCGGAATCCATGCTGCCAGAGGTCTGTTCCTCCAGTGAGGTTTACGGGGAGGTCACCGACGCATTGGGCAGCGGGGCCATTCCGGTCAGTGGCATTGCCGGCGATCAGCAGGCGGCCTTGTTTGGACAGATGTGTGTGCGTCCGGGCATGACCAAGAACACTTACGGAACCGGGTGCTTCATGCTCCAGAACACCGGAACGAAGCCGGTGGCATCAAAGAACCGTCTGCTGACGACGGTGGCTTGGAAGATGGGGCAGACGATTGAGTACGCCCAGGAGGGCAGCGTGTTTATCGGGGGGGCGGCGCTGCAGTGGCTCCGCGACGGACTCCAGTTGGTACGATCCGCACAGGAGGTGAATCTGCTGGCCGACTCGGTGCCGGACAGCGGGGGAGTTTTTCTTGTTCCCGCGTTCGCCGGGCTGGGGGCACCACATTGGGATCCGTACGCCCGCGGCTTGATCATTGGCATTTCCCGCGACACCTCCGCTGCCCACCTGGCGAGGGCTGCGTTGGAGGGCATCGCCTTCCAGGTGGCCGATCTGCTGGACGCCATGCGCGCGGACACCGGCCGGTCGGTGCCGGAATTACGCGTGGACGGCGGAGCCTCGAACAGTGCGCCGCTCATGCAATTCCAGGCAGACATTCTCCGGGTTCCGGTTGTGCGGCCTGCGGTTACGGAAACCACCGCCCTCGGGGCAGCCTACCTCGCGGGACTTGCCGTGGGCTTCTGGAAGTCGCCGCAGTCCATTGCGGCGCAGTGGAAGGTCGATCGAACCTTCGAACCCCGCATGCCGGCGTCGCGTGCCGCCGAACTTCGCGAGCGTTGGTTCGAGGCGGTCCGACGTTCGCGGGATTGGATTCCTTCGGAAGCGTCCCGGCGTCGGTCGATTCGGAAACGGCGTTGAAACCGCGCCGGCCGCCAGATTCAGCGGCTTGATGACGATTCAGGCGCGGAACCAGCGGCGAAAACTTTCGATCGTCTGGCGCGCGGCCGTTTCCGCGTCCGGTAGGGGCAGCACTTCGGCGGAGACATAGCCGTCGTAGGCGATGTCCTTGAGGGCCTGGACGACCGGGCAGACGTCGGTGTGGCCGAGTCCGATTGCCTGGCGGTTGCTGTCGGCGAAGTGAACGTGTCCGACGGCCGGTCCCGCGAGGCGAATTGCTGCGGCGAGGTCCCGTTCCTCAATGTTGGCGTGGAACAGGTCCACCAGCAGTTTCACGTTGCGGGTGGTGAGAGTGCCTAGAAAGGCGAGGGAATCCGCGACCGTATTGAACAGGTTCGTTTCGTACCGGTTGAGCGGTTCGTAGAGCAGGGGGACGTCCAGGGCATGCGCCCGGGGACCGAGTTGGCCGAGTTCCTGACGGAGCCAATCGAGGGATTGCTCGCGGTCCACGCCGTCCGCGACGCGTCCCTGCATGGAGCCAATGATGGCGGGCACGCCGAATCCGCCTGCGAAATCAATGATGGCCCCGGCGAAATCGCGGGCGCACATGCGCACATGCGGGTCCGGATCCGTCAGGGTGAGTTTGCGCCGCAGCCAGCCGGCCCCGGTGCCGACGGCCGCAAGTCGAAGCTGGTGGGTGCGCAGCAGGTCCCGGAGTTCCAGTCCGTCCAGGTCGTCCGCATGGGTTGGAAACAGTTCAATGGCGTCGAAACCCAGTGCCGCCGCCCGGGCGCAGCCCTCGGCGAGGGAGGTGTGGAATACAAAGGGACCCTTCCGGGCTTCCGGAACGAGGCAGACGGTCACGGCGGAGCGGATCATCGCAGCGGTGAGGGGATCGGGGGGGCTGAAGAATGGTGCGAGGTGCAGGGTTCGAACCTGCGACCCCTTGCGTGTGAAGCAAGTGCTCTACCACTGAGCTAACCTCGCGCGAGGGACGGAGGTGATAATCAAGCCGCGCCCGGGTGCCAACGAAAAGTTTTGCGAACAACAGGGGATCCTTTCACCCCAAGGTCCAATTCTTCCCGGGGCACAGCGATGTTTGGGCTTGCGACCCGTGCGGGGGATCGGGAGGTTGATGCGCAATCTCCAGTTCATCATGAAGCTTTCACGACGTTCCGCGCTGGTCAGTTCCACCGCGGCTGCCTTGGGATCCCTGGCCGTCCGGCTGGATGCCGCGGACTCGGCGTCCGGACTCAAGGGGCACATCCACCATTCGGTCTGCAAGTGGTGCTACCCGAAGGTGCCGCTCGAGGACCTCGCCCGATGGGGCAAGGACCACGGGCTGTCCTCCATCGAGCTGCTGGAGGTGAAGGAGATCCCGACCGTCCAGAAGTACGGGCTGACTTGCGCGATGGTCAGTGGGATTCCCGGAGGCATCACCAAGGGGCTGAACCGGACGGAGAATCACGATGCGATCGCGCAGTGGTTCGAGGCGACGGCCCCGGAGGTTTCGAAATTGGGTTGCCGGAACGTCATCTGCTTCTCCGGGAACCGGAATGGTCAGGCGGACGAAGTGGGAATCAGGAACTGCACCACGGGCCTCCAGCGGCTGCTGCCCATCGCCGAGAAGAACAATCTCACCCTCGTGATGGAGTTGCTGAACAGCAAGGTGGATCACGCCGATTACCAGTGCGACCACAGCGCCTGGGGCGTGGCCCTGTGTCGCTCGGTCGGATCGGAGCGGTTCAAGCTGCTCTACGACATCTATCACATGCAGATCATGGAGGGCGACGTCATCGCCACGATCCGCAAGGCACATCCTTATATCGCGCACTACCACACCGGCGGGGTTCCAGGGCGCCACGAGATTGATGACTCCCAGGAGATCTTCTACCCGGCCGTCATGAAGGCGATTGTCGAAACCGGATTCCAAGGCCACGTCGCGCAGGAGTTCATTCCCAAGCGGTCCGACGTGCTGGCGTCGCTCCAGCAGGGCGTCACGATCTGCGATGTTTGATCGCCGCCCGGGGGCGGAAGGTTCAGGAGAGAATTCGGGCGACGACGTCGCCGGGTCGAATCCAGCCTTCCGAAAGAATCTGCGCGCGCAACCCGCCGCGGTGGACCAGTTCCGGGAGAACCTCGGGATGTGAAATGCGGGCCAGATAAGCGCACGGTTCGCACCATCGGATCCCGCGCAGCCGGACGTTGCCGACGAGAAACTCGGAGCCTGCGAGGTCGTTGAGACGGACGCCGGCCGTGACCAGGTTTCGCCGCGCCGCTTCCGCTGAGAAGGGGAGCCCCGTCCGCCGGCAGAACGACTCCAATTCCTCCGACTCGATGAGGGTGACCTCGTAATCGGGTTTCTGGGGACTCGGGGAAAAGGTGCCGAGTCCGAGGAAATAGCGGTCGCCCTCAAGTCCGCGACCGGGCACGGCGAGCACTTCCGGGCGCGCCGTCATCGGGGCGGAAGGCGCCGGTGCGGTCAGGATGGAAAGGATTCTGGACACCGGGGAGTTCTCCGACTTCGACGTGCTGGAATAGCCTCCTTTTCCATCGATGGCGATACCCGGAATCGAAAATAGAGGGCGCCGCTACTCGCTCCTCAGGGCGATGATGGGATCTATGCGTGCGGCGCGGCGGGCGGGAAACCAGCAGGCGAGGAGGGCGACGGCCGCCATCAGCCCGCTCACAGACAGAAGGGTGGAGGCATCGATGGACTTCATCTCGACCAGAGTTCCGGTCAGCAGCCGGCCGAGCACCACCGCAAGGACGCCCCCGACGAGGAGTCCGATCAGAACCGGCGCGATGCCCCGTCCCACCATCAATTGGACCACCGATCCGGGGCCGGCGCCCAGCGCGAGCCGGATTCCCATCTCGCGGGTCCGTTGGGCCACGAGCCATGCCACGACACTGTAGATTCCCACGGCGGCGAGGATGAGGGCGACGCCGGCGAACACTCCCAGCAGCACGACGACGAAGCGTTGTCCGCGCAACGAATCGCTGACGACCGACTCCATGGTGCGGACGGAATCCAGCGGAAGGTCAGGATCCACGTCGCGGAGTTCGCGCCGCAGGGTCGCCACCAGGGCTGAAGGATCGCCCTCCGTCCGCACCAGGATTCCAAACGCATTCCGGATCGGGGCGATGTCGAAGCTTTGTTCGTAGGGAAAGTAGGCCTGGGGAACCGGATCTCCCGCGAGTCCGTAGTGACGGGTGTCTGCGACGACGCCGATCACCCTCGCCCAGGGCGGATTCAGGATCCGCGCCATCATGCCCTCGGCAGGATGGTCGCCAACCATGGCGTCCGTCACCCCGCAGGCCACCTGTCGTCCCAGGGGATCCTCGGCGCCAAACGTCTTCCGGGCGGAGCTTTCGCTCAGGATCACCACGCGTTCCGCTCCGTCCCGGTCGGACGCTTCGAATTTCCGGCCTGAAATCAAACGAAGGCCCATGGCTTCCATCGCTCTGGGCGTGACGGCGTTGTACACGGGCGAGTGGAGGTTCTCGGGCTTCGAGTTGTCCCGACCGGCGACGAGCAGCGGGAGACTCACGTTGCCTCCGGAGAGGGGCGTGGAGTTCATCGCCCCCATGTCCCGAACTCCCGGGACACGGCGTATCCGCTCCTCCAGGTTTCGGAAAAAATTCAAACCCGCGAGGGGACCCCGGTATCGGGACTCGGGAAGCTGTACGTTGGCGACCACGAGGTGGGACGCCCGGAAGCCGGGATCCGTGCGGGCAATTCGCACCAGGTTTCGGATGAGCATGCCTGCCCCGACCAGAAGCGTCAGGGCCAGGGCCACCTCGGCAATCACGAGCAGCGATTGCGCCCTGGATTGCCGGCGTCCGGCCGTTTGGGAGCGTCCTTCACGGAGTCCGCCCCGGGTGGCGAGCCGGGCCGATTCAAAGGCCGGGAGGAGCCCGGCGAGGAGTGCCGACACCAGGGCCAATCCCACCGCAAAAGCCAGCACCGGGACGCTGAGTCGGATGTCGGCTTCAGCCGGGATCATTTCCGAGGGAATCAGCGCCAGCAGAAAACGGAGTCCCGCCCAGGCCATCGCCGTGCCCGCGAGCGCCGAACCGAAGGCAATGGGCATGACTTCACCCAGAAGTTGGCGGACCAGATGACCTCGGTCGGCGCCCAATGCCGCGCGGACGGAAAGCTCGCGCTCCCGGGATGTCCCCCGTGCCAGGAGCAGATTGGCGACATTGACACAGGCGATCAGGAGGACACAGGCCACGGCGCCCAGCAGCAGTTGGAGTTGCGGTCGGATCTGTCCGCCGACGGTTTCCGCCAGCAGGCGGACGCGGACCGTCCGATCCCGATTTTCGACCGGATAGGCTTCCTCCAAGCGGCGCGCGATGCCTTCCAGTTCCTTCCGTGCCCGTTCCACGGTGGAACCCGCCTTTAAACGTCCGATCCCCCAGAGTCCGAGCGTCGCGCCCCGCTGGTTCCGAAATTCGGGAGGCATCCCGTGGGCGAGGGGGACATAGGCCCAGGCGTCCCAGTATTTGAACGAGGATGGCATGACCCCGACCACCTGATAGGGCTGTCCGTCGAGTTGGATGGATTGTCCGATGATGTCGGGCCGCCGCTGGAAGAATCGTTCCCAGGCGCGGTCGGCGAGCACGCAGACCTTGGCGGCACCAGGTTGATCGTCGGCTGCCGTCAAAAGGCGCCCCAGGGAGGGCGCAATTCCCAGCAAGGGGAGCACCTCGGAGGTGACGTAGGCCCCCTTGATCCGGGCCGGTTCGGCGACGCCCGTGACGGCGAGTTGCGCATCCTGGGTGCCGCCCAGGGATTCGAATTCCGCCGACTGCCGGCGCCAGTCGCCGAGGTCCACGAAATTGATGGACTGGCCGCCCTCCGGTTCCGACCGGAGCGCGCCGGACACAAACAGGATGCGGTCGGAATCCGGGTAGGGAAATGGATGGATCAGAATGGCGTGGACGACGCTGAAGATGGCGGTGCTCGCCCCGATTCCGAGGGCGAGGGTCAAGATGGTTACCGCGGCGAAACCGGGGTTCCGGGTCAGCGGGCGCAGAACGTTCATTGAGGAATGTGCAAGGATATGGATCGCACGGCGTCACCAGTTGCAGCCCTTGTGCCAGCCCACGAACGGGAAGACGGGAAACTGCGATTTTCGACGAAATGCCGCGGTGAAACCCGTGTTCGAGGCGCCGTGAATGCGCCAGACCGCTCGGTTCTGGGAACGAGGAGTCCCAGGAATGGGATTTTGGATTCAGGCGGTGACGCGCAGTCCTCGCCCCGGACGGGTTCGGACGCGCTGGGTCCCGGCATTCCGCTTGGAGACCGGGCTCGGGAATCGTAATCTCCGGGCTTCGCGACTATGGCGTTTCTCAACGAGAACTATCTCAAACTGAAGGCGGGGTATCTGTTTCCAGAGATTGCCCGGAGGGTGAAGGCGTTCGGGGATGCGAATCCCGCGGCGGCGTCCCGCCTCATCCGGTGCGGCATCGGCGACGTCACGGAACCGCTGCCGCCGGCCGTAACGGCAGCGCTCCACCAGGCGGTGGATGACATGGGACGGCGGGAGACCTTTCGCGGCTACGGACCCGAGCAGGGCTACGACTGGCTGCGCGGGGCGATCGCCAAATCGGATTACCGGGATCGCGGACTCGATGTGGCGGATGATGAGATCTTCGTAAGCGACGGGTCGAAGTGCGACTGCGGCGCCATCCTGGACATCCTGGGCCACCGCAATCGGATCGCGATCACGGACCCGGTGTATCCGGTGTACGTGGACACCAATGTAATGGTGGGCCACACCGGAGAGGCGGACGCCTCGGGCGCCTATGCGGGCATCCATTATCTCCCCTGCACGGAGTCCAACGGATTCATTCCGGAACCGCCCGCCGCGGCGGTGGATGTCATCTACCTGTGCTCGCCGAACAACCCGACCGGCGCCGCGGCAACACGGACTCAGTTGGAGGCCTGGGTGGCCTATGCGCGAAAGCATGGATCCCTGCTGCTCTTCGATGCCGCCTATGAGGCGTACATCACGGACCCGGCGATTCCCCATTCCATTTACGAAATTCCTGGCGCACGGGAATGCGCGATCGAATTCCGCAGCTTCTCCAAGGACGGTGGCTTCACCGGAACCCGCTGCGCATTCACGGTGGTGCCGAAGTCGCTGATGGCCCGGACGGAATCCGGCGAGTCGCGTCCGCTCCATCCCCTCTGGCTGCGGCGGATGACCACGAAGTTCAACGGAGTCTCGTACATCATCCAGCGCGCGGCGGCGGCTTTGTACACCCCGGATGGGCGTCGCCAGGTGCGGGAGTTGGTGGAGCACTATCTCGGCAATGCGTCCCTGCTCGTGGCGGGCGCGCGTGCGGCGGGGCTCAAGGTGTTCGGCGGGGTGAACGCGCCCTACATCTGGGTGGCGGCGCCGGCGGGCTACACGAGTTGGGCGGCATTCGACAAGATCCTGAACGAAGCCAACGTGGTGATCACTCCGGGCAGCGGGTTTGGCAGCAAGGGCGAGGGGTATTTCCGAGTGAGCGCGTTCAACAGTCGCGCCAACGCCGAAGAAGTCTCGCGGCGGTTGCAGGCGCTGAAGTGGTGATGGGGAGCAGCCTGAAGGCTGGACTACGAACGGGTCGTACGTAGTCCTGGCTTTAGCCTGTCTTGTTACGGAAACACGCAACGGTCACGCGTGGACAGCCTGAAGGCTGCACTAAAAACTGCGCGGGACGACGACGCGGTAGATCCGACTGTTGTCGGCGTCGACGGAGAGATCCACCTGGAGCGGGCCGCCCGATGTGGGCGGCGGGAGATTGGTCAGAGTCTGCCAGGAGTATCCCGACAGGCCTGAGGCGGATTGGATCGAACAGGTTTGTCCGGAGGGAATCTCGAATTGAAGGCGCACGACGGAACCTCCGTCCCCCGTGGACCAGTGAAGGGAGACGTGTCCGGGATCGGATTCCGGGACGTCGTCGCGTCCGGGCGTGCCCCCGCCAATCACGCTCCGATCCCAGGCATCCGACCGATTCCATTCAGATGACGGAGCCGCAGGGCGGCGAATGGTGAGGGAGTAGCCGCGGCCATCCGTGGCCGGCTGCCAGGCATCGTCGTAATTGAAATCCAAGATCGGCTCGCCCAGTGGTCCGGTCAGGACGAGATGATCGCCGGAGTTTGCCAAGTGTCCCGCGTAGGGACCGACCACTCGGACGCCGGATCCGTAGCGGCTGGCGAAGGCATCGAGGTTTCGTGCGAGGACGAGGTTTTCCCCGGGCCAAAGCTCGCCGGCGTCCGGAGGAAATTCATAGCTGATGCCGCCCGACAACTTCACGCGACCCAGTGGGAGTGTTTCGGTTCCCACATTGCGAAGTTCCAGGAATTCAAACTCCTCATCACCGAACGGGCTTCCGGGAGGTGCCGCCGGAGGGTGGTACATGATCTCGCTGATGCGCAGATCGGGAATGGTAATGGCATAGGAACCTTCGCCCTTGGGGCTCCACCGGGTTCCGCTGCGCGCGCGCGCGATGAGCTTCGCGTTGGCTCCAATGCCGATGGGGCCGGTGTACCGTTTTGCCCGGAACGAAACCGCGCCGCCCGGCGATCGGGGATCGGTGCCGTCGAGCGTGTAGAAGATGTCGGTCTGCGCCGTCAGGGTCACCGTCACGCCTCCGGGATAGTACCCGGAGGGATGGCTCACGGCGGGCCAGCGCAGCATGGACGAATCAATCCAGGCGAGGCGTCCGGTGATCCAATCCTTCAGGAAGCCGATTTCCTCGCCGTAGGTGGATCCGATGAACGCGTTGGGCCAGACGTATTGGCCGAGGATCCGCCACTTCTTGAAGTTTCGTTCCTGGGCTTCCGCGAGCAGGTTGGTGTAGCCGTCCACGAGGGACAGCACGTGCTCGGTGGTGAGCACATTGGTGCGAAGCGACGGCCATCGGTCGTAGTGGCGTTGCGTGTAGTCGGCATCCTGGAACAACCGCCCGTACCAGAGGTAATCCGTCCCGCCCACCTGCGACGCGTACCAGCCGGACGGGTTCTGGCCGTCGTTGTAGTTCGCATTTCCGAAGCTGAGGTTGTAGTCCCAGATCGGCCCCATGCGCAGACGCCCCCCACGATCCTTGTGCATGAAGGTACTCAGCCGGTAGCCATCGATGTTCTTGGCGACTTCGACCAGCCAGTGGTGGTCGATGAAGGCGTCGGGATCAATGAAGGCGGCGTATCCGTTGACCGGGTCCCGGTAGCGCGCCCCGTACAGCGCGGATTCAAACCGGTTGATGAATCCCCGGATCCACAAGGTTTGATTGGTGGACAATTCGCGGGCATGGGGCCACTCCAGCCCGAGTTCCTGTCCGTGCGGCGTGGTGAAGGACGAGTCGTTGCCGTCCAGGCGATCTTTTTTCAGGATGTAGCCGCCTGTGACCTCCGGTTCGCGGACGTCGGTGGACTCGACCTGGGGGATGTCCACCCGGTCGGGACCTCCCTTCAACTTTTCCACCAGCACATACACTCCCTGGTAATCGGAGTTGTCGATGGTTCCCGTCCGGTTGACATACACCTCCACCAGACGCGTTCGCGGCGCGTATCTGCCAATCTCGTTGCTCAACTGGTAGGCGAGCACGTCGCGGATGAGCGTCTTGTCGGTGTAGGGGGCGTACAGGACCCAGTCGGATTCCTCGGGGAGACCGAGGATGGGCAGGTGCCGATCCGCGTTGTCCTCGGACACCAGTTCAAGTCCGTAGGACTTCTTGGGGAACTGCGTGGAGCTGGATCCACGGACTTCGATTCCACCCCGGCTCTGCAGGCTGGGCGCCCGGGTCCAGGAGGCGCGGTCCTGTCCGGGATCAATTACGGTGAAGTAACACGGAGTCCGCGATCCTTCCTGGATGGCGCGCCCGAGGGTGTCCACGAGCAGGAGCGGCAGATTGGAGGAGAATGTGCTCTGGGCTGCGGATATCTGGGAATAGAAGGCGCCCGTCACGGGTCCAGGCACCTGGCCATCCCGGATCACCCGCGCTCGGACTGCGACGCTGTGATCGATGGTCAATGGGCCGGTGTAGGCGAACGAGTTGGTGGTCGGGATGGATCCATCGAGCGAATACCAGATTCCCTCCGTCGATCCCCCGGAGGAGAGTTCCAGGGTGAAGGGTTCGAGGAATGGGCCTCCCGGACGTGAGACCGCGACGGGACCGGCGACGGAGGGCCATCCCGGGACGTTGGCGAACCGGGGTGTGGGACGTTCGAAGAAAAGGTAGGGGGGACCCGGGTGCGTGGGATCGGGGCCGCAGGAGACGTCGCTCGTCTGCGGCGGATAGGCGGGGCCGAATTCCGTGGCGAGGGTCTGTCCGTCGGGTTTGACGAGAGCCAGATATCCGCCCGACGCGGGCAGTTTGAAATTGGTGTGGAGGTACGCGGTAACCGCGGTCCGGTTTTTCCCGGAGGCAAAAACGACCACGTAGTCGTTGCTGGCAAGGACCAGTGAAGGAAACCGCCAGCGGGTGAGATTGGTTGCGGTGTCCGTCAGGTACCAGCCTTCAAGATTCACGTCCTGGTCGGTGGTGTTGTGCAGCTCGATCCAGTCGGAAAACGCCCGGTCATTGTCCGCGAGCGACGCGATGTTCCGCGCCACAAACTCACTGATTTCAATCTGGGCATGAACGGAATCCAGCCCCAGCCAAAGGCACACGATTCCCAGGATCCCGTAACGCAGCATGTGGGGGTAAGTGTGGCAAGAAATGGGGGGTTGTCATCGGGCATTCGTGACTGGTCGTCAGTCGTCAGTCGTCGGCCGACCGCGGACCACCGACTATGGACCACTGACCAACTTCTCACCCCTCCCTCCTCAGAATCTCCAAGGGCGGATGCGTCGCGACGCCCCGGTTGGAGAGGAGTCCGACGAGGAGGGTGAGTCCGGTGACGCTGGGGACAGCTACAATGATGGCGCGCCAAGCGAGGACGTAGTCCGAATCGAAGGCGAATCGGGCGAGGGCCCAGGTGGCGGCGATGGAGAGGATTGAGGCGAGGACGCCGGAGAGCAACCCGATCGCGGTGAACTCCGCGACCAAAATGCCTCGGATCTGTGCCCGGGTTGCGCCGAGGGTGCGGAGCAGGATGCCTTCCTGAATGCGCTGCCAGCGGCCCGACATCACCGCTCCAGCAAGGACAATGAGTCCGGTGGCCACGGTGAACAGGGCCATGAACCGGATCACAAAACCGATCCGGGTGAGGACTCCGTCCAGCGTTTCCAGGATCAGCGTCAGGTCGATCGCACTGACGTTGGGGAAGGCCCGGACCAGTTCGCGCTGCATCCGGGCGGATTCCTCCGGGTTGCGGACCCGGGTGGCGAGGAGGTGCATGGACGGCGCCGCCTCCAGGGATCCCGCAGGAAAGAGCACGAAGAAATTGGGACGCACCTGGCGCCAGTCCACCTTGCGAAGGCTCGCCACGACACTCGCCACGGGCACCCCCTGGACGTCCCAGACCAACCGATCCCTGATGCCGACGTGGAGGTCGCGGGCGATGCCCTCCTCCACGGAAACGGGAATGGGAGCCGTTTCGGTCGATCCTTCGGGAACGGCGGGCATCGAGGGAATCCACTGGCCGGCGATCACCTGCTCGGACTCGTTCAGATGGGTGCGCCAGCTGGAGCGATACTCGCGCCGGAGGATCCATTCCGGGATTTCCTTGCGGTCGCGGCGTCCAGGTCTTTCGGCCGGACTCGATTTCGGATCGCCGACGAGGAGTTCGGTTCGGACGCCCTTCACCTCGGCCAGTCGCATGGTAACAATCGGGGCCTCATCGAGCACGGGGAGTCCCAGGCTTTGAATCAGGGCGGCGACGCTTTCCCGCTGATCGGGCTGGATGTCGAAGAGAATGGCGTTGGGTCGCTGGGGCCGGTCGTCGGGGAAGAGTTGGCGGAGCAGGACATCCCGGGTCATTTGCAGGGTGAGCAACAGAAACGTTCCGAGCCCGAGGGCCATGAGCAGCAGCGTCGTTCGGTTATGAGGGCGATGCAGATTGGCGAGACCCTGGCGCCACGGGTAGGGAAACGAGGCGGGAGTAAACCGGCGGGTGAGCAGCATGAGGCCACGTCCGGACGCGGCGAGAACGGCAAATGCGGTGGCCAGTCCGGCGGCCACCCCGAGACCTTCCGTCCAGCGGCGCGTTTGATACAGGGCGAAGGCGGTGACGGCGGCGGCGATCAGCGCGAGGATTGTGAGTTGTGCCGGATCACGCCGGGTTGGCGGGCGATACGCGGCACGAATGGCGGCCAGCGGGGGGACCCGCCGGACTGAGAGCAACGGGAGAAGCACGAAGAGGAAGCACAGTCCGAATCCGATGGCCGCGGCGATCCAGGCTCCGCGCCAGTCAAAGACAGCGTGCAGGGCGAAGGGAACGAAGCTTTGGACCAGGCTGGGGAGCCAGGCGGCAGCAAGGGCGCCCAGCGCGATCCCCATGCCCGTCCCCAGGGCCCCAAGAAGGAGCCCCTGGGCGAGGTAAATGCCGAAGGTGGCGGGCAGGGTTGCGCCCAGGCATCGCAGGACGGCGACATTGGAGAGCTTCTGCTGCACGTGGGTGTGGACGGCGCTGGCGATGCCGACCGCCCCCAGCAACAAGGCGACCAGGGCGACGAGATTGAGAAAGCGATACAGGTTCTCCAGCGAACGCCCCAGATCCTCCTGTCGACGGGCGACGGTGTCCGATTCGAGTTTCAGACGCTGGAACTCGGAACGCCACTGCTCCACCAGTGCGCCGACGTTGGTGTCCGGGGGAAGCCGGAATTGAAACCGGTACCGGGCGAGGCTGCCGGGTTTCAGCAGTCCCGTGCTGGGCAGATCCCGCTCCGACAGGTAGACCCGCGGTGCAATCGTGGCGAAGGCGATGGAGTCCCCCGGAACGCGTCGGAGGGATCCCAGGATCCGGAACTCTGCGTTTCCCAATCGGACGGAATCCCCGGGCCTAAGACCGAACTGGAACAGGACACCCTCCTCCAATAGGACTCCGCCGCCCTGCGCTAGCGCCGCCGCGGCGGATGGGGGATCCGTCTCGAGGGTGCCGTAAAACGGAAACCCGCCGGCGATGGCGCGGGCGTTGACCAGGCGGGTGGCGTTGGAAACGACCAGCATGGTGGAGAAGCTCGTCTCCCTCGCGGATTCCCCGCCGATGCGCCGCACCAGGTCCTGGACCTCGGCGCTGGGAGGCTGGCGGGACGTGAGTACCAGGTCGGCTCCGAGCAGGGACTTGGCCTGTTCCTGGATGGCGGAGGCGAGGTTGCGTCCGAGGGATCCGATGGCCACCAGGGCGGCAATGCCGAGGGAGATGCTGGCGGAGAACAAGGCCAGTCGCCGGCGCGACGCCCGCGAATCGCGCCACGCCATGCGCCAGGTCCATCGGGAGAACAAAGCCGTCAGCCACGTCACGGGTGCACCGTATCCCGCCTTTCCTTCCGGCGACAGGGTGGCCTTCCCGTTTGTAGTCCTACCTTTGGGTGGCTCTGGCGCGTCGGAAAGGGAACGGGCTGAAGCCCAGGTGTCGGAGCGGAGAAGGGGGATGGGCTGAAGCCCGGACTACGAACGTAGGGCGGCTCGCGGGGGGGAGGAGAAGGGGACAGGCTAAAGCCTGGACTACAAACGGGGGGCGGCTTGCGGAGAATTACGGAAGGGCGCGGATCCGGAAGAACTCCGCAGTCGAGTCGGGTGCAGCGACGCGGATCCATCCGGGATTTCCAAGGGCATTGGTTTGAAGCGGGGACCATTGGCCGAGGGTGTCGCCCCTCTCCCAGACAAACCGTGCAGGGACCGCGCCGGTTGCCCGGAGCGAGAGTTGTCCCGGATCTTCGGGCCGGATCACCAGGCGGGGCCCGGGTTCGTGCCAGATGGCGAGACCCAGCGATTCTGCATAGGATAACGTCGCCCGTTCTCCCACCAGATAAAGATCATTGCCGATCCACGTGCATCCGAAAAGCCCGTTGCCCAACTCGGGTGAGTCCCAATCTGACGGTCCCACCCACTGTTCGCCCCGCCGGAACCAGAGAGGGACTGAGATGGTTTTCGCGGGAATCCCAACAACAGCGATGAGTCCATCGTCCGAGACTGCGAGATCCCTCAGTTGGGAGAGCGGGAGGCGGTCGGTGATGTCTTGGTAGGTCGATCCTTCCCAGGCGAGCAGGGAGGGGATTGATGCGAGCTGGCTTCCCGCATACAGGCGTTGGCCTTGGGAGCGCAGCAGGTGAACCGGGGCCTTGGGGCCGGGAACGTTTTCCCAACCGGTTCCGTTCCAGGAGACCAGATTGGACAGGACCTGGCCGGCGATCTGGGCCGGCGCGCATCCGGCGAACCAACGACCTTGGTGCCGTTCGAGGCTGTAAATTCGCGACGGATTCTGGCCAGTCGGCGGCGCGGGCACCGAGAGGCCCGAGGGATCAAAGCGCGCTCCCAACAGGCTCCATTGGTTCCCGTCCCACTCCCAAATTTCCCCGTGCAAGGGCTCCGAGTAGCCAGCAATGGCCAGGCGGGATTCCGAAACCGAGAGGTGCGTGAGGTTGGGAACCGGAAGTGGACCTGACGCGGGCAACCAGCGGTTCCCGTCGAGGCGCGCAATAAAGACCGACTCGGGGTGACCGCTCCACCAGCCCGTCGCAAACGCTTGGGATACGGAGCCAGGCCATTTCCTACTGATTACGACGGTTTCCCCGGAATTGTTGGTGGCTCCGGATGTCAATCGGAATCCGGCATCGTCATAGCGCAGGGGATAGGGGGGAATGTCTCCCGTGCCCTGATTGTAGCCCCCGAGGAGGACACCCTTTGACGTTGGAACGACTGCGGAGATCACCGGAGGCGGGTCGAGGCCGCCGCTGATCGGTGCCCATTCGTTGCCAACTCGGTGCCAGATCACTGGGTCCGTTCCGTTCTGGGCCCAACGCAGCGTCGGCGCCGCGAGGGCGAAGAGTTCGGTACCCCGGGAGCGGAGATTGGAGGCCGGGGTTCGTGAGGTCGGGTTCAGTTCCACTGTCCACAAGCCGTCCTGGAGCGAGACGATCTTCGCGGCCGTGGCATCGGGACGGGAGGGCAGTTGGAATGCGCCCGCGAGGAACAGGGTGTCCCCCGAGAACGAGAGGCTGATTGCGGAGCCGGTGATGGGGTCGTCCGACACCCGGGTCCAGCGGCCCTCCTTCCAGCGGAGAACCACGGTTGCCGGCGAACCCTCGGCCGGTCCAAAGTTGCCCGCGGCGTAGAGGAAATCGCCATGCCATTGGAGGGCGAGTACGTTCCCGGAAACCACACCGTCCGATGCCGAGGGGCCCAGCCCCTCCCAATCGGTGCCGGTCCATCGATACACCTGGCCTCCGGATCCTGCGAAGACGCCCTGCTCCGATGCGGTGAGGGCGCGAACCCCGACGGGTAGGCCGGAGCCGAGGGCGGACCAAGCTCCGGTCGTGGAATTCCATTGGGCCACATTGGTGGCGGCGATGGACCCCACCACGGTGAATTGTCCCCCCACGTATACCTGGTTCCCGAGGCCGGCCAGCGCGGCCACCGCCGTCGGGCGGGTTCCGATCCCGGTGCCCAGCGGATGCCACTGGGTTCCATCAAACCGGGCGACTCCGGCCAATTTCTGTCCGTCGATCTGGCTGAAGCCACCCCCAACGTACACGTCGTTTCCGAGCGGCAGCACCACTTCAAAGGGACCTCCATTGGTGGCCAGCGTCTCCCATCGGCGACCGTCCCAGCGGGCAAGGCTGGGAAAGATCCAGGCGGTGGTGCCCAGTTGAAAGCCGGACACGCAGAGTCGTCCGGATTCATCCACGGCCAGGGCCGAGCGGCCGTTCGCTTGCAGGCCCACTCTCCAAAGTCTCCCGTCAAAATAGCCCGTATCCTCTGGACGACTGGACGCACTTTGGGCGGACGCCGAAAAGCAAAGGAGTGCGATCAGCCCGGCGGTTCGGGCAATCACCTCCCGTGAGGAAGACCGGTGACGGGAAAAGTAGGTCATTGGGCGTTTGGCGTTGCGGCGAAGAGGAGTCGCGATCGCCTCGTTGTTCAAGGGTTTTTTCGTGACGGGCCCGGGATTGGTGTGTCGGCCGGCTTCGACGCTGGACACACGCGCGGCGTCCGCCGCATCGTCGATTCCGCGTCCCGCAAGCCGGGACCATTCCATCACGGGTGACCAACGATTCTCATTTCAGGGGTTGGGCCAAGCCGGGGCCTATTCCGCCCGGTGCGGTCGCCGGGACAACGGCGGCGGACGGGGAAACCTTGGACGCCATCAGCGGCCATTTCCGGCTGTTTCAACTTCGGGACGGGCATCGGTTCTCCACGGATGACATCCTGACGGCGTGGTACGGGACAACGTGGTGTCCGACGGCGCGCACGGCGCTCGACCTCGGCAGCGGGATCGGGACGGTGGGCATGATCGTGGCGTGGAGGCTGCCCGGGGTCCGCATGGTGACGGTTGAGGCACAATCCGTGAGCGTGGCCCTGGCGCGGAAGTCAGCCCGGTATAACGGCGTGGAGGGGCGGTATGAACTTCGCGAGGGTGATTTTCGGGAACCCGGTCTGCTGTTCGAGGGCGAAGTGTTCGACCTGGTGACGGGCAGTCCGCCGTATTTTCCGACGGGCACCGGGGTGGAGAGTGGCCACCCGCAAAAGCTCGCCTGTCGGTTTGAATTGCGGGGGGACATCCGGGACTACTGCGCGGTGGCGTCGCGCCATCTGGCACCGGGAGGGTGGTTTGCTTGCGTCTTTCCCCACGAACCGGCGCAGCGGGAGCGGGTCGAGGCGGCGGCGGCGGCGGCGGGGTTGGTCATTGTCCGGAGACGCCCGGTCGTCTTCCGGGAAGGGGATCCGCCGCTGGTGGGGCTTTTCGGAATGATGCGTCGGGTGGACCTGCCGGATTGGATGTGTGGTCGCACCTGGGTGGAACCCGACCTGATCATCCGCGACCGCGACGGGGCGATCCATCCGGAGTATTCCGCGGTGAAGCTGGCAATCGGATTTCCGCCCTGACCTTCGCGGACTCGTCGAGTCGGTCGTTTTTTTTGGGGTTCCGTTGCCCGAAACGGGGGATTCACGGGAACCATGCGCTGGACATTGAAAGGTCCTTGGGCAGAGTCGGAGGCCTATGGGTAATCCTTACCGAATCATTCCAATCGGAGTGGCGGCGATCGTCAGCATGACCGCTGCGAATGCCGCGACTCCCATCAATCTGCCGGAATCGGCAGCCTTGCCGGCGGGTAGTTCTTCAACCCGCGGTTTCTTGATCCGATCCGCGCAGGCTCCGGCCGACGCGGTTGTCGCCAACAACGCCATCCGCGCCCTGAAGCAGATCAACGGCACGTTGACGGATGCCAGTGGCGTCTTGATCCCGAACGAGGCGGCGCCGGGCTCCGAGGCAGGAGGCGCGTACGCGGTGGACACCGTCAACTTTGAGAAGGATGGCGCCGAGGTGGACATTATTGATCTGGAGTCCAACCCCCTTGCGACCTTCTACCCGCTGAGTTTCCCGGGAATCCCCGGTAGCGGTGGCGGCACGGACAAATTCGCCGTGGAGGCGATTGGGTTCCTGGAACTGGCTGCCGGCCAGTACACCTTTGGTGTGAGCACGACCACGGAGCGCACCGACATCAATGACGACGACGCCTACCAGGTCTTTGTCGCGCGGAATCCGCACGATTACTTCGGCCTGAAGTTGGCGGACTACGAGCGTATTGCGCCGGGCTTCCAGACTGGTTGGCGCAACGAGAACCAATTCACGGTTGTGGCGCCGGTGAACGGTTTGTATCCGTTCCGGATCCTCTATTGGCAGACCGGAAACGGTGCGAGCCTGAACTTCTACACCATCGACACGGCTACGGGAACGCGCGTCCTGGTGAACGACCCGGCCGATGTGACGGCGGTCAAGGCTTATCGGGATAGCTCGGTTCCGGACGCCAATGCCCCTTACGTTGCGGATGCTTCGCCTTCCGCCGGGTCCGAGGGTAACTCCGCGTCCGCTCCCATTGATGCGCTGATCGTCGATGGTGCCACCACGGTGTCCGTTGGGGATGTAAAGCTCTTCCTGAACGATGCGCCGGTCACCCCTCAGACGCTGACCAAGGCCGATGGGAAGATCACGCTCTCCTACAACCCCAATGCGACCCGGACGAATCCCAACAACCTGGTACGTCTTGAGTACAAGGATTCGCTGGCGGTGAACCGAACGAGCACCTGGAGCTTCGGCATCAAGGTGTCGGGCGGCAGTTCCACCCAGGTTGCGGGCCAATGGGATTTCGATAGCGGTGACCTGTCCGCCACGGTGGGCAAGCCGCTCCAGTATCTGGATCCCTCGTATGACGGTCCTTCCGGTTCCGCGGAGGACAAGACGGCCTTTGGTACGACGGCCGATTTCGGCATTCCGAACATTGGCAGCAAGCCGGACCGCGTCCTGCGGGTCCCCGGCACGCTGTCACGACAGATCGGCTATGTGGTGGACCACGGCATCAAGCCCAACGGCGGTGGAACGCGCGTGAACCAATACACCCTGATCATGGATGTGTTTGTCGCGACCTCGGGCGCCGGGGCTGCATCCCTGTGGCAGACGAGTTCCGTGAACAACACGGACGACGGTGACCTGTTCTGGCAGGGCAATAACTTCGGCCAGGGCGGCGGCGGCTATAATGGTCGCGGCACCTTCACGACCGGAGCCTGGCACCGCATTGTGGCCGCGTACGACATGGCGGCGAGTACGCCGGTCGTAGCGAAGTTTGTGGACGGCATCAAGCAGGACGACTGGACGGCCAATCAAGGATTGGATGCCGCGCGTCGTTCCCTCGGTCCCACGGCGATCCTCTTCGGCGATGGCGATCAGGACGAACGCCGTGAGATGTGGGTGAACTCGGTTCAGATCCGCAATGGGCGCATTTCCGATGCTGAAGCGTTTCTGCTGGGAGGGCCGAGCGAAGGCGGCATCCCACAGCAGTTGGCCCAGTCGACGGTGACCGGTCAGTGGGATTTCGAATTCGGCGACCTTGGAGCCAGCATCGGTTCCAACCTCCAATATCTGGATCCGACTTATGATGGTCCGAACGGCACCGCTGAGGACAAGACGACCTTCGGCACGACCACCGATCTGGGTATCGCAGGCCCCGGGGGGGTTGAGGCGAAGGTTATGCGGGTTCCGGGAACTCTGACCCGCCAGCTCGGCTACGTGGTCGATCACCGCATCGCCCCCAATGGCGGCGGCACGCGGGTGAACCAGTACACGCTGATCATGGACGTCTTCGTTGCCGATACCGGCGCGGGTGCCGCGTCGCTGTGGCAAACGAGCTCCCCGAACAACACCGATGACGGCGACCTGTTCTGGCAGGGCAGCAACTTCGGTCAGGGTGGCGGCGGCTACAACGGCCGTGGCACCTTCACTACGGGAGCGTGGCACCGCATCGTGGCGGCCTACGACATGGCGGCAAAGACTCCGCTGGTGGCGAAGTTTGTCGACGGCATCAAGCAGGATGACTGGACTGCCAATCAGGGCCTTGATGCGGCGCGCCGCTCGTTGGGTCCGACGGCGATCCTCTTCGGGGACGGCGATCAAGACGAGCGCCGCGAGATGTTTGTCAGCGCGGTTCAGATCCGGGCCGGACGCATCTCGGACGCCCAGGCAGTCCTTCTTGGTGGCCCCAGCGCCTCGGGAATCCCGGTCGCGCTCCCTGAAAGCAACGTGACTGGACAGTGGGACTTCGAATTCGGTGATCTGGGCGCGACCATTGGTGCGAACCTTAAGTATCTGGATCCCACCTTTGATGGCCCGACCGGTACCAGTGAGAACAAGACGGGCTTCGGTGCCACCACGGATCTTGGGGTAGCTGACATCAATGGTCAGCCGGCGAAGGTGCTTCGTGTGCCGGGTGATCTGGACCGGAGACTGGGTTACATCCTTGATCCCCGGATCTCCCCCAATGGAGGCGGGACCCGGGTGAATCAGTACACGCTGATCATGGACGTTCTGGTTGCTGAAACTGGAGCGGGTGCCGCTTCCTTGTGGCAGACCAGTTCCGCGAACAACACGGATGACGGCGACCTGTTCTGGCAGGGTAATAACTTCGGCCAGGGCGGCGGCGGCTACAATGGTACCGGCGCCTTTACGACGGGATCCTGGCACCGTATCGCGGCAGCCTACGACATGGCGGCCACGCCCCCGGTGGTACGCAAATATGTGGACGGCATCTTCCAGGATAACTGGACCAACAACCAGGGACTCGACAATCCCCGCCGAACGATCGCTGACACGGCCATCCTGTTTGGCGACGGCGACCAGGATGAGCGCCGCGAGATGTGGGTGAACTCCGTTCAGATTCGTTCCGGTGCCTTGAGCGCTGCGGAACTGGAGTCGCTTGGTGCCCCCACGTCGGGCGGAATCCCGATCGTGTTGGCCAACGTGGTTGTTCCTCCGGCGGTTTCCGTGGGTGCGGATTCCGCGGGCAACGTAATCATCACCTTCACGGGAACCCTTGAGGCCAGTCCTGGTCTCGGCCAGGCCTTTGTGCCGGTGTCGGGCGCGACCAGCCCCTACACGATCAACAAGGGTGACCTGAAGTCGTTGCAGCTCTACCGTTCTTCCAACTAAGCGGAAGTTCGGTCGATCACGGCGGGCCGGATGCAGATCCGGCCCGCCTTTTCTTTTGCTCAGGCTTCAGGACGGACGCTGACGGACTCGGCTGCCGCGAGGGCGGCGCCGAGGATTCCGGCGTTGGCTCCGGTTTGGGCGCGGAGGATGGGCAACCCCCGGTTCACCGGAGACCAAATATGACGGCGGATGCCCGCCTCAAGCGTGTCGGAATAGAGCCCTGCGCTCAGTCCGAGTCCTCCGCCGAGAATCACCGCTTCCGGATCGAGCACGTTGACCAGGAGGCCAAGTGCGGAACCCAGGGCTTCCGCCGCGGTGAGGATAATTCGTTGGGCCGTGGGATCGTCTCCGTGGGCCGCCTCCAACACTTCAGGCGCGGTCAACACCGGGTCGCCTCCGGCGTCGCGGAATCGCCGGACCAGGGCTGGGCCGGACGCGAGCTCCTCCAGGGTCCGCCGGGTCAGGCGATCCGACTCGCCCCACGGCACGGTGACGGGGCTGCTGGCGAGCGTTCCCGTCAACCCGCGCGCACCGAGGTAGGGCCGCCCTGCCAGGACCAGGCAGGAGGAGATGCCGGTCCCGATCGTGACATAGAGAAAACTCTGAAATCTTCCCCCGGCTCCCAGGCGTGACTCGGCCCGCGCCGCCGCACGGACGTCGGCTTCGAGGACCACCGGACCCAGGTCCTTCAGCCGCCGATGGACCTCGGCGGTTTCCCATTGAATCGCATTCCGGCTGAGAATTTCCCCCTCGTGGGACACCAACTCGCAGATTCCGATGCCCAGGGCGGATGGCGGGGGCACGCCCGGCTTTGACTCTGCGGTCAATTCGGACACAAGCCAGCGGACATCCTCCAATACGGCGGCTCCGCCACGGCCGGGGCGCGTGGGAATCTGTCGCCGTGCCAGGATTTGTCCCGCCGGCAATTCCACGAGGCCGCCGGCGATCTTGGTGCCGCCGACGTCGATTCCGAGGATCGTAAACGGGGCCGGTCTCATGCAGGAACTGCGTTTCCGGCCGCCGCGGAATCCAGGAACACGGAGACGGCGGAATGCGTTCGCAAGTAGGATGCGGGACATGGGGGATGGATCGGACCGCGGAGCATGGCGGCGACCGCTTCGGTTTTGTGGGGGCCGTGGGCCAGAATCAAAATGCGACGGGCGGCGAGGATCGTGTCCATGCCGACGGTCACACCGTGCGCCGGCGCGTAATCGCCGCCGAACCACTTCCGGTTCGCCTCGATGGAAACCGATTCGAGGTCGAGCACGCGTCCCCCGGACGTCGGGTCGCTTCCCGGTTCGTTGAAGCCGAGGTGGCCGTTCTGACCAAGACCGAGAATGAGAACGTCCAGTCCGCCCGCATGGGCGATGCGCTTTTCGTGCGCTCGAATGCTCTGAAGGGCATCGTGCGCCTCGGAGCTGACCGTGTGAAAACGGTCCGCCGGAATTCCCCATGCCTCCGCCACGCTGCGCCGAAGGAGATTGGCGCAGTTGCGAGGCTCCGTCCGGGGGACCCCGACGTATTCGTCCAGGGCAAACACCGTCAGATGGCCCAGGTTCAATCCCTTTTCGGCCACCCGTCGGTACAGTTCGAGCGGGGTGTTTCCCGCCGCGACCATGACCGTTCGGGTATCCGGACGAGTGAGCCACTCCGTCAGACACTCGGCGGCGGCGACGTTGGAGGCATCGGCGCTGGGGTGGACCGAAACATTCATGGCGACTGGGGCGGAGGCGTGGGGAAGGACGGGACTCATTCTCCGGAAAGGCCGAGGGCGAGTGCGCGGGTGTAGGCGGCGTTGCATCCGCAGCACCCGCCGAGGAACCCAATGCCTTCATTCCTTGCGATCCGTCCGAATTCCCTGAACTCCGAACGGGACACCTGGATGGTTTCCAGATCGTCAGGAAACGCCGGCTGTCGCGTGAAGCAGTGGCAGGTGTCCGTGGTGCGGAAGGCCGCGGGTTGGGCGGCGATCGGCACCGGGGAGGCTGCGCGCATCTCCCGGAGCAGGGGAAGCATGCGGGAGGGTTCCTGCTCGCAATTGGCTCCGACGGCGATGGCGCCGTGGTCCGCCATGATGCGCGCGCACTCTGCCGGCGTGTAGCCGTCGGTGCATTCCGTGATCAGCGGACGAAAGCTCATGGTTGCCACAGCGGGCAGGCCGGCATCCGCCGCGCACTTCAAGGCAACCTTCATCTCCGCCAGGTGGAAAAAGGTTTCCAACATCAGGAAGTCCACGCCGGCGTCCTTGAGGAATCGGATCTGTTCCGCGAGGTGCTCCCGCGACTTGTCGAGCGAACCCATGCCTTCGCGTTCCGTGAGCTGGGTTCGGGAGACGCTTCCCGCCACCAGGGCCCGGTCGCCCGCGACGTCGCGGGCGAGACGGACGGCGGCCGAGTTGATGGATTCCGTCTGGGGCCCGTAGCCGGCGCGGTTGAGCTTCTCCCGGGTTCCAAAAAACGTGAGGGCCTGCAGGACCTGGGAGCCAGCGGACAGGAATTCGCGGTGAAGTTCCCGGAGGGCCTCCGGCTGTTCAATCGCCACCTCGGGCGTGAACTGTCCGCTGCCGCGTCCGGTACCGACCTTTTCGCGCTTGCTGCCGCTGTCCACGTAGCCACGGCGTTCGAGTTCAATCAGGTATCCGCCGTCGCCGAGGACGACGCCTTCCTTCAACAATTGGGTGATGGGTGTCATTGGGGAATTGGGGATTCGGGGGGTGCCGCGGGGTTGGGGACTGGATCCGGTTCCCAGGCGATGGCCAGCACGGCGGCGAGGGCCAGGAGGATTCCGGCGGTTTCGCGCCGCGAGAGGCGTTCCCCGAGCAGGACCATGGCGAGCGGAATGCTGACCAGGGGATACAGTCCGGCGAGCGGCGTGATCACCGAGGCCTTGCCCTGGCGCGCGTAGGCGACCAACAGCGCAAAGTTGCCGAGCGCGAAGGCGAATCCGAGCAGGAGGACGAGCAGCCAGGTCCTGCCGGAGGGCATCGACCGCACCGGTTCGCGCAGCATGAGGAACCCCGCGACCGGGATGAAGGCCGCGAGAAACCAGAGGGTGGTCCGTTCCCCGGACAACTCCTGGGTCGCGATCTTTTGGAGCAGTGCCGCGACGCCCCAAAGCAGGATGGGAACCAGGGCCACCCACAGCCAGGAGGTCAGGAAGGAACCATCCTCCTGCACATTAAAAAAGTAGATCGCCCCCAGGGAGAGGAGGATGCCCCACCGCTGGACCGGTCGGAGGTGTTCCCGAAGAAACAGCACCGCGAGGAGTACGGTGACCAGCGGATAAAGCGCGGTCAGGGGTACAACCATGGCCGCCTTGGGGCCGCGATTCAGCACCTCGTAGTAGGCGAGATTGCCCAGGCAGGTCAGTACCCCTGAAGCCAGGGCGAGAAGGGCGCCACGTCTACTCCTTCCCGGCGGGCCCAGATGCCGGGAGCAGGCCAGCATCGCCAGGACGGGAAGGATTCCAAGGGTGGAGATCGCTTGCTGTTGTCCGGGCGACAGGGCGTCGCCGATCCACCGCGCCAGGAGCGCCCAGACTCCCCAGCACGCGACCGCGAGCAGGGTCCACCACAACCACGAACGGGTGACTGGGTTTGGGGAAGTCATCGAGGGTCGTCCGAGTGATCGCGGGTTCGATCATGTTGGAGATGGGCGGCGCCGGACGCCTCCCAGGGGCCCCAGTCGGTGCGGGGAAACGTCGTGCTCAAGGTCCGGGTCTGTCCGTCGCGTCCCGATTCCTGCGCCTTGAGGATGATCTCTAACACATGCAGCGCCTGTTCGGGATGGAGGGTGGGGCGGGTGCCGGTCCGGATGCATTCCACGAGGTGCCGGAGGCCGTCGGTCC
The DNA here is from genome assembly GCA_046346705.1 of Verrucomicrobiota bacterium. Lineage (GTDB taxonomy): Bacteria > Verrucomicrobiota > Verrucomicrobiia > Limisphaerales > UBA9464 > UBA9464. The sequence goes on along the minus strand of JAXMHR010000016.1, from coordinate 42,303 downwards.
ACGGCCAGTCGGGGTCGGTCTCGCCAAAGACCTGCCAACACCCGGCCTTGGTTTGCCAGAGTTCGTATCCGTTGGGATCCCAATCATCCCCCAGCATTTGAATGGTTCCCGTGGTGCCGTATACCTCGAGGGCCGGGGTGCGGTATTGCTGCAGGGTGAATCCGGTGGTCACGACGGCAAAGGTGGCGTCACCGAAGTCGAGCAGGACCTGGGCGTTGTCCTCGGCTTCCACGCGAATCCTTCGTCCCTGGATCTCGCGTTCGGGAATGGCGACGCCCGTCATGGCGGTCACCCGGCGCGCCGGACCGAGCAACCCCGTGAGGCTGGTCAGGCAGTAAACTCCCAGATCCAACAGGCACCCGCCGCCCGGGCGGTAAAACCATTCGTTCCACCAGGGACCGGACCATCCGTATCGAGCCCGGGCGAGGCAGGGTTTGCCGATGTCTCCGGACTGGATGCGCGCCGCCATCGCACGAAAGGTGGGACTCAGGAGGGTGAAGGGGGCACAAACCAGATGGCCGCGACTGCTCCGGGCGTGTTCGACGAGGGCGGTCGCCTCGTCGAAGCGGGTGGCGAGCGGCTTTTCGACGAGGACATGCTTCCCGGCATCCAGGGCGGCCCGGGCGAGCGAGGCATGACCGTTCATGGACGTGAGGATCACCACGACATCCACGTCGGGGGCGTCGATGACCTCCCGATCCAGAGTGGTAAAGCGGCGCGGTTGGAGCAGCGCCACGGCCTCGGAGCGTTGCGGTTCGCGTCCGCAGGCGATGGAGACCTCAGCCCAGCCGCGGGCCCGGAGCCGGTCCACGGTCGTGCGATAGGCCGACAGTACGTTGCCACAGCCGATGAATCCCAGCCGGACCGGACGCGTAGCGGTGACGGAGCCGGGGTTCATTCGGGCAGATCCTTGATGCGGAGATTGCGGAAGCGGACGGTCTGTCCGTCGTTGTAGTTTTGCAGTCCGATGTAGCCCCGTCCGGTGCGGCGGTCGGGATCCGTCCAGGTGGTGACGACCTCGCCGTTGATCCGGACCGAGTAGTTTTGTCCCGTGCAGACCACTTCGAATTCGTTCCATTCCCCGGGTGCCCTCGTATTGGCGCGGGTGGAAGCCTTGAATGGATAGATCGATCCCGTCCTCCAGGTGGGCTTCTCCGGGTCCGGGTCGCCGATTTCGAATTCATGTCCCTGCCGGACGGCGTTCCAGGGGTCCTGTCCGGGATCGGGAAACCGCAGGAAGACTCCGGAGTCGGCGATCCGGCCCGACTGCTGGAATTCGCCCCGGAGGACGAAGTTTGTGAACGGTCGCGCCTGATACCACCAAAGTCCCATGCCGCCCTCCGCCGTGGCGATTCCGTCCTTGAGGGTGAACTTTCCCGGGCCGCACTGCCTCCAGAGGGGTGCGGCGTCGTTCGAAAGAAGGGGGGTGAAGCCCGCCTCTCCGGGGGCACTCCTGGGAACCCAGCGAAGCAGGGACGCGGGAATCTCGGAGATCGGACGGGCTTCCGCCTGGCTGAAGAAGACCTCGGCGCCCTCCGATTGCAGTTGAATCCGTCCCTGGTTCAGCGCGCGTGGTTGTCCGTCCTGGGTAAAGCCCGGATTGGTGAGCGCCAGAACGACCTCTCCGTTGAGCAGGTGAAGGCAGACGTTGCCCCAGGCGAGGACCTCGCAGACGTTCCACTGGCCCGGCTTTTCCGGATCGCGCCGGGAAGTGATGCCCTCGCCCGTTGTGATTTGAGGCGCGCCGGGCTCCCAGACAATGCATTGCTCACCGGGACCCTCGCCGCGGTACGGAATGTTGGGATCCTGCTCCAGGGTGACCTTGCGTCCCTCGATGTCCACGTGGGTTCCGTCCACGCTCCACCACTGGCCCACACCCTTTTCCATGATGTTGCACTCGACGGAGCGCATCCACGCGTAACTCCCCGCGCCCTGCGCGCCGATAGCCCAGTAGAGGATGCCGGTGTCGCGGTAGTGGCGCGCTTCGTCCCGGGGCGCCCATTTGCGGGTGCCCCATTTGTAGCGGACGCGGATCTGGACGTTGTCGAACGAGGCGTGGGAGGTGATCGCGCCGAAGACCTGACCCGAAACATGAATGGCGGGTTCACCGGATTGGGTGTCCGCGGTGAACACGCCGAGGGGATCGTGGTTGAGGCCGAGCGGGGGTTCCTTGGAGGTCTTGGGGTCCTGATAGCCGCTGCTGCGCGGACCGAGCCAGGTATCCCAGCCGTCGAGGTTCCGACCGTTGAAGAGCGATTGCCAGGGTTCGTCGGCCGCATGGCCGCAGGTGACTGGCCCCAGAACGAAGAACAGGGCGGCGGCCATCCAGGGTCGTCCCAACAGGCTCGGAATCATGGAAGGCGGTTTTTGTAAGTTGGACCCCGCGGAATCGCAATGCAGTGTCGTCCGGGATTTCCTGAGATTTCGTCCGGAACGCTTGCTGGGGTTCCCCGGACCGGCAGGATGTGGCGGCCGCCCATGAAGTCGAACCGCGCCACGAACGTTTGTCCCCGGGTGGCCGTGTGCGTGGACAAGACCGGTGCGTACGGCCGGGGAGTCCTGCGGGGTATCGCGGAATATGTGGAACTCCACGGGCCCTGGTCGCTGTGCCTGGACCACCACGCCTCGGGTCACTACGAGCGCGACTGGCTGCTTCGTTGGAAGGGGGATGGCATCCTGGCGTACGTGGAATCGCCGGAGGTGGCCCGCCATTTGAAGCGCTCCGGAATTCCGGTGGTCGAGGTGTTCGGGACACGCCGCGACCTCGGTCTCCCCCAGGTGGCCAATGACGACCATCGGATTGGCGTCCTGGCGGCGGAACATTTGCTGGAGCGGCGATTTCTCCATTTTGGATTTCTCGGATATTCGGATGCTCCCTGGTCGGACCTTAGGCTCACGGGATTCCAGAGCCGGCTTGCGGAGGCGGGGTTTCGGGCCCAGGCGTTTTCGTGCGACCAGAAGCCGGGCCGACTGGCCGGCTGGGAACGGGCTCAGACCCGGGTCGGTCGCTGGCTGGAGACGTTGCAACGGCCGGTAGCGATCCTGGCCTGCAGCGACCGCCTGGCGTTGCGTCTGCTGGACGTTTGCCGGCGCGCCGGGGTGTCCGTGCCTGAACAAATCGCCGTGCTGGGGGTGGACAATGACGAGGAAACCTGCCGGCTTGCGGATCCTCCCCTGTCCAGCGTCATGGACCAGTCGGCCCGGGTCGGGTTCGAGGCGGCCCGCTGGTTGGATGAACTGATGCGGAAGCGCGGGCGGAAGGACACAGAAGTGCAGAGCCCGCCGCGGCTCATCCCTCCTTCCGGGGTTGCGGTTCGGCGGTCCACCGAGACGATGGCCATCGATGACCCGCAAATTGCGCGGGCGGTCCGGGTGATTCGCGAACAGGCGTGCGATGGGATCTCCCTTCAGGAACTCCTTCGGAAGCTCGGCTTTTCCCGCACGACGTTTTACGAACGGTTTGAGGCGGCGTTGGGTCGGTCGCCGCACCAGGAGGTCCTGCGCGTCCGACTGGACCGCGTTCGCCAGTTGCTGATGCAAACCCGTCTTTCCATTGAGGAGATCGCCGGAGCCACGGGTTTCCGCCACCCGGAGTACCTTCAGGTTGCCTTCAAGCGGGAGTTGGGAATGACGCCGGGGAGCTACCGGCGGTCCGCGCGTCCGCGCTGACGGGTCTCCGGGTCAGGGCCAGGTCGGCTGGGTCCAGGCCGTGGCGGTTTCGCCTTTGGTGACGGGGCGATCCACCGGACGGTTCGAATCGATGCGGGCGCGCACGTACAATTCGTCTCCCCGGAGACGATAGGTGGCGTAGGGACCCGTCGTCTCGGCCAGCAACTCGCCCACGTCCCCGTGGTACCGCTGGGTGGCCCGGACGGGTTCCCCCTTCGCGTTGGTGACCGGATGTCGTGTGTCGTTGAAGGCCCGTCGGGTACCGAAGAATCGGGTGCGGTAGGACACGCCGGCCTCGGGTTCGATTTCGATGTGAAGTTCCCCCGGCGTGCGTCTCACGTCCCGCAACGTGATGCCGGTGCTGGCGTAGAAGTCCCCAACCTCCATCGCCGCAATGAGGGCATTGGCGGTCAGCGATTCCGCTCGGACCATGACCCAGCCGCGTCCGGAGTTGCTCTCTCCCGGACCTTCCTTCTCGTAGTTGTGGGAATCGTCCACGGCCAGCCCGAAGACCGGTGGCAGGCCCAGGCGGCCCAGGCGCCAAGCGAGGACAATGTCCCAGACCTGGTCGGTTCCGGCGTGAAGGCTGTCGCCCGCGTTGTGGACGGTGGGATGCCCGTTGTAGACCTCGAAAAACCGTTCGCCTTCCACCGGGACCAGGTCCTCAGCGGTGATGCCCCAGCCGAAGTTGGGATGGTTGATGTGCGAAAACATCGGCTGCTGAGTGCGCCGACGTTGGTCGAGAACGGCTCCGACCACCTTTTGGATGACGTCGAGAACGTTGGTGCCTCCCTGAGGCGCGATGGGTTCCCGGAGGTTGGTCGCGTTGATGTGGACGGGCAGGGACAGGTGGCCACCGGTGATTTCCTCGGAGGGAATCAGCAGGAACCGTCCGGGCTGCTCCACGAGCGGGCGGAATTCCGACAGCGTCTTGAGGCGCACCTGGTTGGTGCCCTTGTGATCCCGGAACTGAAGCCAATTGGTTCCAAAGCGCTGCCGGTTCCGCTCCAGCGCAACTCCCCCGCCGTGGGTGGGCTTGAGGTCGATCCAGTGGTCGCCCTGTTGCATCCGGTTGTGATCGGAGAGGGCGAGGAAGTTGTACCCGTGGTCTCGGTACCAGGCCGCGACCGATTCCGGATAATCATCGCCGTCGCTCCACAACGAATGGGTGTGAAGATTTCCCTTCCACCAGCGGGCCTCGCCGCCGAGGACGGAAAGTGTCCAGACACCGGCCAGCCACAACAGCACCCGCGGTCGGATCACTGGGCACCCTTCACACGAAGTTGAACGCCGTACACGGAAGGTCCTGCGGTGATGAAGAGCAGCTGTCGGTCACGTCCACCGAACGTCACATTCGCCGTCCAGCTCTCCGGAACATCAAAGTGGGCGATTTGCTTGCCTGCGGGATTGAACACCGTGACCCCTTTTCCGGTGAGGTACACGTTGCCCTCCGAATCCAGGGTCATGCCGTCCGAACCCAGTTCGCAGAACAGGCGCTTCCTCCAGAGGGAACCGCCCGGCTCGATGTCATAGGCGTAGGTTTTTCCTGCGCCGATGTCAGCGACATAAAGGGTCTTGCCGTCAGGTGTCCCGATGATGCCGTTGGGCTGCTTGAGGTCGGTGGCCACCGGGATCGGGGTGCCGCCCCCAGCCGGGAGGAAGTACACGTGTTCCCCGGGTTGTTGGGTTGCCGGACTCCGCTTCCAATAGGGTCTCGGGTAGAGCGGATCGGTGAAGTACAGGGCTCCGTCCGGGCGGATCCACAGGTCGTTCGGTCCGTTGAGTGAGTGTCCTCCGAAGTCCCGGACGAGCACGGTAACCTTGCGTTCGGGGCTGATGGACCAGAGTTCGTTCTTCTCGTCGGCACAGGCGAGTAGATTGCCCGCCTTGTCGAAGTAGGTTCCGTTGGCCCGGCCCGCGGGTTTCAGCCAGTCGGAGAATTTTCCCGTGGCGGCGTCCCATCGAACGATCCGGTCATTGGGCTGGTCCGTGAAGTACACGTTGCCCTCGCGGTCCGCCGACGGTCCCTCGGTGAAGCTGTATCCGCCCCCGAGTTTTTTCAGGGAACTTCCTGGAGCCAGCAGCGGGTTGTCCGCAGCATCGACTTGGATCGAGAGGAGGAGGAGGAGGGAGGCGAGCGAGGGAAGGTGGCGGACGATCATGGGCGGCAGTATTTGTGGAGGATTGGTCAGAAGGTTACCGGGTGTCTGCTCCGGAGTGAAAGGCAAAGAGGTGTCCGGCAGTACGCACGTAGAGCGTTCCATCGCTGATCGCGGGCGTTGCGAAGACCGACTCACCAAGATTGTTCCTTGCCAGGACTTCGAGGGTATCTGCGGCTCGGAGAACGACCACGGTGCCCTCCTGGGAGGCGATGTAGATCCGGTCGCCGCAGGCAACGGCACTCGAGTAGTAATCCCCGGTCACCCCCAGACGCTCGTCCTGGAACAGGACCCTTCCCGTGGTGGCGTCATAAGCGGAGGCAAGCCCTCCATTCTTCACGGTGAACAGACGTCCCCGGTGAAAGAGAGGCGAGGAGACGTAGGGCAGGCTTCGGGTCGAAGTCCACGCGAGGCGATTGGTGTCTGCGGGTCCCGACACCGGCCGGAACGCCAGCACTCCGTTTCGGGCCTGGGTGAACATATCGGCCATGGCGTCCCATTCGGTCGGGGTGACCACGCCGTCCTTGTTGAAATCCATCTGGCTGAATCGTTCTGCAATCGGTCCGGGCGGAACCTCGGAACGGGAGGCCACTCCGTCGTGATTGGCGTCGCCGTCCGTGGCGAACTCCTTCCATCGGGGCATGGTCACCCGGGAGCCGGAGTCGCCTCCGACGTTCCAGCTGGCTGTGAAGAGCAGTCCGTCCCCGCCCGTGGGGGAACTGGTGGCGACCCGGGACGTACCGACGTGACGCCAGAGTTCCTCACCCGTGGCGGGGGCGTAGGACACGAGCGCAATGGACCCGGGCACTATCAATTCGGTGGTGCCATCATGGTTCCAGAGGAAGGGCGTTGAGAAACTTCGCCGAAATTCCGGACGTTCCCGTTTCCAGACGGTGGCGCCGGTTCGGCGATCGAGGGCCAGCAGGTGCGAGCCTTCGTCCTGATCCCGGGCCAGAATTACCAAGTCCTGATGGAGCACCGGGGAGGCGCTCGTGCCGAATTCGACCATCGGCGTGGGAAGGTCCCGCCGCCATGTCACGCCGCCGTCCCAGTCCAGCGCAACGATGCCTCCGGACCCGAAATAGGCGTAAATGTGTTCCCCGTCCGTACACGGCGTCGGCGACGCGGGACTTCCCAGCCGATGCGTGGGTTCGATCCGGACTGCAGGGACGTCCCGGGTCCAAAGCCTGGCGCCGTCGGAGCGCCTCAGGGCCAGGACGACGAGGCGATTGGAGTCCTGTCCCGTCAGGAAGATGCGGTCGCCCCAGATCACTGGGGAGGAGTTTCCGGGTGGCAGATCAACCTGCCAGAGCACGTTGGAGGTGGCTCCGAAGGCGATGGGAGGTTCGGGTCCCTCGCCGAGGGAGCGACCGCCGGGGCCCCGAAATTGTGGCCAATTGCCCGCGAGCGCCGACAAGGAAACCACCGAGACGAACATCAGGCGCAGGATCGGGGACATGGCGTGAGTGAAGCGTCACGCCTGGTGGGAGACAACAGGATTGGGGAGGCCACAGGGCGGTGATTCGTTCGTAGAAAGGGTCGGCCCCGTCAAACCGCTCGTGCCACTTCTCGTTTCAGACGTCGGCAACACGCGTGGAGCTGTGGGTACAGGATGGATCTGAAGACGGGACGCAAAATGAAGAACGGGACCCGGCGTGAGCCGGGTCCCGTTTGGTGAGGGAACCTAATGGAGGTGCCGACGGGTTTAGTTGCGGAGCCTGAAATACGCGGCCGGAGATTCGATGGGCAACGTCTTCGGACTGGTAGAGGGTGCAGGTGCGAGGAACCAATTGCCTCCGAGACTGGATGCGGTCTCCAGCGTTCCGTTGCCCGTCCATTCCAAAGTGATGGTTCCGTTATTCGGATTCACCGTGATCTTGGTGAACTGCGGGGTGTTCCCGCCGACTGGCGGGGTCGGATCATCCTGCGGATTCGGGTGGGTGAAGACCGTGTAGAAGTTGATCTCCTTCAGCGGTTCGCCGGTGTTTGGATTGATGGAGGCCCCCAGGTCGGGCTTGTTTTGCAGGTTGATTTCACCCTTTGCGGCGATGCAGATCTGGCGCGTGGTCAGGGCGACGCTCATTCCCAGGGTCCGAATTCCGCCCGACTTCGCCGCGTTGATGAACGGCAGGAAGCTGCTCGTGAGCGGAGTGATGGTTTTTGCGGCGTCGTCCAGGGCGAGCACTCGTGCCGCGACCTGGTTGGCTTCGTAACCATCCGGCTGGGAGACCCAGCTCACGACGACGCGATTCAGGGCATCCACGGCGAGGTTGACCCGGTCGAAGGACCCGGCGAATGCGGGCTCGCTCACTTCGGCGGAGGCGACGAAGCTGCGGTCGCGGGTGTCCCAGACAGCGACCTTGACCATGTTGGCCGTGGAGATCTTCCCACCGAGGAAGATATAGGGGGAGTTGATGTGGCCCGCGATGCGCGTGCCGTCGCCGCGACCCCGATCAAAGGAATCCCCGGAGGTGTTCTGGTCGATGGTGCCGAGGGACTGTCCGGCATTGTCAAAGAGGTAGAACACGCCCGCGACGCGGACGCCCCAGCCACCGCGGAATGCGGCAACATTGGCCCAGAGATCACCTTTGGCCACCATGAAGCTCTCGGTCACGATGGATCCATCCGGAGCAAGGATGGTCGCAGTGGCGCAGTTACCGTCCGGATTCCGGACGCGTGAACGATCCTCGACGACGGAGACAAAGTTGCCGTTGTCGAGGGCGGCAACATCGCCGCCGAAACGGGTGACCTGGGCGCTGGGGGCGGTGCCTTCGGTGAGGCGGCCATTGGCGGAATCGAAGGCCTTGAACAACGGGGACTGCGCCAAAGTGCCCGAGTTCAGGGCAAACGCCTGGATGGTTCCATAACGGGCTTCCGTGGGTTCGGGTCCGTTTCCGTCGGCGTTCAAGCCTGAGTACTGGAAGCCGAAATTCCAGCGGTTGTTGCTCTGGAAGGCCGCGTACGCGTGCGGCGAGGCTTCACCCCCCACGATGAAGTTGACTGCACCCGGGCGCTTGTCACCGGCGACCCGGCCGGGGTTTCCATTCTCACGGGACTTATTGATCTCGGTTCGGAAGGGCGTGCCGGCGTCCGCGAAGAATCCATCGCCCAACTTCATCGCTCCCCCGGCGGCCGGTTGGAGGGCTACCACATACCGCTGGCGACCGTCGGGGAGCGGTGCAACGCCGCCCTCGGCGAAGGTGTTGCCTTCGATCAGGAACACGTTGGTTCCGACGACGCTGGCATTGGGTTCCCAGTTTCCGAGGGAGTCCAGCTCAGGGACGATCACCGGCGTGTCGGGGGTGATTCGGGACAAGCCCACCGACTCGATGCTGCCGGGTTCGACCACCGGAATGTCCGCCACGACAGCCTTTGAAAGAGGACCGGTGATGGAGTTGGTGCCCGGGGTGCCCTTCGCCGCGCCGGTGTAGGTGACCGCGATGGCGATCTGCGCGCCCGGGGCGATGGACATGCCCTTCAGGTCCACGGTGAACGCGTTGGGGGCGGCGTTTTGGTCGGCGGCCGACCCTTCGACGAAGGAACCTGCGTAGGTGCCGGGAACGACGAGTCCGGCCTCGCCGGCCTTGGGATCCACCACGTAGACATCCACGACATGACCAGGGTAGTTGGCGGTGTTGGGGGCGGGCAGCGTGCCCTTCATGATGCCGGCGACGACGCTGTCAATCACCGGCAGGGTTCCCGTCACGGGTTCCAGCAAGGCGTTGGCGTAGTATTCCTCGTAGGTGCCGTTTTCGCCATCCGCGAAGGGGAAGCCGTCAAAGGCATTCCCGGAGTAGGTGTTCCGGCGAACCGTGAGCGGGACAGTTTTGCCGGAATCGGAGAGGCGGGTCCCGGGGATTTGCACCAGAAGATTGCCCTCGATGCTGTCGCTGATGCCGTCCCCGTTCGACCCGATCCGGACGTCGGCATTCCCGGGGAGGGCGAGGAAATTCGGGGTAAAGCTGGTGGGAACCGGGGCTGCGGTGACGCCGTCCACGCCGATGCCGAAGTAATTGCCCGCGATCACCGTGTTGGTGGCGTTGCTGTAGAACTCGGCGTGCACTTCGTACGCCGTGTGCGCGACAATGTTCCGTTCATTGCCGTCGCTCTTCCCGTCGCCATTGGTTCCGATGATGGTGTTGTTGGCCTGCCGCCCATTCTCCATGAATTCCACCGAGGCGTCGTTGCCTTCCCGCCCGAGGTCCAGCAGGGACTGGTTGATGGCATCCACGTCGACAAAACTCACGCCATCCGGAAACACATTCACGTAGTTTCCCGAAACGCGGAGGTTGGGAGCCTCGATGGCCAGGGCGATGTGGCATCCGAGAATGACATTGAATTCGCCGACGTCGCCGGTGCCGTCGCCGTCGGTGCCGACAGTGAGTCCGCCCGAATAGGTGTCGGTCGGCTCCCGATGACGGAAAGCGGCCACGGCCGATCCCATGGGCTTCAAGTTCGCCTGGGTCGGTTCATCCCCGGGTTTCAATCCAAACCAACATCCCTGCACTTTCGCGTTCAGTGCCTCCTGGACCAGGGCAATGGCATAGATGGAGGGATCCTCGGTGCTGCCCGCCGTTTGGCGCCCGATGAACGCGAGGCCGCGGACCTTGAATCCATCGGCACCGACAACTCCCAACATGGCGTTTTCGGAATCGCCGTAGCCGGAATACAGAAGTCTCGTGGAACGGCGGAGGGGCTGATCCGGGTTATCCGGATTGACTCCCTGCGACGGGTCCGTCGAATCGAGGACGATCTGAATGTTGGCGTTATTGCCGCCAAGGATGCCGTTGCTGTTGGGCTTGGAACCCGGCTGGCTGTAGCCGTCGATCGTGAGGTTGTCCACGGTGATCAGTGGATACCCGCCAATCGGAGTCACGAGCACGTGCGGGCCGGCACCTGGAATGTTGAATTTGATGGTATCCCCCGCCTGCGCGGCGGCCAATGCCTGGGCCAGGGAGGTCTGGCCGGAGGGTGGATTGACGTTGTTCTCGGTGGTCACGGTAATATCCGCAGCACCGGCCGGGATTGCTGCGGCAAAAAGCGCAGCAAGTCCCATGATGAGGTGGGTACGTTGCATGGTGATGAGAGGAGTGCGTGCATTAGACCGCTATTGTTGGATTCGGTCACACACATTTTTGAACTTCGGTCGGCAACTGCGTGGAGGCATTGACTCCCCCCGGGGCGATCAGGAATGAAAGGGCCGTATGGCGAAGCGATATGTGAGGACCGACAGTCTCGCCCTGTCGTGGGCCGAATGCTGGAATCTTCCCGATACGGCGAAGGGCCGATGCCTGTTGCTCGCGATGAAGGTGCTCCGCAATCAGGTCACCTTGAATGAAGGCATCCCCCTGGAGGAGGATCCGGAGGCAGACGAAATTCCCGCGGAGGCCATGCCGGCGTGGGCGCGGAACCGGCTGAAAACGCCCGTGGACGAATTGACGTCCCTCGGATTCGAAGGCCCTTGGTTTCGAATTCCGGTGGATTCCCTGCTGCCCGGAATCTACGGAGCCTCCGTCACCCTCCATCATCCGAGAGGCGATTGTTTCGCTGTCGTTCTGGCTGCAGTTGGGATTCGAAAGGGACCTCCCATCGAGGAGCACTACACAACCTTTCTGACTCCCCTGGCACCTGGATATTCCCTGTACACGACAAACGGGACGCGGCGCTATGACCCGGTGCCCGGAAATCGTGGGTCGCGCCACCCCGGAATACCGGTGGCTGAATTGCACGCCCGTCACATCCAGTCCCTGGTGGACCTGCGAACGCGGCGTGAGATCCGCCGGGTTTCAACTTCCGAAGAGGTGCGTGAGCACCTCGCAGCTTCCGTCCGGCGGTTCAACGAATGGATGTTGTCCCGCGGCGTCTGGGTGTTGATGACCGACGCCGAGGTCGCCCGGCTGCGGGAAAAGGTCTCGAAACTGCCGAGGCCACTGTTGCCTCCGGAATTTCCAGCGGCCTCCTGACGCCGCCCCGCTCAGCGTGCCGTCGCGCCCATCGAGAGCAGGAACATGATGTTGTTGGGTGTCTTCTTGAGCTTGGAAAGGAGCAGTTCCATGCCCTCGACCGGGGGGACGCCAACGAGTGCGCGGCGCAGCACGGCGATGCGGGAGTATTCGTCGGGATGGTAGAGCAGCTCCTCCTTGCGGGTGCCGGAGCGCTCGATGTTGATGGTCGGGAAGATGCGACGGTCCACCAGGGCTCGGTCGAGATGGATCTCCATGTTTCCGGTGCCTTTGAACTCCTCGAAAATCACCTCGTCCATGCGGCTGCCGGTGTCCACGAGGGCCGTGGCCATGATGGTCAGGGAACCACCCTCCTCGATGTTGCGCGCGGCGCCAAAGAAGCGCTTGGGCTTGTGAAGGGCATTGGCATCGACACCGCCGGACAGGATCTTGCCTGAGTGGGGTTGGACGGTGTTGTAGGCGCGGGCAAGTCGGGTGATGGAGTCCAGCAGGATCATCACGTCCTTCTTGTGCTCCACCATGCGCTTGGCCTTCTCGATGACCATTTCGGCGACCTGAACGTGTCGCTCGGGCGGCTCATCGAAGGTGGAACTCACGACCTCGGCCCCGCGGCAGGTCCGCTCCATGTCCGTCACCTCCTCGGGCCGTTCGTCGATCAGGAGGATGATGAGGTAGATGTCCGGATTGTTCTTTAGGACGGCGTTGGCGAGCTTCTGCATCAGCACCGTCTTGCCCGTGCGCGGCGGCGCAACGATCAAGCCGCGGGTGCCCTTGCCGACGGGACAAACCAGATCCACGACGCGGGTGTTGAGCTCCTCACCGGTCGTTTCAAGGATGATCCGCTTGTTGGGGAACAGCGGGGTCAGGTTCTCGAAGAGCGTCTTCTCCTTCGCGGCATCCGGATCATTTCCGGCCACGCGCTCAACCCGCAGCAACGCGTAGAATTTTTCCTTATCCTTGGGCGGGCGGACCTGTCCTTCGATGTCGTCACCGCTTTGGAGATCGAAACGTCGGATCTGCGAGGGGGAGACGTAGATGTCTTCGGGGCAGGGCAGGTAATTGAAGGCGGCCGAGCGGAGGAATCCGAAGCCTTCGGGCATGACTTCCAGCGTGCCGCGGGTGTAGATGGTGCCGCCGGCCTGGAGATTGCGCTGGACGATCTGGAAAATGATCTCCTGCCGTTTCAGCGTCCCGTAATTTTCGATGCCGAATTCCTTCGCCAGCTCGCTGAGCTTGGTGATCGGCATGGGCTGCAGCTGGTGCAATTGCAGCGTCCGGGGTTCCACCAGGGGCGGCGGGGCGGTGGGTTCCAGGTCGTCGTCGGCGACCCGTTCGACCGGGGGGACCGGAGGCTGTGCGGAGCGTCTTCCGGAAACGGCTTCGGTCGCCGCGGGAGGCGCCGGGGTTGCCTGGAGCGGGGTTGGCGATTGCGCTTCAGCGGGGGCGGTCTGTCGAGGGGCCTCCGGGGAGGTTTCGGGAGGAGTGGACGGGAATTCGGCGGCGTCCGCCTTCTTCCTGGGAACCCTCGGTTTCTTGGGGCTCGCAGGATCTTTCGTGACTCGTGGCATGGTGAATACGGGTTGGTCCTTTTCGAAGGTGGGCTATCCCGGCCTGTCGAAACGACGGAGACCCTAAAAGCTGTCGAGGGGGAATTTTGCGGGATCTGCAAGATCCCAACCGTGATGCGCGACCAAAATGACCCCCATGTGAGCGCGCGCAAGGCGATTTTTGACGGATGGTGATGGACCCTTGTTCAGTGGGAGTTTTGTGAGCTCCGGTGGGGCGCATCGCTGTCCGGAGATCCGATGCCTGAGTCCGAAGGAACCCTACGGTGCAGCCTGGGTTTCCTGGGGTTGGCCAGGAGCGGGAGTCGGAGTGGGCACGACCGGAGCCTTGAGATCCGGTGCACCAAACTCCTCCGGCAGGACCACGACGGCGATTCGGCGATTGCGGGCCCTCCCTTCCGCGGTGTCATTGGGCGCCAGGGGTCTGAATTCGCCGCAGCCCACCGCGCTCAGGCGATGAGGATCGACGCCGGCGGATTCCGACAGAAACCGAACCGCCGAGACCGCGCGACCGGCGGACAGGGCCCAGTTGTCCGAAAACCCTTCCGCCGTCCGTCCCCGAATAGGGGCGTTGTCGGTGTGCCCCACCACCTGGACGGCGCGTTTGGGAAACTGGGTCAATACCTGGGCAACTTTGCGAAGGACGGCCTCCCCTTCCGGCTTCAGCCGGGCCTCCCCTGAATCGAACAGGATCCGATCCAGAATGTTGACGGTCAGCCGACCCTGGAGTTCGGAAATCGTGACGTCCCGGGACTCCAGTTCGGAACGCATTTTTTGCTCGAGGCCCTGCTGGGCCTTCTCCACCCGGGCGATGGTTTCCTCGAGTTCCTCGGCGTGCGACCGCGACGCCTGCAATTCCGCGGTCAGGACCGCATTGGTGCTGTTCGCGTCGGCGAGTTGTCGGCGGGCCTCTTCAGCGGACGCCTCGGCCCGCGTGCGCTCGCGGGAATGGGTCCGAATCTGGAGAATGCCGATGGCGGCCAGGACGAGGGCCGACAGGACGCCGGCAAAAATCCATGTGCTCTTGGGCATGGGGAGGATGAAAGCGGGGGAACAGATGCCGGCAAGTGAAAGTGCGGAATCCAGGAGCCGTCCCGGGTCAGGAACGGCTGTGGGCGAGCGCCTGAATCAAGCGACCCGCGATCAGCAGCGCGGTGACCAGCAGCAGGAGTCCGCTGGCCTGGGAAATCTTGCGGAGCGTCGAGGTTGAGAATCGCCCATGGCCCCGGGAGACCCCCCAGCTGAGTCCCGAGAACCACGCGCAACCCGCCATCGCGACGCCTCCACAAAAGAGCAGCTTGCAGGTGGTCGATGGATAGAGGACCTGGTGGGCGACCAGGGATCCAGTGATGCCGATCCACAGCAGCAGGACCCCGGGGCTGGCGAGGACGCGGACAAAACCCGTCCAGAAGGCCGTGTGGGGGTGGAGTCGCTCCTCCACGAGATGTTCCAGGCGCTCTGATGCCCGGACCCACTTCGAGATGTCCGGCCCGTAGGTATTTAATGCCCAGCCAGAGGACCAGGAGGAAACTGGCCAACTCCATGATCGCGCGAACCAGGGGGCGCTGGAAAAGTTCTGCGAATCCGGCGAAGGCAATGCCGCAATACAGGGTTTCCATGGCCGTTGCACCAAACGCGATCAGGAGACCGCGGAGGAATCCCCTCTGGGCGCTTTCATTGACCACGGTGATGTTGATTGGTCCTCCGAGCGCCGACGTGATGAATCCGGCGCCGAGTCCGAGGGCTCCGGCGGTGGCGAGGTCCTGCCAATCTGCGGTCATGAGGTTCGGAGGGAAGGAGCCCGGATCAAACCGCACTGGAACCGGCCGCCGACTCGTCGTCGTCCGGCTCATCGTCCACCTCGATTTCGCGCTGGAGGCGCCGAGAGATGAAGGGGCGGACGAATCCATACACCAGGTATCCCACGAAGAGGAACGGGGCAGCGACCGGGAGGATCTTTTTCCAGAGGATCACCAGAAGGCCGACCAGGAGGACGATGATGAGGGTCTTGACGAACGGATGCTGGGTCCTCCAGTTGATCTTCTTGAAGGTGGGATACTTCACCTCGCTGACCATCATGGCGGACAGGAACACCAGGATCACCGGAAGAGCGAATCGCCAGAGGCCGACCCGGAAATCCTTTTCGTCCCACCACAGCATGAAGAGGGTCAGCGAGGCCACCATGCCGGCTGCGGCGGGGATCGGGAAACCGAGGAAATACTTGCCGCCGCCCGTGCCGGCTTCCGCGGCGAGGCAGTTGAATCGGGCAAGGCGGAATGCACCGCAGATCACGTACAGCGAAGCGATGAACCAGCCCACCTCGGGGTGCAGGACGAAAACGTCCTTGAGCACGATGCGGTGGACCAGGAAGGCGGGAGCGACTCCGAAACTGACGATGTCGGCGAGGGAGTCGAATTCGCGTCCGAAGGGCGACTCATAGCCCCCGAGTCGCGCCACCCGGCCGTCCAGAAGGTCGAAGATGCAGGCGAGGAGGATGTAGAAAAGGGCTTCCTTGATGACCACCGCGTGGGAAGCGGTTCCGAGGTCCGCCTCGACGATGCGGGTCAGAGCCAGGAACCCGCAAAACAGGTTGCCCGCGGTGAACAGGTTCGGGAGGAGGTAGATCTTGAGCCGTCCCTGACTGGAACCTCCGGCCTCAGGCTCAGGCGTTGGCGTGTTCATGGCCGTTCAGGAAAGCCTGGCGAGGACCGTTTCGCCACCCACCACCCGCTGGCCGAGTTGGACGGACAATGAGGCGGAGAGCGGGAGGTAGAGGTCCACGCGGGACCCGAATTGGATGAGGGAAATTCGCTCCACGCGAGCCACGGTTTCCCCGGATGCGAGCCAGGGAATGATGCGGCGGGCGATCAGTCCGGCAATCAACCGCACTCCGATCACGGTGCCGGCCGGATCCGACGCCCGCAGCCCGATGAGCACGTTCTCGTTGTGGGCTGCGGATTCGGTCTTGAGGGCATTTAGGAACTTTCCGGGCTTGTGCTCGACGGAAAGGACCTCGCCGGCCACCGGGGCCTGTTGGACATGGACGTCCACGACGGAGAGGAAGATCGAGATGCGACGGCATCGGCCCTTCAGGATCTCGGGTTCATCAAACTCCTCAATCACGTCAACCTTGCCGTGCCCGGGAGCGACGACGAGTCCGGGCCCGGACGGGACCCGGGGGTTGGGATCCCGGAAGAAGTACAGGGTAAAGACAGTCGCGAGGAGTCCAGCGAAGGCGGCCACGGCCGCTGCGAGAAAGCTGCGGGGCCAGGCCAGCGAGAGGAACGCAGTCAGTGCGATCGCCACGAAGGCGATGCGGGAGACCATGGCGGCGGCCGCGCCGAGGGCTTTGCCTTGATGTTTCACGGGGCCGCACGGTAATCGGCGGCGGCGGGGGAGGGGAAGGAGTTCCGTTGTCGTGCCGTAGCGCGGTTGCCGGCCGCTCAGGGCTCCATATCCCGGGTGTAGTACAGAATCCGGCTGCACATCGGGCAGGCGACGATTTCCTTTTGCGCCTTGGCGACCAGGAAGACCTGCTGCGGCAGCTGCATGTGGCACCCGCCGCAGATGGCACCCGAAACTCCGACCACGATGTTGTCTCCACGGCTGACCAGCAGGCGGTCGTACCGGGAAAGGATCTGGGGGTCCACGGCGTCCGCGAGTTGGTCCCGCTGGACTCCCACCTCCGCGAGATCCCGCTCCAAGTTTCCCTTCCTGGCCGTGAGGTCGGCGATTTGGCGGTCCACCGCCGCCCGTTCGGCGGTCGAAATCTTCTGGGCCGCCGCTAGTTCCCGGGCGGCGATCTCCGTCTGCTCCATCAGGACAATTTCCTTGTCCTCGAGGTCGTGGATCTCGTTCCGGGTGGTGTCGATCTGGTGGGCGTAGCGGCGGTATTCATCGTTGCTCTTGGTCTGGGACTGGCCGACTTCGCACTTCCGGATGAAGTCCTGCTTGCTGGCCACTTCCAGCTCCAGCTTCTTGCGTTCGCTTTCCAGATGAAGGGTCCGTTGCTTGAGCGCCTCGGCGGCGGCGGCGAGTTGGGCCGCCTTTTCCTGAAGTCGCCGCTGCTGGACGGGGACGTCCGCCAGTTCGGCCTCAAGTCGCAGGCGTCGTCGGTCGCGGTCCTGCAGCACCAGAAGCTGCTCAATCACGGGAAGCATTGACGAGACGCTATCGGGCGTCCGGCCGAAGGGTCAACGCCGGCGAGGACCCGCATGGAGAAATATGTCGGGGCAGGAACGCTTCAGGGTCCGGGGGGCGGGGTGCGACAATGGGCGTGGATCGACTCGACCTGGTACACCGCCTTCCGGCGTCCGGTTCGGATGGGCGGTGGAATAAAGGGCACCGTGCTTCGGGCTATTCCGTCCCAATGACTCGCGGTCCACCTGCGGAATCTCTCGCGGGTTGGAGCCACCTGACGCCGATCCAGTGGACGAACTCCCGGGTTGAATTTGACGTTCGCTCGGAGTTCGCGGCGGCCTGCTCACGTATATGTAATCTACTTATGCAGGAACTCGTGTGTTCGGTAAAATCTTGAGCGGGATCTTCATTGCCCCTCCAATGGCTTTTTCGGGGATGTTCGACGTTTCTCGCGAACTCCCCCCCGAAACACTCCGTCGTTCATGAATCTTCCGAAATTTCTGCTTTTAGCGGGCATTCTTTTGACCGGTCCCGCGCTGATGGGTCAGCGGGTGGTTCCTCCGCTTCTTCCGGACGTTGCTACCGGCGGACTGTATCGCCTGACCAATGCGTTTCCCTCCGTGAAGTATGATGGCGCGATGGTGGGGTTTGCCGTGCCCCCCGGGAAAACCAACGAACTCTATTACTATGACCGGCTGGGCCGAGTCTTTATTATCACCAACTTTCCGGCACCGATCCATTCCAAGTTTCTGGACGTTTCCGACGTCAACCGCGCCACTGGGGACGGCGGGTTTCTTGGGCTGACTTTCCATCCGCGCTATAACGAGAATCGCTACCTTTACACCTTTTTTGCACCCACGAACACGTCGAATGGAAAGATGTACAACCGTCTTTCGAGGTTTACAACGGATCCGTCGAATCCTATGCGGGCCCTGCGGGACTCAGAGCAGATCCTTTTCGACATGGAGGACGAGTCATCAGTGCTCCACAACGGCGGGGACCTGCATTTCGGCCCTGACGGCTATCTCTACGTGACGATGGGCGACGAAGGAGCCCAACTCGACGTGCTGGAGAATTCCCAGAAGATCGACAAGGACCTGTTTTCCGCGATTTTGCGGATCGACGTGGACAATCGTCCGGGAAGCCTGGCGCCGAATCCGCATCCCGCCATCAACCCCTCGGCCTACCGCATCCCGCCGGACAATCCGTACATCGGTGCCACCAGCTTTAACGGACTCCCGGTGGATCCGCTCACGGTTCGGACGGAATTCTGGGCGGTGGGTTTTCGGAGTCCGCATCGCATGTGTTTTGATCCGTTGACCGGTGAAATCTACCTCGGGGACGTGGGCAGTTCCCGGGCGGAGGAGGTAAATCGGGTCGTGAAGGCTGGGAATTACGGCTGGTCCTACTTCGAGGGGAATCTTGCAGCGACGTGGCGGACGGGTCCGCCTCCGGGGCTGCAGTTCAATCCGCCGCTCCACACCTACGGACGTCTGGGAATCGATCCGGACTACGAGGGCCGGGCCGTGATCGGCGGCCTGGTGTACCGGGGCACCCGGTACCCTGAGCTCGCCGGCCGCTACGTATTCGGAGACTATATTTCGAAGCACATCTGGGCGATCACTTTCCAGGCGGGAGGCGGTTACACGATTGAGCGCCTGGTCACGGGCGAATTGGGACCCACGTCCTTTGGACTTGATCCTGCCACCGGAGAAATCCTGGTTGTAAACGCCTTGGGCATCAATCGACTGGTCCGAAACCCGGATTTCGTGGCCCCCACTTTTCCGCCCACTTTGAGCGCGGTCGGGGTCTTCAGCGACCTCGCCACGATGACGCCGCGACCCGAGGTCCGGCCTTATGAGGTGGCCTCTCCATTTTGGTCCGACTATGCGATCAAGCGACGGTGGTTTTTCTTCCAGGATCCGGTGAACAAGATCACACGGAATGCTGCGGACCAGTGGACCTTTCCCACGGGGACGGTCTGGGTAAAGCACTTCGACCTGGACATGGTCCGGGGACAGCCGTCGTCGCGTCGGCGGGTGGAGACGCGGTTTCTTGTGAAGACGGCGGATTCTGTTTACGGGTTGTCTTATCGGTGGAGGCCGGACGGCTCGGATGCCGATCTCGTTGGCGAATCCGGTGCGAACGACGACTTTGCCATCCAGGACGGAGGGGTGACCAAAACCCAGCGGTGGCATTATCCCGCGCGGTCGGAATGCCTTTCCTGTCATAACCGAATCCCCGGATACGTGCTGGGATTCAATACGCAGCAGCTGAACCGCAACGTGGTCGAAGGAGGGATGCCCACCAATCAGCTCGCTTTGCTGAGCAGCCTCGGGGTTCTGGATCCGCCAATCGTAAATCCTGAGACCCTGCCCCGGTTGGCTCCTCCAGACGATGCATCCGCGACCGTTGAACACCGCTTCAAATCGTATCTGGATGCCAACTGTGCGTACTGTCACCAGCCCAACGGCCCGGGACGCGGTGAATGGGACGGTCGCTTCAGGACGCCGCTGTCCGAGGCCGGCATTGTGGATGGTCCCGTATTGGATACCCTGGGGCTCGCCGGGGCTGGAATCATCCGACTTCGCAATACGAACTCCTCGGTGATGTGGCACCGAATTGCCACTATGGACGTTCTCCACATGCCGCCCCTCGCGACGGCGGAGGCGAATCCCGCGGGCATTAATTTGGTCCGCGAGTTCATTCAGTCCTACAACCCGATATTTCGGACCGTCTGGCAGGTGGGGACTCCCGCCCCGCCAGGATCGAACGCAGGCACCGCCAGCGGGGAGTTTAGCGTTCAGAACGGGGTCAATGATCTGCCTCCCGGAAAGGTGACGCGGCTGCCGGGAGATCCTCTGTATTCGGAGTTGTCAAATCCCACCGCGGACGACGACTTCTATTTTTCGGGGAATTATCCCGCATCCTACAATGGAAGTGTGGGAGCCCTATCCATTCCGAACGATGAACCGGCCGCCGCGTTTGAATCTGCACTGACGAGCGGTGATCGAACCAACCGGCTCCACCTCCTGCTGACTGCGGCCCAGGTTGCCGAACGGGCAAGGCTGAAGATCTCGTTCAAGTTTGCGGGGGGAGGGGAGTTTTCGAACAAGATCAGTCTTCCTGGATTTGGCACCCATGATGTCGTGGTGAACCTGAAGAATCGATCCGGAATGGTAACACAGCTGTATTCGGCCAGGATTACCCAGCCGACCGAGGCTTTGATCGATGTCCTCGCGACGGCTGCCGGGGCCCAGCTTGGTCCCAATTCCTTGGAGTTCATCCGGAACGGTCCTCAGGAAACCAATCATGGCTACTACGTCAGTTTCGATTACGTGAGGATCGAATCCATTCCCGCCACCAACAACCCGCCGGTTCTGGAGCCACTGCCGCCATTGTCCGTAAATGAGAGTCAGACGCTCTCGGTGAACCTTTCGGCGGTCGATCCGGATATTCCGGCCGATACACTTACTTATTCCAAGATTTCGGGACCTCCGGGACTTACGGTCAGTCCCTCTGGTCTAATGACCTGGACGCCCACTGAGACGGACGGGCCGTCGGTGGTTCCGGTTGAGGTCATGGTGATCGACAATGGAGTACCGCCCATGTCTTCGACCCTTTCCTTCTCCGTGACAGTCAACGAAACCAACCAACCGCCGGTATTCGTACCGCCGGCTGCCATGAGCGTGGATGAACTTTCGACGCTCCAATACTCGCTGACTGCGACGGATCCCGATCTGCCGGCGAATACCCTGAGCTGGAGCCTCGTGAAGGGGCCGTCCGGGCTCACGGTTTCCCCCAATGGGACCGTCCTCTGGACTCCGGGAGCGGACCAGGGGCCCTCGACTCAGAATGTCCAGGTGCTTGTTACCGACAACGGGTCCCCGGCAAAATCCGTCCTGGGCTCCTTCGATATTTCGGTTCGGGACACCGTCAACCCCGGAAGCGTGCGGACGGTTTGGGAGATCGGTGTCAATGCGCCGCCCGGTTCGAGCGCAGTGGTAACAATGGCTGAGTTGGGTCTGCCGAATTCCCTGAGAGATACGGCTCCCGGTCGGGTCACTCGCGTCCCGGGCGACAGCCTTTACCAGGCTGTGGGTAATCCCGGACCGGATGACGATTTCTATTTCGCGGGAAATTATCCCATTGGCTTCAACGGTCTCACTCAGGCGCTCACTGTGCCCATGGACGAACCCTCCAGCGCCTGGGAGCGGGCGCATACCTTGGGAGATCCCAACAATCGAATGCATTTCATGCTGGATCCTGCGCAGGCAGCCGGGTCGAGCCCGTTGCGCTTAACGGCGGAGTTCGCCTATGGCGGTTTCAGCATCGGTGGCGTTGTCCAACGGGGTTTTGGCGAGCACGATCTGGTCGTCCAGTTCCGCAATGGAAACGGGGTTCAATCGACACTCTTCAACGGGCGCCTGACCGGGGCATCCAACGTGGTGGTCGAGTTTTCTCCCGTCGCGGTTGCGGCGACTCCGGGTCCGAATACCATTGAATTTATTCGGAGTGGACCGGCGACCGCAGGTTACTCCTATTGGCTGGAATACGATTTTGTCCGCTTGGAGGTAGTGCCACAGGTCAATCGGCCGCCAGTGCCGGTGGTGGTGGCTCCGATAGAAACAGATGAATTGAAGCTGTTGTCCTTGCAGTTGGCGGCAACCGACCCGGACTTGCCGACTCAAGCCCTGACTTTTTCGCTGGTCTCCGGTCCTGAAGGACTGACCGTAAACGGTGCGGGTCTGCTGCAGTGGACCCCGAGGGAGGATCAAGGACCCGGGAGGTATACCAACATCGTGGCGGTCCGGGATAACGGGATTCCTTCGATGTCGACCGAGTTTCCAGTGGTGGTCGCCGTCCAAGAGGTGGTGTCTTCAAGGACGGCCTGGCAGATCGGGTTGGATGCGCCTCCAAATTCAACTGCGCTGGTTGCTCTGGGAGAGTTGGGCCAGCCCAATAACCGAAATGATCCGCCCCCGGGTGCCGTGACGCGGCTTTCCACGGATCCCTCGTATCTGGGCGGGTCCAACCCGGGTCCCGACGACGATTATTATTTCGAGGGAGTCTATCCTCCAGGGTTCAATGCGTTGACGGGAATCCTTACGGTTCCAGCGGATGAACCCTGGACCGCCTGGGAACGCGCACTGACCTTGGGAGACCGCACAAACCGGATGCATTTCTTGCTGGACGCTCCCCAGGTCGCGCCCTCGGTTCCACTCCGTCTAACCGCCGAGTTCCCTTTCGCTGGATTCACGATCAACGGCGTCGTGCAGTCCGGGTATGGTGAACACGATCTGGAGATTCGATTCCGCAATGGACTTGGACTGGAGACACCCCTGTTCTCCGGAAAACTGACATATCCGAGCAATGTGGTGGTTCAGTTTACCGCAGGTTCCGTTAGTGCGACTCCGGGCCCCAACACTGTCGAGTTTGTCCGAACGGGCCCGGCACTAGCTGGTCGGGGGTACTGGCTGGAGTACGATTACGTCCGCCTGGAGCAGGTTTTACCTGCGCCGTCGCTGATCCTTTCCGACGGAGGATCTCAGTCCGTTCCTGCCGCTCCCAACCTCGTTTCCAATCTCCGGGCGCAAATTGTTTTCGTCGGCGACGTGGAGTATCTCTCGATCATCTTTGAGCGACCGCAACCGCCTCCAACCGGCTTTACTTATCAGGTCGAGGCGTCGGACGATCTGGTCTCATGGTCCGAGGAGGGCGTGGCTAAAGCTGAGACGGTGGACCAGGGAGCTTACCAGACCGTCGTGGTGAGGGACGCCGAACCTCTCAAGCAGTCGACCCAGCGCTTCCTGAGGCTTCGAGTCGTTCGCGAATAACAGGAACTTCGTCGCACTCGGTTCCACGGTCGGTCGGGGGCAGCTACCGACGCCGAGCCGACTTTCCCGTCGGCACGGGAGGGGATTGTATGGCCACGACGACCGGTGCGGAAGTGGCCGTTCCGGTGAAGGTTCGGGACACGACACGGAAGGCGTGGCGTCCGGGCGGAAAGCCGGCCGTGGAAAAGGTCCAGCGCCCGTCGGCCCCGACGAGGGCAGGGGAACCCAGCGGCCGGTCCACCCAGTACAGCTGCACCGAGGCGCCGGGAGGGGCGAGCCCCTCGATGCTCTTCATTTGTCCGGCGCCCAGGACGGTGCCGGAGACGGGCTGGAGGATGACCGTTGCGGGCGCGGGCTTCGGCGGAATGGGAACCCGAACCACGGGCGGTTTCGGGACTGGCGGAGTCGGGAGAACCACGATGAGCACCGCCACAAGAGCCGTGAGCGCGGGAAGCGCCAAGTGGGCGGTGTCAAATCCCGGTATCCAGAACCGGGGACGTCCCTGGGTGAAGTCCATGGCAGAGGGAATTACGAGTTGCGTTCCGACCGAAGGACGGCGAGTTCGGCGGCCAGCTCGTTGCGTTCCCGGGTCATCGTCTCCAGTTCCGCCTCCAGCGCTTCATCCACCGTCCCCGAGGGCGCCGTCGTCCGGAGACGCTCGTTTTCCCGGGCCAGTTCCCGGTGTGACTCCGAGGTGCTCAGTAATTCCGCTTCAAGTTCCTCGGTGCGGGACCGCCAGGATGCCACGTCCCGACGCACGGCCTCGAGTTCCTCTCGGAGCTCCGCCAACGCGGAAGTTTCCCCGGCCGCCACGGTTTGGGCCGCGGCCTCGGATCGTGCCGCCGTCAACTCCCGCTCCCGTTCCCCCAGTTCGGCCTCAAGGGCGGATCGCGTCCGCGTGGCGGCGTCCAGATTGGCCTCCGCTTGGGCGCAGCGCGATTTCAGGGCGGCAAGTTCCTCTGCGGCCTCGGCCAGTTGGAGGGACACCTGCTTGAGTTCCTCGGAGCGGGTCTTCAACTTCTGTTCCTGGGCGGCCGCGGAGGCGCGGGAGGCGTTGGCCGCGGTTTCCAGCTTCTCCACTCGGGCGGCGAGCCCGGCGCGTTCCTCCTTCTGGACAGCCAGGGCCTGATTGACCGCCGTGCACTTTCGTTCGGCCGCTTCCAAGTCCTCCCGGGTTTGATTCAATTCCTGCGTCCGCTGATCGCGTTCCTTTTGAAGTGCGTCGAGGTCGACCCGATGTTGCGCCAGTTGTACGGCCGCGTCGGCGGACGAGGAGTCCAACAACGCCACCCGGGTGCGCGCCTGTTCCAACTGAAGCTCGGTCGTCGCCAGATGCCCCCGAGTTTCTGACAGTGCGGATTGACGGTTTAGCACCTCGGCCTCGAGCAGCGAAATCCTCAAGCCGGCATCCACAACCGCCTCGCGTTCCTGCGCCGCATCCGCCCGAAGGGATGAGGCCTCCCGGTGCAGCCGGGAGAGTTCCGTTTCGAGGCGCAGCCGTTCCGCGGCGGTTGCGGTCAGTTCGGATTCTGCGGAGGCGAGCTTTCCACGGGCCGCGGTCAGAAGGGATTCCGCCAGCGTCCGGCCCTTTTGCGCCGTATCGAGTTCGGCGGCTCGCGCCTTCAATTCCGCCTGGGTTCTTCCATGGTGAAAGCGTTCGGAATCCAGTTCCTCCCCCCGACGGCGGGCTCGGGCTTCGGCGTCGAACAACCGCTGGCGGAAGTAGAAAATCTCGAGGACCCATTCCACCGTCATGCCGGCAAGTAAGGAGGCGATCAGCCACAGGACAGGGTGTTGTACGACGGAGGAACTCATGGCGTGGATCTGGCGTCCCCGACACGCTACGGCGCGAAGCCTTCCGCACGCAACCGCGCGCTCGCTCGGAATCGTGCGGATCCGTCCTCCTTCAGGGCGTCCCCGCTTTTGGGGTGCGTTGGGAATCTAGTCGGCCGCCGACACGTTCGGCGATCGTCCCGGGTCGTCGGATTCGGCGGGCGGGATTCGAAGGGTGGGAGGGGGTTTCGGGACGGACGCGACGCTGGCGCTGGCCTCCGCTGCCCGGTCGAGCAGTTCCAGTTGGCGCGCGGCGGCTATGGATTGCCCGGTCTGCGGATGCTCCCGGGTCAATTGAACCAGGAGTTCGCGGGCACGCAGTTCCCGTCGTCGGATCCGGAGTTCCCAGGCGGCTTCCAACGCCAGCCATTCGGCCTGCTCGGTCGGCCGGGCGTCGGCGTGGTTTCTAAGGTGGTGCAGGTGCCGGATGGCCTCGTCCACCCGGTGTTGCTTCTCCGCGAGGTTTCGCGCGAGTCGGAGGCGAGTGGGGATGTGGTTCGGATCCCGCTCCAGTCGGGACGTCAGTCGCGTGGCTTCCTCCCGGAAGTCCATTCGGTCCAACTCGCTGGGTGCCGGGTCCTGGGTTGACGCCTGCGCCTCGCTCAAGGCCGGGAGCCGGAGAACCCGGGGGCGTCGGGACTCGCGGAGTTCCACGTCATCGGTGGGAAGTTGCCGCAGGCGATGTTCCGCGACCGTGGCAAAGGGGGTTCCGGCACAGCGGGTGGTGATTTCCAGGAGGGCGGTCCGGGCCCCGACCGGATCCTGGGCCCGATTCAGTTCCCAGTCTGCGAGGCGGTTGAACGCCTGGGCGATGTGGAACGGGGTGAGGTCGGGTTGCTCGCAAAGTTCGAAAATGGTGGCGCGGGCATCGCGGAGTTCCCCGAATTGTTCAGCATAGAGTGTTGCCAACATCATCCATCCCTCGAAGTCGTCTGATTTCTCCTCGAGTTGGGCAAGGATCTCCTGCTCGGCCTGGGAGTAGCGACCGGACTTCATCCGGGCCACGGCGCGGGAATAGGACACCCGCGGCACGTGAACCAGTGACAGTGAGGCCTCCAGCAGGATCCACAGTCCGATGGACCAGGTCAGGGCGAGCGTCATCCAGGAGTGGAACCAGAGGCATCCCATGCCCAGCAGCCCTGAGGGGACTCCGGTGACGAGCATCCATCCGTGCAGTTCATCCCGCTTTCGGATGGCCCGGATCGTGTCCGGCAGCAGCCAGGACAGACTACAAAGGGTCCAGGAGATGCCCGCGATGCAAAGAAGTACCGCGAGGCCGCCCGCGTACGCCTCCAAGGGGGAAGCGTTGGAAAACGGGGTCAGCGGACGCAGTCCGGCGGCGGGTCCCCACAGGGCGAAGAGATCCCAGAGTTGCCAGGCAAGTGTGGGGAAAACCAATCCGCGCAGCAGCCACCGCCGGTAGCCGTCGGGACCGCCCCGGTTTTCCGGTAGCGGACATCGGTTCCAAAACCGGTGGATGCCCACGGCAAGCGCGCAGACGAACATCAGGGCAGGGAAGCAGATGAGAAAGCCCCGGACCACGGCGCGGAGCAAACCACGCCAGTTGCGGACTGCATCCGAAAAATCAACCGCCTGTCCCCGGGTCCTCGGAGTGGTTCATTCGATGCGTTTCGGTTTTCGGAGGAGTCTCATTTCTCCCATGGCCTTTTTTGTCCGGGCGGGATACCAACAGGGACAATTCTTCAGCCATGACGGATCAAATCGAAATCACGGAGTCCGGGAAATTCCTGGAGGTCAAGGTCACCGGAAAACTGACGCGTGAGTTTTATCAGGCGTTTGCCCCGCGGGTGGATGCCTTGATTCGACAGAATGGCAAGATCCGGATCCTGATCGTCATGCATGACTTCCACGGTTGGACGCTGGGGGCGCTTTGGGAGGACATGAAGTTCGATTGCGCCCATTGGAAGGATATCGAGCGGCTGGCCATCGTCGGGGAGTCGAAGTGGGAGCAGGGCATGGCCTCGTTCTGCAAGCCGTTCACCAAGGCGGCCATCCAATACTTCGACCATTCCAAATTGGCGGACGCCCGTCAGTGGATCGCCGCGGCCTGAGCGTGGCTTGGGTCGGACGGACTTCAGAATTCTCCGTCCGGGCGCGCCGGAAAGTCCTGCTGGTAGCGCTGTAGCAACGCAGGAACGTCGTTGGTCAGGAGATAAATCTTCTGTCGGATCCGGAGGTTTCCTCCCGGGGGCACCCCGGCGATCTTGGGATCGCTGTGCAGGCACACGTACACTCCCTCGAACAGTTCGTGGGTGTGATCGCTGGCCGTCGCCAGAATCCAGCGCCCGTCCGCGGAGAAGCATCCGATCAATCCATTGGTCAGTGAATTCCCGGCGATCGGTCTCGGATTGGCGTCGGCCGCGTCCGTCCAGGGAGGCAGGAACACCTGTCCTCCGCGATAGCGCGCTTCCGACGTCCGTTTCAGATTTCTCAGAAGGGTGAGACCCTTCGGAGTGAACACGAAGCTCTTCTCGAGATAGCCCATTTGGTCGGCCCCGGTGAATCTCGCGACCCGGATGCACGCGGGCTGAAACCATTGAACCGGGGACGGTGCGGCGCCCCGGTTGGTCAACGCGAACTCCGGTTGGAGCCCGTCGTCCGCCAGCCTAACCCGATGAACGACGTCGAGATCCGGCTCCACCCGGGTGCGAAAGCGAAGGTCCCTCCCGTCGGGGGCGGCGAATCCGAGTTCTGTTTTGTGTCGGACCACCGTTTGGCCCCATTCCCGATCATGGGCTCCGGACCGTAGGAACGCCTCCAGGTACCAGATTTCGATTTTGCCGCCCGGCAGTCGGGAATCAGTCCAGGTGAGGAGATTGTTGGTCCACGTGAGCGACGGGCTCTGGGCGGTCCCAGGGGCGGCGAAGCCGAGGGCGAAGGCGATGCCCGCGGCTGCGAGGAGGCGGCGAAACAAAGTTTGCATGGATCAAACCTTG
The DNA here is from genome assembly GCA_046346705.1 of Verrucomicrobiota bacterium. GTDB lineage: Bacteria > Verrucomicrobiota > Verrucomicrobiia > Limisphaerales > UBA9464 > UBA9464. The sequence goes on along the minus strand of JAXMHR010000016.1, from coordinate 14,180 downwards.
GGTTCCCAGCCGGACCGGTAGGCACGCGTCCACAGGCGCTCCATATCGCGCGACGGCCTGACGATGCGTCCGGTGATGGAATCCACGGCGACCTCGGTGTGCGTCCGGTAGGCGATGTTTCCAATGTGGCACCATCGGGTGCTGATCTGGGCCTCGGCGATTTCCGAGTTCAGCGGCGCATCGTTGCGAATGGATTCGATGAAGTTCCGGAAATGGGGAAGGTCGCTGAAGGTGCCGGAAACGGATTTCACCTCGCGGCCCTCCAGGTCGAAAATCCGGTAGCCGGCCCCGGTGTCGAGCGCGAGGACTCCGCGATCCCCGTAGAAGGCAACGAAGGGGTGTTTTTCCTCCTTTCGGGACAGGCAGCTGCTCGCATCCCAAGTGACCCCGGCGGATCCCAGGTCAAAGGCCGCCATCGTGGTGTCAGGGGTTTCTTGATCGTCGTCGAAGTGGTAACGACCCCCGGTCACCGAAACGCGCAGTGGGAATCGGGCATCCAACCCCCAGCGGGCGATGTCGAGGGCGTGGATGCCGTTGTTTGCCAGTTCTCCGCCGCCCCAGTGCCAACGCCAGTGCCAGTTGTAGTGGACGAGATTGTCCACATAGACGCGGTCGGGAATCGGTCCTTGCCAGAGATCGTAGTTCAGCCAGGACGGCACCGGCACAGGCTTCCCGTGGCCGATGGTGCCTCGGTTGGAATCGTACCAGCACCGGGCAAACCGGACCTTTCCGATCTCGCCGGACCCGAGCAGTCCGATGGCATCACGAATCTCGGGCTGGCTTCGCCGCTGATTCCCCATTTGCACCTTCCTCCGGTGTTTGCGGGCGGCCGCAACCATGAGCTCGCCCTCCAGTGCGTTGTGGCTCCCCGGCTTTTCGACATAGACATGCTTCCCGGCGGCGCAGGCGAGAATGGTGGCCGGGGCATGCCAGAAGTTGGGCATGGCGATCGACACGGCGTCCACCGAGGGGTCGGCCAGCAGCTTTCGAAAATCCCCCACCGTCCTCGGGGATTGGCCGGCCTTTCCGGCGGTCTCCACCGCGGCGGCCATCCGGCGCTCATCCGTGTCGCAGACCGCGACCAGTTCCACGTTGGACAACTGGAGATAAGCCTTCACATGGTCCATGCCCCGGCCCAGTCCGAGGACGGCAACTCGGACGCGTTCGGAGGCAGGATCCGGTCGAGCAAAGGCCGGGGGAGTGCCGAGGGCGAGCGAGGCTCCAAGCAGTCCGGTGGTTTCGAGGAACCTCCGGCGGGTCGGAAGGGGATCCGTTTCGTGCGGCTTCATGGTGTCCGGACAACGACGCGGCAACGGCGCCTGAAACTCAAATGGAATCCCACAATCGGAACGGGAGCATGGAGATTCGCCGGTGCGCCGGGGAGCAGCCTGAAGGCTGGACTACGAACGGGGTGTTGGTAGTGCAGGCTTTAGCCTGTCTCCTGCGGGCGCAAAGGCGGCGAGTCGGGGGCAAGACAGCCTGAAGGCCGGACTACAAGCGGTGCGGACTCTGGGCTTGCGCGATGGGGATGTTCTGCGGGAATGGCCGCATGAAGCTCGCCCCCGGATGGTTTGTGATACTTCTCGCCACTGTCTCCCTACGCGCCGCGGATCTGCGCCTCGGCATTGTGGGTCTGGATACCTCCCATGTGACCGCGTTTACCGAGATCCTGAATGACCCGGCGAGCAAGGGGCACGTCCCCGGTGCGACGGTGGTTGCGGCCTTCAAAGGAGGCAGCCCGGACATCGAGTCCAGTTGGAGTCGCGTGGACGGCTACACCAAGACGCTGCAGGAGAAATACGGCGTGAAACTTTATGACACGATTGAGGAGCTGTGCCGAAACGTGGATGCCGTGCTGATCGAGAACGTGGACGGCCGGCCGCACCTCGCCGCCGCCCGTCCGGTGATTGCCGCCCGGAAGCCGCTCTACATCGACAAGCCGATGGCGGCTTCCGTGGCCGACGTCCGGGAAATCTTCCGGCTCGCTGCGGCTGCGAATGTCCCTATTTTCAGTTCGTCGTCGCTCCGGTTTGCCAGCAACACGCTCGCGGTGCGGGCGGGTTCCATCGGCACGGTGACCAATGCGGTAACGTCGAGTCCCGCCCACCTGGAGAAGACGCATCCGGACCTCTTCTGGTATGGCGTCCATGGTGTGGAATCGCTGTACACGGTCATGGGAACCGGGTGTGAAAGCGTTCGGCGCGGGACAAACGCCGAGGGGGGGATTCAAGTGACGGGACGCTGGAAGGATGGGCGGACCGGGACGTTCAGCGAAGGCAAGGGATATTCAGGGCTGGCCCAGGGCACCCGGGGGAGTCAGGCGGTGGGCTCATATGACGGCTATGCGCCGCTGGTCGAGGCTATCGTCCGGTTCTTTCAGACCGGAGTCGCCCCGGTGAAGCCCGAGGAGACGATTGAGATCTTCACCTTCATGGAAGCGGCGGATGAAAGTAAGCGTCGGGGGGGAGCGGAGGTGCGTCTTTCCGAAATCCGCTGAGCAGGCGTCCGGACGTGGATTTGGCGCGACGGTCACCACGTGTCACAACGTGGAAGGAGACCGAGCAGAGGCGGCGAGGCTGGAGACCTATTTCAGCTCCGCAATGCGGGGCCAAAGGGGGCAAAGGTCCGCGTCGGCGAGCGCCATGCCGCGGATCACTTCCGCGCCGCCTATCTTGGTGGCGCGTTCGAGCCATTTCCAGGCCTGGTTCAGCTCCGCCTGTTGGGCGCAATAACAGGCCAGATTATAGGGAACCACCGCCTCCTCCGGAAAATGTTCCGCGGCGGGCTGGAGGAGTTCGAAGGCTTCGGACAGGCCCCCGCCCGGTTTACGGCGGGCGGCGTAGGCCCGATGGATCCATCCGGCGACTTCGTGCGGATGCAACTGAACGTGGCGCTCTGCGATATCAAAGGCCGTGTCCCAATCTTGTCGGTGTGCGCAGATGGCGTATTGGGCGTCCAGCACCGCCGGGGAGGACTGAAATGCCACCGGCAGGGAATCCAGTTCGGACTGCGCCTCGGAAGGGAGCCCCAGCTCGAGCCATCCTTCGGCGGCCGTAAGGCGGTGATGATGCGGTGGCGGCAGCGGCGTCACGGACGTTCAGACCCTCCAGACCGGAATCAGTTCAGAGAAAATGCGACATCCGCGGATTCCAGTCGGACCGAGGGAGGTACCCGCTTGGGATCAAGTCGGACCACGACACGATGGGTGCCCTGCGTGAGATCGACGCGGCTGGATCCGGTACCTCCCACTTTGCGTCCGTCGATCCACAATTCGGCACCGTCCCCGGCGGTCAGTGCGAATTCCGCTGGCCCCGCCTTGGAGACACTCACTTCCGTGGCGAGATAGACGCCGAGGCGTCCGGACCACAGTTCGGCCTGGGTGATCTCGTCAATCAATGCCTTCGGGACGGATCCATTGACGAGGGAGTAGGTGGGCTTCCAGCGTTTGTCGTCCCAGGCCGCGTCCATCGGCCACTGTTCCCGACCAGCCTGGGCGTCGGTGTGGACGGTCTGCGCGACGCGCCAGCGTCGGGCCACGCCGCCCCGCGCGGCATCGTAGTCGCCCGGTTTTCCGAGCCGGCTGAGGAAGGCCACGAGGTCGAGTTGTTCCTGCTCATTCAAAGGATCGAGAAGACCGCCGGGCATCAGGGACAGCGTGCCCTGTTCCCGCTTGGCGATGTCGGTCTTGGGAATGGCCTGTTCGGTTCCTGCGGCATTGCGCAGCACGACCTCCTCGGGAGTTTCCCTCGCCAGGGTGCCGGTGAACTCGGTGCCGTCCTTGGTGGTGACGAGAAGGCTGTGGAAGCCTTCCTTGATCTTGGCGTTCGGCAACAACAGGGATTCCACGAGATAATCGGGCGGAGCGCTGGCGCCGATGCTCGTGAGGTCCGGTCCCACCCGGCCTCCGGAGCCGCCGATGCTGTGGCAGCTAAGGCAGGCCAGGTCATTTCTGCGATAGATTCGTTCGCCGCGGGCCGGGTCACCCTGGGCCAGCGCCTTCGCGGCGATCTCGCGAATCACTTCCGCCGAGGCCGCCGTGCTATCGGTGGCCAGACCGGCGCCACGGGCGAGGGCGACCACGAGATCGAGATCACTGCGTCCGCCTTCCCGGGCCACCCGCATGCCCGCCCGGGCAACCCCGGGATCGATCCCCGATTCGGGCAGGGCGGACGCAATGGCCTTACCGGAACCCTTGGAGGGAAGAATTGCACGCCAGAATGCCACGGCGTCCGCTTCGGGCATGGGGGAACGGACGAGGGAAAGGACGACAGGAATCGATTTCCCGATGTCGAGCGACGCCAGCCCCGCTGCGGCCTTGCGCTGGATTGCTGGATCCTTGCTGGTGGCCAGCGCGGCCAGCGCATCCAACGCCCCCGGACCGCCGAGGGTGCGGAGGGTGTCAAAGGCGGCGTCCCGCACTGCAGGCGGTGTGGCTTCGGCGCCGGCCAAAGTCGCGACCCGGGACACGGCTCCGGTGTCCTTCCACTCGGCGACGAGGCGCAGTGCGGAGACCTGGACGGGTGCGGACGGAGACGCCAGGAGTCGGCTCAGGTCACTGAGGCTGCCGCCGGGGCGGGTCTTTCGAAGGCGGTTTGCCGCCGCCAAGGCGTCCAGCGCCCGTGCCGTTGCCGCATCCTGGAATCCTCCCTGGAGCGCCTGGTCAAACAGCGCCCGCAATTCCTTCGGGGTTCCTGCGGAACCGATCAGTTCAATCCAGGGGCCCGTGCCATCCGCGGGCAGGGGTTTGCCACCGATCAACTGCCCGAGGACCTGGCTGGCCTGTTCGGGCCGGATCGCCTTGAGCGCAAACTCCAGTTGCTTTTCGTGTCCTTCGGTCTTCCAGGAACCATCGCGCAGCGACTGGATCCATGGATCCGACAAATCATTAATCGTCAGCCAAAGCGCATAGTCGAGGGTGGGATCCATCGGCCGGTCGAGGACGGACAGTGCTAGGGCGGCTGCTTCGGCGGTGTGGATCTTCGCCAGCGAGCGCAGGGCCTCGACGCGCACCTTGGGTGAGGGGTCCTGGACCAATTGCCGAAGGATCTGGATCCGTGCGGCGTCGTCGGCGCGGACCGTGGACAACGAAATCAGGACGGCCGTGACCCCCCCCGTGAGTACACCGCGAATAAATCCCTGCGCCATGCCGGAGGGTAGTCCTTAGACGTTCCGGGCGACAAGTGCGGCAGCGCGGCGTGTCGCGCGGTATCGGGGGTCCCCGAGTTGCCATTTCTCCAGCGTTCCCAAAGCGGTGTCGCCGCTTCACTCTGCCACCGCTCCCAAATCTGGAGTGCGGGCGCGAAGCGACCGCTTTTTTGCGGCGACGCGGACTTTGACACTGACGCGGGGACGCGACCGACGCGCAAAATCCAGAGCGGCAGCTCCGCTGCCGCACTCAAAGCGCGGTGCTCAGTTCTTCCGCGCAAACTCAGAAAAATTGCGCAGCAATTGGAGGCCGACGCGCTGGCTCTTTTCCGGATGGAATTGCGTTGCCCAGACGTTGCCGTGGCAGGCGGCCGCGGCAAACGGGGCTCCGTATTCCGTCCGGCCCGCAATAATCGATTCGTCCTGCGGTTTCGGATAAAAGCTGTGCACGAAGTAGAAGTGCGACCGGTCGGAAATTCCCGCGAACATCGGGGCACCGGCGGGCGTGATCTCCACCTCGTTCCATCCGATCTGAGGAATCTTCAGGTGAGGCTCGGCGGCCGTCGGTTGAAAGCGGATGACGGGCCCCTGGAACACTCCGAGACCAAGGGCGCACGAATTGAATTCCTCGCTCCGATCGAAGAGGGCCTGATAGCCGACGCAGATCCCGAGGAAAGGGCGTCCCGAGGTGATCCAATCCTGGACCGCCCCGGCGAGTTCCTGGCGTTGGAGCGCTTGAAGGCAATCATCGAAGGCGCCCACGCCCGGCAGGACAAGTCCGCGGGCCGGGCCAATGTCGGCGGGCGAGGTCACCCGCCGCACGTCCGCACCCGAGGCAACGAGTGCCTTTTCAACACTGCGGATGTTGCCGGAACCGTAATCGAGAAGCGCGAGCATCGTTTGTGGGAACGCCGGCGGCGGATTCAGGCCGCGATCCTTCGTTCCGGCGAAAGGCTAAGGGCTGGGCGAGGAGCCGGCAACGAGAGTCCGCCGCGGAAGACCTGCCGCGGGGGCAAGTCTTCTCCAAGTCGAACCGGAGCTTCGCGCGCCGCAGCGTCACCGCGTGGGCACCTCCTGGGGTGGCCGCATCGTGAAGGTGGGGCTTGTCCCGTGGACCGGGACGTCGATGAAACTGGTTTGGCGTCCGCAGCGCCGGTGAATCGCCTCCACCTCATAGTGTCCCGGAGGCAGCGACGGCAGGGTGAAACGACCCTGGGCATCGGTGATCGCAAACCAGGGGTGATCGAATACGGCGATCCGGGCGACCAGCCAGAGGGCGTTGTTGTCGCTGATCCGGATGCTGACGTCGGGCTTATCCCAGCGGCGAACGAATTCCATGTTGCCCGGAACGGCCTGATTCCAATTTTGATCGGACTTGGAGTTGCACTGCAAATTGAGATTCGGATTTCCCCGAGCGACGATTCGAACCGGTTGATTGGTAAAGACTGCGAGGAAGGGCGGCTGACAGACGGTATTCGAGATCGACAGGGTGACGGGCTGGGTTGGCACCGAACCGGTCCAGCTTGGCGGATGGACGACGTAGACTAAAACATCCGCCAATCCACCATTGGTGCTGACAAGGTAGGGTTGCACCGTAAGGCCCTTGGGAACCTTATTCGCAAGTGCCGCTGGCACCGCGACGGTCCGCGGTGCCGGCACGGGGCCCGCGAATTGAACCCAGCCGGTGACTTGAACGGTTTTGGGTGTCGACTGCCGGGAATTCGGATGGGTGCAGCCCGCGGCCATCGCCGCAGCGGCGAGAATTGCCGTCCAATGGATTTCACGTCGGTGTCGGGATTTCATGGTGAGGAAGGATGGGATTGGGAACCTCACTGCCAGACGGAGCCGCCCGGGGTATTCTTCAAGTCCGCGGTGCCAGAGTGCTTCAGAGTAGAGGCGATGGTTCCCAGACAGTGGGTTCCGGTGTTCCCTATCGACAACTCGGGCCCGCACCTTCCGATCCTTGAAATCTGATCGCGCGCCTTTGCCCGCCCGCCCGGCGGCTTGACGGCTCGGGGGGCTGACCGGTCAACTGGCGCGGGTTCCCCAAGACATGTTGACCAACCTGTATTCCGCGTTCCTGGTCTCGGCGCAGGCGCATCCGGACAAGACGGCGCTCTTCTGGGCCACCCACCGGTTCAGCTATCGCCATTTCGTTAGACAGTCGGCGTGGGTCTCCCGGGAGCTTCGGGAGCGCCATGGCATCCAGCCGGGAGACCGGGTGGCGATCTGGATGCACAATCGACCGGAGTTCGTCTCCGCGCTGCTGGGGATTCTTGCGGCGGGTGCGGTGGCCGTTCCAGTGAACAACTTCCTCAAGCCTGCCGAGGTTTCCTACCTGCTCGCCGATGCGGGTGTGCGGGTCATCCTGGCGGATGGCGCATTGGCATCGGGTCTCACCGCCGCCGATGGGACGCCCTTTCCGGTGCTGACGGCGGAACAGTTCCCCGTGGAACCGGACGTTCCGGGTGAAGGGGTGCCGGTGCCGCGCGCGGCTTCGGATCTCGCGGTTCTGATTTACACGAGTGGCACCACCGGCCACCCCAAGGGAGCGATGCTAACCCACGGCAACCTGCTCCACAATGTGGAGTCGTGCCGGCAGATCCTTCAGGTCGTGGATGTGGATCGGTTCGTTCTCATGCTGCCGATGTTCCACAGTTTCATGATGACCGTGTCGCTGCTGTTGCCGCTGCTCACGGGTGGATCGATCGTGCTGATCCAGTCGCTGCATCCGGCCAAGGCCATGCTGGAGGAGATCCTGGTGAACCGCGGCTCGGTGCTCCCGGCGATGGCGCAGGTCTTCCGACTGCTGGCCGGACTTCCCCCCGGACTGGAGCTTCCCCTCCGCCTGTGCATCAGCGGCGCGGGTCCGCTGCCCGGCGAAATCCTGCGCGCCTTCAATGAGCGGCACCCAACCACGCCACTGATCGAGGGCTACGGACTCAGCGAGGCAAGTCCCGTGGTTTCGGTGAACCCCGTCCAGGGACCCTGGATCGCGGGCACCATCGGGGTGCCGATTCCCAACGTGGAAATCAGCATCCGCGATCCGCTGGGAAATCCACTGGACGATGGAGTGGACGGCGAATTGTGGGTACGCGGTGGTAATGTGATGGCCGGCTATTGGAACGCACCGGAGAAGACGGCCGAGACCCTGGTGGATGGCTGGCTGCGAACCGGCGACGTCGGTCACCGGCGTCCGGACGGCTACTTTGTGATCACCGATCGTCTCAAGGACATGCTGAAGCCGAATGGCATCAATGTGTATCCCCGCGAGATTGAGGAGATCATCTACCAGTTTCCGGGCGTCCGCGAATGCGCGGTGGTTGGCGAGCCGGACGAACGCCGGGGGGAACGTCCGGTGGCGTTCGTCGCGCTTGATGAGGGGCGGACCTTTGACGAGAAGGCGCTATTGGCATTCCTCAAGGAGCGGCTCGCGGATTTCAAACTTCCGCGTCGCGCGATCGTGATGCCGTCCCTGCCGCGTAACGCCACGGGCAAACTGCTCAAGACCCGGCTGCGGGAGTTGTTGCGCGAAGCCGGACGTTCAGCACCGTCGGTAGGATAAGCGTTCAAACGGTCGGCTTCCCGGGATCGGAATGAAGGTCATCTCCATGCGGTCCGATCGAGTCTCTGGGGGTGGGGTTCGCACTTGTTCCGGGGTGCTGCGATGTGCCGCGGGTCTGGTCCTGCTGGGGTTCCGCTTGTTCGGACAACATGCGGTTCCGCCTCCCGATCCCTCTTCGTTCCAGCTTCCCGAGGTTCCTCCCGGTCGTGCCGAGGCTGAACACGATCTCCGACGATTGAGCCTTCCGCCGGGATGGAAGGCGTCGGTCTGGGCGGCTGAGCCGGACGTGGTTCATCCGGTTTCATTCGACGTCACCTCCGACGGCCGCGTGTTTGTCGCCGAAAGCCTCCGGGCGTGGAGGGGTGTGCCCGACATCCGGAATCTACTGCCGTGGCTCGACGAGGACGTGGCTTCGCGGACGGTGGATGACCGACTTGCGCTGATGCGGCGGATTTGGGGAGATGCTGGGTTGTCGCTCTACAGCGTCCAATCGGAACGGGTGCGCCTCCTCACGGATTCGGACGGCGATGGCCGGGCGGACCATTCCCAGGTGTTTGCCTCGGGATTCAACACGCCGCTGGACGGGGTGGCATCCTCCGTCCTAGCCCGGGGTCGGGACGTTTGGTTCGCCAATATTCCGGACATCTGGCGGCTGACCGATACCAACGGGGATGGCATCGCGGACCTCCGTCGCTGCTTGAGTCACGGTCATGGCGTCCGGATTTCCATGCTGGGGCATGATCTTCACGGACTCACATGGGGTCCGGACGGACGCGTCTATGTCTCGGTCGGGGATCGGGCCTCGCATGTCCTCATGAAGGACGCTGGATTGGGAATCAGGTGTGGCGCGGTGTTTCGATTCGAGCCTGATGGCAGCGGCCTGGAAATGGTTGCCGAGGGATTGCGGAATCCTCAGGGGCTGGTTTTTGACGACTGGGGAAACCTGTTCACCGGGGACAACAATGCGAACATTGAGGATGAATCGCGTTGGGTGCAGGTGGTGGCGGGCGGGGACAGCGGGTGGCGGATCGGATGGCAGTGGGCGGAGAATCCCAAGTTCACGCAGGGTGGCGGATGGCGGGGCGGCGCGGAAGGGCCGGGGGCCACGTCACCCTGGATCACCGAGGGACTTTGGAAACCGGCGCATGCGGGACAACCCGCCTACATTGTTCCTCCGGTGGCCAATTTTTCGGCGGGACCCTGTGGCAACTGCCTCTATCCGGGCACCGGTCTCGATGCGTCCTGGAACGGGCAGTTCCTCCTCACGGATTTTCGGGGCTCCTCCAATGACAGTCTGCTCTGGCGCTTCCGTGTGGTGCCGGACGGAGCGGGATTCCGCGTCGTCGATCGCTCGGAATGGATCCGCGGTGTGAATGCAACCGATGTTGCGTTTGGTCCGGACGGTGCGGTCTGGTTGCTGGATTGGACGGACGGTTGGGAACCGGCCAACCGGGGGCGCATCCACCTGTTGACTCCTCCGCCGGGCCCGGAGCGCGCCACAGGTGCGGAGACGGCGTCGCTGCTGCGTGCGGGGATGGAGTCCTTGTCGATCCAGCGTTGTTTGGATCTGTTGGCACATGCCGACCGACGTGTCCGGCAGGAGGCCCAGTTTGCGCTCGTCGCACGGGGATCCGCGGCCGTGCAACCGTTGGTTGAAGCTCTTGGGGCGTCCCGACCAGTCTCGGTTCGGCGCCACGCGGTCTGGGCACTGGGACAGCTGGCCCGCGGCGCTCGACGTACGGGTGGACTCGATCCCGCACGGGCCCTTGATCCCCTCATCCCCTTGCTCTCGGATTCGGAATCAGGAATCCGAAGGGTGACGGCAACCGTCCTGGGCGAACTCCGGTATGCTGGAGCGGCCCCGACCCTGATCGGTGCCTGCCGGGACGCTGACGCGTCTGTTTGTCGGGAAGCGGCCATGGCACTGGGGCGCATTGGAGACTCGGCCGCGGTTGAGGCGCTGGTGGCGCTGGCCAGGCGATCCGCGGGGATGGATCCGATCCTGCGTCACGCAGTCGTACAGGGGCTTTTGGGTTGCACCGACGCCGATGGGCTCCTGCGTCTTGGGCGGGATCCGGAGTCGTCGGTCCGACTGGTCGTGGTCGTCGCACTTCGGCGTCAGCAGCGTCCTGAGTTGTCCCGCTTTCTCGTTGATCCAGATCCCGCAGTTCGGGCGGAGGCGGCCCGGGCGATCCATGATCTGCCGATCTCCGCGTCGCTTCCCGACCTCGCGGCCATTTCGGATGCGCGGCTGGGAGAGCCGGCGTTTTCCCGGCGCGTGGTGAATGCCTGTCTGCGCGTGGGAACGACCGCAACGGCAGAGAAACTCGGATCGTTCGCGACCAATCGCCTACTTGCCGTCAATCTCCGGGCCGACGGCATTGCGGCACTGGCGGCGTGGCCGGCTAACGAGGGACGGGATCGTATCACCGGCTTGTGGCGGCCTCCCAATCCCCGCCGGGATTCAGCAGACGCCCGGGCGGCGCTGGAGACTCGCGTCGGGCTCCTTCTCGAGGACGCCGCGGACGCGGTAGTGGTGTCTTCCGCGGTGGCTGCGGCGCGGTTGAAGGTGACTTCAGTCGGTCCGATCCTGACCCGGATTGCGCTGAATGACGGTAAAACGGGTCCGGTGCGCACGGCGGCTCTCCAGGCGCTTTCAGATTTGGAGGATCCCTCGCTCGCGAAAACGGTGGAGGCGTTGTTCACGGTATCGGATCCCGGAGTGCGCGGCCTGGCGCTTCGGTTGGCGGCTCGGTTGGGTGGACCCGGGGCCGTCCCTCTGTTGGGCGCGGTGTTGGAGAGCGGGACGGATTCCGACCGGCAGGCGGCGTTTTCTGGACTGGCCCGAATCCACGACCCCGCCGCGGCAGCGTTGCTGTCGGATTGGATGGATCGGCTGATTTCAGGGAAGGTGGCCGACGGGTTGCGGTTGGACCTCGTGGAGGCCGCCGAGGCGTCTTCGGATGCCGGGTTGAAGGCTCGGGTGACCCGGGTTCGGGAAACCCTGCGTGCCGATCCGCTGGGAATATATCGACTCGCGATGACGGGGGGATCTGCGGAAGCGGGGCAGGGTCTTTTCCAAAGCCCCGAGGTCCAGTGCATCCGGTGCCACAAGATTTGGGGGCGCGGCGGAGAGGTGGGACCGGATCTCAGCAAGATCGGTAGCCAGTTGGATCGGGCGACTTTGTTGGAGTCCGTGGTGTTTCCGGATCACCGGCTGGCCCCTGGCTACGAGACCGTGCTCGTGACGATGGACGACGGGGAACTTCAAACCGGGATCGCCATTTCCGAGGACGCGTCGCGACTGGTATTGCGTCAGTTCGATGGAACAAAGACGGAGATTCCCAAGGCACGGATCCGGTCCCGCGAACGGGGGAGGTCTGCGATGCCCGGAGGATTGGCGGAGGTCCTGGGGAGCCGGCGCCTGCGCGACCTGATTGAGTACCTTTCGAGCCTGAGGGAGTAGGCGGTTATCGCGTTTGCCACCCGGCAGGATCTGCGAGTTTGCCGGACCGGGATACGGGATGACTCGCGGGGTTACTTGGAACGGCTAGTTTTTGAGGCGAAAGAATCCAGTTGATGCGTTGGGCGCTCGTCGGACGCTCGAAATCCCCCCGACGGTGTTGACGGCTTCCGGAACCAGCCTCCAGGGGCCGAGGGCCGGATCCGCGGTTTCCTCCAACCGGAACCCGGGAGCGGATGAGGGCCAGAAAAGTTCCAGGGTATTCGCATCGAGAATCTGGATTCCAAGCACGGGCGGGTCCGGATTTGCATCGACGGCTTCCAGTTCGGTGAGAGCGAAGTCCACATAAAGCGTGAACTGGTAGGTGTCGAATCCCGTGAGTTCCGGGGTCACGTAAGTGAACTGGCTTCCGTAGAATCCAGTGGCGTCGTAAGCGAACGGGTCGGCTGCGCCATCCACGCCGTGGAGCAGCGGCATGACCTCGATCGCCCCGCCGGCGCCGGCCGTGTTCGCGAGCAGTAGTGCAGTAAAGGTGGGGAGGGCGAAGGGCTGTCCGTCTGTGCGCCGAATGTCGATTCGCGCCGGGCCTGGGGAGGGGCCGGTCGTCACGGACTGGGCCTCCAGGCCCGTGGGCCAGTGGATCCGGATGGGCCGGCCGATCGGGTCGGTCATGCCCACACCGCCGGTGAACAGTTTGTCCCTGGAAACTTTGAACTCGTAGCCTTCACTTTCGATCGAGTCGAACGTCGCGCCCGACGAAACGAGATTGGTGGTCTGGCCGGCGTTGAAGAAATGGACGGTTCCGGCTGTTGCCGCAGCAGGGAGCCCGCTGAATCCGGCGAGCAGGACAAGGAATTGGAGTGTCTTCCAGGAAGGGGGACGGGGGTTCGCATTCATTTCACGATCGGAGTTGGAGGTCTGCCTTTCTCGGGACGGCGAATACCGTCCCCAGAAAGCATCGATCGTGAATTGGATTCAGTCCAAATAGCCTTGGAGGGACTTTTGTCCTGAAACCCGGGCTCGCTCTCCTTGGACCGATGCAGCCTCCGAATTTGGACGGCCCTTCAGGCTAGTCGGATTCTCGGCCTTTACGATCATCCTCCCGGTCTTTGGAATCCCCATCTTCCTCATTCGAGCCATTCCACTGTTCAGGAAGAATGCGAAGGCGAAGACGTCGGGTGGGGATTTCCTCCAGAGACAAGCGGTCCCGGACGGAGACATTGACCCATTTCCCATTCGATTTGCGCCCGATCTCCTCCGTTTCATCGATACGCCAATGCTGGAGGTCGGAGCTTCCTTCCACCAGGTACCGAAGTTTGCCTCGTTGGGCATCGGGCTTCCCGTAGGTGAGGACCCGGTAGGTCAAGCCGCCAAGACGAATAACGGAATCAGATGGAATGTCCGTGCTGCCGGAACCGCCGCCCGTCGACGTCAGGGGAGCTGCGGTGCCCCCGGTTCCGAGGAACGTCAAAGCGGTCGTCAGAGGTGCGGTCGTATCCGTGGGTAACGTGACGGGACCCGGATCCGGCGGCGGCGGAGGTGTGTTCGTTGAGGGGGCGGAGGTGATCGACTCCAGTCGGACGAAGTCATACTGGATGGAATTGTCCTCTTCGCTGTCGCCCGGGCCCGTCCGGACGACCTCGATGGTGTTGGGGCCCGTGGTGGCTCCGACGGCGGCCGCGACGAAGGAAAGGCTCAGATTGGTGGGGCCACTCAAGCGTTGGGAAAGGAGCGTGACGGCAGTGCCGCCGCTGTTTCGAAGACGCACGACCATATCGTGGACTCCAAAGTTGGGCTTGTCGGCCTTTCCACCGGTGGGGAATTCAAGGGTAAGCCGGAGCCCCGTCCTTGGCGCGAATTGGTCCGTTCCGAGGATGAAGTGGATGCGGTTCGTCCGGTCCCGCGGATTATGACTGGATTCCCAGGCCGACGCCGGCTCGTCAAAGGGCACCTTCAGAACTGACTTCAGCCCGTTGAAACCGATCGGGTAGGTGCCAGCGGTATAGA
>JAXMHR010000015.1:0-142811 GCA_046346705.1 Verrucomicrobiota bacterium | reverse complement strand
TCACGCAGATTCGAACTCCGAAGGGCGAAAGGGGCCGTTGTTTTCGACCATCTTGTTCAGGACCACCCAGACCTCGTCCATCGGTGGATTTCCGAAAGGCCGTCTTGAATGGAGAAAACGCAGGCCCCGTAGTGCACAGACGCCGAAGCCGGGGGAGCGCTCCGGAAAGACAACCGTGTCACCCCCCCGGAAAATGGTCCGGGCGGGCTCGGAGAAATCCTGCATGCAGAATCTCTGCCGACCCGCCCGTTGTTCCGCGGCCCCCCGCTGCCGTTACTTCGCCACCGTGCAGTTCTTGGACATCCACTTCGCATCCACGAGGGAATCCTTCGCCGGCACGTTCAAGGCGACCGAGCCATCGTATTTCACTGGGGGTTGAATGGTCTTTCCAACCCATCGATGGATCTCAGAATGCCCGTCCGCAAAGGAGAACCCGCAGGCACCATTGTGGTAGGCAGCGGGCATGTCGATGATGTTCCCGCTGGTCGCACTCTCAGGGATCATTTGGACGGCGAATGCGGCATCGTTGATGCTGTCAGAGTGTTCCTCGACAAAGACGAACGTCTGGGAGGGGTTCACAATGTCCGCATCCTTTTCGTAGGTCCTGTACTTGTTCGCGGGAAGCCAGCCGCCGAAATCGAACACCTGGCTCATGGAAATGCTGCGAATGCGCGGCGTGAACTTCGACTTGGAAATCCTGCCCATGGCCGCCTTGTCCGCCGGGCACTTGTAGATCGTCGTGGACTGCCCCCCGTACTTGAACAGCGGCCCGTTCGTGATGAACTTCACGTTCGTGCTGTTGGGGCTGGTGAAATCCAGGTTTCCCTCGACCCAAACCACACGCTTTAACGGATTGGGATTCGGGGTGAGCGAGGCGACGAGAACATCGTTGTTATCGCCCGAGTACAGCTTCCACGCCAGCATGAGCTGCCGGCCATTGTTCATGCACAAAATCCCCTGCGCCTTGGTCTTCGCCTTGCCCAGAGCGGGCAGGAGCATGCCCGCCAGAATGGCAATGATGGCGATGACGACCAGCAATTCAATCAGGGTGAAGGCGGACCGAAAACCCGGAGCACGGGAACGGACTCGAGGGAGAATGTTCATTTCGAAGTATTGTGTGCGAACTGCCATACAGTTGTCCTGACGACGGGAATCTGTCAACGGCAGAGTCGGTGATAATGGAAGGGGTCAGCGCCCCGCCTTTGCCAGATTCCTTGCCCCGTTGACCGTGGAATTCACCCGAAGGCGAAGTCCGTTGAGCCGGATGAAGCCGGTGGCGTCGTCCTGATTGTAGGCCTTGGTGGGATCCGCCTCCATCGTGGCGATGTGCGGATTGTAAAGGCTGACGGGACTCTTGCGGCCCGCGGCATGGATGCCGCCCTTGTAAAGCTTCACCCGGACAGTGCCCGTGACGTTCTTCTGCGACTCCTCCACAAGCGCCTGCAGGGCGAGGCGCTCGGGCGCGAACCAAAAACCGTAGTACACCAGCTCCGCATAACGAGGGATCAGGGAATCGCGCAGGTGCATCACTTCGCGGTCCATGGTCAGGCTTTCGATTTGCCGGTGCGCGAAATGAAGAATCGCCCCGCCCGGCGTCTCGTACACGCCCCGGCTCTTCATTCCGACAAACCGGTTCTCCACCATGTCCACGCGGCCCACGCCATGCTTCCCCCCAATCCTGTTCAGGGTGCGCATCACCCCGAGCGGATCCAGCTTCTTTCCGTTTACGGCCACGCAATTCCCGCGAACGAACTCCAGGGTCACCATTTCCGGCTTGTCCGGAGCGTCCTCCGGAAGCACGGAGAGCGTCGTAAAGTAATCCCGGTTCTTCAGGTCGCCGGCATCGTACCACGGATCCTCCAGGATTCCCGCCTCGTACGAAATGTGGAGAAGATTCCGGTCCATGGAATAGGGTTTCTTGGCGCTGGCCTGCACCGGGATCCCCTTGGCGGCGCAGTAATCAATCATCTCCTGTCGCCCCGGAAAATCCTTGCGATACCGCTCATCCCGCCAAGGGGCGATGATCTGCAGCTCGGGCGCCAGCGCGGCAGCCGTGAGCTCAAACCGGACCTGGTCGTTTCCCTTGCCCGTCGCCCCGTGGGCAATGGCATCCGCCTTCTCCGCCTGGGCGATCTCCACCATGCGCTTGGCGATCAATGGGCGTGCAATGGAGGTACCGAGGAAGTATTGCCCCTCGTAAATTGCCCCCGCCCGCATCATCGGGAAAATGAAGTCGCGCGCGAATTCCTCCTGGAGGTCATCAATGTAGATCTTGGAGGCGCCAGTCTTGCGCGCCTTCTTGTCCAGGCCCTTGAGTTCGTCCTCCTGGCCGATGTTGGCGCAAAAGGCGATCATTTCGGCGTTGCCGTAGGTGTCCTTGATCCAAGAGAGCAGGACGGAGGTGTCGAGGCCTCCTGAATAAGCGAGAACGATTTTCATGCGTGCCAAAAGCGGGCGACAGTGAACGACAGGCAACCGTCCCCGTGAAGGGGAATTTTGGACCTGGAGCAAAGTGAACGAATGGTCATTGGTCACTAGTCCTTGGTCCTTGGGAGGCCCCCGAATGACGAATGACCAATGACCCAATACTACTCCCCTCACGCTCCCACCGGAAAATCCGTGGCCGTCCCAATCGCCTCCCATTCCTTCAACTCCGCCTCCCGTGCCGCCAGCATCTTCCGGGTCTTGTCGATCGCGTATTTCCCGAGCACCAACCTCAGCGGAACCCGGTCCCCATGCACCATTCGCACCATCGCCGCCGCAGCCCGATCCGGATCCCCCGGCTGTTTTCCGTCGACCTTCTGCAGGAACCCGAGGAAGCGCCCCGAACTTCCATCGTAATCGGAGATCCGACTCGCCCCCCGATCCAGGGACCGAGCAATGAATTCGGTCCGAAACGGCCCGGGCTCCACCAACGTCACGCGAATCCCGAGCGGCGCCAGTTCGAGGCGGAGGGATTCCGTAATGGATTCCAGCGCCGCCTTCGCGCCGCCATAAATGGAGAAGCCCGGATAGTTGGAAATCGCCGCTGCGGCGCTGAGGTTGATGATGTGGCCGCTGCGCTGGGCCCGCAGCGTCGGCAAGACCGCGCGAATCAGGTTCACCGGACCAAGGAGATTCGTGGAGAGATTCCGCTCGATCTGATCGTCGCCATACTCCTCCAGGGCTCCCACCAGGCCGTACCCTGCGTTGTTCACCACCACGTCCAATCGTCCCCAAGAGGCAGCCGCCTCAGAAACCACGGACCGCACCTGATCAGGACGTGTCACGTCCAGTGTCAGTATCCGCATCGCCCCGGCGCTCGCGGCCTCCAAACCGGCCAGCGAGTCCGGGTTCCGGGCCGTCGCCACCACCGGGTCTCCAGCCGCCAAGGCCGCCAACACCAAGGATCGACCGAATCCGGACGACCCTCCCGTTATCAACCACACCCGCTTGGAATCACTCATGCATCGGCCGACCAACCGGCCCCCCACCGATGGATTCGATTCAGCCCCTGTCAACCGGCAGAAGGCCCAACACATTCCAAATTCCCAACGCGAGACGTTCTTCAGGAACCCGCCGAAACCTTCGCTCCCGTCAACGGTACCGGCACGAACACGACCTCCAAATGCCCGTTCGCGGGATCAAATCCCCGGATTAACCCGTCAAAGCCCCCAGTGTAAATGCGGCGGCCGTCGCTCGAAAAGGCGAGGGCGAACACGGCCCCCGCGTGCCCCCCGAGCGTCGCCGCACGGGCACCGTCCGCCGTCTTGTAGATCCGCACCTCGCCTCCCTGCCCCCCGACCGCCAGCAGGGAGCCATCAGGACTGAACGCCACTGCCTGGACCGGTCCGGGTTGGCGCTCGAACTCTCGAACGAGATTGACGTCGTTGTTTCCCGCGGTGCGTTCCTGGTTTTCCTTGGTGCGATAAATCCTCACCCCGCCCTCGGATCCGCCATACGCCGCCCATTCCTCCTTGGGATGCCGCGCCATCGATACCACCGGCTCCAACAACTTGTTGACGTCGTCGATGAACTGTCCGTCCGAGACCTGGATCAACTTCATGGCCCGATCACGACTGGCACTCAGGAGGCGTTTGCCGTCCGCCATCCAGGCGGTCCGGAGCACCCAGTCGCTGTGGTTGTCGAACTTCATCAACTCCTTCCCATCCTCGGACCCGATCACGCGCACACTCTTGTCCGCCCCGCCAAAGGCCATCCGGGTGCCATCCGGAGACCATGAAACCCCAAAGAGCGAATCACTCCCCAGCTTCCAGGCACGAAGCTGATTGGTCGTTCCGGTCTCCCAAACCTGTACCTCGCCGAACCGGGCCGGAGCCCCGGCCCCGACTCCGAGGCGCTTGGAATCCTGCGAAAACGCCAGGGATTCAATCCGGGGCGATTCCCCGATCAGGCGCGCCCGCAAGTCCAGGGTGGCGGCATCCAAAAGGAACACTTCGTGATACCCGGACAGCGCGAGCCAGCGGCCATCCGGGGAAACGGCCAGCGCCGTGGTCACCGGGGGCGTCGTGTAGGACGGGGCGGATTGAAGCCGGGTCGAATAGGCGTCGGCCGGCGTGTCATCCTTGGCCCCTTCGCGAACCCAGCGTTCGATCAGGGCGACTTCGGCCGCGGACAACGGATCCCCCTCCTTGGGCATCTCGGGTTCCTTGCCGCGGATCTGATCCACAACGAGGGATTTTTCCACATCCCCGGGGATGAAGTTGGGGCCGTGCTTCCCTGCCTTCAGGAACCCGGCATAGGTGGAGGTGTCCACCTGCCCCTTCAGCTTGTTGGGATTGTGGCATCCATTGCAGGAGCGCTTGAAGATCGGGGTGACCTCGCGGAACCAGGACACCGGCGCCTCGGCCGCCGAAAGTTCGAACTGAGAGGTCCCCACCAACCAAAGGAGCGTCGCCACGAGAAACCAATTCAGGCAGCGAAAGGTGAACTGCGGCCGGGACAAGGCAAACGGGGTCGGGAACACAAGCCCCCGTTACTCGGAAGCACCGGTTCGGACAAGCCCCGAAATTTGGAGCTTTTTAGGGCACCACCACCCTGAGCGCTCGCGACCGAACCGTCAGGGTCGCAGGAAGCCTGCCGACCAGATCTCCGTCCAACTGCAGGGCGAGCGGGGAATCGGAATCCAAACTAATTTCCCGCCCTTGCAGTAGGAGGGCATCGCGGGAGCCCGGGAGCCGATGGGTGATCAACCGGAGAAAGACCCGTACCGCGCACGCCCAATCCACCTTCGGAAAAAGCGTTACGTCGAGCACCCCATCGTCCAGCCGCGCCCCGGGAAACATGGGAAACTTCCCGCCGTAGAATCGTCCGTTTCCTACCTCGGCCAACTCCACCGGATGGGTCCGCCCCCCGACCGACACCGTCAGCTTCGGATGCGGCGGCTTCATCGCCCGAATCCCCGCCCAAACATAGGCCAAGGGACCGACCCGTCGTTTCCATCCCCAATCCACGAGACCTATGGCTCGGGAATCCAAGCCAGCCCCGGCCATCAGGATGAAATATCGGGTTTCCCGGACTCCGCCCTCCCCCGTGAACTGGGCGCACGGCAGGTCGATCCAAAGGTCCCTGCCTCTTCGGATGACTTCCCACGCTCCCCGGACTTCATGCGGGATTCCCATCTCCTTCGCAAAGACGTTCACGGTCCCGAGGGGAATCACTGCAAGTCGCGTCCGCGCGAGCCCACCGGGGATATCACACAACCCGTTCAGCACCTCGTTGACCGTGCCATCCCCCCCGGCGGCCACCAGCGTGTCGCATCCCGACGCCACCAATTCCGCCGCCAGGGTCCGGGCATCCCCGGCGGCGCGCGTGGGGACCAGACGGACATCCCTTCCGAGTTCCGCGAGATGCTCGCGGAAACGGATGGCCCGGTCTCCCCGGGCGGTCGGATTAAAGATGACGGCGATCACCCGGAGCAATCGTGGGCGAATCCGGATGCCGCCCCAACCGAAAAGGAGCAACCGTCGGATCTCAGCCTGCAGATGGGACCCGCGAACTGCCCCCTATGCCGCCACGCCGGACGAAGGCATTCTCGCTCCAGGCCGGACTCCCGATCCGATGAACGAAATTCTTCCCCAAAGCCTGCGGAACATTCTCCGCGGGACACCCGAACTTGCGGACGCCCATTTGGTGGGCGGATGCGTTCGGGACTGGCTGCTGGGAATTGTGCCCAAGGATTTCGATGTCGAGGTGTATGGGGTCCCGTGGGATCGCCTCGTTTCCGCGCTCTCCCGCTGGGGGCGGGTGGACCAGGTCGGGAAATCGTTCGGGGTTATCAAGCTGACGGTGGGTCCCGGGGAAACCCACGACTTCAGCCTTCCCCGTCGCGATTCCAAGGTGGCTCCCGGACACCGGGGATTCGCCGTGGAATTCGCTCCGGATCTCCGACCCGAGGAAGCCTCTGCACGCCGCGATTTCACCATCAATTCCCTGATGTGGCATCCAGGACGCTCCGAACTTCTGGACTTCCACGGGGGCAGGCAGGATTTGCAACATCGGAGACTCCGCCACACCAGTGCCGCCTTCGACGAGGATCCCCTGAGGGTGCTTCGCGGCATGCAGTTTGCCGGCCGCTTCGGAATGACGGGTGACCCCGCAACGCTGGCGCTCTGCCGCGGGATTACGAGCCGCCACGAAGAACTCGCTGTCGAGCGGATCCGCGCGGAGTGGTTCAAGTGGGCGGGTGAATCCAGTGTCCCTTCGGCCGGGCTCCTGTGGCTGCGCGATTCCGGATGGATCCGGCACTACCCCGAGATCGAGGCGCTCGAGGGTGTCCCCCAGGATCCGGAATGGCACCCCGAGGGCGACGTCTGGGTCCACACGCTTGCCTGCCTCGACGCTCTCGTCCGGATTGAGGATTGGAAATCCTCGGGCGTCGAAGGCCGGATCCTCCTCGCGCTCGCCACGCTCTGCCACGATTTCGGGAAACCTGCCTGCACTCGGACCGAAGAACGACAAGGGAGAAGTCGCATTGTTTCCCCCGGACACGAGGCGGCGGGAGTTCCGTTGGCAGAGAGGTTTCTGAACCGAATCGGGGCGTCCGAGGATCTGGGAATGAAAGTGGGCCGACTCGTGGCCAGCCACCTCGCGCACCTCCAGGAGAACTCTCCGCGGAGTGTCCGCCGTCTCGCAAACCGGCTCGCGCCGGCGGCGCTCGCGGAACTGGAACTATTGATCCTCGCCGACGCCTCGGGGCGTCCGCCCGCCCCTCCGGGGCCACCGCCCGGATTGCTTCGCCTCCGGTCCCTGGCCGAAGAGCTTCAGGTGACCGCCCGTGCCCCGCGTCCCATTCTCCTGGGTCGCCACCTGATTGAGCGGGGATTGAAACCCGGTCCCGACTTCAGCCGAATCCTGTCCGCGGCCTTCGAAGCCCAGCTGGACGGGGACTTCGAGGATCTTGACGGCGCGTTGCAGTGGTTGGATCGGGAAAGTCTTCGACCCTGAGCGGCCATCCGATCCGGACGCTTTAACGGACGGTCATCGGTGCGGTATTCGTCCAGCCACCGCCCAGCGCCTTGTAGAGCTGGATCACGGCGAGGCGCTCGTTCACCCGCGCCTGCACCTCGGCGCGCTGGCTGGGATACAACTCCTGTTGCGCCTGCAGAACCTCGTAGTAGCTCGACTTGCCGTTCAGATACCGCTGGGTTGCCAGGTCCACAGACGAGGTGAGGGAAACCACCGCCTGCTCGTTGGCCACCCGGACTTCGGCGTATTTCTGCCGGGAGATGAGCGCATTCGAGACCTCCTGGAATGCGGTCAGCACCGATTGCTCATAGCTGGCCAGCGATTCGTCAAATTTTGCCTTGGCCGCCCGGTACTGGGCGCGGAGCTGTCCCCCCTGGAAGATCGGTCCCGCCAGGGTCGCCCCCACGTTCCACGCGTTGGCGGTTCCTGCGGTAAACGCGGACAACTCCGGACTCACCTTGCCCAAAAACGCCGTCAGACCGAACTGGGGAAACATTGCGGCGAGATTCGCACCCACATTGGCATTGGCGGCGATCAGGAGCTGCTCGGATGCAGCAACATCCGGGCGCCGTTCCAGGAGGGCGCTGGGAAGCCCCGTCGGGATGTCCGCCTGCCAATTGGGATCGTCGGACAGAGACCGTCGGGGAACCGGCCCCGGGGTTCGACCGAGGAGGACGCTGAGTTGATTCTCCGTCAGTGCGATGCTGAGTTCGAGCGAGGGAATGACCGCCGCCGCATTCGCAAGCGCGGCGAGGGCCCGATCGGTCTCAAGCTTCGACGCCACCCCATTGATCCGGCGCTGATCAAAAATGCGATAGCTCCCGGCATACGCATTGGTGGCATCCCGTTGGATTTGCAGCTCGCGATCATACTGCATCAACTGGAAATAGGCCGTGGCCACCTCGCTGACGAGGGACACCGTCACACCCCGGCGCACTTCGTCCGTGGCGAGGTATTGCGCCTGGGCCGCCTGGCTAAGGCGTCGGATACGACCCCAGACGTCGATTTCCCACGCTGCGTTGAGGGTCGCCGAGGCGGTGCTCTCCGTGGCGCCATCCAGTGGAGTGGGATTGTTGAGCACTGCATTCCGACCGCGCCCCACGCCGCCGCCGTATCCGACCTGCGGATACAAGGGCGCCTTGGCGGCCACGGCCAGATTGCGCGCCTGTTCCACCCGGGCGATCGCCCGCTTGAGGTCGTAGTTGTTGGTGATGGCCGTCCCAATCAATCCCGCCAGCACCGGATCCTGGAACACCTGCCACCAACCGGGATCCCCAAAGGAGTTGGTGGTCGGCGGGGGGCCGAAGCGGAACGATTTCGGATCGGCCACCTCAGGACGCTTGTAATTGGGCCCCAGCGCACATCCGGCCAGCAGCAAGGCCGGCAAAATCCAGGACAGGGGCCGAAGCCAGGCGTTTCGGTTCATGGTCAATGAGCCTCCTTGTTCGGTGCCGGGACGGACCCGGTCGTGCCCTCTGCGGACGCTGCGGCATGGGCCTGGTCACCACCACTGAGCTTCTCTACGACGTAAAACAGCACCGGGATCAGGAAGATGGCGATGCCACTGGCTGCCAACATACCGCCGATCACCGTGAATCCCATGACCTGACGTGAGAGAGCGCCCGCGCCATCCGCCTTGGCCAGGGGCACGCACCCGAGGATAAAGGCGAAGCTCGTCATCAGGATGGGCCGCAGGCGCAGCTTGGCACCCTCCAAAGTGGCATCGAGAAGCGGCTTGCCTTCCTCATAGCCCATCTTGGCGAACTCCACGATGAGAATGGCGTTCTTGGCGGCGAGTCCGATAAGCATCACCAATCCGATCTGGGCATACACATTGTTCTCGTAATGCCCCACCATCAGGGCCCCAAACGCGCCCGCCACCGCCACGGGCGTCCCAAGCAGCACGCTGAACGGTAGGCTCCAACTCTCATACTGCGCGGCGAGAATGAGGAACACGCAGAGCAGGGAGAACCCGAAGACCAGCACAGGGGACACGCCCTGTTGCGCCTTCTGCTCCTGAAAACTCATGCCCATGTAGTCGAATCCCATCCCCTCGGGCATGGTCTCGGCGAAGACCTCCTCCAGGGCCTTCATGGCCTGGGCGGAACTGTATCCTGGCCGCGCGGACGCATTGATCTGGGCCGCCTCATACAGATTGTACCGCATGGTAAACTCGGGGCCGTTTGTGTTGCGCAGGGTCGTCAGCGCCGCCAGCGGGACCATGTTGCTCGCGTTGTTCAAAACGTAGAACTGCCCGAGATTCTCCGCCTTGGCCCGGTATTCCCCCTCCGCCTGCACGTACACCTGCCATTGGCGTCCGAACCGATTGAAGTAATTCACGAAGGCACCGCCCATGAAGCACTGCATGGTGGAATAGACGTCCTTCAGCGAGACCCCCTGCGACAACACCTGGTCACGATCCACATCCGCATAAACCTGAGGCACCGAGAGCAGCGCGGTGGAGAAGACGCCCGCCAGTTCCGGGCGTTTCTGGGCAGCACCGATGAACGTCTGGAGATTCCGGGCCAGGTTGGCCGTCCCGCCTCCCTCGCGGTCCTCCAGGATGAACGTGACGCCGCCGGCCGCCCCCACCCCGGGGATGGCGGGCGGCGGGAAGGAGAATCCGATCGACCCGGGAAGCCCTCCCAACTCACGGTTCAGGTGCTCCTTGATTGCGGAATACTGTTCCTCGGGACTCTTGCGCTTGCTCCATTCCTTGAAGGTGATGAAGAAGAATCCGCTGTAGGTGTTGTTGACGCCACTCAACATGCTGTACCCGACCACCGAAGTGCAGAATTCGACGCCCGGCGTCTTGAGAATGATCTCCTCAGCCTGACGCATGATGGCGTCCGTGCGCTGGATCGAGGCGGCATTCGGAAGTTGAAGTCCCGCGTACACGTACCCCTGGTCTTCGTCGGGGAGGAAGCTGGTCGGTATCGACTTCCCAAACAATCCGGCCAGGACAGCGGCACCCACGAGCAGGGCCAGGGCGAGCACGCTCTTGTGCACCAGGAACCGGCAGGTGCCGACATACCCGTTGGTCACCGCGCCGAAAACCTTGTTGAAGCCGTCGTAAAACTTTTGCAGCAGTCCGGTGCCGCGGGTCTTCGGCCTCAACAGCAGGGCTGCAAGCGCCGGGGACAGCGTCAATGCATTGAACGCCGAAATGACCACCGACACGGCGATGGTGACCGCAAACTGCTGATACAACCGTCCGGTGATCCCCGGAATGAACGCCGTGGGAACGAAGACCGCCGCCAGGATGATGGCAATGGCAACCACCGGACCGGAAACCTCCTCCATCGCCTTGAAGGCGGCATCCTTGGGCGACAGCCCCTTCTCGATGTGATGCTCGACCGCCTCCACCACGACGATGGCGTCGTCCACCACGAGTCCGATCGCCAGGACCAGTCCGAAGAGGGAAAGCGTGTTGATCGAAAACCCAAACAAGGGGAACAGCGCAAACGTTCCCACCAGGGACACCGGCACCGCCAGCAACGGGATCAGGGTCGCACGCCACCCCTGGAGAAAGACGAAGACGACGATGATGACCAGAATCAGGGCCTCCACGAGCGTGTGCTCGATCTCCTTCATGCCCTCCGTCACGGCCAGGGTGGTGTCCAGACAGGTGGCGTAGTCCATGTCCGGCGGAAAACTCTTCTTGGCCTCCTCCATCACCGCGCGGGCACCACGCGCGGCATCCACCGCATTCGAATCCGGAAGCTGGTAGAGGGCAATGATGGCCGATGGCCGTCCATTCAACCGCGCCAGCATCGTGTAGTTCTGCGCGCCCAACTCCACGCGGGCGACGTCCTTCACCCGGACGATCGACCCGCCCGGCGCGGCGCGGAGCACAATCTCGCCAAATTCCTCCGACGTCTCCAGGCGACCCTGGGCGCGTACGGCGTAGGTGAACTCCTGTCCCTTGGGGACGGGCTCGCCCCCCACTTGTCCGGCCGGATTCACCGTATTTTGCGCCTGAATGGCGGCGATGATCTCCGGGACGGTGATGCCCATCTGTGCCAGGCGGTCGGGCTTGACCCAAAGCCGGATCGCGTACTGTCCGGAACCGAACACGGTCACGCTCGCAATTCCCGGAACGCGGGTCATGCGATCATTCAGGTTGATGACCGCATAGTTCGCCAGGAAGACACCGTCATAGGTGTTGTTCGGCGAATAAAGAGCGAACAGCACCAGCGGCGCCGCGGTGGACTTCTGAACGATGACGCCCTGATTGTTGACGGCGGAGGGAAGCTGGGAGCTCGCCTGGCTCTGCCGCATTTGGGAGAGAATCTGGTCGGTGCTCGGGTCCGTCTTGACATCAAAGTCCACGGTCAGGGTCATGCTCCCGTTGTTGGCGTTCAGGGAGTACATGTACTCCATGTTATCCACGCCCGACATCTGCTGCTCGATCGGCACGGCCACCGATTGTTGGACGGTGAGGGCGTCCGCACCGGGGTAGGTCGCCTTCACCTGGATCTGCGGATCCGCGATATTGGGGAACTGGGCAATTGGCAGTCCCAGCATGGCGACGACGCCGACGATGACCATCAGGATGGAGATGACCATCGCGACGATCGGCCGGTTGATGAAGAACTTCGACATGCGGCGTCAGCGTGCGGAAACCGGAGGTATCATGGGCAGGTGAACAAATCCGTCAGTGCGCAGCGGGGGCGTTGGTGACGGCGAAGGGCACCGGCCTCACCGGAGCGCCGTCCCGAACCTTTTGAATCCCCTCGGCGACCACCTGGTCACCGGCCTTAAGCTCTCCGGGAACCATCGATCGGATCACCCATTGCGAGCCGAAACGTTCTCCGGTCCGGACCGGGATGATCCGGATCTTGTCCCCCCCTTCCACCAGGGCGATCAGGGAACGCCCCTGGACGTCGGCGACCGCCCGCTGCGGGACGACCAATGCATTCGTCTCCACGCCAATCAAGGCCCGGACCCGGGTAAACATGCCGGGAACCAGCAAGCTCTGGGGGTTCGCAAACTCGCCAACCACGCGGATGGTCCCCGTCTTGACGTCAACTTGGTTGTTGCCGAAGAGGACCTTTCCGCGGCGACCGTAGGATTCGCCGGACGCCAACAGAAGATCCAGCTGCGCCCGTTCCTCAGGATCGGACCCGGCCCGCGGAGCCCGACCTTCCGCAAGGTCCCGCTGCTGCATCTGGATCATGAACTGCTGGGAGACCGAAAAATAGACTCGGATCGGATCCGTCTTGGTCACGGTGGTCAGCGGCCCGGTGCTGGGGCCCACCAGATTTCCGACCTGGGCTTCGGTGAGGCTTGCAAGACCGGCGACACCCGTTACCGGGGACCGGATCGTCGTGAATCCAAGATTAATCTGGGCCTGAAGCACTCCCGCCTTTGCGCTCTCGACCTGGCCCGCCGCCGCCTTGTCGGCTTGGATCGCGTCGTCCAGTTCCTGCTGGCTGATGGCCTGAACTTTGGCCAGCGGGGTGTATCGCTGTACGTCGAGGGCCGTCTTTTCCTTGTGCGCCTGCGCCTCCACCAACTGCGCCTGGGCGCGGGCCAGCGTCGCTTCGAATGGCGCCGGATCGATCTGGAAAAGGACCTGCCCGTTGGTGACCACATTGCCTTCCTTGTAGTTCCGGGTGAGCAGATACCCGCTGACCTGCGCGGAGATGGCGGCATTGACCTCGCTGTCGAGCGTGCCGACCCAGTCCCGGTAGATGGGGATATTTGTGGCCACCACCGGAACGACCTGAACCTCGGGTGGAAGAGGCGCCACCGTGGGAGGTTTCGGTTTGCACCCCACCGCCATCAGGCCGAGGGAGACGAGCAGGAGCGAAATGGTTCTCACGGGAGCAGACCGACTCCGGGACCCTCGGCAGGACGCCAGCGGACAAAACATTGGGTTTCGGAGTTTCATTGCGTCGGTCCGATCCAGAGGGTGGCCCACCGGAAGCCCCGATGCCAATGGGTAATTCTCAATCTTACTCCGGAAGGAAAATGAGTTTGTGCCACGGGTGACCGGATGGGCGCTTGTCGCCATGGCGTCGTCCAGTCAGCCTCTCCCGCGCCGGCTCCCGCCGCCCCTCCCAGCCATGTCCGCTGCTGCCGCCCCGCCTGAATTCGGAATCCGGAGAATCTCCCCGGACACCCTTGTGGCGGAGTTTTCCGGTTCCTGGCGGAAACGGGATGCCATTCCCCCGCTCGACGACGCCCTGAAATCCCTGGCCGGGGAATCAGGCATCCGGTCCCTAAGGATTGAAACCGGATGTCTGGGCGCCTGGGATTCCCGATTCGTCGCCTTCGTTGCGAGACTTCGGGCCCGATGTGCGGAGGGTGGTATCGAACTCCAGGAGGACGGGCTGCCGGAGGGCGTCCGGGGCCTCCTGCGACTCGCCGCAGCGGTTCCTGAGGCCCGAGATGCGCATCGCTCCCAGAACAAGGAAACCTTTCTCGCGGCCCTCGGCAATCGCACCCTCGATGCTGCCGCGGAAGCCCTGACCCTGTTCACGTTTCTCGGCGAACTGGTTCAGGCGTTGGGCCGCATGGTCCGGGGCAAGGCGCAATTCCGAACCAGCGATCTGTGGCAGGTGATCCAGGAAACCGGACCCGAGGCGCTCGGCATCGTTGCCCTCATCAATTTCCTCATCGGATTGATCCTCGCCTTCGTCGGAGCCACCTCCCTCGCACAGTTCGGGGCAAGCATCTACGTCGCGGACATGGTCGCCATTGGGACGACCCGGGAAATGGCGTGCATCATGACCGCCATCATCCTGTGCGGCCGCACCGGTGCTTCCTTCGCCGCTCACCTGGGAACCATGAAGGTCAATGAGGAGATCGCTGCGCTCCAGACCTTCGGCATCGCCCCTATAGAGTTCCTGGTCCTTCCCCGGGTCCTCGCCCTCGTGGCCATGACTCCGTTGCTGGTGCTGTTCGCGGACCTCATCAGCATCTCAGGCGGATGGTTCGTGTCCGTGTCCATGCTCGACGTGACGACCACGGAGTATCTCGGACGCACGCTCCACGCCGTGAAGATCAAAAGCTTCCTTCTCGGTGTGTTCAAGGGGGGGTTCTTCGGGTTCCTCGTCGCCTACACGGGCTGCCTCCGGGGAATGCACTGCGGAAACAATGCCGCGGCCGTGGGGCGTGCCACCACGCAAGCCGTCGTCGCCGGCATCACGTCGATCATCGCTGCGGACGGCATCTTCGCCATCCTGTGCAACGCCCTCAGGATTTGAACCGCGCCATCCCGTGATTTCCGCCCCCCCCAAGATCGAGATCCAAGGATTGACCATGGCCTATGGATCCTACGTGGTCATGCGGGATGTCCAGGCCACGGTCCGGAAAGGATCGGTATTCGTGATCATGGGCGGCAGCGGCTGCGGCAAAAGCACCCTGTTGCGGCACATGATTGGGATGATCCGTCCTGCTCAGGGGGATATTCTGTACGACGGAAAGAGCTTCTGGAATCAGGATGACGACGGACGAAAAGTTCAACTGCGCCAGTTCGGTGTCCTGTTTCAAGGGGGCGCACTCTGGAGTTCCATGACTCTTGAGGAAAATGTGTCCCTGCCCCTTGCGGAATACAGTGGAATGTCGCCGGCCGACATCCGGGAGATCGCCCGATTGAAACTGGCTCTGGTCGGCCTGGCGGGATTTGAGGAGTACTATCCCTCGGAAATCTCGGGCGGGATGTGCAAACGGGCCGGCCTCGCCCGCGCCATGGCGTTGGACCCGGAAATCCTGTTCTTCGACGAACCGTCCGCCGGACTCGACCCCATCAGCTCCCGGAATCTCGATCAGTTGATCCTCGAGCTCCGGGACAGCCTTGGTGCCACCGTGGTGGTCGTCACCCACGAGCTGGCCAGCATCTTTGCCATCGCGGACGATTGCATCTTCCTCGATGCCGACACCAAAACCATGCTCGCCGCCGGAGACCCGAAGGAACTCGTCCAGTCCTCCGACCCGAAGGTCCGCAACTTTTTGACCCGCGGCAAATCCCCGGCACCCGCCCCTGCCCCGACCGCCAGCCCGAAGAATCCATGAGCCAGAAGACCAATCCCACCCTGATCGGAATCTTCATTGTCGCCGGCCTCGCCCTCGGCGTCCTCGGTCTCGCCGTGTTCGGATCCGGCAATCTGTTCACGACGAAGGAAAAGCTGATCCTCTATTTTGAGTCCTCAATGAAGGGCCTCAACGCGGGCGCGCCCGTCAAGTGGCGCGGGGTCACCATCGGCTCGGTGTACGAGGTGCTGCTTCGCCATAATCAGGCCACCAATGACTTCGCCAACCCGGTGATCGTTCAGATCGACATGGACATCCTGGCCAAGAAGTCCGACCAGCAGATCGACCTCGACAACCCCACGTTTCTCAAGGAGCGGATCCGTCAGGGGCTCCGGGGACGGCTGGATGCGGAAAGCCTGGTCACAGGAGTGCTGTATGTGGAACTTGACATGGTCTCTGACGCCTCGCCCCCGGTGTTTCATCAGCTCCGCGCGGAATATCCCGAGATTCCCACGGTTCCCACCAGCATCCAGGAACTGCTTGCCAACCTCGGACGGGTCGACTTCCGCGGAATCTCGGAAAAGCTCAATGCGCTGCTTACCCGACTGGACGACAGCCTCGCGGCGCTTGACCTGAAGAAGATCAACCACGGAGTCACCACCCTGCTGAACTCTGCAAACGTCGTGCTCACCTCGCCCGACCTGACCAATTCCCTTTCCGAACTTCGCCTGACGCTGGCAGACGCCCGACGGGTCGTGGACGAAACCGGGAGCCACCTGACGGTGCTGTCCTCCGGCGCCACCAACACCCTCGCAGAAGCGGACCGGACCCTGAAGGAGCTTCGTCGCGGCATCGAGGGTCTCTCCGGAATGGTCGGACCTGACACTCCCTTCCGGAACGATGCCACCATGGCACTCGAGCAAATTTCCAACGCCGCCCGCGCCCTCGCGGACCTGGCGGAGTTCCTCCAGCGCAATCCCAACGCGTTGCTCACCGGACGAAAGCCTCCCGAAAAAACACCATGAAACGCCCCCGCCGAATCCAAAGCGTCGCGGTCTCCGGGATCCTGGCCATCCTCGCGGCAGGATGCCTTCCCAAACCCAACACGGTGTCGACCCGCAGCTACCTGTTGTCTCCGAGTTCACCCGGCCGACCGTCGGCTCCCTCCCCCAACCCGGCGCGCCCCACCCTCGGCATCGGCCTCGTTCAGATGCCTTCGTACCTCCTGAAACCCTCCCTCGCTGTCCGATCCGGGACCAACGAGATCCACTATCTCGAGGCGTCCCTTTGGGCGGAACGCCTGGACATTTCATTCCAACGTACTCTCGCCGCAAATCTCGCCACACTCCTCCCCACCGACCAGATCCGGATCTCCACGTGGTCCCGGGACGAAGTGGCCCGCGGGGTTTATGTGAACGTGGAACAATTGGATGTGGATACCCGGGGCACGGGGACTCTCGCTGCCTGGTGGCGGATTACCGGTCCTTCCGGCGACAAGACACTTCGCAGCGGTGAGTTCCGTTCGACCCTGGCCGGTCCTCCGCCCTCCCAGGACCCCGGCGCGCTGGCCGCCACCCTCAGCGTCCTGACCGCACGCCTCAGCGAACAACTGGCGGCGACGCTCCGTGAGTCGCTGGCCACCGCTCCCTGAACCGTGGCTTAGAGCATCCGGTACACCAGCAGGGACAGCAGCATCCCGAATATGCCGACGATGGTCTCGCAAACCGTCCAGGTGCGCAGCGTCTGGTTGACGCTCAATCCGAGCGAATCCTTGACGATCCAAAACCCGGCGTCGTTGAGGTGGGACAAAAACAGGGAGCCGCATCCAATCGCCACCACGATCAGGGCCTTGTGGTTCTGGCCCAGTTCGGGATGTGATGCGAGCACCGGGATCAGGAGTCCCGATGCAGTCGTGATGGCCACCGTTGCAGATCCGGTCGCCACGCGGATGAACGCCGAGACCAACCACCCGTATAGCAATGGCGACAACTGGGCCATTTCGCCCAGACGTCCGATGGACTCCGCGACCCCGCTGTCCCGGAGCACGCGGGCGAACCCGCCACCGCCGCCGATGACAAGAATGGTCATTCCGACCGCCGCAATTGAAGACTCGGTAAACTTCAGTACCTCCGCTGGACGATATCCGCACGACAATCCCAGCGACCAGGAGGCGAACAGCACCGCCACGGTCAGCGCGATGGTGGGATTACCGATGAACGTTGCGGTCTCCCGAAGGTCATGCCCCTTGGGTAAACACAGCTCCGCAAGCGTGGCTACCAACATCAGTACCACCGGCAGCAGGATCGAAAACAAGGTCAGCCCAAATCCGGGAAGACGAAAACCCTCGGGCAGGGCACCCACTTTCCGCGGTACCGGCGGCGGATGTGCCTCCACCCGTTGAACCGCCCAACGCGCAAAGAGGGGCCCGGCGACCGCGGCCGTCGGAATGCCAATGATGAATCCCCAGATCAGGACCAGGCCCATGTTGACGTGCAGGGACTCGACCGCGACGACCGGGCCTGGATGCGGCGGCATCACCCCGTGCATGACTGACAGGCATGAAAGCAGCGGCAGGGTCAGCAGCAGGAAGGGCTGCTTCGTCTCATGGGTCAAAGTCAACAGGATCGGCAGCAGCAGGACCAGGCCCACTGTAAACCACGTGGTCAATCCGACGGCCAGCGCCAGAGCCATGATGCACCACTGAATGTGACGGGGCCCAAAAAACGCCACAAACTGGCGCGCCAGAACCTCAGCCCCACCAGACTCGGCCAGGAGCTTTCCCAACATGGTGCCCAGTCCTACGATCGCGGCGATGCTGCCGAGAGTGGCGCCCAAGCCGTCGGAAAATGACTTCGCCACTCCGAGCATGTTGTAGGCAGACTCCTTGCCCGCAGCATCCCGCACGACCCGACCCAGCAGGACCGCCCCGCTGCCGACCACCATGGAGGCAAGGAGCAGGGAGATAAAGGCATTGACCTTGAATCGCGTGATCAAGAGGACCAGCGCTCAATCGCCGCGAGGAGCAAAGGACAATCAGCTTCCAGTCGGTGGCGGTCATGGGACGTCTGGAAACCGTGCCACAGCGGTTCCCGCCAGGGGAAGCCCGCAGCAGCGCATCTGCTGAACGAATTCCCGCGTGATCCCGACAGGTTTAATCCACCTGCCCGTGATCACGAGCTGATAGAGAACTTCACACGGTCCCCACGGGAACATCCGGAGACCACAACGTCGATAGGGACAAACTTGCTCACTACGTTGGTCAGGGTCTGCCACGTCGTCCCCGCCAGCGCAGCGCGATACCACACGAATGAAAGTGTTGCCGGTATCAGCGTGAAAGCTCAGCTGAATCGCCTCTCCTGCAATCCCACGGAATCAAACGGCACCACTTTCGGCCTTGAATACAAAAGAAGTCGGAGGGTGGGCGATGCGGTGGGATGCTCCCGGAACCCAGGCGGCAGGCGCTGGCCAGTACCTCTTCATTGCGGCCGACCAGGATCCATCCGAAGTTCGGGTCGGCTCCGCTGCGGAGCCCGCACGTCCTCCAAGAGACCGGCGGTCTCCGGAAATGAATGAGCCCGAGGCCGTCGCTGTCGTCACCGAACTCGCCTCGAAACAAAGTCTGTCCCTCTCTTCCCCCCGGGCTCAGCCCAGGCGCCGCCCCCTTTGAACCGCGAGTTCCACGTCGCCTCTCCTGCCGTCGCCTTTGCTCCCTGAAGCCCACTCTTGGAGCCTTCACCCCAGTCCCGCAACATCCGATGAACCCCGACGCCCTCCGGGGCCGATCCATCCCGCTTGACCAGCACCTCGACCCCCAACACCGCCTGCGTCACCACCGCTCCCGGGGGCAATCCCGAAAGGTCAAACCGCAGCAGCATGCGCGCGCGGATGTCACTCTCCAGGCGATTGACCGACCCCACGATTAACTCCGGGGTCGCCCCCAAATTGTTCTCGGGATTAATCCCCAGGATTGTGGTGTCCGCCACCGGCTTGAGGAGCATTTCTCCGGCCCCGGCCGGAACGCATCCCATCCAACCCACCAGAGCCAAAAGCAGCCCCTCCCGCAGCATTCGATGCATGGACGCACGCTGAATTCGCCCCGGGCCTGGGTCAAATTCACAATCGAAGTAGCGAAGCTCCGCCGACTTGAGCCCGGTTGAAATTTCTCTCCCAAATTCCCCAGTCTGGCGGTTTGATCACCGGGCAATGTCCGACCAATCCCCTCAGCCTGAATTCAAAGTCTGGGCCGCCGATGACGTGGTGTACGGCCCCGTTCCCTTGGCGACGCTCGTCCAATGGATTCAGGACGAGCGGGTCCTCGGCGAAACCTGGATCTATTCCGTTGCTGGCAACCGCTGGAACAAGGCGGGTGAACTTCCTGAATTGTCGGACGCCTTTGCCGGCCGTACCGGCCCCAAATCGGACACCGCCACCGGCGACACCACCCTGCTCGTTTCCGGACTCCGTCCCGGCATGCTCCGCCGTGTAAAGGCGCTGGCCACCATGAACGACCAGCAGCTGGGCCGCTTCGTCCAACTGATGGAAATCGCCCGCGTGGAGCAGTACAAAACCGTCGTGCGCCAGGGTGCTCCCGGCGATGCGATGTACGCGGTACTCGACGGCGAAGTCCGCGCCCGGATCATGGCGGGAGGCAAGGAAACCGAGCTGGCCCGTTTCGGACCCGGCGACATTTTTGGGGAGATGAGCCTTTTTGACGGCGGCCCTCGCTCTGCCGATGTCGTGGCCAACAGCAACTCGACCCTGCTGCGGATCACAGCGGAGCGATTTGACCGCTTGTGCCGCGAGCAGCCCGAACTGGCGAATCCGCTCCTCTTTGAGCTCGCCAAATCCCTCGCCAAACGCATCCGCGCCGACGACAAGAAAATTGCCGACGTGTACCGGATGGCCCGCGTCGGCGGCTTGGACTAGGAAGTCCAAAACACGGGAATATAACGCGATTCCGCTGGGATTCACCCCGGGGATCGATTCCCAATCCTTTCCCAAAAGGCCAAGTCGAGGCTGCTCGGATTCTCCGCTTCCAGACTCACGGGCTGAACCCGTTCGACGGACGCACCTCGCTCCAATCGGGATCCGAAACAGGCTCCCTCCCTCAAGAACAAAAAAGCCCGCCGGAGTTCCGGCGGGCTTTTTGATTCGGAGGTAACCGGTTACCGGCCACGTCCGAGGTTCAGGACTTCGCGGGAGCCGCGGTTTCAGCGGTGGTCGCACCTTCGCCCGCGGCATTCTCCAACGGAGTTTCAACCCACTCCAAAATCGCGGTCTCGGCCGCATCGCCGTTGCGCTGCCCGAGCGGAACGATCCGGGTGTACCCGCCGTTGCGGTCCTTGAATACGGGGGCGATGTGGTCGCACAGGAGGTGCACCACGTCATGCGCCTCACGCCATTGCTCGCGCAGCACCTTGCCCTTGACCTTGGGAGTCCCGACAAAGTGAGTACGCGTCTGCTGGCGCAGCTTGGCGGCGGCGAGACGGCGACAGTGAACATTCTCAGCAACCGCAGCGGCCTTCGCCTTGGGATCGCTGGTGGAGGATGCGGCACTGAGAGCGGCCTGGGCGCGCTTGCCCAAGGTGACCAGCTTTTCCGCCACGGGGCGGGCCGCCTTGGCCTTGGACAGTGTGGTGGTCACGCGCCGATGCTTGATCAGGCTGCCAACGAGATTGGCGAGCATCGCGTTGCGATGGTCGCCCTTGCGGCCGAGCTTTTTGTTGCGCTTGAGATGGCGCATGGAAATGAGGGGTTAGGAGTTGCGGATTTCCGCCGGCTGCGGTGCGGCGTCCAGCAGGGCCGGATCGATGTTCATGCCAAGCGCAAGACCGAGGGCCGACAGCTTCTCCTTGATCTCGTTGAGCGATTTCTTTCCGAAATTGCGGTATTTGAGCATCTCCTGCTCGGTCTTGAGAGCGAGTTGCCCAACCGTGGTGATGTTCGCGTTGTTCAGACAGTTGGCGGCGCGGACGCTCAGTTCGATCTCGTTGACCGACATGTTGAGCAGCTTCTTCAGCTTTGCCTTCTCGTCGTCCACCGGCTTCTGCTCTTCCTCAAATTCGATCGCATTCTTGTCGTAGCCCACGAACACGTCGAGGTGATGCTGCAGGATCGCGGAAGCCTGGGTCAGCGCATCATCCGGGGAGAGCCGTCCATCGGTCCAAAGCTCCAGAATCAGTTTGTCGTAGTCCGTCTTCTGACCGACACGAGCCTGTTCGACCGTGTACCGGACCCTCGACACGGGGGAAAACAGTGAGTCAATGGCGATGACACCAATCGCCTGATCCACCTTCTTGTTTTCCTCACCCGGGCAAAATCCGCGTCCCACCTTGATCTCCAACTCCATCTCAAACTTGCGTTTGCGATCAATCGTGCAGATGTGTTGATCGGGATTGACCAACTCCACGTTCTGATTGACTTGGATGTCCGCCGCGGTGACCGCGCCCTCCTTGTTCACAGACAGGAGCAGCGTCTGCGGCTCGCGGTTGTGCACCCGGAATTTGATCTTCTTCAGGTTGAGAACGATGTCGGTGACATCCTCCACCACGCCGTCCACCGCGGTGAACTCGTGCATCGCGCCGTCAATCTTGACGGACACAATGGCAGCCCCCTCAAGCGAGCTTAGCAGGACTCGGCGCAGGGAATTTCCAATGGTGTGACCATAACCGGTCTCAAACGGCTCGGCGACAAACCGGGCGAAGTGATCGGTGGCAGTGGTCTCATCCTTGACCAGCCTCTTGGGCAACTCGAAACGACCTAGACGAACAGGCATGTTGGTTAATGGCGCAATTTTAAACTGGACCCTTCCGCTCGCCACTCCCCGGCGGTGGATGATCCCATATAATTGCAGACCCCGACGACCAGCGTCAGGGCTTGGTGGAGTTTATCGGGAGTAAAATTCGACGACCGCCTGCTCGTTGGCGACGGGGTTGATCTCGTCGCGGGACGGCACGCGCAGCAAACGCGCCTTGAGATGCTCCTTGTCCACGGCGACCCAGTCGGGAACGACGCGGCTGGTGGAACCCTCCAGACTCTTCGTGGCCTGCTGGCGGCTGACGGCATGATCCCGGACCTCGACCACATCATTCACCTTCACGGCGAAGCTGGGAGCGGACACCTTTCGTCCGTTGACCCGGATGTGTCCGTGCGAGACGAACTGGCGGGCTTGGGCGCGGGTAACCCCGAAGCCGGCCTGAAAGACCAGGCTGTCGAGGCGCGTCTCCAGGATCTGGAGCATCTTCTCGCCGGTGACGCCCCGCATGCGGAGCGCGCGCTCATAGACATTCCGGAACTGCCGTTCCAGGAGGCCATAGAAATAGCGCAGCGTTTGCTTCTCTCCAAGACCCACAGCGTAGTCGCTAAACTTGCGACGGGACTTGGGTCCATGGACGCCGGGCGGATAGTTGCGGCGCTCGAGGTACTTCGAGGGGCCGAAAATCGGGGCGCCAAAGCGGCGGCTGATGCGGGTGCGGGGGCCGGTATAACGAGCCATAGTGCGGTGAAATCAGTTTCCGGTTCTAGACGCGACGCTTCTTGCGGGGCCGGCATCCATTGTGTGGCACCGGAGTGATATCCTTGATCGCGGTAATCTCGAGACCCACGGCCTGAAGGGCGCGGATTGCGGATTCGCGTCCGGAACCGGGTCCATTGACCCGGACCTCGACCTCGCGAAGCCCGTGGGCCATGGCCTGGCGGGCGGCATCCTGAGCCGCCTGTTGGGCGGCGAAGGCCGTGCTCTTGCGCGATCCCTTGAAGCCGACCCGGCCTGCCGTGCTCCAGCTCAAGGTGTTTCCCTGGGCATCGGAGATTGTGACCACCGTATTATTGAAGGTGGCAACGATATTCGCGACGCCGAACGGAACGTTTTTGGCTCCCTTGGCGCGAACGATCTTTTGGGGTTTGAGATCCTCACCCAACAACTCGGCCGCCGTCGGGGCGGCGGCGGCGGCGACCACCCCGGGAGCTGCCGGAGCGGACGCTGCAGGGGCGGAGGTGGCAGGAGCCGCTTCGGCTGCGGGTTTCTTTGCCTCGGCGGCCTCGGGGGCAGCCTCCTTCTTCGGTGCGGCTTTCTTGGCCTTTGTTTCTTCAGCCATGGTAATCCTTCAAAATGGGGTTAGGTGGTGCCGGCCTTCGCCGCGGGATTGCGCTGAACGCCCACCGTCTTGCGCGGTCCCTTCCGGGTCCGCGCGTTGGTCTGCGTCCGTTGTCCGCGCACCGGGAGACTGCGCATATGCCGTTGGCCCCGGTAGGACTTGATCGCCTGCAACCGCTTCAAGTTCATGCCCAGTTCGCGGCGCAGATCGCCCTCGATGACGTACTTGCCGTCCTGGATGGCATTCACGATCTGGGACAGTTGTCCCTCGTTCAGGTCCTTGGCGCGGACCGATGGGTCCACGCTGGCCCGCGCGAGAATCACCCGCGAATTGACCGGACCTAGGCCGTAAATGTAGCGGAGGGCGACATCAATTCGCTTCTCGCCCGGAATATCGACTCCCAAGATTCGTGGCATACCTCAATAGAGTTGATTCAACCCTGCCGCTGTTTGTGACGCGGGTTGGAACAGATCACGCGGATGACACCCTTCCGCCTGACCATCTTGCAATTCTCGCAAAGCTTTTTAACCGACGCTCGAACTTTCATTGTCAAAAAGGACCAACAGCCTACTGAACTTCGCCGCTCAGTAAAGCGGCGACATGCCATCCCGTGTCAAAATCTCTGGATCCCCGTCCGTGACGAGGACCGTATGTTCGAAGTGTGCCGATAACTGCCGATCCCGGGTGACGACGGTCCATCGGTCTCCCAGGATTTCTACTCCGGGACCGCCGACATTCACCATGGGTTCAATCGCAATCGTCATGCCCGCCTTTAATCGGGCGGTGTTTCGCTCGTCCACGAAGTTGGGGACCTGCGGCTCTTCATGGAGCGTGCGGCCGACCCCGTGACCGACAAACTCGCGGACGACGCTGAATCCGTTTGACTCCACATGGCCTTGAACCGCCCGGGAAATCTCGATCACCCGATTGCCGGCCCTCGCCTGTCGAATCCCCAGATGAAGCGCTTCGGTGGTAACGTCCATCAACTTCTGCGCCACCGGAGAGCAACCCCCAACGGCCATGGACATCGCCACGTCACCCACGAAACCTTGGTGACGGACCCCGATGTCCAGTTTGAGGAGATCCCCAAACTGAAGCCTTCGATCATTTCCGATACCGTGGACCACGCCTTCGTTTACCGACAGGCAGCACTGCGCGGGAAAATTTCGGTATCCAAAGAAAGCGCTGACGGCGCCCTGTTCCCGGATTAATTCCCCAACCTGCCGGTCGAGTTCCGCGGTCGTGAGTCCGGGCACCACCAACCGCGCAGCCCCCCGCAGTACCCGGGCGGCAATTTCACCGGCCTTTCGGACCAGTGTAATCTCCGCTTGGGTCTTGGGACGTTGGCTGGCCAATGGTTCCTCCGGCGACACCGAGTTGTCTGACTTCTTACGCCTCCCGAATCACCAGGAGGACCTCAGAGATTTTGCAAAGAACGAAAAACGGGTGGCTACATCCGGCCTCGAACGCGCCCCTTCTTCAGGAACCCGTCATAGTGCCGCATCAGCAGGAAGGACTCCATTTGCCGCATGGTGTCCAAGAGGACACCGACGGTGATCAGCATGGACGTCCCACCAAAAAACTGGGTAATCGAATAGTCGAGCTTCAGATACCGCGTCATCAACGTCGGGATCAGGGCCACCACCACGAGGAAGAGACCGCCGGCGAACGTGATCCGGCTCATGGTCCGGTGCAGGAAGTCGCTGGTCGCCACACCGGGACGGACCCCCGGAATGTAGCCTCCACCCTTTTTGAGGTCATCGGCCACCTGAAGTTCATTGAACTGGGTGGCCACCCAGAAGTACGAAAAGAAGAGGATCATCAACGCCTCGGCCAGGATATAGAACCAGCTGGCCTGACTGAAGAGACCGCCCAGTGTCGACAGGAACGGCAGATTGTAGAGAAGACCGAGCTTCTGAAAAATCATGCCCGGGAACATCAAGATCGCCTGGGCAAAAATCACCGGCATCACGCCCGTGTAATTGACCCGAAGCGGCATATAATTCGTTCCTCCGGCATAAACCTTTCGGCCTACCGCACGCTGCGCATACTGTACCGGAATCTTCCGCTGACCTTGCGTGATCATCACCACCGCCGCAACCACCATGACCAGCAGGAGGATAAGGAAAACGGCGTACATCCAATTGACGGAACGGGTGACGCCCTCAGCGGGGAAGAATAGAGCCCAAATGGCCCTCATCGCATTCGGAAGACGGGCGAGAATGCCGATCATGATGATCAGCGAGACGCCATTGCCCACACCACGCTCGGTAACTTGTTCGCCGAGCCACATGAGCAGCAGGGTTCCCGTCGTGAGAATGATGGTCGTTTGAATCCGATAAACCCAGGGATTCTCCACCAATACTAGGTTGCCGGTAAAACCGGGGAAGGTGGATTCGGGATTCTGCCAACCGAGCGCCATAACAAAGCCCTGCCCAAGGCAGAGCAGAACCGTGAGGTAACGACCATAGGCCACGATCTTTGCCCGGCCGCCCTCCTCCCGGGCGAGTTTGTTGAGCCCTGGAATGACGGCGGAAAGGAGTTGGATGATAATGGTCGCGCTGATGTAGGGCATGATGCCCAGAGCGCCCACCGCGCAATTCTCGATCGCGCCCCCGGTGAAGAGGCTGTACAGGGCAACGATGGAATTGCCACTGCTTTGCTTGGAAACCTGTTCCGCAAAATACCGCGCGAGCTCCGCCCCGTTCAGCCCAGGAACTGGAGTCATCGCAATCAGCCGGGCCACAATCAAGACAAGCGCCGTGAAGATGATCCGGGAGCGAAGCTCCGGAATCTTCAGACAATTCGAAAAGGTCTTGAACAGCTGGCTGAGCATGGGCGGTCCGTTCTAAATCCCCGTCATTTCCCAACGACTTCTGCGGCACCCCCCAGACGAGCAATGGCATCCTTGGCAGAGGCACTGAAGGCAGAAGCCTTGACGGTCAATTTCCGCTTCAACTCGCCGGTTCCAAGAATCTTGATTCCCGACGAGTTCCCATTGGCAAGCCCGGCATTCCGGAGGGCCGCCTCATCCACAACGGATCCGTCTGGAAACGCGTTGAGAGCGTCAAGGTTCACCGGGAGATACTGGACTCGATGGGACGCGTTGTTGAAGCCACGCTTCGGCAGACGGCGGATGAGCGGCATCTGTCCGCCCTCGAATCCGATTCGAATGGAGCTGCCAGACCGAGCGGATTGTCCCTTGCCACCCCGTCCGGAAGTCTTGCCACGGCCGCTGGATTCACCAGCGCCCAGACGCTTCCGGCGGTGCTTGGCGCCGGGGCGCGGCTTAAGATTGTGAAGACGCATCATAACTAGTCGGCTTTCTGGGAACGCGGCTCGATACCGCGGGTCTTGAGAATCTCCTCCCGGAGGCGGAGTTTCAGCAGAGCGTCCAAGGTGGCCTTTGCGACGTTGGCCGGATTCTTGGAGCCCAACGATTTGGAAAGGATGTCCCGAACGCCGGCGGATTCAACCACCGCACGAACGGTCTTGCCGCAAATCAAACCAGTTCCAGGACTGGCGGGTCGCAGGAGCACCCGGGCGCCGTCAAACTCGGCGATCACCTCGTGCGGAATCGTGTTGTTCCGGATCGAAACC
The DNA here is from genome assembly GCA_046346705.1 of Verrucomicrobiota bacterium. GTDB lineage: Bacteria > Verrucomicrobiota > Verrucomicrobiia > Limisphaerales > UBA9464 > UBA9464. Next base: position 115,668 of record JAXMHR010000015.1, on the reverse strand, counting down.
TGAAGAAGTCGAGCCTTCGCATTGTCGCCGCCCTTGCGGATGGCGTCGCTGACTTCAGCTCCCTTCCCCAGTCCGATGCCGACGCGGCCCTGACGATCTCCAGCAACCACAAGGGCGCTGAAACTGAACCGACGCCCGCCTTTCACAACCTTGGCGGAACGGTTGATGAAGAGCGTCTTCTCGATGAAGCCGTTGTCGCGGTCCTCGCTCGGTTCCGGTCCCCGGCGACGTCCGCGGGGTCCACGATCCCGGTTGTCGCGGGAACCGCGATCCGGACGACCGGAGAATCCCGGCGCCGGGTTTCCCGCGGAGGCGGGCGTTGCCGCCTCGGCCTGCGGAGCTTCCACTTTGGTTTCGTCAGCCACGTTCGTATTCTCCCAACGGTTTAAAATTTGAGTCCCGCTTCTCGCGCAGCATCGGCCAGCGCCTTCACTTTTCCGTGGTACCGGGCACCACTGCGGTCAAAGACGACCGATTCGATTCCCACCGAGCGGGCGGCCTCCGCGGCACGCTTCCCAATAGCAATCGCATTCTTCACGTTCGCCCCACGGACCTCCTTGGCGGCCGCCTTATCGCGGCTTCCGGCGGAGGCCAAGGTGCGTCCACTGCCGTCGTCCACAAACTGGACGTAGACATGAGCACCCGTGAACTTGACGCTCATGCGGGGACGCTCGGCGGTTCCGACCACCTTCTTGCGGAGCCTCCACTGGCGAAGTTGCAGTCTCCGGCGTTTCTCTTCGGGTTTCATTCGGCAAAATCCAGCTTTGAATTCGTGTACGGAGCGTTATTGGACGGTCTTGCCTTCCTTGCGGACGACCTTCTCGCCGACATAGCGGACACCCTTGCCCTTGTAAGGTTCCGGCGGGTAGTAGCTGCGAATCTCTGCGGCGACCCGACCCACCAGTTCCTTGTCCGAGCCTTCGACCGTCAACTTGGTGTTCTCCTCGACGGTCACCTTGATGCCGGCGGGGATGGGATAAAGAATGGGATGGCTGAAGCCAAGGGACAGGTTGACAACGTTCCCCTGGACAGCGGCCTTGAAGCCGACGCCCTGGATTTCCAACTTCTTCACGAAGCCGTCCGTCACTCCCTTAACCATGTTTTGAATGATCGCGCGGGCGAGTCCGTGCATGGCCCTGGCTTCCGCGGTTTCGCCGGTGCGGGTAACGCGAAGCTCGCTTCCGGAGACCTCGGCACCCGTGTGCCTGGGAAGGGAGAATTCCAGCTTGCCCCGTGGACCTTCGGCCGCGACCCGGTTGGCCGCGACACTCACCTTGACCTTGGCCGGAATGGCCACCGGACTTTTGCCAATGCGTGACATAACTTCGGAAATTGGGACGGTTGACTTTACCAAACGTAACAGAGCACTTCACCGCCGACATTCAGCTTCCGGGCGTCGGATCCGGTGACCACGCCCTTGGGAGTGGAAAGAACGGCCACTCCGAGCCCGCCGAGAACCCGCGGAATCCCCCCGGCTCCCACATAACGGCGGAGGCCAGGGGTGCTGATCTGGCGAAGACCGGTGATGGCACTCCGGCGCCCCTGATACCGCAGGGACAGGCGAAGCTGCTTGATCTTGTCACCTTCGACGGCCACTTCGGCGAGGAATCCCTCCTGCTTGAGCAGACGGGCCACCGACTCCTTGAGCCGGGAATGAGGAAGGACCAGCTCGCGATGCTGGGCCATGCCCGCATTGCGGATTCGCGTAAGAAGGTCGGATATCGGATCGTGCATGAAATGAGCGGTTACCAACTGGCCTTGATGACGCCCGGAATCAACCCGGACAACGCCGCCTCACGGAAGGTCAGGCGGGAGATGCCGTACTTGCGGATGAAGGCATGACGGCGGCCGCTGAACTCGCATCGGTTGACGACACGGACAGGGCTGGCGTTGCGGGGAAGCTTCGCAAGGCCGACATAATCGCCCTTGGCCTTCAATTCCGCACGAAGCGCCGCGAATTTCTTCACGGTGTTCGCCTTCTTCTTGTTGCGTTCGAGCCAGGATTTCTTGGCCATAGTTGCGGTTCTCGATGTGAACTACTTGGAGAAGGGCATGCCCATCAGCGACAGGAGATCGCGGGCCTCTTCATCCGTGTTGGCGGTCGTGACAATGGTGACATCCATGCCCTGTTGCCGCTTGATCTTGTCCAATTCGATCTCAGGGAAAATGGTTTGGTCAGGAATCCCAAGAGAATAGGTGCCCCGGCCATCAAATTTGCGCGGCGAGACGCCCCGGAAGTCACGAATGCGCGGCAACGCCGCGGTGACCAGGCGGTCCAGAAACTCGTACATGACCTCGCGGCGAAGCGTCACCTTGCAGCCCACGGACTGCCCTTCACGGAGCTTGAAGTTGGCAACGCTCTTCTTGGCCTTGGTGATGATGGGTTTGCGTCCGGTGATCATCCCAAGTTCCCGGGCGGCCTCCTCGACGGAACCCTTCTCGGAATCGGAACGCACGCCCATGTTCAGGACGATCTTTTCGATCCGAGGCACTTGGTGGGGATTCGTGTAGCCGCGCTTTGACTTCAAGGCCGGCACGACCTCCTCCACATACTTGGTGTACAGACGGGGTTTCATCTCGGGAATCAGGCAGGCTTCGCACCGGTCCGGCGTGCCTTGCGACGCTCAAACTCGGCAACGGTCATGACATTCGACACGTGGATCGGCCCTTCAAGCCACAACAATCCACCCTGGGGGTTCTGCTGGCTCTTGCGAAGATAGTGGAGCACCGGCTTGACCAACCGGCGCTTCTCATCGCCATCGCGTGACCGGTCATCGGCGCCCTCGAGCACCACGGCGCTCTTCTTCCGGAGGACCTGGGTAATCTTGCCCCGGCGGCCCTTGGCGGATCCCGCAATCACGACGACCTCGTCGCCGCGGCGGACATGAAAGTGTTGTTTCGTTTCGGCACTCATGGTTGACGGACAGCTCAGATGACCTCGGGGGCCAGCGAAATGATCTTCATGAACCGCTTGTCGCGCAGTTCACGGGCCACCGGCCCGAAAATGCGGGTGCCCTTGGGATTGTTCTCCTTGTCAATGATCACCACGGCATTGCGGTCAAAGCGGAGATACGATCCATCGGCCCGCCGGATGGGCGACTTGGTGCGGACGACCACGGCGGTCTGGACCTCGCCCTTCTTCACGGTGCCATCAGGGGCGGCCTCCTTGATATGGACCTTGATGATGTCCCCAACGCTCGCGTAGCGCTGGTTGCGTCCGATGACGCCGATGGTCCAGGCCACCTTGGCGCCGGTGTTGTCGGCCACATCGAGACTGGTGCGGATTTGAAGCATGAGAGGGGTCTCCGGATTTCAGGTCAGGCCGCGGCCTTCACCGAGCCGTCGGGGTTCAGGATCTCGACCAAGCGCCAGCGCTTGCTGCGCGACAGGGGGCGGGTCTCCTCCACGCGAACGAGATCGCCCGTGCTGGCGCGCTCATTCTCATCGTGTGCGTAGAGCTTGCTGTAGGCAGTGACGACCTTCTTGAACTGCGGGTGGCGGAAACGGCGTTCGACGCGAACGACGATGGTCTTGGACATCTTGTCCGAGACGACCTCCCCGACACGTTCCTTGCGGTGACCTCGAATCTGAATTGGTTCAGGCATGGGACAAATCAGGTGGTTTTCGGTGAAGCCTTCGAACCGCTTCGGATCTGGGTGAGACGGGTCTCACACCAGGCGATTTCCTTTCGGATCTCGCGCATGCGGTGGGTCTTTTCCAGACGGGCGGTCGCCTGCTGGATACGGAGGTGGAACAGCTCCTGCCGGAGCTCGCGCCCCTTGGCGCCAAGTTCCTGGGCCGTCAGGTCCTTCAAGGTGTTGTAGGTCAACTTCGCCATGGTGGCTTCCTCAGGTGAGCTTGTGGCGGACGATGAACTTGGTGGAAATGGGCAGCTTGCTCGCCGCGAGCCGCATCGCCTCCCGGGCCACGCCCTCGGAAACGCCATCCACTTCAAACAGAATGCTGGCCGGGCGGATCACCGCCACCCAGGACTCCACTCCGCCCTTGCCGGTGCCCATTCGGACTTCCAGCGGCTTCTTGGTGAAACTCTTGTCGGGAAAGATTCGGATCCAAACCTTGCCGCGCCGCTTCATGAAGCGCGTGATCGCGACGCGTGCCGCCTCGATCTGCTTGGTGTCCATCCAGCAGCGCTCCAGCGCCTGCAGTCCGTACTCCCCAAACGCCACACTGTTGCCCCGGGAGGCAATCCCAGTGCGGCTTCCCCGCTGCATTTTGCGGTACTTAACCCGTGCCGGCATCATGGCCATAAGCGATTCTCCTCAGTCTCCGGTGTTCGTGTTCGTTCAGTTTTCCACCGGCTCCCTGCGCGGCGGCACGATGGGCGCCGGCGGCGCAGCGGACTTGATGTCCGAGCGGCGGGTCTCGCCCTTGCAGATCCAGCACTTCACCCCAAGTTTTCCGTACACGGTGCGGGCCTCGGCGAATCCGTAATCGATGTTCGCGCGAAGGGTGTGCAACGGAACACGGCCCTCACGATAGGTTTCCACGCGGGAAATTTCGGCACCTCCCAAACGGCCGCCGCAGCGGATCTTGATCCCCTCGACCCCATTTTCCATGGCGATCTGCAGGGCCTTCTTCATGGCTCGACGGAAGGAAATGCGGCGCTCGAGCTGCATGGCAACACTCTCGGCGACGAGCTGGGCATCCGTCTCAGCCTGCTTGACCTCCTGGATGTCCACATAGACTTCCTTACCGGTCAGCTTGGAAAGATCCTCCTTGAGTTTGTCGATCTCGGAACCCTTGCGACCAATCACGACACCCGGGCGGGCGGTGTAAATGGTCACCCGGCACCGATTGGCCGCGCGCTCGATCTGGATCTTGGGAACCGCAGCGGATTCCAACTTGCGCTTCAGCGCGTCCCGGATCTTGCGATCCTCCTGGAGCAGTCCGGCGAAGTCCTTGCGGTTGGCGAACCATTTGGAGCGCCAGTCCCGGTTCACCGGGAGACGCAAGCCAATGGGATTAGTCTTCTGGCCCATACGATTACTTCTCGGAAAGCACGATGCGGACGTGACAGTTGCGTTTGATGATAGGCCCCGCAGATCCGCGTGCTTTGGGGATGAACCGCTTGAAACTCGCCGCGGTCTCGGCTGCCGCACGACTGACCACAAGATTCTCCACCTTGAGTCCGTGATTGTTCTCGGCGTTGGCGATCGCGGACTTGAGGGTCTTGGCGACGACACGGGCCGATTTGCGCGGCACGAATTGGAGGACCGCCAGCGCCTGCGCGGCGGGGAGCCCCTGAACCTGGCGGGTGACTTCGCGCATCTTCTGCGCGGACATCCGGAAATTGCGGGTGATGGCCTGGACTTCCATGGGAGTTCCTCGCTATTTGGCTTCGGCCTTCGCCGTATGTGCCCCGTGCTTCTTGAAGGTGCGGGTGAAACTGAATTCACCGAGCTTGTGACCCACCATGTTCTCGGTCACGAAAACGGCGTTGAAGGCCTTTCCGTTGTGAACATTGAAGGTAAGCCCGACAAAATCGGGAATGATGGTGGACCGCCGGGACCAGGTCTTGATGGGAGCCTTGTTCTTGGAGGCTTTGGCCTTCTCGACCCGGTTCAGCAGGCTGGGCTCGACGAACGGCCCTTTCTTTAGCGAACGACCCATAGACTATTTGAGTTTCATCGGCCGCCCATCCCGACGCACGAGGATGAACCGGTTCGAAATCTTCTTTCGGTTGCGGGTGCGATACCCCTTCGCAATCAAACCCCACGGGGAGGTCAGATGCTGGCGCCCGCCACCACCCTTGGACTTGCCCTGGCCGCCACCGTTCGGGTGATCGACCGGGTTCCGCACCATGCCACGGGACATCGGTCGGATGCCGAGGTGCCGCGCACGACCCGCCTTGCCCAAAATCACATTCTCCCACTGGGCATTGCCGACCTGCCCGATGGTCGCCATGCACGCCTCGTGCACCCGGCGGATTTCGCCCGAAGGCAGACGAACTTGGGCATAGCCCTCGTCCCGGGACATCAGGGTCGCCGCGGAACCGGCCGAGCGGACCATCTGGGCACCGCGACCCGGAGTGAGCTCCAAATTGTGAATGGCAAGACCCACCGGAATGTTGGCCAGCGGGAGGGCGTTGCCCACTGTCGGGGGTGCCGTGGGGCCGCTCATGACAGCGGTCCCAACCGTGAGACCGTCGGGGCACAAAATGTAGGACCGCTCACGATCCGGATACTCGATCAACGCGATGCGCGCCGTGCGGTTCGGATCATACTCAATGGCGATCACCTTGGCCTCGACCCCCACCTTGCGACGCCGGAAGTCCACCGCGCGAATCTTGCGCTTGTGGCCGCCACCACGGGCGCGGACGGTGACGCGTCCGTAATTATTGCGCCCACCAGTGCCCTTCTTGGTGTACACCAGCGCCTTTTCCGGACGCGACTTCGTTATGTCCGAAAAATCCTCCACGGTCACATAACGCGTGGAGGGCGTTAACGGTCGAAATGTTTTCACGACAAAATAAAATTCACGGAGCGGTCGCCCTCGTGCGCCCGGCCATCACTTCCGGTTGCTTGGGGCAACGCGGTTATCGGTCGGACAATTCCGCAGCGTCTCTTGCGATGACGAAACGGAGCGCTGAACCTACGGAGCCGTCAGAAAGCGTGCAATATCTTTTTGTAATTTCTTTCGCAATCGCGCTCGTCGGGCCTGGAATCCGGCCAATCTGAGGAAAAATGCTTCACGCTTCGGATACTTTCCCTCGCGTCGGCAGGGAGAACGAGTCCACGTGGAGTAAGGGGCGCGAAAGGGGAACTGCACTCCGACTTTGAAAGCCCTCCTCGCGCGCAACGGAATTCTGCGGACGAATTTGGATTTCGATTGAACGGAGCCCGCACAAGCCTACCATCCCGCCGCCTTCAACGGCATTGGTTCGGGACGTAGCGTAGCTTGGTAGCGCGTCTGAATGGGGTTCAGAAGGTCGTGAGTTCAAATCTCACCGTCCCGACCACTTTCCTCCAAGCAGTTGCGGAATTTGCTCGGAAATCCGCGTCGCCCAGCAGGCCGTTTGCACCGGTAATGCTACACGTCCGCCCGGACGATTTCCGGGGACGCCACCAATAACAACGGGGTGCAACCCGTTGCACCGTGGCGGGGACATCGGTGGAAGCGCTAACCTGCATGGAACTTCGAAATATCGGAGACACCATGGCGAGCGTAATCAAGAGAGGCCGGCGATACAGTTGCCGACTCAGGATCGGTGGGAACGACGTTTGGCGTTCACTCAACACGACAAACCGGGAAGAGGCATTGCGAAAGGCGGCGGAACTACAAGCCGCCGCGAACGGGCGCCAGTGGGTCCGGCGCCAATTCGACGAACTGACGGAGCGAGCCCGCCGGGAAGTGCATCCCGACGAGGCACGCCTCCTGTGTGAAGGTGTGGTGTCGAATCTGCGAAGTCTCCTGGAGCTTGTCCCATTCGGTGAGCGCGACGGGTTGGCATCGGAGCTTTCGCGGAAGCTCATGGATGCCCAAACCAGCAAGCTGGCAATCTCCGAGGGCTGGAACCGGTGGACGACTTCCCCGCGGAGGCCCACGCAACCGAAGCCGGCGACCTTGGCCAGTTACGCAGGGATCTGGCGCCGGTTCTCCGAATGGGCGACGGCGAACAAACTGGAATGGTTCCATGAACTGGATGAGAGAGGGGCCTTGAAGTACGCCGGGGACCTCTGGGCCTCCTCCATCGTTCCCCGGACCTTCAACGTGCACATCTGGTTTCTCCGGAGTATCTGGACAGTTCTCCGGGTAGAAGCTGGCCTTGCCAAAGAGAACCCGTGGGACGCCATTCCCGCAAAACCCGGGGGGTCAAAGGGTGGCCGGCGAGCGCTCACCGAAGAAGAAATTGGAAGAGTGATTGTCGCGGCCACCGGTTCTCTTCGACTCCTTCTCATCCTCGGCGCGCAAACCGGGGCGCGGCTCGGCGATGTCGTGAACGTCAGGTGGGACCACCTCGATCTGGAAACCGGATCTTGGCTCCTTACGCCCATGAAGACGGCGCGCCTCGGCAAAAGCCAGGTGACACCAATTCTGGAACCTCTCCTAGGAATGCTTCGAGAATGGAAGCGAACCGAAGCGGGGCTTCGACCATTCATCTTCGAGGCTGAGCGCACCCAGTGGCAACGACGGGAACTCAGCAAGACGATTTCCGCTCACTTCGAGGCATGCGGCATAAGCACGAGCACCGAAGTCGCGGAAGGGGAGAACCGGCGCCGGGCGCGGATTGATGTCGGATTCCACTCTCTTCGCCATTCCGTGGCGACAATCGCCGCAAAGCGAGGCAGCAACCTCGGACTCGTTCAAAAGGTGCTTGGCCACTCCTCCGAAGCGATGACCAAACACTACACCCACGGCGACAACGAATCGGCCCGGAGTGTCTTGGCTCCGATGGCAGCGATAGTCACCGGGGCCTTCGCTCACCCCCAGGATGCAACGTCGATGAGAGTAGGTGCCCAATGATCCCCGAAAGTCTCGCCCCAATTCCAAACGGAGGCCTCTACCTCATGAGCAATTGCCACGAGATTACCCAACGAGAGGAACTCGCCCACGTGGCTTCAGAATCACGGATTGCCACGGACGGCTATCTGCTGAAGTGCTCGGTCCGCCAGTTTCGGATCTCTATTTGAGAGTCCTTTGACAAAGGCCTGGGCCGCGGCGATATCCAAAGCAGCAAGATTCCGGGTTGCCGCGAGAACTTCCTCAGGGGTTCGCCATGTTGACTCGCCCAGCTCTGATAAAAGGCGCTCCAAGCGGGGATTATTTGACGTGGATTTCGGCGAGGTGGCGGCGGATCTGGCGGAAATCACTCCATCGAAAACCACGTCAGCCGGGACACGTTCGATGGCCGCCAGCGGGTCCATTTTCTGAATGGCAGCCACGACCAGATCACGGCGATCCTCACTCATTCCCTGAAGTGCGGTCATTAACTCGTTAATGACCTCTGGTGAACTGATTCCAGTCTCGGCGAGAGTTTGGGCCGCCTCCAACTGGATCGCCGGGTCATGCAGGGCCCGTACCAAGTCATCGGGTGTCGCGATCCCCTGAGCGAAATCTTGACGTATTCTCCGAATCTCCGAGTCGCTCTTGATTGCTTGGTCAAGTTCTGGAATCGACACAATCAGTTCAGGCTGAATCTTGCCAATGGCCAACCAGGCGGCATTTCGTTGGTATGGGACATCGCTGGTCTTCGCCAAGTAGAGAAGATCGGGAATCAGCGGCTTTGCCGACTCCCCGGATTTCGCTGCGAGTTCAATTGCCATCACCACCACGCTATCACCGCCCTCGGTCGCGGGAAGTTGCAATCCCGTCCGCAATCCGCCGCGAATGGCATCCATTATCCTTGGATCATCGGCGCCGGGAATTCCAAGCAGTGCGCTCGCAATGCTAAACCGGAGAGAAGGATCCGACGCGCGCCCCAACTGCTCCAGCAGGCCGGGCAAATTCGCAGCAGCAGCCTCAGGATTCCGGACCAAAACGTCTCTAATTGTGTCCGGCACCGGGCTCCAGAGTACATCCTGCTTTTCGATGCTCATCGAGTCGAGCAGTCCCATCAGAGCGGGAATATCGGCCGACTCCAAACCAAGTTTGCGAAGAGTGAAAAGGGCTCCAGGTCGATTGATGTTGTCGTTCCGCACCGTGTCCCAAAGGAAAGAGGTGAGTCCCGGCAGACTCTTGTCCAATTGCCTCATTGCAAGGAGCGCTCGGGTCCTCACCGCACGCTGTTCGCTGAAGGAAAAACTTTGGTCGAGAAACGCCGCTTGTAGTGCGGCAAACAGTTCTGCTTGCCGCCCGCCGAAGGCGGCCATCGCATCGGTTACGGACTCACCGAGAGTGATGGGACCGCTTTTGGGCAATGGTGCCGCGAGGGCCACCATTAAGCGCCTACGGGCACCATCCAGCTCCAAGGCGGTGGGATTCTCGGTCAATTTTGCCCTAGGTAGGTCGGGCTCATGGTTTGAGCGGTGCACAGGAGACTCGACGCCAACGGCCATTGCGCGAGATGGATCCAGATCGGCAATTGTAGTTCGATCAAACTTTCCGTTTCGTATCGCGATTGCCGAGAGACCGGCGATAAGGACCGCAGATGTGACAAGGACCGCCAGTTTGGTGCCGTTCATAAAGCTGTAGATTCCATGCAAGAGTAGGAAATCGTTCGTAGAAGAGGCTCCGGCATTGGCCGCCGCCGGAATAACGCGGGCGGCAAGAGAGTCGGGAACCTTGGTTACGCCGTTATGGGTCATGACTGCTGCTAGGGCTGCCGGGGAACAGGTGATGCCACGCCTCACGAGAAGGATCTTCAGTTGATTCAGGGCACGCCGAATGCGCATTTTGGCTGCCGCCTCGCTGACACCTAGAGTGGCACCAACCTCTCGGATTGGTTTTCGAAGGAAATAACGCAGCACGAGGATGTCGCGGTCGTCATCCGGTAGATCTTGCAACGCAGCATCCATGGCAGGAAGCACGGGCGCGGCTTCAGGAGGGTCGGGCGGGGACATGATAGAGGGAGAGTTGAAAGCAGCTTCGGACTCCCGTCGGCGCCGACGGACCTCTGCACGTGCGGTTCGGGCTGCGAGCTGCCAGGCGGTGCGGTGCAGCCATCCTGCGATGGATGGATGCCCCGTCAGCTCGCGTGCCTTCTTCGCCAGTAGCACGAACACCGCCTGAGTGACTTCCTCGGAAAGGGCTCGGTCGGGCAGGTGCCGACCGGCAACGGAATGAACCAGAGGCAAGTAACGGTTCACCAAGGACGCGAAGGCAGCCTCCGAGCCCTCCATCGAATACGCACGCAATAGCTCACCGTCACTCATCTTCAGAATGCTATCCCCGACGACCGGGGAAGGTAACACGCTCCGCGACGGAGTAGCCTTCCCGCCGCGTTTAGTCGGTAGCGATTCAATTCAGCAGCCCGTTCAAAATCCGGAAGGGTGGTCGAGAATATCTGATTTGCGCGGGTGGAGATTCGCCCAAGGCGACATTGAAAGGTCCGCCCCTGTAAACGACCGGAACGGACCCGCCTTCCACGAGCGATCCTGGCCGCGCCCATCGCCTTCCTAAAAGAAGACGCCTTCGCCTACGTCCAAGCCGTTGTCGGGCATAACTCCCTTCGGAAAGAAAGCCGCCCCCAAGGATCCTAGAAGACCCGCACCCCGTCGGGCCGACTTCTCCCACACAGGCAGGCGACCAACGGAATAATGGAGGCCCGAAACTTCGCGTCAATTCACGAGGGCCGAGGCTCGCCACCGTTGCGAAACGCCGTTAGGTTCCCACTTCACTTGGAGCACCCAACAGACCCAAGGAACAACGCCATCATGGAAACCAGAAGTGGCAGGCGTTCGAGCGCAAGCGGAAGCTTCACTCAGCATTTCAAAGACGGTCGCAGCCGGCAGTGGAAATTCCTGAACTGGGACGTGGGGGGCCAGGAATTCTACGCGATCAACTCGAAGGGATCTTGCCGTGTTTTGCGTCCAGTAGGGCTCACCAGGGGCGCGACGACGTATCCCGCGAAAGACGTTGTTGGAATTCAGGAAGTTCAAACTGCAAGGAGAGCATGGGCGATCCTGATTTCTTGGCTCACCGAACCGGAACGACTTGCACTCGACGCGCACGTCGAACGAATCAATGAAGGGAATGCGGCAGAACGACTGAAGCGAAAGCGATCTCGGGAGGACACTCAAGTCTTGAACGCGGCATACGGACCGCCGTTGACGATTCAACTCCTCGTTGACGGCTACGCTTCCGGTATCCTCGAAAGGTTCTTTCGAGAGAAGGGCCGGGAAAGCTGGCTCCAATTCGTACACCTCCGCCATATGCTCCGTCGGAAAGTAAAGTGGAGACTCGACCTGAACGGAGGCGAAGCTTTCTTCATTAGTGACCTTCTCGAAAACACACCTCCAGGACCACCGCCCCCAGACTCGAAAGCAACAACGGGCGATACCATAAATGACCAGCGCGTAGTCCACCTTCGCGACGGAAGGACGCTTATGGCAACTCCGGCACAAGGCGCCATGTTCGCAGCGCTCAAGAAGGCGAATGGCAACTTACTCACTCACGCCGCACTTGCCGAGGCGGTTGACGCCAGCAGGGGCGGCCAATCTGTCACAAACCTCCGACCAAGACCCCTATTCAAGAACGGTCCCAACAAGAATGAACTCTTGAAGTTGCTTGAATTTCTGCGTGGGGCTGTTCGGTTGAAAGTGGAGCTACTCGCCGATGACTGGTGACGTGTCGATTTCGTGAAGCGATTGTTGGGGTAGGTAGCGAATCTCGGGAATATCTCAATTCCATCCCAATTTCGTCCCGGGTCTATTTGGCAGACTTGGGGCGAATGAGAAAAACGCTGACTAATCGGAAACGTTCCGACGAAGACCTTCGCTACCTTTCTATGACCCTCCGGGCCGTGAGCCCCGAGAGTTCGAACGACCGCATTCGCGCCGCCAGTCGAGCCGCATTGAATGCCCTGACCGGAAACGAGCACAGGGACGACCCGGAAATTCAATCCCAAGCAGACGTGGCAAGGTTCCTTCGTTGTTCCCGATGGACCGTCCGTCGCCTAGCACGGACCGGAAAACTTCGCCCAATCCGGATCGGAGGCTTAATCCGCTTCCGTAAGAGCGACATCGAAGCACTCTTGGCCAGCGGAGCGACGAACGGTGCAAAATGAACCCAGGGTAGTCGGAGTGAACGCGGGGCCATACGACGCCCCTCCATGCGCCCCCGTCAGCAGGCAAAAGTCCCGGAGGATATTCGGCTTGGAGATCACCGAGGGCCCCGAGTTTTTTTGAATGAACCCCTCCCCACCCGCCGGCCGTTTCGGCTCCCTAGCCGTCGAGTTCATCAACCCGTGGATGAAGTTTCGGGGGGCGCTTATTCCGAATTGGCTCCTGATGCGAAGGGAGGTGAGCCATGGGGCGAAGCTCTGTTACGCCCGCCTGATGCAATTCGCAGGGAAAGACGGCCGGTGCAACCCGAGACAAGAAACCCTCGCAAATGCTCTGGGATGTTCTGTCCGCAGGGTCCGGGCTTATCTCCGAGAACTGAAGGCCAACAGCCTCATTTCAACGAACCGACCCGGCTTGAAGCGCGCCAACTTCTATCGATTCCAGCGCCACCCTTGGATGGATGACTCACCCAATGAGACAGTCGCCCAGACAGTTCCGGACCGGAAGGATTTCACCGTTTTTGACCGGCAGGATTCGACCGCTCCTGACAGGCAAGATTCGACCGCTCCACTATACGAGAAAAGATTCAGTGGAAGGGATTCAGTGGAAGAATACACACACACCAGTGCCCTCCCGCCACCACCATCCCTGGAGGATGTCCAAACCTTCGCGTCGATGCAGTGCATTCCCCCGGAGGCTGCGGTAAAATTCTACCACGAACGCGAAGCCAGCGGTTGGATGCAGCGGCCAGGGCTTCCAATCCTCAACTGGCGGGCGTCCATGATTGCCTACGCCTCATCCTGGAGGGCAGTAAGTGCCCAGCAAAGGGTGGTGGCGCGGCGCGGGCGCTCGGCAGGGACCGCGTTCGCGATTTCGCCTCCCCGAGGGGCATTTGCCAGTTCCGAGATTTGACGTTGTCGGGGGGGCGCATGGAACAACGAGAAGGCGTCATCCGGCTCGCCGCCGCAGGCGACACGGCAAAGCTTTTGCGGGACCGTATGGTCGGGAGGCAATCAAGCATCCGCTGCGAGCTTCACGACGAGCCCCGCACAGTCACGACTTGCGAACTGATCCGCTCCGATCCGCTCGACCCGCCCGACAGCGGCAAAGTCAAGGTGACCTTCTCCTACTCCATCGGCGACTGCCCCGTTTGTCCGATGGATAGGGCTGGGGTTCCCCCGCTCTTCCGGCGTTGCTCCTTCGAGAACTTTCGGCCGGACTCGCCCGAACTCGCCCACAACCTCGCCAGGACGCGAGACTTCGCAGCAGCTCCTGCGGGGTTCCTCTTCTTGCTCGGCCTTCCGGGGACTGGAAAGACCCACCTCGCGGTTTCCTGCATCCGATCCATGAGACAAGGAACCTACACCCGCCACCACACGCTCGTGGAGGCGCTGCGTAGATCCTACGGGCTCACAGCGAGGGAGCGACGCCACTTGGATTCGGCGGCGGGTTTTTCCGGTGATGAGCCATCCGCAAGAATTTTAGAACGAGCCCGGGAAACTTCGATTTTGGTCCTGGATGAACTTGGGGTGGCGCCTGGCGGCAACGACGCCGAAACGATCCTCTTCGATATTTTGGACCGCAGAGTCAGCCACCTTCTTCCCACGATCATCTGCGCCAACATCGAACCTGACAAACTGGAGGCGCACTTCGGGAGCCGCATTGCTGACCGGTTTCGACAGGCAAGGTTTGACCTTTTGAAATTCACAGGGGGCAGCTTCAGGAAGGCCGGGAACCTCGAATACTTGGAGGCGGCCCGACTGGCCCAACAGCGTCGGACCCGGCCCTTTGGGTAGAATTTCGCGGGGCGCCTGATGAGACGATACTTTCAGGCGCCCCGCCGCTCGCGACCCCCTCCCCCCGGAATCCCGGACGAACCCAAACGCGACAGCAACCGGCCATTGCCGAGCACTTCGAGTAGCAACGGGCGTCTGGAAGGCGCAACCGGTTGGCGCCGAGGGGGCGGTTAGCGACTCTAAATCAGAAGCCGCGGGCGGCCACGGTGACTCACTCAATCCCGGAGGGGACAACCCCGGCGAACTTGGGCAAAAGTTCCGCGGTCCTGACCGATCCATCCGTCAACGACCGACGGCAGATGCTTGGTCGTGTGCATTTGTGTGCGGGAACAACAGCGTTCGAAGTTGTAGACCCGGCGGGCCGCACTCGCCGGAAGCGCCTCACTCCTGCGCCGGGCTCCCCCACGCGCACGAGCGGGGCACCATCTACGAGGATCCCGGCAGCCAAGGATGCCGGGGCCGGCTAGCGCCCCGAGCCCCAGGGACCCGGCAGGCCACCAGGCACGGCAGATTCCCAAGCGGGGCAGCCGCAGAGACCGCCGGACGTTCGAGCGCCCGTCCCGTCCCCTTCCAGCGACATCCCGGCTCTGGCCCCCATCGTCACGCTCCTGGACATCCACCGTTGGGACCCCGAGCCCGGCGGAAAACAGCGCCAGCGGGTCACGTTCAGCCGGCCGGCTCGCCACGATCCCGAGGTGAGCCGAGCACCGCGCCTTGGATCTGGCGGGGAGTTCGGTTGCCGGGCTCCCCCGCACGCACGAGCGGGGCACCATCTACGAGGATCCTGAAAGCGAAGGATGCCGGGGCCGGCTGGCGCCCCGAGACCCGGGGACCCGGCATGCCACCAGGCACGGCCGGTTCCCGAGCAGCGCACCAGCGGACACCGCCGGGCGTTCGAGCGCCCTTCCGTCCCGTCCCCTTCCAGCGACATCCCGGCTCTGGCCCCCATCGTCACGCTCCTGGACATCCGCCGTTGGGATCCCGAGCCCAGCAGAAAACAGCGCCAGCGGGTCACGTTCAGCCGGCCGGCTCGCCACGAATCCGGGGCCGATATTGTAGCAGACGCGGTAGCAAACCCCGACGGGAGCCCACGCGGGCACAATCAGGCCTGATTTCTTCGGAACCCTTCTGAATCCCAGTCAGAGCGAGGGCGCATTTGGCCTCCCAGCTATTCCCGGGAAACATAGACTTCTGTCCTCGTCAAACCCCGAGCCTCTTACGCAGCGTCCCCTTCCCTCTTTGGCGAACGAAGTTGTTCCTCGCGACGACTGGCAAACGCCGCCTTCGCTCCTGAGTAAAGATCGGCGAGTCTGGAATCATCGCCCCCGGCAACTTCGATGAGAAGGGCCATGATCATCATTCGAGAACTGAAGCTCTGCTCTAAATCCTCAGGCGAAGGGGGGTTGACGTCGAAATCGGGATTGGTGGGCACCTCCACCTCTCGAATCCACCATCGATCAACCTTCGAGGTAAGCTCCAAAATCTGAGCAAGCCGCTCAAGCGAGACATCCTTTCCCGATTCACCGAGGACATTCGGCAACTGGTGGGCAACGAAATTCCGATGCTGGGCAATCTCCCCCAAAGTCTTCAAATCATCCTCGGCAAGCGCCCCCATGTTCCGGAACCAGAGGGAACAGGCGACCATCTCCTTCTTGTGTAAACTCAGCACCTTGACCCGATAGTCGGGTGAGGTTACGGAACCACTTTCGGCCATGATGTCGTCAGAGAAGAAGTCTCGGAGACGATCAATCATTGAATCCTTGAGCATCTCGTACGCCGCAAGGAAGACAGCAGCAGCCACAAGGTTTCGCTTCAAGCTCTCAGGATTCAGTAACCTTTCCCAAGATTCGCTCAGTTCCTTCATTCGAATTGCAATGCTCCGCAGTTGCTACAGTTGTTTTAGGTTGCCGCGAGGAGCATCCAAGACGAAGGTGCCTCCGCAACGCTGAATTGCGTGCATTTCCTCAAACTTGCGAGGGGATGGGGTTCAGAAGGTCGTGAGTTCAAATCTCACCGTCCCGACCACTCTTCCCTCAAGAACGCAGTTGGGGTTCCAAGCCGGTGCCGCGGGCGGCGATGTGAGTCTTTGGCTCGGGACGGCATATGCGACACCTGAACTCGTCGGAGCCCCCAATATACCGCTATTGGCCGAATATGGGCCCCAGCCTTATCAGCGCTTCGACACGTTCGCGACCTGCGCGCAATCACGAATACGACAACGACCTCGAGGCACCCAGACTACAGCTCCAGAAATATAATTACACATGGGAACAAAAACCCTCAGGCATCCTCACTACTCTCGGAAAATCGGAAGTCTCCGATCCGCCGCGACGGGCAGACCATTGGGATGCCGGGGCTTAGAACATATTAAGTAATAGTGTAGTCAAATGAGGAAAACCAATTGAGGGTGTCGCCAGAGGTGATTGAGGCGAAGGCTGCAGGCACCGCCTCTAGCAATGCCCCCGGCGCCCGGGCTTCGGCGGAGAGGAGCCCGTTCTTTATTTTGCTCCACATCTTCTCGATCGGATTGAGGTCCGGCGAATACGCCGGAAGGAAGCGAACTTCCGCACCGGCTTCGGTGATCAATCGCAGGGTTTAAGGACTCTTGTGCGGCGGCAGGTTGTCCACCACCACCACGTCCCCCGGCCGAAGCATCGGGCACAGGACGTTGCCCACGTACTCCCGGAACACCTCCGTGTCGGTCGCGCCCTCGATCGCCATACAGGCGGTGCTGCCGTCCCAGCGCAGGGCCCCAAGCAAGGTCGTCGTCTGCCAACGACCGTGAGGACAAGCGGCGTGGACACGCTCACCGCGGGCAGCCCTGCCTCGCAGGCGGGTCATGTTCGTCTTCGCGCCTGACTCATCGAGGAAGATGAGCCGCGCCGGATCCTACCGGCCTTGGTGCCGCTGCCACCAGCGGCGAGCCCGGGCGATGTCGGGACGGTCTTGCTCGCTGGCCCGGAGAGTCTTTTTTTATATGTCAGCCCCATTCGTTCGAGCGCGTAGTGGATGGCCGGCAAGCTGCACCCCAAACCCAATCGCTGACGCAGCTCCTTCAACGTGAGATCCGGCTTCTGCCCCAGCAACTCCCGCATCTGCGCCTGGTGCGCACCCAGGATCAGCGGTTTGCGACCGGCGCGATGGTGCTGGGGGGCGATGTCACCGATGCGTCGTCGTTGCTGCAGCAGCTTCTTCACCATGCCCACCGAAACCCGGAATCGGCGGGCGACTTCGTCGCGGGTGCCCTCGTGGTTGTCGTAAGCAGCCAGGATGCGTTCACGGAGATCCAACGAGAGCGTACTCACGGGCTGGACGTTATCAGCCTGGCAGTTAAACGGCTACATTATTATTTAACCTGCTCTAGCCATCACGAACGTATTCAATTCCCTATCCTTGAGGTGACCGGGAGTTTGTTGAGCAACGTTCTACTGCCAGGAAAGCCGCGAAGGTTGGATCTTGCCGGTGCAATGGCGTTGATCGCGACGGCGGCTTCGCCCGTCCCATCGATTCGAGTCGACATACTCCCTGGGCTTCGCTCCTCTCCCGAGAAGCACTCAAACGCCAATCCCCCATGGAAACCCATCAAACCATGCCGTCCATGCCACCGACCATTGGATCCAAGAGGATTCTCAAGCGAATTGCGCCCCTCCAACTCGGCAAAATGTTGGGCGTTCTGTACGGCGCCATGGGAATTCTCCTGGTTCCCATTTTCCTGATCGTCTCGCTGATCGGTTCCCAGATGCCCGCCCAGCAGCGCGCCGGCATGATGACCTTTGGTGTCGGATTCGCGATCCTTGCGCCCGTGTTCTACGGGGTGATGGGCTTCGTAATCGGTGTGATTGGCGCCCTGATCTACAATCTGGTTGCGAAATGGATCGGCGGAATCGAAGTCGAGGTTGAGTGAGGTCGCTCCCAGCCGCCGGGCATAGGCCGGGGGCTCACCGAGTATTTCGCCTGTAGTGCACGGAAGCCGTCCCTAGGGGTGGCGCTGCGCTCCCGCTCCTTCGCCCGCGGGGACTCCAGTTCCAGTCCCGGCACCGGATCCTCCCAGGGTCGGACCGGACACTTCCAGATACCGCCCTGGGAAATAAATCCGGTTAAGCCACTTCACGGTGAACCGGTCGATGTGCGCCTTCAAACCCCGCGTGGACTCCTGCACGCCGAAACGGACCCGCCAGGGTTGCCCGGTTTCCGGGGTCGCCACCGGAATGATCGTGGACTCACCCGGCGTCACCGGAGGGGGCGTATAGAGCGCTGCAACACGGTTGGTCGAGGCGGAGGGCACCCAGCGGTTTGAACTCCAAACCTCAATGCTCCCATTCGCGATCAATGCGTCAAATCGGGTCCCATTGGTCAGCCGGAACAATTCGAGCTGCCAGCTGCCCGGAGGGATGCGCCAACCCCATCCTGGAGAACTCCACGAGGGGAAACTCATGCGTTCCATCGCCCAGTCGCCCCCCGTTCGCAATATTGGTGGACCCGAGGAAGACCAACGTGATCTGCCGTCGGGAATCCGCGGAATAGCCGCGGACGCTTTGCACCAGGGCGAAGACGGCGACCACGAGGCCCACGACAACCCAAAGGATCCATCGACGATTCACGGGAGAAGGCATGGTGTCGTGAGGATAAGGCCGGGAAGAACGGAAACCGATCAGGACAGCTTGCCCGAACCCGCGGTCATGCCGCCGTCGATGGTCAACGCCGCGCCGGTCACGAAGGAACTTTCGTCCGATGCCAGGTAGAGCGCCATGGACGCCACTTCGTCCGGACGTCCCATCCGCCCGTTGGCCTGCGTGGAACACATCTCCCGGTAGGCCACCTCGGGATCCGGATACTCCGCGAGGCGCGACTTCACAAACGGCGTCTCCACGCGTCCCGGACAGATGCAGTTCACCCGCACCCCGGTGCGCGCATGATCCAACGCCACGCACCGCGTCAAGCCCACCACGGCGTGCTTGCTGGTCGCGTAGGCGAGGCGGTCCTGAAGTCCCTCCAGTCCGGCCGCGGACGCGATGTTGATCACCGAGCCGCGCCCCGCCGCGATCATGGCCGGGAGAAACGCCTTGGTAACCAGAAACACGCCCCGGAGGTTCACGTTCATCACGCGGTCCAGATCCGCCACGGACGTCGTCAGCAATGTCCCCACATGGCCGATGCCGGCATTGTTGACCAGGATGTCCAGGGCACCGCGCCGGGAGAGCAGATCCGCCGCCGCAGAGTTGCAGGCGGCTTCGGAGGTGACATCCAGTTTGAGGAACTCCGCCGTGCCGCCGGCTTGGCGGATGGCCGTCACCGTCGCCGCGCCGCCCGCCTCCTGCAGATCGGCGACGACCACCTGGGCTCCCGCGCGGGCGAGCGTGAACGCAATCGCCGCGCCGATGCCGGACCCTGCGCCCGTGACCAGCGCGGACTTTCCTGAAAGCGAGAACATGTCGTCACGCTGCCGACTGCCCCGGAAACGGTCACGCGGAATCCCGCACGGCCCTCACCGCCCGTCACGACCTGCTCTTTGGCGTCGCCTCCCGGGTGCCGGAGAATCACCGTAGTGCCGTCGGATCACCATGGACTCTTCCTCCAGCGCCGTCGCCACCCGGGATCCCAGCCCTGGTTGCCTGCGCCTGGCGAACGACGCGGACGTCCCCGCCCTCGAGGCGCTGATCCCCCGCTCGGTCCGTGGTCTGCAGGGATCCCATTATTCCGTCGCACAAATGGAGGCCGCGCTGGGATCCGTATTTGCCGTGGATCGCCAATTGATCCGGGACGGCACCTACTTTGTGGTCGAACAGGATGGAATCCTGCTCGGGGCTGGCGGATGGAGCCGACGACGTGCGCTCTGCGGCGGCGACCGCGGGCGGATGGAGGAGGATGAACTTCTCGATCCACGGAAGGACTCGGGCCGAATCCGGGCATTCTTTGTTCATCCCGAATGGGCACGGCGGGGGCTCGGACGCCGTCTCCTGCAGGCCTGCGAACAGGCCCTCGTCGCCGCCGGTTTTCGGTCCGTGGAAATCCTGGCCACGCTCCCCGGGGAACCCCTCTACCAGTCGCACGGATATGCGGTCTCCGGGCGGCTGGAACTTTCCCTCCGCGACGGACTGTCCCTCCCCGTGGTTCGAATGACTCGAACGCTGAGGGTCTGATCCGCGCGATCGGACCTACGCTCCCCCGGCTTGCCAGTCCGGTCGCTCCGCGGGAGAGTCCGGACATGGCCGATCTCCCGGATGTGCGTCATGTGTTGTCCTGGCCGGAGATGACGCTGCGCCTCGGCACCGCCGCGGTGATGGGCGCCCTGATTGGCATCAATCGCGGCCGCAGCGGGAAGCCGGCGGGACTTCGCACGCAGGCGTTGGTCACCCTCGGATCCGCCACCGTGACGGTGGCCATGTTTGAGCTGGCCACGATCGGACCCACCTTCGACACGAGTGCGCTGAGCCGCGTGATCCAGGGCGTCCTGACCGGTATCGGATTCCTCGGCGGCGGGGTGATCCTTCGCGACAACACCCATCACCGGATCGAAGGACTCACCACCGCCGCGAGCGTGTGGGTGTCCGCGGCCCTGGGTCTCGCTTGTGGCGCGGGCTTGTGGCGGCTGGCGGTCGTGGCCGTGGTGCTCACGCTCATCATCCTTCAATTGGGCCTGCATCTGGAAAATGCCGTGCAGCACGGTCACGACACCCAGGCCCCTCCGCCTCCAGGTTCGCCGTAGTTACCCGGGAGCGCCCGGATTCGATCAATCCTTCGCGGCGTCGCGGCGCCGGGCCAGGTGGATTCCCGTCTCGCGGAACTTTTCCAGGATGGCCAGGTGGACCCGCTCGTTGAACACGGCGAAAAGGGTCGCATCCGGAGGATGGTACCAATACGTCATCGAGACCGTCACGGCATCCGGGGCAAAGCCGGAAACGTGGACCTTCGGCGGACGGGTCGCATGACTCCCCTCATGGTCCTGGAGGGCCGTGCGGATGATGTCCACGGCGCGGTGGACCTTTTCCGGAGACGTGTCGGGATCCAGATGGATCAAGCTCTTGTGCCGGAGGTGGGCCCGGCGGCTCACATTCTCGGAATCAAGGCTGGCCATCTCCGCATTGGCGATGGTGACCACATGGCCGGAACCAAGCCGCAGTCGCGTGGAGCGGAGTCCGATGTTCTCAATCTCCCCTTCATACCCCTTGATCTTGACCGTGTCCCCGACCTCAAACGGCTTATCGAGGAGGATCATCAGGCTCCCGAACAGATTCTTCAGTGCATCCTGCGCCGCCAGCGCCACGGCCAGTCCGCTGACACTGGCGCCCGCCACCAGGGTGGTCAGAGGGACACCGAGGTACCGCCCCCCCTCCAGCACCGCCACCACCGCGCCGCCCACACCAAAAACGCGGACGGCGAGCTGGATGAGCTGGGCGTCCACGCTGCGCGGTCGAAACCAGTGCAGCGAGCCCACGGCCGTGGCGATTCGGTTGGCCACACCGATGATCACCACCACCAGGGCACCCAGCGAGATCAGGTCCAGGGCAAACGCCACCACAATGAAGAGCCTCCCGGTAATGAACACTCCCTGATCCAGAAAGTACGCGGCCATCCCGGGCACCAACATGGCCAGCACGGGAAACACAATCCCGAGGTAATACCGCACCCCGGCCTCGGAACCCGAGAACGATCCGCCCATGCGATAGGTCCCGAACATCACCAGGGCGGCCACCAGCAGGGTCAGGACCAGCCCGAACCATTGCCAAACCGTCTGGTCACCCCAACGCGCCTTGGCCCATTCCGGAAGCGCCCGGATCAGGTCCCTCGGGATCAACCATCCCGGCTCGGAGGTGAAATGGTCGTAGAGATCCACCGTCGCATCCGGCTTGTAGGGGAGGTGCCGGGCCCGCAGGTAATAGTCCCGCGCCCGTTCATCGGTCTCGGAACTGAAGACGTATTGTCCCGCCCGCAGCCCGTCCTTGAGACGCACCAACACAATCTCCGTGTGGGGAATGGTCCACTGCGGCAACCCACCCGGCATCTTCTCGATCATCTCCACGTCCGGAATCTGGTTCGTCGGAGGCAGATGGATCCGGTCCAGGACCTCCTTCAAATACACGGCCGTCTCGCGCGCCACATTGTCCTGAAGCCATGGGGGAATGTCGTGCAGGTCGAAACAGTACGACAACTGGTTCCCCACCGCCGTCCTCTCCGCCATGTTGGTAAAGGTGCGTCCCTTGGGACTGCTCCAGTAGCCGTATCCCTCCCGAGTCAGCCGAATCAGGGTCTGAAGGGTTGCCCGCGGGCTCGAGGTATCCGGCGGCTCCAGCGGTTGCCGGGACTCCGGCTCCTGGCCCAGTACGATGCCGATCAACGACGCCAGGGCGACAAGAGCCAGGATGGCCAGTTTTAGGGGGGGACGTTCCGATTGCATGGGGGCTGAGGACGCTACTTCAGGCAAACCCCCATGATACCGCCGCATCCGCGGACGATGCAATGCCTCCGAATCCAATCCCCCGCAGCCGGACCCACGGCCACGGCCCGCGGAGGTTGCGTCGCCGGACGTGTATTCCGGGCCGTCAACGTCAGGCACCCCGCGCGCCCCAACGGCGGGTCCATTCCCCCGACCCCGGATCGACGGGAATGGGTGTGGGATCCGCGCCCGAACACACACGAGCCATTACCCATTTCGGATTTGAAACCGTTCCCACGGTTGCGAGACGGTGGGGACCATGCCTTTGGAACGCTCCTCTGGTCCCAAGTCCCGGCGGCTCCTCGCCACCCTGGTTCTGGGAACTTGGGTCGCCCTGAATGGAGTCGCCGCGGCGGAAGCGGCCCCCGCAAAGCCGGTTACCGTGACCAGCGTAGTCACTGAGGACCGACGACAGCCGGAATGGGGGGAGTTTCACGGATTCGTCCGCTCCCGAAACAAGGTGGATGTCATCGCCCAGGTGATGGGTCGGGTGAAGGCGGTGCATGTGCAGGCGGGACAAAAGGTCGCCGCCGGGGACCTGCTGGTGGAGCTCGATTCGGATGAGTGGAAGGCGAAGCTGGCGGCCGCGGAATCGCATGCCGCGGCGTCGGAGGCGGTCGAGGTTGAGGCCAGCCAGTTTCTCTCCCGCATTCAGACGCTCTTTCCGCAGGGCGCCGCAACCCGGGAGGAGCTCGACGCCGCGACCGCCCGTCAAAAGAGCGCCCACGCCGCGGTGGAGGCCGCCCGCGCCCAGGTGAAGGAAAGCCGCGAACTTCTCCGCTATTCCGAGGTGCGCAGCCCCATTCGCGGCATCGTGGTGGACAAGCGGGTGAATCCCGGGGACTTCTCCGTTCCCGGACTCGCCGGCGCCCAGGGCTTCGCCTCCGGGGCCACCCTGATGACCATTTACGACCCCGATGCGCTCTGGTTCGAGGGCGCCATCCCGGAGCGCTATGCCTCCTCGGTGAAGGTGGGAACGCAGGCCCGGCTGCTCCTCGGACCGTCCCAGACCGAAGTGGACGGCCGGTTCGTGGAGGTGGTCCCGGGCGTCGATGACGTCGCGCGGACCTTTATCGGGCGGATCGATCTCCCGGCGTCGTCGGAGCTGAAGCTCGGGATGTTCGGCCGGGTCCGGTTTCCCACCGGCGAGCGATGGATCGTGGAAGCCCCCACGCATGCGGTCGTGACCCGCGGACAACTCGACACCGTATTTGTCGTGGAGTCGGGAAAGGCCCGCCTGCGATTGGTCCGGACGGGCCGCACGACGGAGCGGGGGATGGAGATCCTCTCCGGCCTCAAGGCGGGGGAACGGGTGATTCTGAATCCGCCCCAAAACCTCCGGGATGGTGATCCCATCACCGACGAAGGATCCCCCAAATGAGCCCGTCGGCACCCCGGTCCGGCCATGGCGTGATGGGGCGGGTCGTCGCCTTTTTCGTCGATTCCAAGATCACCCCGCTGCTGGTGGTCCTCTCCATCGTCCTCGGGGTCGTCGCCGTCCTCGGACTGCCACGCGAGGAGGAACCGCAGATCAACGTGACGGTCATCGACCTGTTCGTCGATCTGCCCGCGGCACCCGCGGCGGAGGTGGAGCAGCGCGTCAGCCGGCCCCTCGAGAAGCTGATGCGGGAGCTGCCCGGCGTGGAATATGTGTACTCCAACACCACGGAGAACCGGTCCATGGTCTCCCTGCGGTTCTTCGTCGGATACCCCGCCCAAAAGGCCATCGTCGAGGCGCACGCCAAGGTCAACGCCAACCTGGATCTCCTTCCCCTGGGAGCCTCCAAGCCGCTGATCAAGGTCAAGTCGATCGACGACGTTCCGATCCTCACCCTCACCCTGTGGAGTGACCGGCAGGACCTCTACATGCTGCGCCGCCTGGCCGTGCAGCTCGAGGAGGAGATCAAGGGCGCGGAGGGTGTCGGGGAAACCGTGATTTTCGGCGGCCAGAAGCGCGAGGTCCGCATCCATCCCGACCGGGCCGCCATGCACGCCCACCGGCTCATGCTGGTGGACCTGCTGTACTCCCTCCATCAGGGCAACTACCCGATGAGCGGCGGGAACCTGAACCTCGGAGACACGGAGGTCCGCACCGACACCCTGTCCGCCTATCGGACCGTTGAGGACATCGGAAACACCCAGACCAAGAATTACGACGGCACCATCATCGCGACCCCGCGGGCGCCGATCCGGCTCAAGGACATCGCCCGGATCGTGGACGGTCCCGGGGAACCTGATCAGTACGTGTTCCACACATTCGGACGAGGCCATTCCGCGGAAGCTGCGGAAACCGCCCCGCGCTCCCCGGGATCCCTCTCGCCCGCCGTCACCTTGTCCGTGGCCAAACTGCCCGGGACGGGCGCCAGCGCCGTGGCCGGACGCGTTCTGGAGCGGGTCGATGCCCAGCGCGGCCGTCTGATCCCCGCTGACGTTCATCTTGAGATCACCCGCAACTACGGTCGCACGGCCACCGACAAGTCCAATGAGCTGCTTTTCCACATGGGCATCGCGGTCTGCTCAGTCACCCTGCTGATCGGCCTGTTCCTCGGATGGCGCGAGTCCCTCGTCGTGGCGGTCGCCATCCCGGTCACGCTCGCCCTCACCCTGAGCGCCTTCTACTTCCTCGGATACACCCTCAACCGCATCACGCTGTTCGCCCTGATCTTTTCCATCGGCATCCTGGTGGACGACCCGATCGTGGACATCGAGAACATCGTCCGCCACCTGCGCGCGGAGAGCGGGCGCGGACGCAGCCTCATCACGATCATCATCGAGGCGGTCAACGAGGTCCGGAGCCCGTTGATCCTCGCCACGCTGGCCGTGATGGCGGCGATCCTCCCGATGGCGCTGGTCCGGGGTCTGATGGGACCCTACATGCGGCCAATCCCGGTCGGGGCATCGAGCGCGATGTTCCTCTCCATGATGGTGGCCTTCGTCGTGACCCCGTGGGCGGCCGCTCGGATCCTCAAGAAGGCCGGTTCCCAGGCTGGCGGACACGACGAGGAGACGCGGATGACGCGGCTCTACCGGCGGGCCATGACCTTTCTCCTCGGCGGCCGCAGCCACCAATGGCTGTTTCTCGGCGGCGTCGCCCTCCTGCTGGTCGGCGCCATCTCCTTCGTCCCCCTGGGCTGGGTCAAGGTCAAGATGCTGCCCTTCGACAACAAGAACGAGTTCCAGGTCATCCTCGACATGCCCGAGGGCACCTCCCTGGAGCGGACCACCGCGGCTGCGGGGGAGATGGCCGCAGCCATCGCGGAATTTGAGACCGTCGAGAACGTCCAGGTGTACGCCGGACTCGCCTCGCCATTTAATTTCAACGGACTGGTGCGCCACTACTACCTGCGAAAGGGAGCCTCCCTGGCGGACCTGCAGGTCAACCTGACGGACCGCCATCACCGCAAACAACAAAGCCACGAAATCGCCAAACAGATCCGCGAACGCATCCGCGGCATCGCGGAGCGGCATCACGCCAAATTCAAGGTGGCCGAGGTTCCCCCGGGCCCTCCCGTCCTGGAAACGCTGGTCGCAGAAATTTACGGTCCGGACGAGGCCACCCGCACGCGGCTCGCCGGAAAGGTCGAAACCATCTTCCGCGAAACCCTCGGCGTCGTGGACGTCGACAACTGCCGTCTCTACGACCAGCCGAAGATCCTCTTCGACGTCGATCGGGAAAAGGCCTCGGTCTACCACCTCGATCCCGAGATGTGCGCCCAGAACCTGAACATCGGGTTGAACGGCCGCGTGGTCGGCGTGCTGCATGATCCGCGGGAACGCGAACAGGTGGACATCCGGCTCCGGCTGCCCGAGTCGGAACGTTCCTCGGTGGAGGATCTCCTCGCCCTGCCCATCCGCGGACGCGACCACCGCTTCATCACCCTGGGGGAGGTGGTGACCCCACGGAAGGCGATCACCGATCAACGGATTCAACACAAGAACCTGCTGCCGGTGTCCTACGTGATCGCCGACGTGGCCGGGGTCATCGAGAGTCCGGCCTACGCCATCCAGGCGGCTGCCGACAGGATCCGGGCCCTGAAGCCCAATGACGGTCCGGACCAGGGTGTGGACGTGTACTTCACCCGCCAGCCCACCACCGACTCACGCCTCAGTCTCAAGTGGGACGGTGAAATGCACGTGACCTATGAAGTCTTCCGCGATCTGGGGCTCGCGTTTGCCGGGGTGCTGCTCCTCATCTACATGCTGGTGGTGGGCTGGTTTAATTCCCACTCCACGCCGCTGATCATCATGGCGGCCATTCCCTTCTCCCTCATCGGCATTCTCCCCGCGCACGCCGCCATGGGGGCATTCTTCTCCGCCACCTCGATGATCGGGTTCATCGCCGGGGCGGGCATCGTTGTCCGCAATTCCATCATCCTCGTGGACTTCATCCAATTGAAGCTCTCCGAGGGCGTTCCCCTGCAGCAGGCGGTCATCGATGCGGGGGCCATCCGCTTCCGACCCATGGTGCTCACCGCCGCGGCCGTGGTGGTGGGCTCCGCCGTCATCCTGTTCGACCCCATCTTCCAGGGACTGGCGGTGTCCCTGATGGCCGGCGAGGTGGCCTCACTGCTCATCAGCCGCATGGCAGTGCCCGTGCTTTACTTCATGGTCCACGGAGGCGGGACCTCGGCCCGGGTCAATCCTTCGTGAGGCCGAACTTCCTCAACAGGATGGCGGGCGGGCAGAACCCGGTGAAGGCTGACTGGATCAGGTTGAGCCCCACGAAACAGGTCAGCAGCATCCATCCCCGGTTGACGAAGTAGGTCAGGGCGACGCTGATCAGGATCATGGTGCCGGCCAGCACTCGAATGGCGTTGTCAGTGGTCATGGGCTTGGAGCTCTCTGGAATTCTTCGAAGCAGGCAAAGGTAATGACAGGTCCAGTCTCCCGAAAACGCCGCGAATGACAAGAACACCCTCGGCCACGGTTCGAAGACAAGGGAAGGTGGGAATTCTCCGGCGCGCGAGGTCGTCATCCGGACGCTCCCTGGGCTGGGTACGAGGTCATTGCCCTGGAATGCCTCGAGAAGAAACCCGAACGCCGCTACGGTTCGCCGGCCTCGATGGCGTCCAGCAACAGGGTGACTTCGGACACGGGGCGAAGGTAACCCCAATTCAGGGTGATAAACCAGTGCGGTTGTCGTGCGACGCCCGGGGCGGCCGGGCCGGGGGCGTGGCCCTGCTCCACAGGTCGTTACCGAAGCCGGGCGCCGTCACCCCACGATCACCCTAAACGATCCCAAAACCGGGGCCGTTGGGACCTGGCCGTCTTTATCAACTCCGGTCGCGGTTTCCGCAGGGGACCCAAAAAAAATGACATCGGAAACAAGGGCTTCCACGTGGACGTTTCCGCTGGAATCCCGGGAGAGCCTCTCGCAGGACACTGGACCGCCAATGCCGAATTCTAGCCGCATCTCAGACCTTCCGACTTTCGTCATGGCTTTCGGTGACCCGGATTGTCGCCCATTCGACCTTGTCCTTGACCCAGTTCTCGTGGGTGGGTTTCACGACGCCCGGGTCGTTGATGACGCCCGCCTTCACCCAGGCGTATTCCGGTTTGGCGGGATGAAGCGTCAACATTGGTGAGCCGCAGCAGCCACAGAAACACCGCTCGATCTCCCTGCCACGATCGCTCACGGATCTGTACACTTTGAGTTCGGAGCCCGAGGTTACCTTCAAATTCTTTCGCTCGACTCGAACTCCAATGTTGAACGCACTGCCCGTGACCCGACGGCAATCCTCACAGTGGCAATAATTCGCCGGCCCGACCTCACCCGAATAGCTGAGGGTGATCCCGCCGCACAGGCACGACGCTTCAAAGTGACTGTTCATTTGCGATCCAGTCATTGGAACCAAACGCAGCAACCCGCCGCAAGGGGGACAACAATAGCAGCGCACGACGCGTGCGCGGGAAGCACTGGAACGCCCGCTCGGCGTTCGGGATTCGTTGTTCTCAAAACCGCATCCTCGGACAGGCCCCCGGGTTCCTCGCCAACTTCAAAGCTCCCATCGGCCGTCCCCGCGGCCCAATCCGAAATACCCAGCCTGCGCACAAGATCGCCATGCCGCTGAACTGCGAAGACGTAGCCCTCATCGTTGTGATTTTCGACGGTGGAGCGTCTGCTCGAACTCAACACGGGGAGCACCGGCTTGTGTGAGGTGCCACTGTCGGGCCCGTTCATACGCCTGCCATGGAAAACAGCACTCGAATGATCCAAACCGACAGGAGACTACCGAGAGTCACTGGAAGGATTGCCGCACTCAACGCCCACTGCTCCATCAGCGTAAGCTCTCGCCGGCGGCGCCAATCCAGCAGGATCAGGCAGCCGGCAAAGCATATCGCCGGAGTGATCACCGCCCCCAACGTCCACGGCAAAGGCGTTGCCGACCAATCCCGCCTCGCACCACTGGTCACGTAGTACTCGCAGGCGGAAACCAACCACAACGAGGAACAAAAAACCAAGGCAACCGAAACTCCGGTTGGAGAAACCTCATTCGGAATCACGAATCTTCTGAATCGCATGAGGGGTCTGACAGGACCACGCGTCCCTCCGCACGCGGAAAGTGGAGCTGACCGACTGCCGCCTGAGGCGAAGAGTCGATGATGATGGGTGCGCTCGAATTGACGCACGGCATCGTCGCGGTCCGGATGGCGGCTCCAGCGTCTCGACCAAAAACGGCCCTCACCAGAATTTCCACCACGGCTTCTGCGGCTGGCCGACCTGCTTTTGCTCCAGAAAATGAGCGGCCGTCGCCACAGCGCGTTCAAGGTAGCGATTCCCAAGTGACTGGAGTTGAGTTTGCTCCTCCGTAGTCAGGTCTCGGTCACCCAGGAAATTCTGCACAATCTCGCTCATCAATGCGGCATCATTTGATTCCAAGACCATGCACGACGCCATGTCGGGCTGAAGCATGACGTAGGTTGGAACCGACGGGAGGTCCCATGCCTTAAATTTGGGATTTGCCAGCGCTAACACGAGGGGCTTGAGCTTTGAAAGCTCCCCGTTCTTCCTCGCCGCAAGCAGGGCAAGTCCCGCGCACGGCAGCCATCCGGTCACCGGCAAATGGGACAGGAGCGGCAAAGCCCTTTCCGGAATCAGCTGAGTATTTCCCAATTGGTATTGGCAAATCAGGATGTTCAACCGTGCGACAGCCCCGACCGGTGGAGCGTGATTCACAAGCACCGCACACGACTCCTGCGCTTGACGCCAGTTTCCCACCTGCGCCGACGCAAGCGCCTCCTGCAGGATCTCCAATGCCGACGTTTGCTCTATCATCGCAGTCCCTATCTCGTTCGATAAGGTCAAAGGCTGCCGACGCATAGTGCCCCGTGACTAGCGACACGCCAGCCGGGAAACGGCATTTATTGGTGAGTCGAGCGAAAGAGAATCGTGCCGCTGCCTTCGCTGCCCTGTGATGGCGAGACACCCGGGACAACTGTTTGCTCCTCACCGTCCCCACTTTCGTTACTACGTTTTACCTGGGACAACCTCAGGTCCGAGGTGTATTCGGAAACCCACGCGGGGCGGATCCGTTGGGATTACCCACGGGGAATCGCCGGTGACGTCCCACCTTTGGGTGTCTCCGGCAGCGGCCATAGTTTGGACATCATCCAGGACACGGCGACACCGACGACACATCCCAGCATCACTTCGGCGACCCGCCGGATCCCGATTTCGACGGCCGTAATCTCAGATCCATGCGTCCACCCCGCAGCAAGGACAATGGCCGTCGTGATGGGCGCCTGCCGCCACATGATCTGTATCCGGACAAAGTACGTCGAAATCAGCACGGACACGGCCATGGCAAAGGGAAGCGCGATCTCATGTCTTCCGGCCACCACCAGAAACACCAATCCCACGGCGCACCCCACCGTGGCATTGGTCAGGCGTCCCTTGAACGTACTCAGCGCCTGTTTCACCCGCGGATCACTCGCGGCCACCATCGAACTGATGGCCCAGATGGGATTGAGATTCGCGGCCTTCCTCAACAGCAGCCACAGGAGGGCCGTGGCAATGAACACATTGACCGCAAAGTGGACCCCCGCCAGATCGTCCTTGAGGAACCGGTCGGATAACTTCATGTGCCCCCGTTCCCACCCTGTCCCCTCGACGGAACCATCCCGCCGGGCTCGACCTGATTCCCGCGTCTCCCGCGGCGTTGTTGAACGGCCCGGAGTTGTTCCTCCTGAAACTCCTGCGCCACGGTCAGCAGGACGCCCGTGGACCACGCGAATCCCAGGAGCCCCGCCGTCGCGACCATGCCTTCCAGAAGCCGCCATCGCAGCGGAAGGTTCAGCTGGCTGCCCACCGTGGTGTACTCCAGGAATGTGAAATAGTTGGCCGTGCTGTAGTTCTCAAAGCAGTGCTGCCATTGGAAGAATCCGGCCCACGCCATGACCTCCCCGATGTGCACGCCACTGATGATCCACGTGGTGAGCACCAGGTTGATCATGCCCTTGTAGAACGCAGGAGGCCGTTCAAAGCGCTCCTTGAATCCGCGGCTGAACCGCATCGCCAGGATCATGCCGTAGGCATGGATCATCAGCGTCATCCCAATGAGAACCGCTCCCCACAGGATCTCCTCGAGACGGGTGGTGTAGCTCAAGTCCGAAGCCGGATTCATGGGAAGGGAAACCCCAACCGCTCACTCGTGCGCCGTGGGCGGATTTCCCTTCAGCCGGTACACCGCACCGGTCTTGGTTGTGCCAAGGGCGAGCCATTGTTCCGCCACCTGCTGCAGGGCGACGAAGAATTGCTCGCACCGAAGCTTCGCGACCGCATGAAATTCACTCTGGCGATTCATCTTGGCCTGGAACGCGAATTCGCCGACCAGCTGCTTCTGATCGCCGCGGGTCCGCCACACCGCAACGTTCCCCTTGGCCTGGATTCCCTTGCCGAAGTCGAGCATGCCGAGGTCGAGGAGCACCTCCTCCACGGCGGTCTGATTGACCAGTTCGATGCGATCGTCCGGAGACAACTTCAAGGTCTCCAACGCCGGGATCATCCGCACGAGACTGG
Source organism: Verrucomicrobiota bacterium (assembly GCA_046346705.1). GTDB lineage: Bacteria > Verrucomicrobiota > Verrucomicrobiia > Limisphaerales > UBA9464 > UBA9464. The sequence goes on along the minus strand of JAXMHR010000015.1, from coordinate 83,736 downwards.
CCATCGCCAGCGGGTCGTGATCCCGCACGGCACTCAGCGGAAACTGCGCGTTGTGGGAGAACAGCATCCGGATGCCGCCCAGCCGATCCTTCAGCGGAAGGGCCTCCGCCTTGAACTTGATCCGAAAATCCCCGGCAATCTTGGGACGCACATCCAGCTCCGCGGCCCTCTGGAGGTCGGTGTGCCGGAACTTGAACACCACCTCGGGGTCCCCCACCGCGAATCCGTCCACATAGTTCTGGCGGCGGCGCAGGATGAAGGCGTTGTTGTAGAGCCGGAAATCGGCGGTATCCAGGAAGAGGACCTCGCGGATCGACGGGCGAAGCTCCTTGAAGCCCTTCCGGGAAAATCCGACATCCGAAACTTCCGCCGCCCGCTTCACGAGCTTCGCAAACTCGTAAAAGCTGTCCACCGACGTGAACCGGTCGCCGTTCAGGATGAGCTTGCACTCCAGATACTGCAGCTCGTCGAGCGGATGCCCGTCGCTGTACTTCCCCTTTCGGATCTTCGGCACGAGCTGCTTCGAAGAGGCGGATGGCTTGGTCTTGGATTTGGATTTCGTGTCCATGGTGGTCAGTGCGTGTTGACGGGAAACTTCGGTCCGCAAGAGAAGACCGGTTTCCCCGGGGTGCGAAAGAGGAATCGGCGCCGGTTCAGAATCATGGGGACGGATCCGAGAGATGCTGCAGGGCGTTGCGCATGGGAGCACTGGAGACGCGGATCAGACCGTCCAGGGGCTCACTCAGTTCCATGACCAGAAAGATCGCCGCTGAAATGGCCGTGCTGCCGACCGTCAGGACCACCAACGCCGTCAGATTCTTAGGCGCGAAAAGACCGAAGCTCACAAACAAAAGGGAGAGCCAGAACACGAGGATCAGCAGCAGCGGAAACGGCAATTGCCCATGGGCCTGCTCAATCAGCAGCCACCGGAGCTGTCCGAGATCGTTGGCCAGTTGCTGGGATTGGGCGAGCAACTGCTTCTGGACGTCGTTATGCGGGGTCAGCGTCCGGATCTGGTCCTGAACCAGTTCCATACCCCGCGCCTTCTCGAAGGCGGTGAGCGAGGAGGTCCCGGTCGATTCGCCGGGCCAGACCTGCTCGATGCCCCCGGCCACCGCCCGCTTCAGCTGGTCACGGGCCGGCTGGGCCTCCGGACCCACGCGGCTCAGGGCGCGGTCCAACAGGATGATCTTGGCGCTGCCCTGGACGATTCCGGTGTTGATGCCGTCGTAGGAACTCTTGGCTGAACTCACCAAAAGTCCGAGCACCAGGGCCGTCAACGTGGCGATGGTGCCCGCACTGAGCTTCACCAGATCCTGCATCTCCTTGCCGAGGTGATGGCCGGGCAGGAGGCGCTGGAGCGCCATCCCGAGGAGCGCGCCGCCCAGGATGCATCCGGCGCTGGTCAATCCCACGAGAATAGGGCTCATGGTCAGGGAGTGGGGATGGTTTTGGACGGCCCCGCAGGAGACGCGGTCCAGAGGTTCGGAGGTATCCCCCGGGGTGCCGGGGTTGGCGCTGGTTCCGAAGGAGGGTTCATGAATGCGATCCCGGAGATGGGTTGGAGTGGACGGACGAGGAGGCCGCGGGATTCACCGGGGACCTGAGGAATAATCCTCGAACCTTGTCCGCCCCGAACGCGCACTCGATCTCCTTAACCGTGAAGAAGGGTAGGAAAGCCGCGTTGATCAACACCCACCAGGCCAGGAAGCCCGGCCAACCCGTGTTCGCGAGTTCCGAAAGGCCCTCCGAGGCGGGCTTCCCGTGCCACAACGCTCCCAGGACGTGTTCCACAACTGAGAACACAACCACAAGAACGCTGAAGGCAACGGTCCGATAAATGGTGGGGATGGCAAGCGGCCAGTGGCGCATGCGGCGCCCCACCCGCAGGGCATCCCCGATCATGATGACCTTGGCCAGGATCGCCGCCTCCACGAGCGGAGCCCAATAGCCGGTGTACTGGATGTGGTAGGTGGCCAGGATGAGCCGCCGATACCAGGCAAACGCGACCAGGAAAAAGGCGAGGAAGGCGAAGTTGAAGACGTACTCGAAGAACTCGTGGACGAGGATTCTCCGCCAGCGTTCGCTTCTGGAGTCTCGTTGGGGTTCTCAGGGATATGAACTTGAAGGATCAGGACCGGGCCAGTTCCGCAGCCAGGAGAGGCGCTCCGACATTCATCACCGGGAACCTTCCGCGACACAGATCTTCAGCACCTCCATGATTTCCTCCAGGAGGCGCCCGCCTTGAGGGCGTCTCCGATATGGCGTCGCGTGCCCGGCGCGTACATGTGGGTAATGGAGGCATCGAAGGCGATGCTCAACAACTCAGCCAGCTTCGGGGAAAGCACACCACTGATATAGACCGGGCCCCGGCAAAGGAAGGCCTCCGTCCAGTTGGGATCAAGCTGGAAAAGGGTTCCCAGGCGGTGTTCCACTGCCCAGCCGCCTTCATTTTGTCACAGACCGGCGTCGCCTCGCCGGCTTGGGCGACGGCTTGATCCCGGCCGCCTGGGCTTCCTCCAACAGAATCGGGCCGCGAGGCTGCAGGTATGAATGGAAAGCAACGACCCCATCTTCAGCACCACCAGGACCTCCTCACGCGTGGCTCCCGCATCCAAGGCGCCTCGGATGCGCTGTCGGACGCCTTCTGCATGGAGATTGGTGAAGCCGCGCTGAACGCCAGCGCCACCAGTTCCACCGTCTTCCGCGGAAGAACACCGCTCGACCACGGACTGGAAGTCATTCGTTCGAGCAGTTCGGCGAAGGCCGGATCCCACTCCCGGAGATGCTCGGACGCCGCGGCGGTCAGGGTTCCTTGGGGAGGGTTCGTGGAGGATTCAGAAGTCATCGGTCGGATTCGGGTCCTGAGGATTTTTCCACCGGGGCCTGGGGCTAACCTGGGCCCCGTCCCCGCCGCGGGGACGGAACCCAGGCAACCAACCATTGAGGAGGAAACTCACTTCTTCGCGGCCAGCAACGCGGACTGGATGGCACGGACCGGCTGCGGTGCGATCATGCAGGCGGCAATCGGATGCGAGTCGCCGCCGAGCACCGCCGGTTTGATCTTTCCATCCTCGCTTCGGCGATCTTTTTTAAGCCGGACCCATCAGTGGATTCGGGGCATGCCATTGTTCTGCAGCGTCTCGTCGATGCTGTTGTACCAGGTGCCCACCTTCAGGATCTCGCGGTCTCCTTTACGTCGCGATCTTGCGATCGAACTGCTCGCAAATGCGACCGCACCCTGGATCTGTTCCACGGTCGTCTTGCGCTTGCGATCGGCACCCCAGAGGTTGTCCTCATTGCCCACGCGGACGTGCTGCCCGAGGACGATGGCCATCGCGGAGATGGAGATGAGTCCGCGCATGCTGGACCAGAAGGTGTTCACCGAACCCTGCGGCAAGCGCTGCAGGAAATTCATCAAGTCGAAGGGATTCCTGCCCAGCGTACCGCCGCCATAGGCGCACAGCGCCATATTCAACGGACCCATATAAACTCCGGCACGAATCAGGCGTTCGATGATCTCCCACTGATGCACATGGGCGGGAACAAAGTACGGCAGGATGCCGTTCTTCCGAAGACGCTTGAGATGCTCCACGTAAAAGGCGGGGGTGGAATCAACCACCATGCCGGACCAGGCTTCGAGGACCTTCGGGTCATCCATGTGGGTGCCCTTGATATCCTCCGAAGAAAACATCGAGGCGATATCCCAGAGTGTCGTGCCGGTGGTCACGGTCACAAACTCCGGCTTTGGATCCAGCTCGGTGAGCATGTGGCGCGTGTCATAGTCGAGCCACTTTGCCTTGGCGTCCGCGGAGTGGGGGGCAAAGGAGATCGAGCCACCGACCTGGATGATCATTTCGGGCACCGCCTCCCGGATCCGCTTCAACAGGTGGTTGTAGTCGTCGAAATTCGTTGAACCCATTCCGGTGGCCGGATTGCGAACGTGAAAGTGCAGCATCCGCGCGCCGGCGTTGTAGCAGTCCACGGCCGCCTGCACCTGCTCATCCCAGCTCAGCGGGATGTCCGCAGCATCGCCCGGAAGCCAGGCGGGACCATAGGGAGCCGCCGTGATGATGAGCGGCGCCATGTATTCCGGCAGAATGGAATTGTCGGTGTAGTACATAATGGGATTCTTTCAGTCGTTGCTGTCGCAGTTTTGGATTCAGTCCGGCTCCGGCATGGGAAAGGCGGAGGGATCCGCCTGCCAGATTCCGAAAATGTTCTTCGCCGGGTCGGATACAATCGTGACCCAGGCCGTCCTGGGCACGGCGGTCTTCCGACGCACGATCGCGCCGCCCAGCTCCAGAATCCGGGCGACGGTTTCGTCAAGGGAGTCCACCTGGGCGAACAGCATCCAGCCATTCAGGTCCGGGACCGCCCGAAACGTCAGTCCGCCGTGCAGGGCCGGTCCCTCCGGGGCTCCCGTCTGAATGCGCCAATATTGAATCCCCGGCATCTGTTCCACCTCCCAACCGAGCGCCTCGCGATAAAAGCGGGCGATGACATCCGGTGGATCGCCATAGATTTCGAAGTGGGTGAGAGCGGCTGGCATTGGCGGAGAAAGGAAGTGCGTCGGGAGATCAACGCATTGTGGGGGGATGCGATCCTCGCCCCCGGGTGGTGGCGAACCTTGGCGCCAAGAGCCGTCCGGAAATTTGAATTCGCCCGGACATGAATTCCCGAAGCGGCTCCGATTCGAAGATCCCTCCGGTCCCGCGCGCGAACCCTTCGGATGCCCCGTGGGAAGCGGGTGAACCCAAGGTCATGGCGAGGGAACGCGTTGACATGCTCCAGATGTCCCCCAAGGCCGATCGTTCCGTCTACTGCCCTTAGGGGAAGGTCGCTCTCACCCAGTTCCCAGGTGCGGAGGAGTGCGATCCCCTTCAAGAGCGTGCGGGACGTCCTGCCCAATCACGGATTCAGGACGACCAGAAACGACTTAACGGGAACGCATGGTTCTCCTCGAAGTCACATCCGTGCCTCCCGTCCAATCACATGGATAGCGGGGAGATTGCGCCCCTGGAATCGACAGGAATCGAGGCGTCACCGGCTGCTATAAAGGAGACAGGGCTCCCAGCACTGAAGAACCTAGCGGATAATGGGATGAGACGTCCGTCGCGAAGTCAAACCAGAGCTTTGGTGCGGAACCCAAGTGGCTGGATCGGACGCATCGGCATCGATGCTCGATCGTCGAACATATCTCAAGGAAATATTAGGGCATGTCTCCGAACCCAATTTGATTGAGCAACACATTCGTTAACTCAGTCATACAAGGCGCATCGCAAACGAGCTGCGCCGCGCTCGCCTGATATTGACCTCGCGTAAAGGGAGCGAGGAGAGATGAAAGACGGTCTTCGAGACGAAGGCCCTAACTGCTAACTCGGTGAGCCTCAGTAACCAAGTTCCATCGGAATTTGGCCCATGTCTTCGACGAATTCGTCTCGACCATCGGTCAATGCGCCAACTTGAACGGGTGTCTCGGATTTTAGGAAATAGCATTTGCCGCCGGGGGGCCTTCCTGGGGGCCTTTCCAGAGCGATCACTTTGAGGTCGTAATCCCCAGGTGGAACGGCGGGCGCCACCCAACTTCCATCGCGACCCAGTTGAACGGCATAGCTCCGCTGCTCCATCCAGGCCGATAATCCGGTCGTGGATTTCCAATAGGCTATCAGTTTGGACGTGTATTCTTGGTTCGCCAAGTCGAAGGCCCCTTCGCTGGAGAAATCCTGTCGTCGGAGCCGCGGCAAATCAACGGGCGTTGACTGACGACGCTCTAGAACGCCGGTTGAATGTGCAAAATCGAAATCTGGCGGCACAGCCGGCGCCACCAACCGGCCGCGGACACTCCCTCTCAGTTCGGGTATGTCCAGCCGGGTCATTTTGCCGGGCAGCACTTGGAACGTGAGTCGCTTGTCTAGAGTCCCACTCCCTTGGGGAACGAGTCCAACGCTGTAGTATCCCGGGGGGACGGACTCGATGACAAACCGCCCCTGTGGATCCGGCGAGGCGCCGAATTGACTGGGGTCCGCCGGCACCGGCATCCAAGGAAGCCACGGCCGCGCCACGACGTGGACCTTCAACTCGGGTGGATAGGTTGAGCGACCTGGAACCACCCCCTCAATTCGGGCCCACGGCTGTAGGGTCAACTTTTTGCCAGGCCGGAAGGTATCCGCGTCGTGCTCCGCGTAACCCGCTTGGGAAACCGCCACCAGCATGCGCCCGGAGGGAATCTCCGAAGGTTGGGGATCAATCGCAAACCCACCATCGGCGTCCGTCGTAACGACCAGTCCGACTTCGGGATCGATGAACCGCCGGTTTCCCAAGGTCGGGGTCTTGTTTGCCGTAATCAGCGCAACCTCGGTGCCCGGTGCCGGACAGCCATTGGGAAGGAGCACCTGGCCGGACCAACCCACGGCAGCCACCAGACGGAAGTCCAGAGAACACATGCCCGAGCCAGTTCGGGGGAGATCCTTCCGGATCGGAGCATAACCGGGAGCTCGAATCTCGACGGAAGCCTCCCCCTCCCATGCAGTGAACTCAAACGCGCCGGCCCTTCCTTGTTTTACCACATCATTCCCCTCGCCCACCAAGACTCGGAAGCGATCGATCAGAGCTCCCGTTTCCCCATCCACTACCCGGCCAGTGACCCGGAGGGCCCGCGAATCCGGGCGGAAATTGAGGAAGATTGTCGCCTCTACTCCATCCGCCGGAATGGTCACGGTTTTTGGCAAAAATCCGGGGTGATGGAGGACCACAGGTACTTCCAGACTGGGCGCCTGGTCCCAGAAGATTCTTCCCTCCCCGTCCGTCTTAAGTTTCATCCTATAGTCCGGCCGCTGCATGGGAGGCGACGCGCATTCAACTTCAGCACCCGTCACGGCATCGCCGTGCCCATCCACCACTCGCGCCCGGAGCACCCTGCCCGGAGCGAGACGAACCACTACGTTGGTCGACGTCGGGACCGGGATGTCAACCAGAGTAGCGGCGAATCCAGGAGCCTGCACTGTCAGTCTTTGGGTTCCTGCCGACGCGTTTCGAAACTGAAACGAACCGTCCTCCATCGAGTCCGTGGAGCGGTAGGCATTTCCCCAATCCCGATTCTGCACTATTCGAGCACCGGGTACCGGCATACCGTTTAAGTCCTCGACCCTGCCGGTCACCGGAAATCCCGAAGAAAGGGAGATTACTGCCGACTCCGCCAACAGCGCGGCGCCGGAAAGTTGGTCAACACCAATGTAATTTCGGCCACTGGTGTCCGTTATGAACCGGGCCTCGATGAACTCCGGGTTCTGTACCTGAATTTCTGTGCGAGACCAATCGGATGGCAATCCGGCGTAACTCCATTTGCCCTGGCTGTCGGTAGAAACGGTCTCCCGGCCACCATCATCCAGCAACGCGCGATCCCGCGGCGGGACTCCGACCCACGGTGAATTTCCGATCAACGTCACAGTGGCATCCGGCACCGGATTTCCCTCGGGGTCCTGAACGCGGCCTCCGATGCGTACACCGCGGGACATCCGGAAGACATGGACCGTCGGAATGTCCTCGGGGCCATCCCGTTGGAACCGGGACCAACTCGAACTCTGGCTGACGAATCCTTCCAGGCGCGCCGTGATCACAAAGTAGAAATCCCCGCGGATGACGGGCCGCGAAAGCTCGACGGAACCATTGGCCTCGGTGACGGCAGTCTCCCAGGGATTCGAACCCGCCTGTTCCTGCGAACGGACCATGACACCGGCCAGGGGTTGTTCGGTTTCCGCATCCAGCACGGTCACTCGCAAGGACGAAGCCGAGCCCTCCAGCCGGGATGAAAGTCCCGACGTATCCGAACTTATCGAGGCGCCTCCGACCGGATCGACTGAAACCATCCGGCCTTCCGCTGGCTGCCCGCTCGTGTTGGTCCTCGAAATCGTGACCAAAACCCCAAAAAGTGCCACGGCGGCCACCACGATGGGATTTCGTATCCACCGGAGGCTTGCCGCAACTCGCGAACCGGTACCGACCGGTTCCGGGGCCAGATTTCGAGTGGCTGACCATACAGCGGCGATCATCGTATCAGGTACCGACGCCCGAGCCTGTTGTTCAAGAAAGGCGATTAAGGCGGCCGCCGAACAAGCGAGCCCGTGACGGGCGAAACAGGTCCGTAGTTTCCCCAGCGCCCGGTGAATCCGCATTTTGGCCACGTCTTCGCTCACTCCGAGGGCCTCACCCACCCTGGCTATGGGCAAGGATTCGAAGTACCGGAGAAGCAAGGCCGTCCTATCCTGTTCATTCAGATCCATAAGCACCTGATCCAAACATAGTTCCAAAGCCCCAAATGTTTCCCCAGATGACGGCTCTTGAAGACTCATGGCGGCGGTGTGTTCGCGCTGGATGCGGCGTTGTTCAGAGCGGATGTGGAGAGCTGATAACTGATTTGATGTTTGGTGAAGCCAAGCGGCCAGACAGCGTGGATTCCGGAGGGATCCAGCCTTCCGAGCCAGTACGCAAAACACTTGTTGGGTAACTTCCTGCGCGGCGTCCGCGCCACGCACCCGTCGAAGTGCGGTCGCGTATACCAATCCGACGTGGCGCCGGACCAGCCCAGCAAAGGCGTCTTCGGCTCCCTCCCGGATATACGCCTTCAACAGTTCCTCATCATTCATCGCAATGGAGTTGCCGCGACAGGGAGAAGGTAACGACCTGCAGATCCTAAAATTTGGAATTCCCAACCTTCGGGTGCCTCCTCCCAATGGGCGTCGGAGCTATCGTGACGTTCTTGGTTTTCCAGATTCTCTTGGAAGAAATTGGGCTCGGTTGTCCTTTGGCGTACTCACTGCACCGAGAGCAACACGCGGACTCAAAATCCGTGCGCGAGCTCCTTCAATTATTCCAACGAACGAAAAGGGGAGGCAATGAGAGGGAGCGCACCTAGGACACACGACATCAACGGTGAGATGATCGGGCTCACTCTCCTTCGCTCGACCCGTCTGGTTCGGCGTTTCGTTTCTCATGCCTCCGTTGTTCCAGGGCTTAAGACACGGGGGCGAGAAAGCCGGTAGCGCACAAAGGCTGCCGCCAAACCCCAAACAAGTACGTCCACGAGAAAACCGCCCAAATCAAGAATCTGCGGAATCTTGCTGTCGTCAAACGCGAACGCCGGGAGCCATGCGCCGCAGGATGGGCAGTACACCGCGAACGGAAAACCACGACCTGCACCATCCATGCAATACTGGTAAGGAATCAGCATCGTCGTCGCCGTAAGCGCTACTCCCCACATGACATTGATAACGTACCCTTTCACGATGTGCATGCTTTCGCCGAACGTTTTGGCTCACCGACCACCGCTGGAAATGATTCCACCGCCAGATGACCCGGCACGCCCGAAGCCGGAAAGGCCGACAACCGTTCGTGTGAAGTGATTCTGTCGGCTCCTTCATTCCTCGCGATATTCAATCGATATCCCCGAAACAGTTTGCTCCTTCTTGAACACGCGAACGCCGCGAACAAACACAACAAGAACGCCTCCGACCTCCTTCCATGAGACTCTAGCCGCGCCCTTGTCCACGATAAAGGCATTACCACCGTCGTCGGGGAGCTTCTGCTTCGCCTCGATGATCGACGCTTGGGTGTTGAATCCCGTCGTGGCGCCACAATTCCTCGAAAACAAGACGATCTTCCTTCTCCCGTCCGGCGATTCCAGCACTTCGCTTACCTCGTTCACGCATTCGGAACCAAGGCAGCCCGCAAGCGTGAGGCAGGCGGTCAATGACGCTAGCCCGGGTTTCGCACTTTGAGGAGGAACGGATTCATAAGTGGTCGATTTTCAGGGGATCGAGGGACGCGGAGGGGCCTTGGTCGGCCACACACGGTCTTCAGTGCGGCAGGTCTGTGGCGTGGATCCTCGGGGGTGGCTGCTCGGGTAAGTCCCAGCCCAGGAGGTGCAGGATGAGCGCCTGCTCGGTCTCCGGTTGCGTGTAGCGCGGCAGACACAAGTTCCGTCCGTCCCGAAGCCGGAACCAGACCTCGACCATCATCATCCCGCCCAGGACCTCCAGCACCCGCGCCGGGGTCAGGGACGGCGCTGCCGTCCGCAGCTTATGTTTGAGGCATACCCATAGGCAGTAGCCCAGGAACGCCACCATCACGTGCGCCTCCACCCGTGGACCCGTCCGGTGCCAGACCGGCCGCAGGTTCAGCTCACTCTTCAGCACCCGGAAGGCTTCCTCCACCTCGGTCAACTGCACGTACTGCCGCCAGAGAAGGTCCGGCGGCAACGGCTCCAGTTTTCCCCCCAATCTCGTTGCTAATCTGCGCCTACAGCGGTCCATCCCGCGCTGAAGGGCGTCACCCAGCGCAACCATCCGCCGAACCGCCGAACGCGTCGCTGCGCCGCCTCCAATTAAAGAAAAGTGCCATTTCCTTTAATTGTCCGTTGCCTTATTCAAGCTCGCACCGTGAATCGCAACCCAGCCGGCATCTACCGCACATCTGCGGCCGGGGGCGAGCAAGTCCGCGCGTTCGTGCCCTTGCCGCTTCCGCCCTTGCCACCCTTGGAAATGATGGGTGCCCGGCAGTTGCTTCTGGAACGGGCCACCCTGGCCGTGGGAAGGCTCGACAGCGTCAGCACCCTGCTGCCGGACCCGCATCTCTTTCTCTATTCCTATGTCCGGCGCGAAGCGGTGCTCTCCTCGCAGATCGAGGGCACGCAGTCGTCCCTCTCCGATCTCCTTCTCTTCGAGCTGGCCGAGGCTCCCGGCACCCCGTTCGACGACGCGGTTGAAGTCTCAAACTACATTGCCGCTTTGGAGCACGGCGTGGCCCGAATCCGCGAGGGGTTCCCGCTTTCAAACCGACTTCTGCGCGAAATGCACGCCGCCCTCATGGCCAAAGGCCGCGGCAGTGAAAAGCAACCCGGCGAGTTCCGACGCAGCCAGAACTGGATCGGTGGCACCCGCCCCGGCAATGCCCACTTCGTTCCGCCTCCGCCCGACGAGGTGGCCGCGTGCATGGGCGCCTTGGAGAAATTCCTGCATGACGACTCCAACGGCCTCCCCACCTTGCTGAAGGCTGCCCTCGCCCACGTCCAGTTCGAGACCATCCATCCCTTTCTCGATGGCAACGGTCGCCTTGGCCGACTTCTCGTCGCGCTTGTGCTTCATCACGGGGGCCTGCTTTCCGAGCCGCTCCTTTACCTTTCCCTCTATCTCAAGGAACACCGCGCTACCTATTACGAGCTCCTGGACAGAGTCCGGGCGACAGGGGACTGGGAGGCGTGGGTGGACTTCTTTCTCGAGGGCGTGGAACACACCGCGCGCAGCGCTGTACAAACTGCGCGCCGTCTCGTGGATCTTTTTGCTGCCGACACCCTCCGTATCCAGCAGACCGGCCGCGCGGCGGCGAATGCCCTAAGGGTCCTTACCGCAATGCGCCAACGCCCGGTGCTCACCTTGCAGCATCTCTGCAAAGAGCACGCCATGACGTTCCCCACTGCCTCGAAAGCGATACAGGCGCTCGTCGCCGCCGGTATCGCCCGCGAACTCACCGGCCAACGCCGCAACCGCGTCTTCGTTTACGACGCCTATCTCGCAATCCTCAACGAAGGAGGGCAACCGCTGTGAACGGGCTGTCCCCATTCATTACTCCGTCGAGCTGGCGAGCAGTATGGCTGTCCTTGAATCCATGGTGCCTTCCAAGCAAAGGGCTGACGGGCCCTTGTTCGCCCCAGCACCTCGCCGGCACTTACCGTCCGTTGACACGTATGATTTGTCCAACACGGGCAGCCAGAGGAGTCTGAAGGGAGCGCTGACGTGGAGAACTCGTGTGCAATTCCTAGGTCTTCCTATGCTCCGTGCGAGACCAGAGACTCGCAACCGGCGTACCAATCATAGTAAACGTACGTGATCTGATCGATTTCTTCGTTGAGTATCAGATTTTCTCCGGTGAGGCGAGAGGACTGGTGGCAAAGCGAAATATCTTTGCCAACCACAGTGCCATGCGACAGGAAGCTGGGGGTTCCATTTAGGACAAAGGAGCGACCATCCCCGGATTGCACCCGCGTAGGCGCGAACCCCATCCGGATCTCATCAGCCCGCAACGTCTCCAGACGAACCGCCAACGGCAGCGCGAATCGTGATGGAGAAATGGAAGCCACCGCGTCGCCCAATAACGTACTCTTTCGCCCATACTCGATGGGCGGCATCTTTCCTATCAGAACGAGTGCCCGATCAATCCATTTCCCGGCGGTGGTTTCGATTGCGCACGGAACCTTGATCTCTCCTTTTCCGTTTCCGTATTGATCCGGCCCTGTGGCACCGATGTCGGTGAACCGCCCGATTGCCTCCCTTGTTGGGACCAGATCACGGTCGGCCCACGCGAAAAGCGCCTCGTTTCTCTCGGGCCGAACACGGTGCATCATCACACTGTCTTCATCGAGAAACCAATAAAGAGAGCATTGATGGCACTGGTATAGATGACCGAACTTGAGAGCTCGACTCAGCAGCAGGCCGGACGCCAAGGCAGCCAGGTCTCGGTCCTTTTTCTCCTGCGCATAAGGCCAGTTGAAGAAAATGGAAGCGCTCTTATCGCAGGTGCGGCAACTACCCATGATTTTTGAGTGATGCGAGCAATGCTAGTCATATAAAACGCAAGCCACCACTTGCAAATGAGGGAAACGCGACGCGACCACAATCGAAGAAGCGATCATTGCGACTTCGAAAACCAACTTCCCCAGCTCAGCTTTCGCAGCTTCCTGGTGATTCAGGGACTTGTGTAGAGGCCGCGCCGTAGGGGCCGCAGTCTACGATCTCCCCCTTTTCGAGGGTTGAACAGGGAGCCTTCTCAGGATTCCCGGAAGTACTTCCGAAGGAGTAGTGAGGAGCCATCCTTCGCCCTCCGGGCTGCGGAGGGGCAGCCTTCTCTTCCATTTCGCGGCACCCTGGTGACCATCCTGCTGGCTGGTTCACCCAGCCGTAGCCCACGTCCGCGGGCGAAGGCTGGAGCCAGCTGTCGGGATTGAACCGACGACCCACGGTTTACAAAACCGTTGCTCTACCGCTGAGCTAAGCTGGCCCGGTGCCCGGGGTTCCGCCAAACCGGATTCCAATCGGCGCTCCACCCCGTCCACAGGGTCTAGTCAATCAGGTCTGTTTCCGCAAGTGCCGCTCCTCTACCGTCGCCCCGCAAGGACCGTTTCTCCTACATCGACCCCGAAGACTCCGTGACTTCCCAGCCCTCCAGTTTCCTTTCCAGGACCCGGGACGCCCGGAAGATCCTCGTGGTGGATCTCGGATTCCTTGGGGACTCGGTCCACCTCGTCCCCGCGTGCTGGGAACTGCGGAGAAATTATCCGAAGGCGGAGCTGCACACCCTCTCCGCCGTCGTTGGCAGCCAGCTCCTCGCCCTGGCCCCGTGCGTCGATCGGGCCTGGGCCTATCCGCTCACGAACCCCAGTCCCCCGTGGTGGAAGCATCTCGACATTCTCCGGTCGATCCGCAGGGAGCGGTTCGAGGTGGCCCTGAGTTTCAGCGGTGGAGATCGACCCATCCTGGTGACCGCCTTGTCCGGCGCTCGCCGCCGCGTGGCCCACGACAACGGACGTCACCACTTCTACAACCGATGGCTGGTGGCCGACTGGATCCCGCGTCAACGGGACGACCTGCCCGTGTTCGAACAGCGTCGGAAGATTCTCGAGGCGGCGGGACTCACCCTCGGCCCGACGACATGGGACCTGCGGGTGGCAGAGGATCCGGAGACCCGGGCACTCTGTGCCTCGTTGGGACCGCAATGCGTGCATTTCTCCCTTTCCTCCAACACCGACCTGAACGACTGGCCGGTGAACGCCTCCGCGGAGCTTGCGGAACGTCTCTTGAAATTGGACGCCCGGTCCACGCTGGTCCTTTCCAGCGGGACTGGACCTCGCGAGACCAGCCGTCTGGAGGAGTTCTTTTCGCGGGTTCGGGATCCCCGGGTCCGCCGACTCCCAGCGGGAATGTCGCTGGGTCAACTGGCCGCCGTTCTCAAGGGTTGCGCGGCTCATTTTGGTCCGGACTCCGGCGTCCTGCATCTGGCGTCCGCACTCGGGGTCCCGACCGTGGCCACCTTCCGGGAGCGGGGTGGATGGCTCCAGTGGGTCCCCGTTTCCCCACGTCATCGAACCCTTTCCGTCCCTTGTCCGTGTTCGGGAGACCGTCGGGGCGAATGCGCCACGCGGCGACAGGCTCGCTGTTTGGAATCGATCACGATCTCCCAAGCCGTGGACGCTCTCCGTTCGGTTCTGGAACCGCACCACCGGGGCGGGGATCCCAAGGTTCCTTAAACACCTGACCGGCGGGCCACGGCGACCGAACGGGGCGGTGCCCGGTGGACAATCCGACTCGGGCTGCTCAGGCTTTGGGGCGTGTCCGAATTCCACCTGCTGATCGATGCGGCGATCCGCCATCTGGAAACGCTTCAGGAATCCGGCGCGCGGTCGGTGCCCGTTTCACGGACGACCCTGGCGGAACTGGCCTCGGTTTCCTCCCCAAACCGCAATGCCGCCGCCAACGCCACTCCAACGCGAACACCGGCGACCCGGGACGCCGCTAAACCCATGACGGGCACCGCGCCCTCTCCCACGGGTGCCGGCACCAAGTCCGTTCCCGGAGCGGTGGCGGCCCGATGGAGTCAGGCGCTCAAACCCACGGCGCCCCCGCCTCCCCGCACATCGGAGACGCCCTTCGGAACGCCCCCGGCGACGCCCGCTGTCACCGCCGATGCCAGCGCCAAGACCGCAGCGATGGACGCGCTTCGGGCCCGGGCTCTCACGTGCACAAAGTGTCCCCATCTGGCGTCCTCGCGGAAAACCGTGGTCGTCGGCGTGGGCGATCCGGCTGCGCGATTGATGCTGGTCGGGGAGGCACCGGGTGCGGAGGAGGACCGTCGCGGGGAACCCTTCGTCGGTGCGGCGGGGGAGTTGCTCACGAAAATTCTCGGGGCCATGAACCTCGGCCGGAACCAGGTGTTCATCGCCAATGTGCTGAAGTGTCGTCCGGACACTCCGGGACAACCGACGGGAAACCGGAAGCCAACGCCCGACGAAATGGCGACCTGCCTGCCCTGGCTTGAGGAACAGATTGGCATCGTCCAGCCCGAGGTCCTCGTCGCGCTCGGGGCCACCGCAGTGGAAGGCCTCCTGGGGAAGACAATGGGCATCATAAAACTGAGGGGGAACTGGCAGTCGTACCGTGGCATTCCGGTCATGCCGACCTTCCATCCCTCCTTTGTCCTCCGCAGCGAAACCCAGGCGGTGAAACGCCAGGTTTGGGAGGACATGCTGGCCGTGATGGAACGCCTGTCGCTTCCCATCTCGGAGCGTCAGCGCGGTTTCTTTCTGCCGCGCGCCGGCGGATAGCCCACCCCGATGGCGTCAGGTGCGCCGCGCCGCCAGGGCGTCAATCTTCGCGGCCAGGGCGAAGTCGAGGGCGGTGAGTCCTCCGGCATCGTGGGTGGTCAGGTCCAGCCGGACACGGTTCCAGGAAATCGAAATGTCCGGGTGGTGACCGGCTTTTTCCGCAAGACGTCCGACCGCATTCACGAGCGCCAAGGCCGCCCGAAAATCGGTGAGGGTGAAGGTGCGCGTCAGAACCTTGCCGCTGCGGTTCCACAGGGGGACAGCAGCGGTGGCCGTCCGGACTTCCTTCGGGGTGAGTCGCTTCATGGGCTAAGCCGTTTGACGTCGATCCGTTTGGGATCCGCAACACCGAGGTCGAGCAGTTCGGCGTTCGAATATAAATCCGCACGGACCCGGGTCTCTGGACTCTCCGGGATCGGACCCCGGGCCTGTTCGATGTCCGCGATGGCGAGGACGTCCAGCGCCACGGGGTCCTTGCTGAAGCGAAGTTCATTCAGGGCCACCGCATTGTGGAGCCGTGTCGTGTCCTCACCGCGGTACTGGCAAATGAGCGCATCGCTCACACAGAACGCGATTTTGGGAAACACATCGTCCAAGGCAAAAATTTCCGGGACGACCTCGGCGTAGAGACCCGGGTTGTTCACGAAGCGCAGCGTGTTGTCCACGCTGGCAATGGAGAGTCCCAACAGGTCGCCATTCACTCCGGCCACATTGTGATTTAGGACCGGGGCCACGGGGATGATCCGGTTGAGCTCCTGGGTCAGGAGCCGGGAGATATGGGAGCGCCGGCCCACGCCGGGCTGGTCCTTTCGGCTAAACTCAAGATCGCCGGCAACGAGGCGTCCGAGCACGGATTTGTCGTATCCCTTTTCCGGATCGGGATCCCACCCGGAGTCCTCGCTCGCCTGGCACCGAACCCCCAGATCCTCCGCGACGCGATACCATCCGGCGTTGCGCAGATCAGAGGACCGCTTGTCCCAGATCACGATCCGCTCCGGGGGATGCCCGGCTGCGCGCAGGGATTCCACCAGGCCCCGAACCACCGCGGGGCGGGTACCGCTGACATCGCCGGGTCCGGAGGTCACCTTGAACCCGACGGTATCCGTCGCCCGCAGGAGCGACTTCCAGCCCTCGGTCGCCGTCGGTTTTCCGGAGAAGGCCGCAATGCCGCGGTCCACCATTCGACGGACGACCTCGGCATTGGGGATGAAATGGGCGGTCGCCGCGGAATCCTGAACCGCCACCACCGACGCGCGGGGTGGGGGTGTGGCCGTGGTCGCCGACGGCGCCTCGGAGGCAAGGCAGGCCCCCCAAAGGAGGAAACCTCCGAGTCCCAGAGCGGTCGCCGTGCGCAATGTCGTTGGTGTGGACCCCATCGAACGCCCCCAGAGTGACGGGGAAGCGGGGTGGTTGCAAAGGTCCAGAACGGCGGACCGGAACACGGCTTTGCGTCGTCGCCTGCCTTGACGCACCGGCGGTTCCCCCGTAACCACGCTCGTGTGCGTCGGTTTGAAATGATCCGGGTCGGGGTGCTGGTCATGGTTTTGGCCGGGGCCGGCTGTTCTCCCCGGGGGCCGGAAGCGCTTCGGCGCGGAGATGCGGCCCTCGCCGCTGGTAAGGTGGACGAGGCCATCCCCCTGCTCGAACGGGCGGTCGCCGACCTTCCCGGAAATGCCTCGGCGTGGAACCAGCTCGGCCTGGCCTATCAGGCCGCCGGACGGACGACCGAAGCGCAGAAGGCCTATCTCCACGCCCTGAACGACGACCGCAATTTCTTTGACGCCCATTTCAACCTCGGCGCACTGGAGTTCGAACAACGCAACTGGCGCGAGGCGGAACGGGAACTCCGGACCTACCTCGCAGTGGAAGCGAACCGGACCAACGGAGTTGCCTGGCAGCTGCTGGGCGACGCCTTGCTGGGTTCCGGACAGTTCGAACCGGCCGAGCGTGCGTTGACCGTCGCGTTGCAGGCGTCCCCGGGGGATCCGGCCATTCTCAACAGCCTGGGACTTTCCCTGTCGGCTCGGCGCAAGGTGAAGGAGGCCCAGGCCCGGTTCGTCCAGGCCGTCCGGGTCGATTCCAAGGATCCGGCATCGCGCCTGAATCTGGCGATCGTCACCCAGCAACTCGGGGATCGGAAAGGGGCTCTGGAACAATACCGCGCCTTTCTGGCCCTGAATCCAACCGGACCCGAAGTCTCCGGCGTCCAGGAACTGGTCAAACAACTGGACTCGGCCCTCGCAGGCCCACCTGTCGCGGGTACGAATCGGATTTCCACGACCAACCTCGTCCAGGGAGTGGTGACCAAACCGGGCGCGCGAGCCGTGACCAATGCGGTCGCCTCGTCCCCACCGGGCTCTGCCCGTCCCACCAATGCGCCTCCACCGGTCGCCAAGGCTCCGGCGCCTACGGTCCCCACCAACCTCACGGCCCGGACGTCGCCACCGCCCGCGGAAGCACCCCAGAAACCGGTCACCAATGCCGTCGCCCACACTCCGGCAATGTCCCCTCCCGTTTCCCAGGCGACCACTCCGGCCCCCCAACCGCGACCCGATCTCCCGGTGGAAATAGTCCGGGTCGATGACGTGCCTGAATTGAAGCCGGCCCGGGACCTCGCGCCTTCGCGCCCGGCATCCCCAGCGCCGGAAGTATCGTCCACTCCGGCCGCATCATCCCCAGCGCCCGCCCCCGCAGGACCCAAGGAAACCCCGTCAAAGGGCGGCGCGACCCCGGCGGCTCCGGCTACGGACATTCGCGACGAGTCCGCCAAGGACGCGGGAAAGAAAACCTTCTGGCAAAAGGTGAGCCCCGTGAACTGGGGGAATCCGGTGAAGTGGTTCCGGGGTTCGGAAGCGGACACCAATGCACCGACGACCCTGGCCAAGGCCTCCGAAAAGCCGGCCGCCCGCCCGCCCGCGACCAATCGGGTGACCTCCCCGCCCGCGTCCGCCACCAAGGCACCTGCGGTCTCGGTCCCACCTCCTTCGGCGCCAGCGCCTCCCGCCAAGCCGGTGGTGCCTCGTTACGTCCGGCGTTCGGTGCCCGTGGTCTCCCCGGGGAACCGCGGCGCAGCCGAGGCGTCGGCGCGCCAGGCGGAGGCCAGTCTGGACAACGAAGCGGCGCTCGCCGCGTGGCAGAGGGCCGTCCAGCAGGATCCTTCCTGGTCGGTGGCCTGGATGGAATTCGGCCGCCTCGCACTGGACACCTCGAAGCCAAACCTCGCGCTGCAGGCGGGAGAGGCGTTGACGACCCTCGATCCAGCGGCGGCATCCTCGCATCAACTCTTCGCCGCCGCGCTCGCCCGGGCCGGATATCCTCGGGATGCCGCGGAAGAGTTGGAAAAGGCGATCGCGATTGCGCCGGGGAATGCAGGGGTCCACCTGGCGCTCGCCGGCATTTATGCCCGGGACCTCGCCGAGCCGTCGCTGGCGCGGCCCCACTACGAACAGGTACTGGCCCTGGATCCAAAACATGCCCAGGCCGCCGCCATCCGCGTCTGGCTGGCGTCGAATCCGGGCTGACGCCTTCAGCCGGTACGCGGGATTTTTGTTAACCGCGTGTAAAACGAGCGGCATCCGATCCGGGACCGGGATAGGCTTCCCTCCGGATCGCCCATGAATTCCAGTCCTTCCCCGGCCACCCGCGTTCTCGTCGTCGACGATGACCGGAAGCTTTGCCGGTTGATCCGGGATTACCTGAGTCCGCTGGGATACGAGGTCGAAACGGTGCATACCGGACCCGAGGGAGTGGCCCGGGCCGCCGCGGAACCGTGGCAGGCAGTGATTCTCGACCTCATGCTTCCGGGCCTCGATGGATTCGAGGTGCTGAAGCAGATCCGCAAGTCGAGCGACGTTCCGGTGCTGATGCTGACGGCGCGGGGCGACGAGGCGGACCGGATTGTGGGTCTGGAGATCGGCGCGGATGACTATCTTCCAAAGACCTTTTCCACCCGCGAACTCCTGGCGCGGCTGCGGGCCGTCACCCGCCGGTCAACACGCACCCGGACGCCGGCGGAACCCGCCCCGGAAGAGTTGATCGTCGGGCCGCTCCGCATCTCCCCGGAAACCCGGGCAGCGTGGGTGGACGACATCGCCTTGGACCTGACGCCCGTGGAGTTCGACCTGCTGGTCTCCCTGGCCCGGGCCAAGGGACGGGTCCGATCCCGGGAGGCCCTGCTGGAGGAGGCACGGGATCGGAACTACGACGTCTTCGACCGCTCCATCGATGTTCACATTTCGGCGCTCCGGAAAAAGCTGGGGGACGATCCGAAAAATCCGAGGTTCATCCGGACCTACCGGGGAGCCGGATACATGCTGATCAATCCCGAAGCCTCCTGACATGAAATGGAAGGTCCCCCTGTCCGTTCGCTTCCTGGTGTGGCTGGTGCTCAATCTGGCGATGCTGGCCGTTGTGTTCGGCGTGGTGATCCGGACCGAATTTCGCGTGGACTCCCTCCTGGCGGTCGCCGCCGGGGACCGGGTTCAGAAGGTTTCCGAGGTCCTGTTTGGGGAACTCGGCAGTCGTCCCCAGGCCGAATGGGGCACGACGTTGGCGCGTTTTTCTGAAGCCTATGGAGTCCGGTTCAGCCTGCTCGACGACCACGGGGAGACCGTGGCGGGGCCGGTCCTCGAATTGCCGGCGGAAGTCCAGGAGCGCTTTCGATCCCCCCGGGGCGGACCCCGACGGGACGGCCCTCCTTCCGGACCGGGAGAATTCGGCGGCGCGGGACGCCGATTCTCCCCCGGACCCCTGCGGGGGTTCATCCGGGCCGGTTCGCCTCCCTCCTATTGGGTCGCTCTCCCGGTTCCAATTCCGGTCTCCGGCGGCGGACCGAACCGTCCCGGAAGGCTGGTGATCCAGTCACCCTCGCTGACGTCGGGCGGACTCTTCTTTGATCCACGTCCCTGGTGGATGGCCGGCGGCGCCGTCCTCCTGCTGTCCGTCCTCTGGTGGATCCCCTTCATCGGAAGCATCACCCGGTCCCTCGGCCAGATGACCGCCGCCACCGAGGCCATCGCCGAGGGCCGGTTCAACGTCGCGCTCAACGACCGTCGCGGTGACGAACTCGGCCGCCTGGGAGGGGCCATCAACCGGATGTCCCGACGTCTGGAGGGATTTGTCACCGGGCAAAAGCGGTTCCTTGGGGACATCGCCCACGAGCTTTGCTCGCCCCTGGCCCGGATGGAGATGGCGCTTGGGGTGTTGGATCGACGCGCCGAGGACTCCCAGCGCGAGTACGTCACCGACCTCCGTGAGGATGTGCACCACATGTCCGGCCTCGTGAACGAACTGTTGTCCTTTTCCAAGGCTGGACTGAAGAGCCGCGAGATCCCGCTCGAACGGGTGAATCTTTCCGAGGTGGTCGCCGGAGTGGTGGCCAGGGAGGCGGGTGCGAACCCCGCCGTCGAAGTCCGCATCCCCGCACCGTTGATGGTGATGGCCGAGACGGAACTGCTGGGCCGCGCGCTCGGCAACCTGTTGAGAAATGCGCTCCGGTACGCGGGGACCGCGGGGCCGGTCGTTCTGGAGGCCCGCGCGGAAGGCCCTGTTGCGGTGGTGATCGTGCGGGACCAGGGCCCCGGCGTTCCCGAGGAGTCGTTGGCGAGACTCGGCGAACCCTTCTTCAGGCCGGATCCCGCGCGCGCCCGGGAAAGCGGGGGCACCGGTCTTGGGCTCGCCATTGTCCGCACCTGCGTGGACGCCTGCCGGGGGACGCTGGTGTTCCGGAATCGGAAACCGAAAGGATTCGAAGCGGAACTCCGGCTCGCCACGGCCCGCTAGGCGCAGCTTCAGGTCTTTTCCGCCGCAGCCCGTTCGGCTTCCAAGACCCGGGTCAGATCCCGAAACTTGGGAATGTTCTGGGGCGACAGCGCCATCAGAAACCGATGGGCATCGAGACAGCACTCGGCGGTTTCAGCCCGGCTTTCCGAACCCCTGGCCAGCTCCTCGGCCCCTTCCGCCGGCACGTCGGACCGCGCCCCTTCCAACACGGTCACCAGGGGAAGGACCCCGAGATTATCCAGGAGATCCCGAACCCGCTCATTGGGATTGACGAGGACGAACCGCGTGCCGGCTCCCTCCGGCAACGGTCCGAGCTCGGACGCAAGGGCGGCAAGGACACCGGAAAACGTGCTGTCCATGATCCGGCATTCCGTCAGGTCGAGGCAGAACTTGCGGATGCCCTGTCCATTCAGCCGCTGGACCAGCGACTTAAAATCGCGCGCCCGCTCCACGGCGGCCCTCCCGGTGACGCGGAGATACGCCGTCGGCGATTCAACCAGCACCACAATCCTGGAGCTCGGAGGCGTCACGACGAATGAACCTTCCGTCCGCAGCGCTCGCCGGTCAAGGGGTGTCAGGGAGCGACAACCAGCCGTTCGTCCGGGGCGGATCCCGACATGAGGACGCCCTGTTCCTTGTAGGCGCGCAGGACGAAATGAGTGGCGGTGGAGAGGACCCCCTGGATCGTGGACAACTTCTCGGATACGAACGTGGCCACCTCTCGGAGGTTGGTGCCCTCCACTTCCACCAGAAGATCGTATCCCCCGGACATCAGGTGGCACGAGCGAACCTCGGCGTACTTCGCGATCCGCTCGGCCAGCTTGTCGAAACCGCCTCCCCGTTCGGGGGTGATGCGCACCTCGATGATGGCCCGGACGAGGTCCCGTCCGAGTTTCTCCTCGTTCAACACGGCCCGATACCCCAGCACCAGCCGGTCCTGTTCGGCCTGCTTGATCCGGGTGCGGACCTCCGCCTCGGTGATGCCCAGCAGGGCGGCGATCTGGGGAGCGGACAGCGAGGCGTCGGACGCGAGCAGTTTCAGAAGCGGATCCATCGTCGGCAAATACAAGGCCCGGGCGGGCCCGGGCGGAAGGGAATTTTTGTCGGGCGGAAAACCTAGGGTGTCGGGTCAAATCCGGCGGGGCGGGGCGCGAAGCGTCGCAGGTACTTCAGGGCGACCTCAAACTCCCGGGGCCACGAAGCCTCGATGCGCACCGTTTCTCCTGTGATCGGATGGGGCAGTTCCAGTTTCCAGGCGTGAAGCCCGAGGGACGTGAGGAGCGGACGCTCCGTCTTGTCCGCACTCCGATGATAACGCGGCTTGAGCGACGACAGGAACAACTCCGTGCCGCCGTACACCGGATCGGAGAGAATGGGGAATCCGGCATGCTGCAGGTGCACCCGGATCTGATGCGTGCGCCCGGTGCGCGGACTGGCCTCCAGCAACACCCAGCTGGTGAAGCGCTCCCGGACCCGGAAATCCGTCCTGGATCGTTTCCCGGCCCGACTGACCCGCATCACTCCCGGACGAAACCGGTCTACGGACAGCGGCGCATCCACGGTGAACTCGTCCTCCGGAGGATATCCGCAGGCGAGCGCGACATAGGTCTTGCGCGGGATCTCGGATCCAAAGTGATTGGCCAGGGCCACCAGGGCCGGCCGCGTTTTGGCGAGCAGAAGGACGCCCGTGGTTTCGAAATCGAGCCGGTGGGCGTTGGCGAGGTATTGGATCCCACGGGCAGCGGCCCAAGGTCGCTGTTCGGCGACCCCCTCGTGCAACATCCGCATCAGATTCGGCCGCCGTGGATCATAGCGATCCGGCGAACTCAGCAGGCGCGCGGGCTTGTCGATGCCCAGGAGGTGGTCGTCCTCATAGACCACCGGCACCGCCCAGGATTCCTGGGTGGCCGGGGACGACAACCGGATCACCGGCTCGGCCGGTTTCATGGCCGATTACAGCCGGAGGTCCTCAACCAGCTTGTTGATGCCGGACTCCTTCATCTGTTCGGCAAACCAGACTCGGAACGCATCCGATTCCCGGGCCTCGCGCTGTTCCTCGACGAACCCGTTCAAAGCGGCCTTCGCCGTCGCCTCGTCCACGGGCTTGCGCTCCCGGACCAGAAGGACAAATCCACCGTCGGCCGTCGGGACGAAGGCGGACGGAACGCCGACCTTGTTCGTCGAGGCGACCGACTTCACCTGGGCCGGATTCAGGGACGCGCTCAGCTCTGGAATGGTGGCGGAACTCAGGGTGAAGGACAGATCCGTCACCCGGATCGGTTTACCCGCCGCGACATCGGCGAAGGATTTCCCGGAAGCAACGGCGCTCACCGCCGCGCCCTGGAATTGAACTCCCGCCGCACGGGCCGCCGAGGCCGCCTGGACTTCCTTGAAGTCCGACTCCACCCGCGGACGGATGGAATCCAGCGTCGGGATGGAACTCGGAATCCGTTCCGTCAAGGCGGCGATGACGACGCCCCGGCCTCCCTCCATCGGGGGCGTGAACGGTTGATCCGGGGAAATGTGGCTGAGGCCCGTGCTCAAGTCGCGGATGTCCTCAAGACCAAAGGGCCGGGCATTGGGACCAAAGGGAGGCGTCTTTTGGATCTGCATTCCCTTCCTGGCGGCCAGCGTGGCGAGGTTCGCCGCGGAAAGAGGTTCCATCTGGCCGAGTTCGTTGGCGAAGGCGACGGCATTGGAATAGGCGACCTGATTGGCGATCTGCTTTTGGAAGCTCTCCCGGAGCTTCTCCATCGCAGCCTCCTTGGTGAGGGGATTATTGGAATCGTCCCGGAAGGCATCCGCTCCGCGTTGCTGGTAGAGCTGTTCCATCTGGTTGGTCACATCGGCGCGACCCGCCATCAACGTGGCGGCCTCCTGAAGATGGTTCGTGAGTTCAAACCGGACGAAGCTCAGCACGGCGCGTTCGGGAATCCGGTATTCGGCCAGCCGATTGGTGAAGAAGGTTCCCACAGCGGCGGGATCGACGGTGACCGACGCGAGGAAATTGGAGGCCGGGAAGGAAGCCAGCGTGATGGCAAAAGTTTCGTTGGAGCGCCGGAACTCGCTTTCCGCCTCCGCGGGCGTCACTAGGCGTCCGCTGACGCCCACGAGCCGCTCCATCATCTGCAGGGCCACTTCCTGCCGGACAAAATCGAGGAAGTTCGCCTCGGTGAATCCCGCCGGCCGGAGGGAATTCTGGATGAAGCCGTCGAAATTCACCGTGCCGGTCTTGGGATCCTTGAGGAACTCGCGAATCCACTGCGCCGCAGCGTCGTCGCTGACCTCGATGCCCAGGGCCTTGCGCCGGGTCTCGATCAGGAGGCGCTGGGCAAGGGCCTGCTTGCGGCTGAATCCGGATCGCGGCGAATCATAGTTGACCCCAAACCGCAGAAAGCCGCTGAGATTGGCCAGCCGTAGCTGTTCACGGACCTCCGTGTCGCTCAACGGTCGGCCGTCGATGGTACCCACGACAGAGGAGGCCCTCCCCCGTCCCATGCGCTGGTTGGGACTGAAGAAGGCGACAAAACTGACGATGACTGCGGCGATGATCAACGCCCACAGCCACCGCTGATGCTTTCGAATGGTGCCAAACATGGCGATAGAACCGAGGTGCTCGGAGCCCGGGAACGTAGCGATGTATGGAAAACACGGTCAAACGGTATTTCCGGAAGACCAACGGGGTCCCGGAGGGATCCCCCTGCCGCTCTCAAGGGCTGTTCCGGGGAAAACCGCCGGACCGAGGAGGAGACCCAACCCTTCAGAACGGAAGCATGTCGCCGTCACGGGCGAGCACAAACGGCAACGGCCCCAGGGTGTCCCGAAGCCAGGATTCCAAGCGGCCGGGCACCTCCAAATGCTCCCGAGCCACATGGACAAAGGCGACCCGACCCGGAGGGGATGCCTTCAGGACCTCACAAAGAGGCTCGGGTTCGACATGCGACAACTCGCAGATCAAAAGGTCCGGCCGATCCTTCAACAACGGTTCCAGATCCCGGACGTCACCGATGTCGGCGGTGTGACCCACCCGGAATCCCTTTCCCTCGAGGACAAAACAAAATGCCTCAAACGAGGTCCCGGGATATCGGGTTCCGAAACTGCGTTCCAGCGACTCCAGGTGCCGGGTCGGGTGCGCGTGCACCACGACTTCTCCCACGGCCATCGGAACTCCGGCGACAAGTGGGCGCCAGTCGATGACGAATCCGATGAGCTCCGGAGGCAGCACCACGGCCTCCAACCAGGCCTTCAACGCCGTGATCGCCCTGGGAGCGGCATAGACGGGGAGCGGACGTCGCCGTTGCTGCAGCCAGAGGGACTGCACAAACATCGAAAAGCCGCCCACATGGTCACTGTGCATGTGGGACAGAAACACGGCATCCACGTCGTCATAGCCGATTCCAGCAGCCTTGAAGGCCCCGCTCATCCCATCCCCACAGTCCAACAACACGTGGGTCCTGCCGACACGATAAAGGAACGAGGCGTGGCGGCGGTCCTCGGAGGGCCAGCCTTCGCCAACGCCAAAACAAATCACCGAACCGCGGGGACCGGGTGAAGGCGGTGAGGGCATCATCGGACCGTGTGGCGAGGTTGTAGGCCGCTCATCCGTTCCGAAGCAAGTCACTTGCGATCCGGAAACGAGGGAGGGAGGGCGTGGTTCAGGGTGCTTCGGATCCCGTGAACCGCAATCCACGGAAGAATCATGACGTTCCAAGCCCCGCCGGAATCGGGGCACGACCGGAAGCACGGGACCCGCATCCGACGCGCCCCGGGGAGCGGTCCGGACTTTTCTCGCCACCCTCAGGTCCCCGACCCTAGATTGACCCGCCACTGCGCTCCAGCCTCCGGCCAAAACGCTCCCCATGAAGCGACTTCCGCTCTCCGTCTGCGTGATCTCGGGTGCCGAGGCATCCCGCATCGGGGAGGCCCTCGGCAGTGTCTCGGACCTCGCGTCGGAGATCATCGTGGTGCTGAATGAAGACGTTCGCGACGGCACGGAGGAAATCTGCCGTTCCCATGGCGCCATCGTTCATCGTGAGCCGTGGAAGGGGCACATTGCCCAGAAGAACTCGGCGGCGGACAAGGCCACCCAGCCCTGGATTCTCGGACTCGACGCCGACGAGGCCTTGAGCGCGGACCTTCGGGAAGAGATTCGCCGTCTCCTGTCCACTTCGGGGAAGGACCCCGCCCACGACGCCTTCTCCTTCCCGCGGCTGACGGCCTTCTGCGGGCGCTGGATCCGGCACGGGGATTGGTATCCGGATCGACAGACCCGCCTATGGCGCGCCGGACGCGCCCGGTGGGCCGGGACCGACCCCCACGACCGTCTCGAAGTCACGGGTTCCGTCGGACGCCTCCGGGGAGATCTGCTCCACTACAGCAATCCGTCCATCACAAGCTACCTCCAGAAAATTCCGTACTTCTCCGACATCCACCTGAAGCAACAACTCGCCGCCGGGGCCCGCTGGTCCACCGCTCCGGTGGTGATTCGATCCCTCTGGCGATTCTTTCGCGCGTATCTTTTCCGCGGCGGGTTTCTGGACGGTTATCCGGGATTCTTCATCGCCTTCACCTCCTCCTACTCAACGCTCTTTCGCCACACTCGTCTTTACGAGGCATACCACGACCGCCGCCCGGATCCGCCCCGGTCCTTAAAGCTTCCCTGAGAACTCCGGCGACGCGGCGATGACCCGGCCTTCCGCTCCCATCTGGGACAGTCCTCGAACCGCCTTCAACCGTCGTTCCGAGACCATCCGGTCCAGTTCGTCGTCGAGAGGGTCTCTTCCCGTTCGCTTCACCTGCCGGTGGTGCAAATGCGCCTGGAGCGCGGCGAACGACGCATTCCGGCACCGCACTCCACGGTGGAACAAGCGGTAGGCCAGGTCCGAATCCTCCCGTCCCCAAACCCCGTCATACAGCTCATCAAATCCGTCCACGGCCAGGAAGTCGTCCCGACGGACGGCCATGTTGCACCCCCGAATGGACGTCTCCCAGGACTTCGGCGATGCAAGCCACCGGCCAAGAACCGGAAGGCGCACCGCGTTCTTCCGGTTCCCCAGGCCGCGCAACCACGGGCTGGGCCACCAGCTTCCCTCCAATCCCGACTTCAGGAGCCGCTCCGTCTCGTCGGCAGGAAGGAAACAGCGCTTGCCCTGGACAAAAACACCGGCCTCCGCGAGCTGAAGGTGATCGGCGACAAATTCCGGGTGCGCCACGGTGTCGTGGTCGATGAAGATCAACAGCGGTGCGCTCGACACCCAGGCACCCAGGTTGCGGACTCTCGACTGGCGAAAGCCCGTGTCCTCCTGCCGGACATGACACCAGGCGATCCGGCTCGAGCGGAGCGTCTCGGAGACCACTGCCGCCGTCTCCGGCTTCGATCCGTCGTCTGCGACGATCACCTCCAGACCGCCCTCGGACTGCCCCAGCAGCGACAGCAACACCAGCCGCAACGCCGCGGGCCAGTTGTAGGTGCTGATGATGATCGCCGCCTTGGGCCCAGTCGCAGACACGACCGTGATTAGGCGGCGCACCCTCTCCGGGTCAAACGGTATCTCTCCGCACCCGCTTCAGTAGGGTTGACCCGCATAGGGCTGTCCGACCGTCACCCGGTAATACAACGGCTCCTCACCGGAACCCAGCGGGCCCACGGTGAGCACCCCATCGGAATCAGGACGGACCTCGCGAAGGAGCGTCCACGAGCCCGCTCCCAGATCGCTCCTGGACTCGAGCCGGTAAACGCGGGTGGACAGGGCGTCCACGACCACCTGCCCCTCCACGATGCGGAGTCTCAAGGCGCTGTTCGCATCATTGGATGCCGTGCCTGCCTCGAACTCCGCCGCCGCCGTGTATCCGTCCCCATCCGTGTCGGACGCCCCATCTGCGCGGGACAGCGGATCCAATCCCAGGGCGTTTTCCACCTCGTCGGGAATCCCGTCCCCGTCCGTGTCCGCCCGCAGATTGATCTGGACCGTCGCCGTCGCGGTTTTCTGATGAAGGCCCAAGCCCCCGCCAAACAGGTTCAGCGAGACCGTGGGATTCGTGCTCGTCACATAGACCGCGAACGGTAGCTCCGGTCCGGGGCTCAGCGGTTGGCTGAGGTCGGCCCTTGCCGCCGACAGTTCGGGACTGAACGGAACCGGCCCGTCCACGGTGAGAAGGTACAGGTTTGTATCCGCGGAATTGGGAATCACCGAGAAGGTGACCGGCGAGGTCAGCGGCCCCCGGTTCCGCAGCACGAAGTCAAACCGGTATGGTTGCCCCGCCACACCGGGGTCGGTCTGCCTCCATCCAAAGGCATTCGTGGCGTACCGGGGACGGACCGGCTCCAGTACGAACTCGCTCCGGCAATGGCCATGGCCACCCGCCCAATAGGCGGACTGACTCTGTGCCGCTGTCAGCGCCTGACGATAGATCACCACTTCATCCAACCGGCCCTTGAACCGGCCCTCGGGCGAACCGGGAGAGGCCTCCCCGAAGCGGAGCGGAGCCCCATTCGCTAGACTGCCCAGGAGCGGCGCCACCCCGCCTCCGAAATAGGAGGATCCGTCAATCGTCGCGCTGATCGTCGCTCCATCGGGCCTCTGCACGGCGATCGTTACATGATGCCACTTCCCGTCCCGAAGGTCCCCGGGCTGGCCTAACGGGTTCCCAAATCCCCAGGCTTTCCAATCGGAGCCATCCCCGAGACGGAACCGAAGCCCTCCCTGCTCCACGGTGACATCGAAGCCAAGCCTCCCCGAGCCGGTCACCTCTTCCTTGCCCAGCACCGCGAGGGAATTCCCCGCATCCGGAGGAATCGACATCCAGAACTCCAGGGAAAAGCTCTCGTTCGTTCCGAAATTGAGCGCCGGCGAATTCGGAACCCGGATTGCTCCCTGGACTCCGTCGAACTCAAAGGAAGCCGACCCCACCCGCGGTTCACCGAAACCGACCACGCCGTCCACCGACCCGGTCAGGACCCCGAGCAGGTCCGTGTAGCCGGATTCTCCCGCCCACCATGCCACCGCGAATGATCCCAGCGGTGCACAGGGAGCCGACAATTCCTGGACCACCGACGCCGTGTTGTTGTCCAAATTCAATTCCGCCGGCTCCCGGGTCAGAACCACCGTGGACTCCATAGAGATGGGATAATCCCGGCTGCTCGCCGATGCCGTCTTGGCCGTCCGGATCTTCAGGATCGCCACCCCGCCCGCGGGCAGATCTCCGAAATTGGCGATGATTTCAGGCTGAGGCCCGGCGGTGGGCGAGAGCCGCGTCCGGACGGTTACCGTTCCCTGGGTGACGGTGGGCACCCCGAGGACGGAATTGATCGCCGATCCGTACGTCGGAGAAAGAAGCACCCGGGCAGTGACGTTTGACGACAGCACCGGGCCCAGATTCGTCACGGCCACCTCGAAATCCGAAGCCCAGGTCGGCGCCGTCAACACCTGCGAGTCCACTGTCATCGCCACCGTCAGGTCGTCCGCGACCCGGACGGCAAAGGGTTCGCTGAGGCTGCGATGACCGTTTCCATCGTCGGCCACCAGCCTCACTTGGGACGCGTAGCCATTCAGGGTCAGATTGCCGGTCCACAACCCTCCGGTGAAGCCGGACGCCGCGTCGGGGGATACGGCCAGCGGCACCGAATCCACAAACGGCAGCACCAAACCGGGATTGGCCCGGTTCATCGACGCGGTGTTCACGCTCGAGACCCTCCAGTCGGTCGCCCGGCGCAGGTTCCGTTTTTGTCCGGAAGGCCGATAGAACCCTATCCCGGCGGCCTGGTCCGCCACCGGATTCCCCGCCCAATCCTCCTCGCTCAACACGGCCGGAATTCCCACGGCCCGAGGGTCCGCCCCGCCGCCGAAGAAGGAGTCCTCCACCGCGCCGTTCTCATCGGTCACGACCGCGCCCACAACGATCGGACGCGTATCGCCCGGAACTCCACGATCATTCCATCGGAGCGTCCCGGTTTGACGGAAGCGCGGGTAGAGGCCCGGACTCGTCAGGTTCGGGTTCACCTCGATGGTGAACACCTCGGACGGACGCACGGTGGTCCCTTGGGGAACGGTGAAAGTGTACCTGGGCGCAGGCCACAGGGTCGGATCGTAAAAGTAAACCTTCCATCCGCTGACATCGACGACCTCGGCGGACACATTCTGAAGTTCCACACCCCGTCCCGAATTGATGGCAATCTCCGTGAGGATCACATGGCTTGGGCGCCCCGGTCCGGCGTAAGCCTCGATCCCCAATACCCCGTTGAATGCCGAAACAGGGTTCAGGAAGCCGTCCAGCGCCTGGATTTGCGCCGGAAAGGGTGTTCCCGCCTCGACGGTTGCGGGAAGTCCCTGCCACCGGAATGCCGTGGCCAATCCGGCCACCGCGTCCTCATTGACGATCGTACCGATGGCCGGAGCGGGCGGAACCGTGGTGAAGCGCAGTCCCTGCGGATCACTCAACGCCAGAAGGAACATTTCATTGGGTTCCACCGCGGTGTCCCCATTCACCGTCACGGTGACGGTCCCCAACGTCTGGCCGGGGGGAAACTCCAGTGTGCCTTCGGTGGCCACATAATCCGTGGGCGCCTTGGCCGTGTCATTGGTCGTCGCATAATGGAGCCGCGCAGGCAGGCCCGAGGCCCGATCCAACTCGAATTCGAAGCGGAAGAACGTCGGTCCCGCATTTCCCTCCGGCGCGGTGACGGATCGCACCCGCACGACCGGGAGGGGATCCACGCTCACGATATTCCCCAACGCTCGGGCCAGACCCAGCTCGGCATTCACCGGCTGGGACAGGACGAAGGCAAAGGACTCATCCAGCTCATAAAGGCCGTCACCCACCACCGGGACTTTAATCGTCTGACGAACCACTCCCGGCGGAAACTCCAGGACCCCCGACTTCGCCTCGAAATCAGCGCCCGCCGTGGCGGTTCCCGCCTCGGTCGCGTAACTCACGGTCACCGTCCGGGTCATCGGCGCGTTGAGCACTACCGCGAACTCCACGTCGCCGGGTTCCGTCGTGGTGACATCGCCCTCCAGGCTCACCGTCAAGCGAACGGCCGTCCCCTGGATGGTCGTGCGATTGTTGAAATCGGTCAGTTCCGCTTCCTTCCGCCCCACGGCCACCGGGATGTCATAAACTCCCTCCAACAGCGGCCGGACCACAATCGTCACCACCGCATTGGACCTCGCCGGAATTGTGCCGAGATCCGCGCGGAGCAATCCCGCGAGATTCTCAATCGTCCCCTGGGTCGACGTTGCCGACACGAGCTGGAGTCCGGCCGGGATCGCGTTCGTCAGGCGCACCTGCGTGGAATCGACCGTGCCCTTCGTCGTGACGATGATGGGGATTTCCCAATTCTCCCCGACGGGAATCGGTCCGCTCCCGCCGGCGTTCACCTGCAGATCGTTCACGCACTTGGGCGCGCCCCCCGCCTGCGGAATCGCAGCGATCTCCGCGTCTTCGAGGATCCGGCTGTAGAAGGCGATTTCATCCAGGTCCCCCTGGAACGCATTGCGTCCGCTCGGAAAGATCGCGCCGATGCTGTAGTCCAGATCCAGATTGAAGGTCTCGACATAGGGCCGGGTGGCGACCCGCTGCCCATCCAGGTAGAAGCGCACTTCAGACGCGGTCCTCGCCACGGCGACATGGTGCCACTCCACGTCCAACACCACGGGGCTTGTCGCCACCGACGAAACGTCGTTGCGTCCAAACGACAGGCTTCCGTCCTTCAAAAGGAGGAAGGTCCAACCGCCGGAATCCGCACCCAAAATATGACCCGCCTCCGCACTCTGGGACACTGAGCCCGCGGACGCCCTCCGAAGCCACCCTTCGACGGTGAACTCGCTGCGCTGGAGCGCAGGCACCCGTCCGAGATTCACTCCGGACCCAGCCAGTCCATCGAACCGGAAGGCATTTCCCACACGCCCCTCGACAAACGAAACCCCGTTGGAGATGGATCCCTCCATTCCCGCGATCTCGTCCCAGCCACTGCCCTCCCCTCGCCACCAGCCGGCCAATCCAGTCGCCGCGGGGATACACTCGGGTCGAACCAGAATCTCCGCGGA
Organism: Verrucomicrobiota bacterium; assembly: GCA_046346705.1. Classification (GTDB taxonomy): domain Bacteria; phylum Verrucomicrobiota; class Verrucomicrobiia; order Limisphaerales; family UBA9464; genus UBA9464. Next base: position 51,540 of record JAXMHR010000015.1, on the reverse strand, counting down.
CGCCGCCACGGGGGCAGGATCCTCGGAACTGACTGCCGTCGCCTCGAGGGTCACCCGTCCCAGCGGCGAATTTTCCAGCGACACTTGGACCGTCGCCTGGGCGCCCACCGGGAGATCCACCGCCTTGAAGATGACCCGCGATCCCTCGGGCCCCGACTCGGTTACCGCGGTGCCTGCCGTGGTCTGGATGTTTCCGACCTTGAACCCGGGGGGAATCCGGTTGGTGACCACCACATTCAAAAGCGCATTGGTCCCCTGATTTCCCACCGTGGTCACAAACTCAAACGACCGGCCCACCACGACCTCCTCCGGCGCGGACAAACTCAACCGCAGGCCTCCCCGACATTTCCCTGCAGAACCAGCAAACCAGATCCATTCGACTTCACCCCCAGTCAAAGGCCGGTCATAGATCGTCACTTCGTCCAATGAACCCAAGAATGAAAAGTATCTTTCAGATATAGGATTCGGCTGCCCACCGATTCCAAACGGACCCCCAAAACTAAATACTCCGTTATACGTCATTACGTCAGTGACCTTGCCATCGACATAGAAGCTAACCGTTGTCCCAGCCTTGGTCACTGCCACATGATGCCATTCCATGTCTTGAATTCGGGGCGGCGTGTCGACTCGGTCCACTCCCACCTTCCCAAATCCAAGATTCCCGGTATGCAAAACTGCCAACCCATAGGTTCCGATTTCTCCTGCGAACAGCGCGGCACCTGCTGGAGAATCCGACGCAACTGACAAATTCGACCGCTTGATCCACATCTCAATTGTCAAGTCTTGCAGTTCAAGCTTCGATGACTCCGAGATCACTACCCTTGAAGCCCCCCCATTGAAACGAAAGGCCTCTCGCACCTTTCCCTCTTCCACGCTGGCTCCATCGGTAAGTCGTCCAATACTATCCCCGATCTGGTCCGTCGCACCGGAGTCACCCGGCCACCAAGCCACAGCCCCGTTCGGTATTAAATGACAAATTCCCACCTCGTTTCGGTCGGTCGCTTCGTACGCCGTCTTAACCTCCGCCTCGGATAGTGGCCTGGAATAAAATGCAACCTCATCAATATCTCCAAAGAAAGGATACCGTTCCCCGCCGAACTCTGCCCCTATCGCTCCGATGGCGTATGGCCCTACGAACTCAAACGTCCGGCCGTAATCCACACTTCCCGCATTCACTCCATCAATATAGAACTTTACCTTGGTTCCCTCTCTTACAAGAACTGTGTGATGCCAGTCTGTATCCGCGATTCGACCGGTTCCATACACAGATTCGATGCCAACATGACTCATGTACAGGGTCCCATCCCGCTCCATCAGAAGGCTGTAGCCTCCAGCCGACCCTCCAAAGATGACGCCAGCGCCAACCGGATGAACCCCAGCCGCATCCAGACTTCTCCTCCTCACCCACGCCTCGAGGGTGAACTCCTGCCTGTCCAACCGCCGATCCCAACCCAGTTGCACATAGCCTCCCCCTTCGACGCGCACGCCTTCCCCCGAAATGCCCAACCCGTACCCGGCCGCTCCTACCAATGTTCCACTCTGATCGGACAAAGAATCCTGCGCATTGCCGTTGAGATGATACCAAGCGATGGCTCCCTCAGGCTTTCCTGCGCCGAGTCCCCTAAGAACAAACACGGCAAAAATGGTGATCACCGAGAGGACACGAGAGAAAAGTTTCCCTCTGGAGTTTAAAGGATTCATGCGTAGTGCTGCCTGAGTTTCTGGATGTAATAGCTACCGATGGCCGCCCCACGAGTCGAGGAAAACCTCCGTTATAACGACCGGCGATTGGATTTCCCGCTCCTCGCCGGGTTCCTTCCTACTTCCCGACCTTTCATCCCAGAGACGCTTCCGCCTCCCGCTGGAGGCGGTCCTCCTTTCGGGTGAACCACCAGGCCAGCGCCACCACGCCCGCGGCGGTGAAGATCAGGACGCTCCAGCCCGCCGTGTCATGGACGGCCTTCAGCCCCTCCGGACCCAGACGATTCGCGGTGAGGGACAAATACAAGGACCTCAGGAAATTCCCAATCACTGCCAGCACCAGTCCCGCCACCAAAAACACCACCCGCGATCCCGGTCGCCGGAGCATGAGATCCCCGACAAACAGCGCCGCCATCAGGCTGGATTGCAGGCTCCGGATGCCACTGCACGCCTCGTCCACACCCACCGTGCAGCGCGGCAGCTGGATGACGTGACCCACCTTCATCGCGGGAATGCCCATCAGGTTCAACGTCTCCACATTGAGCCACGTAATCATGCTCTGGAGACTGAAGACGATGGGATTCCAGACAATCTTGGGGATCGGAACCGCCAGAAAGAAAAACACGAGGGGAAAGACAAAGTGCCGGAAGGTCCGCCGCCCGCCCGCATAGAGCAGGTTGGCGGACAGAAACAACGCGATCCCCAGGCTCAGACACATCGAGGACGCCGGCGTCCGGGCAACGCCGATCCGGTAGAGTTCCCCCAGCGCCACGAGGGGCATGCCCGCAACAGCCAGGCCGAAGCAGAGCGGAAAGCCCTCCGGCTCATCCACGAGCGGCCGGGTGGGCATGCGTTCCCAGATCAGGAATCCCGTCAGCAGCACGACGATCCAGCCGTACTGATACTCCACCAACGACCGCCACTGATACGACAAATCCCAAATCCACCACCCGACGATCAGGGCTCCGGGAAGCACCCGTATCCAGGAAATCGTCCCCGACCGCACCGGAGCAACCGACGCGGCTGATTCTGCTGGAGACGCTGGGGACATTGCGTTCCGACCCTCGAAAGCCGGCTCCCATCCCGCAAGGCGAAACTGGCCCGGGGAACTCTGGACCAACAAAAAGCCCGGCCGCGGGGGTCCGCGCCGGGTTTTCTCAAAGGAACCGGGAATCAGTTGGCCTTGGCCGTCGCCTGGCCTTCCTTCTTCCAACCCGCGATGCCCTTCGAGTAGTGCTTCACGTTGGTGTACCCGAGCTTCTTCGCGGCCTCCGCGCCGGCTTTGTACGCAGTGCACCGCTCGTTGCCGCAATAAGCGACGACCAGGGCGCTCTTGTCCGCCGGCAGCGCCTTCACCAGGTCCTTTTCGACCACCTCAAAATCGAGCGCGCCGGGAATGTGTCCCTCGGCGTAGCTCTCGGAGCCATTCACGTCGAGCAGCGTCACCTGCTTCGCGGCAATGGCGGCCTTCAGGTCGGCTGTGGTGATGCTGGGAAACGCGTCGTCGGCTGTCGCCAGCAACGGAAGGAGCGCAAGCGCGGCAATCAGGGAGAGCAAGCTTTTCATGGCGGCGGGCAAGGTATTCCGCACCCGTCCGCCGTCAACACCGTGGAAGCCCCGGAAGCCCGGGATCCTCCTCAGAGCCTGTCCGAAAACTCAGCGGGGGTCCTGCGGCGAGGGGTTTTGGGGGTGGCCAAGGCGGCGAGGCCGGCGCATCCCCGCAATGGGCTGCAACGGCCGAGCCAACGCCGGCCACCGGCAAAGGAACCGCCGCCCGGAGGGTTCTCGCGGAAACGGTTCGCTGGCTTCGTTGCTCGTCGGTAACAGACCCCTGCGGGTATGCTCCCTCCTCGCGCCTCGCCATCGAACCGTTTCCGCGAGAACAGGACCCCGCTGAGTTTTCGGACAGGCTCTCAGCTCATGCGCATGGGCATGATGACGTACAGGAACGGCTTCGCCGTCTTCAGCACGCCCGGACTGAGCTCGTCAATCAACTCGAACGCCACTTCGTCCTCATCGAGGGATTTTAGCGGATCCAGCAGGTAAGCCGGGTTGAACGCGATGGCCAGGTCCTTGCCCTGGTACTTGATCGCCAGCGTTTCCCGGGCCTCGCCGACTTCCGGGGTGTTGGCCGTGATGGACAGCTGATTCCGGCTGAAGGTGAGCTTTACCGAATTGCTCTTTTCGCTGGTCATCAGTTCCGCCCGCCGAAGGGCGCTCAGGAACTCTTCCCGGGGCAGCGGAATTCGCTCATGAGCTTCGGGCGGAATGACCTGCCGATAGTTGGGGTAATTGCCGTCCACCAGCTTCGACATGATCAGGACCCTCAATTCCCCTTCACCGGCCTTTGTAAAGGAAACCTGGTTCTCCGAGAACCGGATCTCCACCAATCCCAGGGTTCCCAGGAGCCGATTGACCTCGTTGATGGCCTTGTTCGGGACGATGAATTCCGCGTGGGCTTCGGGCGGAACGTCCGCCTCCTCGTCCGTCAACGCCAGGCGTCGCCCGTCGGTCGCGACCAGAGTGACCTTGTGTTCCCGTAGACTGAAAAAGATGCCGTTGAGCACGTACCGGGCTTCGTCGGTGGACGCCGCGAAGCTGGTCTTGCGCAGCATGGCCTTGAGCTTTTCCTGGGGTAGGGAAACGGCCCTGGACTGGCTGAAACTGGGCAGGGGTGGGAATTCGTCCGCGGCCAGCCCGTTGATCTTGTAAAACGATCCCCCCGCCTGGAGGGTCATCACCGCCTTGTCGTCCACCGCGATGTCGAGGTCCAAGGCCGACAATTCCCGGGCGATCCCGAAGAACTTCTTCACCGGGACGGTGGTGCGGCCCGGGACACTGACCTTTGCCTCGACACTGCAGGAAATCGTCACATCCAAGTCGGTCGCCGTCAGTTCCAGGCGCCCTTCGACGGCGACCAGGAGGACATTCGAAAGAATGGGCAGGGTCGTCCGGGAACCCACCACATTCTGGACTGCCTGAAGGCCGTTGAGCAACTGCTCCTTGGCGATCGTCAACTTCATGATGTGCCCAAGTATTGTATGTTTTGGAGAAAGAGGAAGCTATTAGTAGGGGGTGTGAACAATTGGAACAAGTCGGTCACCGTCCCGCAGGACTGGCGATTGGAGAGGGTTGGGGCTGGGAACAAGGAGCACTGAAACGCGAGGGTTATCCCCATCGGCGGGTTGCTGGAAAGTTGTTCACGGGGTTATCCCGGGGGTGGGCGGGAGTGGTGGTGGAGGGTGAAATCGGAGGGGAGGGGGAATCGGTTCGGGAATTTCCTTTCGTTCAGGACGCCACCCTCCATCTTTGCGCGGTCACGTGGATCCTCGACCAAAACATTATTGCGGCGTCTTTGGCATTTACGGACATCCGGAAGCCGCCCAAATCAGTTATTTCGGCCTGTATGCCCTGCAACATCGGGGTCAGGAGTCCGCCGGAATCGTCTCCTTTGACGGAGCGGAGTTCCATGTCCACAAGGGCATGGGGCTGGTGCCGGCGATTTTTGACACCCCGCAGTTGAAATCCATGAAGGGTTCGGCGGCGATCGGGCACACCCGGTATTCGACCGCAGGGTCGTCCAACCTGCGGAATGCCCAGCCGCTGACGGTGGATTGCGTCAAGGGCAAGATCGCGATCGCCCACAATGGCAACCTCACCAATGCCGTGGAATTGCGGGAGGAATTGGAGGCGAAGGGATCGATCTTCCAGACCACGGTGGACTCGGAAATTGTGCTCCACCTGTTGGCCCAACCGACCCGGCCGGGAGGACACGAGAGCGCCCTGATCGAGGCGATGAACCGCATCCAGGGTGCGTATTCGCTCGTGCTTCTGACCGAGAAGGAACTCATCGGGGTGCGGGATCCCCACGGGTTCCGTCCGCTCAGCCTCGGGCAGATGGAGAACGGGGCTTATGTGCTGGCCAGCGAGACCTGCGCCTTTGACCTCACCAAAGCTCGGTTCGTCCGGGATGTGGAGCCCGGGGAGATCGTGATCATTGATGCCAGCGGCGTGCGCTCGATCCAGGCCTTCCCCGAGCAACAGCGACGGGCGTTCTGCGTCTTCGAATACGTGTACTTCGCCCGGCCGGATTCCTCGGTGAACGGGAGGAACGTGTACCAGGCGCGGGTGGAGATGGGCCGTCAGCTCGCCCGGGAAAACCGCATTGAAGCGGACATTGTCGTCCCGGTGCCGGACAGCGGCGTCTGTGCCGCGCTGGGCTACTCCATGGAAAGCGGAATCCCGTTCGAAATGGCGTTTGTTAGGAACCACTATGTCGGACGCAGCTTTCTCCAGCCGTCCCAGTTCGTCCGGGAATTCGCCGTCCGGGTGAAGCTCAACCTGATTGCGGATCTCGTCCGGGGGAAACGGGTGATCATCATCGACGATTCGATCGTGCGCGGCACGACGAGCAAGATGCGCGTGACGAGCTTGAAGGAGGCTGGCGCGAAGGAGGTCCACTTCCTGGTCAGCTGCCCGCCGCACATCAATCCGTGCGTGTACGGCATTGATTTCCCCGAGCGCGACAAGCTGATGGCGGTCACCCACACCCGGGAGGGCATCCGGGAGTTCCTCAATGCGGATTCCCTGGGTTACCTCACCGAGGAGGGCATGGTGCGGGCGACGGGGCATCCGAAGGACCATTTCTGCCTCGCCTGCTTCAATGGCGATTACCCGGTGAAGTTCGCGAGCTCGATGGAGAAGCATCTACTGGAGCGCCGTCGGGCGAAGATCGGCGGATTGGGACCGGAGGTCGTGGTGGAAGCCCGCCAGCAGCGGTTGCTGTAGGACGGATCGAGTCACGGAGGGCGACAGGCCCTTCGCGTGCGAATCCCCCCGTCGTCCCACTCACGCACTGAACCCCGGAATTGATCAGGGACGGCGCACGCCATCCCTCCCGAGAGGGGATTATGGCTGTTGGGCGCGCTGGCGGTAGAGGACCGACAGCTCCGCAGCCACGGCGGAGGCGGAACGGGACTGGACGCTGGCCCGGATTTCCGCGCGGGACGCGGGGTGCCAGGCACCGGAGGCGATCTCGGCCAGGACCGAGGCGAACGACGCTGGGTCGTCCGGGAGAAACCATCGACCCGTGATCCCGTCCTTGAGGATGTCCACATTTCCACCGCTTTGGGACACGAGGGCGGGGATTCCCTGGGCGAGCGCTTCGATGAGAGCGACGGAGCAGGGCTCGTTTGTGGAGGGAAGTACGAAGAAGTCCGCATCCGCGAGCGCGGCGGGGACGTCCAAGGTGGGGCCGCGCAGGAAGGCGATGTCGGACAAGCCGCGGGAGGTGATCGTCTCGCGAAGAAATTGGTCGTACCGCCGTGCATCGTCCTCGGCGGCGACGGGGCCCCAGAGGTCAAAGCGGAATCGGGACCGGACGTTCCCTGGGAGTTGCGCGAGGGCGTCCAGGAGGAGGGACCAGTTTTTCCACCGGACGATGTTGCCGACCCCCACTAGTCGGAGGGGGCGGGCCTGGGATAAGGAAGGTTCCGGAGAAAGGGGGGCGGAGAAGAATCCGTCCGCAGCGCATTCGGAAACAATGGAGACGCGGGGCGGCCGGGGCTCGATGCCGTAATGCCGGGCCATGTTGGGGGTCAGCATCGTGGTCCAGAGACGCGGCCAGCGGGCGGCCATCTGGTAAACGGCCCGACCGCGCGCGAAGGCGTGGTTCGTAAACAGGGCGCGGCACCCGAGGAACGCTGCGGCCAGGGCGGCCGCCACCAGGGGTCCCCGGGAATGGGCATGGAGAATGTCGAAACGCTCCGCGGCCAGGAGGCGCCGCAGTTCGGGGACGGTCCGAAGCCCGCGGTACAGGAGCGCCGCGGAGCTGGGGTGTTCCATGAGGAGGTACCGGCTGCGGCGGAGGTCGAGGGTCGGACGTCGGATCTGGTCGAATGAGGCGTGGACGAGGGTGGCGTGCTGGATTCCCAAGGGCCCGGAAGCCGCCGTAATGTTCCGAACCACGCTGAGCACGCCGCCATTGTCCTCGGCGGCGCCCACCAGATGCAGGATCCGGAGCGGTCTATCGGCGGAGCCGGGCATGGGACGGAGACCTATCGGATGACCTCGAGGTACAGGGACTCCGGCTTGTACTCGCCGCCGTCGTCATTGAGATCGAGACCGAAGGACACCCAGTCGGCAACCCGGCTGGAGCGGGCGGTTTCGACCCGGGGTTCGCGGAAACCGAGGGATTCGAGCAGGGCGGCGAGGGAACGGCGATCGTACATCCAGCGATGCAACTCCCCGGTTCCGGCGGCACCTCCGCGGTACCAGTTCTCCAGTTTCCCGACCCAGGAAGCCTTGGCGGAACCCGAGGCGTCCTGCCGGACCATCTGGTCGATGAGATCGTGCATGGCCGTGCCGTGCCGCGACGCAGCGCCGGGTTTCCCGGCGTCCCAATCGCGGAGGGCGTCCAGGTACCAGTGTGTGAGTTTCTCCCAGTCCGGCACCACAACCCGGAGGATCCCCCCGGGCTTCAAGGCCCGGCGGCACTCGGTCAGGACGATTGCCGCGACGTTGCGGTCGAGGTGTTCGAGGAAGTGGGAGTGATAGACGACGTCGAAGGTGCCGTCGGCGAAGGGAATCCCGTGCCGAAGATCCCAGCACAGGATTTCCGGGTCCACCCGGGCAAGCCGTTCCGCGCGGAGCGGGGACACGATCCCGACGCTTCGGAGGAGGCGGGTGAGCGCGGGGCGCCGGGCGAGCCGCGCGTAGGGAGAGAAGTCCAGGTTGTTCCAGGCCGCGTGCATCTTCCAACCGCACCCGAGGTTGAGCATTGCGCGACCGTCGGGGGTGAGTTTCGGAGTGAATCGGGCCATGGCCGGGGGGCTGTGCTACAAGGCGCGGAGCGCCGGGGCAAGCCGGGAGGATCAAACCGTGATCCCGGAAGGCTGGCCAACCGAAGGCGGATGGGCTTAGCTGCCGCCCGCGTTTTCGCGCCCCATGCTGTTCGTCAGTTGGTCGTTCGCAGTCTTTCTGCCGGTCGTCCTGCTTCTCTATTACGGGAGCGGACGCCAGGGATGGCAGGTCTCGCTCCTGACCCTGGGCAGCTTTGTCTTCTACGGTTGGGCGAATCCGCGATTGGTGCCCTTGCTGGCAGTGTCGGCGCTCGTGAATGCCGTGGCGTCCCAGGAGCTCATCTCGCGGGGACGATCCGAGTTGCGGCGCCGCTGGGTTCTGGCCCTGGCCCTGATCTACAACCTCGGGGCCCTGATCTTCTTCAAGTACGCGGCCCTGGTCGGTGAATTTTTCCTGCCGGCCGCCTTGTGGAAGGAATGGGGCCCCGGGCTGAAGGGGATTCCGCTGCCGGTGGGAATTTCATTCTTCACGTTCCAGGGCATCAGCCTCGTTGTGGATGCTTGGCATGCCGGAACCACGGGTGTGGCGGGGCTTCCGCCTCCGACCACCGGACGCGAAGTCGGGTGGCATTACTGGAAGGTGACCTTCTTCAAGGCGTTCTTTCCGCAGCTGATCGCGGGTCCGATCGTCAAGGCCAACGAGTTCTTCTTCCAGATCGGACCCAAGCGCCTCCGGGAGGCGGATGGGTACGGCGCGGTTCGCCTCCTGATCCTGGGGTTCTTTCTGAAGATGGTCGTGGCCGACAACCTGAGGGAGGTGACCGAGGGAATCCGCTATCCGGAGTTTCAGTCGTTGTCCCGGATCAACCTCATCGCCCTTCTCTATGCGTTTTCGTTCCAGATCCTCGCGGACTTCGGCGGGTACTCGATCATCGCCATGGGGCTCGCGAAACTCTTCGGATACGAGTTGCCCCGGAATTTCAATCATCCCTACCTGAGCCGGAGCATCACCGAGTTTTGGAGGCGCTGGCACATCACCCTGTCGTCATGGCTTCGGGAGTACCTGTATATTCCCCTGGGCGGAAACCGGCGTGGGTCCCTGGCGACGTATCGGAATCTCTTCGTGGTGATGTTTCTGGGTGGGTTATGGCACGGCGCGGCGTGGAGTTACGCCGTCTGGGGCAGCGCCCACGGACTGCTGCTGGCCGGGGAGCGACTCCTTCTCAAGCAGCACCAACAGGCGGCACCCACGGGGTGGACTGTGGCCGGCATGGGCCGGGCGTTGGTAACGTTCTCCCTGGTCTCCGTGTTGTGGCTGCTGTTCAAGCTGCCGGAGTTCCATCACGTGGTGGAGTATGTGAAGAGCGTGGCGCACAATGGCGGCGCTCCCCAGGTTCAGGCCTTGTACGTGATCGCGGTGTTTTCAACTCCGGTCCTCCTGTGGGAACTCTGGGGCGCATCCGAACCGTGGCGGGCTTCCTGGCCCGAGCCGATCCGCAACTGGATTGTCCGGGGAGTTTATGCGGGGATGCTTTTCCTCATCGTGACCAATTCCGGGTCGCCCGGGGAGTTCATCTATTTCCAGTTCTAGTCTGAACCGACGCCTGTCCCGGTGAGTGCCCCACGACAAATCGCAGCCATTCTGGCGCTGACGGCGGTCCTATGCGGGATCTGGTCGGTGGCGTTGCGCGTGTTGCCTCGGCCGGCCCTGGCGGAAACGAATTACGAGGCCAACCGACTCCGGGTCGAAGGATGGCTGTTGGGACCGGGATCGAGGTCGGTGCTGGTCGGGACCTCGATGTCCGGACGCCTGCTGCCGTCCTACTTCGACGGGACGCCCCTGGCGGGAATCGCCAACCTCGGACTGGACGGTGCGAGTCCGGATACCGGTTTGCGTCTGACCCTGATGCGGCGTCCGGCCCCCGCTCTGGTGTTGCTGGAAGGGCACCTTTTGTCCAAGCGGGCGGGTCCGAATGACCGGCAACTGCTGGAGCTGGCAACCGGGGTGGGCATGAAGATCACCGCCCTGGCGCCGTTGACCCGGGCCGAGGCGCGACCCTCCACGGTGCTCTATGGGTGGTTGAAGGAGAGGCGGGGCGGACCCGAAGCGGGTGCGGGGGGACCCGTGACGGCCCGGGTCGTTTCGGCGGCGCAGGCGGAGAAGGACGCAGCCGGGCTTGATCCCGACTGGCGTCCCCGGATCCGAAAACTGATTGCCGCTCTTCAGGAACAGGGATCCCGGGTGGTGTTGGTTCGGTTGCCGTCCGGAATTGGGGATCCGGCCGATCCGGAGTCGCCCAATGAACTGGACGCCATCGCCGGGGAACTGGGCCTCCCCTTGGTGGACCTGCTCCGGTTGTCTCGCCAGGGTCGGATGACGGTTTCCTACACGGACGGACTCCACCTGACCCCACAGTCGGCCCGGGCGATCAGTCGCGTCCTGGCTGAGGCGGTGGCCCGGGCCGGGTGGATGGGAACGGAAGTGGGTGGAGGCGGAGGGCGTCCGGGCCTCGAACCCGGGTCGGACGGAACTTCCCGTTGACCCCGAGGGTCTTCACCGTATGCTGGTCGCCACACAGTCGCCCGGATGCGTCAATTTTTCTTCATCGCCAGCAACAGCTTTCGGGAGCTGATCCGTCAGCCGGTCTTCCTGCTGCTGATGGGTGCGGCGTCGCTGTTCATCGTATTCCTCTCGACCGTTCCCTATTTCGGGTTTGGCGATGATCCGAAGATGGTGCAGGACATGTCCCTGGCGGTGGTGTTGCTGGCAGGACTTCTGATGTCCGTGTTGTGTGCGGCGGCGACCGTGGCGCAGGAGTTAAGGACGGGAACCGCCCTGACGGTCCTGTCCAAGCCGGTCAGCCGTGCGGTGTTCATCCTCGGCAAATACGCCGGTTTGGCGGGGGCATTGGCGCTGTTTACCGCGACCCTGATGGTGGCGGTGCTGCTGGCGAGCCGGATGGCTTATGACGCCTATGGCGACACCGATGTGCAGTCTCTGTTGATATACGTCGCGGCGGTCCTGGGGGCTTTCGCGGTGGGCGGCTTCACCAACTTCTTCCTTCGCCGTCCATTCGTCTCGGACGCGGTGTTTGCCTTCAGCATCCTCACCGCGGTGGCCCTGGTCGTGGTGGTCAACTACACCGTTTTGGACCGGTCGTTTGACGGTCCGGCCAAGGTGGATTGGAGGCTGGTTCCCGCGGGGATCCTGGTGTGGTTTGCCCTGCTGGTGCTGGCCGCCCTGGCCCTCGCGAGTTCGACGCGGCTGGACATCATTCCGACCCTGGCGGTGTGTTCCGCCCTGTTCCTTCTGGGGCTGATGTCCGATTACCTCTTCGGTGGCCCTGCGTCCCGGGGATCCTGGTGGGCCGAGGCGGCCTACGCCCTGGTTCCCAACTGGCAGCAGTTCTGGGCGACGGATGCGCTGGAGCAGGGCAGGAGCATCCCATGGCGGTACGTCGGACAGGCTGCCGGATACATGGCGGTGTACCTGGTGGGAGCCCTTTCGGTGGCCTTGCTGCTCTTCGAGGATCGGGAGTTGGGCTAGACCCGGACCCCGGAATCCCGTACCAAACCGGTTTTCAGGCATGGATCGTTCCCTTTCCAAGACGGGCTTCGTCAACTGGCTGATGCTGCTGATTGGCGGCATTACGGTGATGGTTTTCGCCCGTCGTTCGGCCTGCGCCACCGGCGAACTGGCGGTGGCCTTCTTCGGGGTCGCGACCCTGATGTCGGTCGTGTCGTGGTTCCAGATGGGCCTCGCCTCGCGCGAGGAGGCGGAGCGGCTGGAGCTGGAGGACCTGTCCCGGACCCGCGGGGATTCCGGTCTGTTTGCCGCCTCCGCCGCCGAGGTTTCGCCGGCGCGCCGGGCGCGGGAGCAGTTTGACCGGTGGCTCACCCCGGCGTTTACGATCCTGCTCCTGATCGGCGAAGGCGTGGGCGTCTGGTTCTTTTGGAAGCGGCTGGAGCGACCCGACGACATGGCCGCCACGCCCTCGGCGGCGGCGTTGAGCCTGGCAATTTTCGCGGCGGTTTCGTTCGTCCTGTTCCTCCTCGGCCGTTATTCGGCGCGGCTTGCCCAGCTCGAGGGCAGTGTCCTGCTGCGTCCGAGCGCAGCCGCCCTGCTGCTGGGTTCCCTGATGGCGGCGCTGGCCGCATTGGCCTCCGGACTCGACTGGGCCGGCTTCACCCGCTGGGACCGGTACATCGCCTTGGGACTGACCGCGGTGCTGGGGTTGATCGCGCTGGAGACCCTCGTGGGTCTGGTCTTTGAGATCTACCGCCCGCGGGTCCATGGCCGCGCGGTGCGGTTGCTGTATGAGAGCCGGATCATTGGACTCCTCGGGCAAAGCGGGGGCCTCTTCAACACGGCCGCACAGGCGCTGGATTATCAGTTCGGATTCAAGGTCAGCGACACCTGGTTTTACCGGTATCTGGAACAGTACCTGTCGGCATTTGCGCTGGTTTGGGCCGGGATCCTGTGGCTGTCCTCCTGTGTCGTGGTGGTCGAACCCGCCGAGCAGGCGTTGTTGGAGCGGTTCGGGATTCCGGTGACCGGACGCGAGGTGCTCGAACCGGGACTGCATTTCAAGCTGCCGTGGCCGGTGGATGTCGCCCATCGATACAACACCCGCGAACTGCGCACCTTCCTGATTGGGGCGGTTCCCGATCCCGAGATGGAAAAGAACCGGGTGCTGGTCTGGACCCGGCCGCATTACAAGGAGGAATTCAATCTGCTGGTCGCGAGCCTGGATGCCTCGACCAATCCGGTCGTGGCTTCCCCGGGGGCCTCCGGGGAAGCTGCCGTGCCGGTGAATTTCCTGACGGTCAGCGTTCCGGTCCAATACCAGATCCGCAATGTCCGGGAATGGGGCTATCAGACCACCGAACCCGCCGAGCTCCTGGAGCGCATCGCCAACAGCGAGGTGGTCCGGTACCTGGTGAGCGTCAACATGGACGAGGTGATGAGCTACGGCCGCCTGAAGGCTGCTCATGAACTCCAGACCCGGATCCAGGCCCAGGCGAACGCCGCCAAGCTGGGCGTCGACATTGTGTTCGTGGGATTGCAGGACATTCATCCGCCCATCGGGAACAAGACCGTTCCGGTCGCTGCCTCGTACGAACAGGTCATTGGGGCCATCTCGGAGATGCAGGCGAAGATCCACGAAGCCGAGGGATACCAGCTGGAGACCCTGCCGCTGGCTGCAGCCCGGGCCGTGGCTCGCACCAACGCGGCGTATGCCGCGGCCGCCCAGCGGATCGAATCCGCCAAGGGACGGCGTGCCCAGTTTCCGGGTCAGCTGAAGGCCCTGGCCGCCGCTCCCAAGGTCTATCCTCAGTGGGCGTATCTGGATGTCCTGACCAACGCCATCGCGCCGGCGCGCAAGCTGGTGCTCGGCTCGACCAACACCACCGAGGTGGTGATTCTCAATCTGGAGGAGAAGGTCCGCGCGGGTCTGGAGGACATCGCCGTGGATGAACCGGAGAAGAAGAAATAGACCGGAACCGAGATCCCCAACGTCCAACCCATTTCCCTGCCGAATTTTCGAGGTATGAAGAAAACCCGCCTTTCGTTTGCCGTCGGCGCCCTGCTGTTGCTGGTGTTCCTGGCCCTGCTGTTTTGTTTCCAGGTCCGGACCACCGAGGTGGCCGTCGTCACCACCTTCGGGCGCTATTCCCGCGATGCCGAGGCCGGCCTTCACTTCCGGCTGCCGCTGCCCATTCAGGAGGTCTACAAGTTCGACCGCCGTCTCCGGAACTTTGAGCGCAATTTTGAACAGAACGTGACCAAGGACGGAAAGAATCTGCTGATCACCGTCTATGTGGGATGGCGCATTTCGGATCCGCGGAAATTCCTCGAGTTGTTCAATGGCGACTCGATCAAGGCCGAGGAGGCTTTGGGGAATCTGGTGCGCAACTCGAAGAATGGCGTGATCGGGAGCTACAATTTCTCCGACCTCATTTCGCCGAATCCGAAGGACGTCAAGTTCACCCAGGTCGAGGCGGACATGCTGCGCGAAATCCAATCCTCGGCCAAGACGACCTACGGGCTGGAGGTGGAGCTGGTGGGCATCAAGCAGCTGGGACTTCCCGAGGGAATCACCACCAAGGTCTTTGAACGCATGCGCGCGGAGCGGGACCGGTTGGTGAAGCAATATCAGGGCGAGGGCGCGGCCCGGTCCCTGGAAATCCGCAGCGAAGCGGATCGCAAGCGGGATGAGCTGCTCGCCCACGCCGAGGCCGACGCGCTGCGGATCAAGGGCGACGCCCTGGCCCAGGCCTCCAAGGAGCTGAAGGTGCTGGAGGAGAATCCCGATCTGGCCATTTTCAACCTCCAGCTCAATGCGCTGAAGGATGCGCTTCAGGGACGTTCGACACTCATTCTCGACCAGAAGACGACGCCGTTCAACCTGCTCACCGGAGACAAGGTCCAGACGGTGCCGCCGGTGGCCACCCCCAAACCCTGAGTTTCATGGCCGATCTTCCCCAGAAGCCGGGTCAGCTCCGCCCGACGGTCAATCCGGTGGCCGGAACCGAGGACGCGTCGAGCCAGGCGCTCACCGAGGCGTTGGGCAGCAGCTTTCTGCTCGTGCGGCTGCTCGGGATCGTGCTCGTCGCGGCCTTCGTCTTTTCGTGTGTCTTCACGGTCAATCCCAACGAGGTCGCCGTGGTGCTCCGGTTCGGAAAGCCCGTGGGCACGGGGCCGGACCAGATCCTGCGACAGGGCCTGCACTGGGCGCTGCCCTATCCGATCGAGGAAATTGTGCGCATTCGCAGCGGTGAGGCCAAAACGGTGTCCGCGACCAACGGATGGTACGCGGTGACGCCCGAGATGGAGGCCAACCGGAGCGGCCCGCCGCCGAATCCGAGCCTCAATCCGGGTGCCGACGGCTACACGCTTACCAGCGATGGCAACATCATCCATGTCCGGGGCACGATGACCTACCGGATCACGGACCCGGTCACCTACACCTTTGGATTCACGAATGTCACGGACCTGCTGGCGAACACGCTGAACAACGCGATTTGCCGGACGAGCGCCGGCTATACCGCGGATGCCGCGGTGTACAAGGACGTCGAGGGATTCCGGAGTGCGGTCCGCACCGAGCTCGCGCGGCAGTTGGAACAGAGCCGGTATGGAGTCACGATGGAAGCGCTGACGGTGGAGGTGGCGGCACCCGGCTACGTCAAGGAGGCCTTTGATGCAGTCCAGAACGCCGCCCAGGCGCTGTCCAAGACGGTCAGTGACGCCAAGGGGCTTGCGGACGAGAAGCGGTTGAAGGCGGAAGGCGAGGCCAAGGCAGTGGTGCAATCCGCGCTGTCGGTCAGCAACCGCCTGGTGGTGGCCATCGCCGCCGAGGCCCAATATTTCCGGGATCTCCAGCCGTCGTACCGGAGCGCTCCGGATTTGCTGCGTTCGCGACTTCGGATTGAGGCTCTGGGCCACATCCTCACCAACGCCCCGGACAAGTTTTTCATTCCCGAACGCACGGACGGCCATCCGCGGGAACTGCGCCTGCAGCTGAACCGCGAACCCCAGGCTCCGGTGCGAAGGGACCCTTCCGCTCAGGCCGCCGGGCAGTAGATTGATCCCGCCGGCAATCCCGGCTGAACACCGCACCGCCATGCAAGTCACCTCGCTCCTCTCCCACAACGCGGATCCCAATTGCGACTGCGGCCACGACCACGGCGGCCTGGATCACTCGCACACCAACGTCAAGCTGACCCAGACGCTGCTGGGACTGATCTTCGTCCTGAACTCCTTCCTGGTGGACTGGGTTTTCCAGCGGGGAACCACAGTCGCCGGATTGAGTGCCATGATCGGGGCGGGGATCCTCGGGTTCCCGATCCTTCGGGTGGCGTTTCTCGACCTGAGGCGGGGTTTGCTGAGCATCAATGAACTGGTGGCCCTCGGCGTCCTGGCGTCGGCGGCGAGCGGGGACTTCCGGACCGCCGGGATCGTCGCGTTCTTCATGCTGCTGGGGGAGATCATCGAGACGCGCACGGCCGCCGGAGCGCGGGCATCGATTGAATCCCTCGTGAAGATCACCCCGACCCGAGCACGGCGCGTGGTCAACGGTCGGGAGGAGGACATCGCCGCCAGCGACCTGAAGGTGGGCGATGTGATCCGGATCCGGCCGGGCGACAACATCGGCGGCGACGGCGTCATCACCAGCGGACAGGGCTCGGTCAATCAGGCGAGCATCACGGGTGAATCGCTCCCCGTGGACAAAACCGTTGGGGATCCGGTGTTCGCCGGCACCATCAATCTGAACGGTGCCCTGGAGGTGCGGGTGACCAAGGCGGGACAGGACACCACGATCGGACGCGTCCGGGAACTCATCCTGGCCGCGGAGAAGACGAAGCTCCCGTTCATGCGGATCATCGACCAGTACATGGGCTATTACACGCCGCTGGTGTTGGTGATTGGGGCACTGGTCTGGGCCTTCACGCAGGATCTCAACCGGGTGATCTCGGTGCTCGTCGTGGCCTGCCCGTGTGCGTTCATTTTGGCGACACCGACCGCCATGGTTGCGGCCCTCAGTGCGGCGGCTCGATTGGGAATCCTGGTGAAGAACATCGGGGACCTCGAGGCGGCGGCGCGCATCACGGCGTTCGTCTTCGACAAAACGGGAACCCTGACATCCGGAAAGCTGGTGGTGAGCCGGTTGAATCCCCTCGGAGGGATTGCTCCGGCCGAACTTCTCCGTCTGGCGGCGAGTGTGGAGACGCTCTCCAATCATCCGACCGCCCGGGCGTTGGTCCAGCTGTCCGAAGAGGCCGGTGTCCCCTTGGCGGAAGCCACGGAATTCAAGGAGACGGCGGGCCGCGGCGTCAGCGCCCTGGTGGAGGGACAGCGCATCATCATTGGCCGGGCGGCCTGGTTGAAGGACAACGGTGTGCCGGAGGACTTCATGAAGTCCGTGGATCTCGACGAGGCGGCGGGATTCAGCCTCCTGTTCATTGCCCGTAACGGCGAATGCATCGGGTGGGTGGGACTCCAGGATCAGGTTCGGTCCGAGGCGGCGGAGGCGGTCAAGGGTCTGCAGTCCGTGGGCATCCGGCGTCTCTCGATGGTCAGCGGCGACCGGAAGCCGGTGGCGGAGCGGGTCGCGGCGGAAATCGGAATGCCGGAGGTGGTCGCGGAGTGTCTGCCGCAGGACAAGGTGGAGTTTGTGCGCGCGAGCAAGGCCAAGGGCTACCGCGTGGCGGTGGTGGGCGATGGCGTGAATGACGCGCCGGCGCTGGCCGCGGGGGACATCAGCATTGCCATGGGCGCAGCAGGCAGCGAGGTGGCGATCCATTCCGCGACGATCGCGCTGATGAACAATGACCTTCGGCGGCTGCCCTTCCTGGTCCGGCTGTCGCGGATGGCGCGGGGCGTCATCAACCAGAATTTCCTGTTCGGCATCTTCTTCATCATCGGCGGTCTGGCGGCCGCGTCGGGTGGCTACCTGAATCCGATTGTTGCCGCGTTCCTGCACAATGTCGGGTCGCTGATCGTGGTGTTCAACAGCGCTCGCCTGGTCCGCATGGGTGAGGAACTGGAGCCGTTCGCGGCACCGGCCACTCCGGAGGCGTCGGGCCCGGGCGGTTCCGTCACTTTGGTGCCCCGGGCCGCATGAAGACTCCTGGCAGTCGCACAGGTCTGTTGGCCGGATGAACCTTTCCTGAACCCAACCATGGCTTCAACTCCCCTCCCTTCCTCCGGTTCGCCAGCGGGCTCCCCAGAGGAGGTCGTCATCCGCGCCGCGGGCCTCACCAAGGTGTTCAAGGACTTCTGGGGGCGTCCCAAGGCGAGGGCGGTGGACAACGTGGATTTTGAGGTTCGGCGGGGGGAGGTCTTCGGACTGCTGGGTCCCAACGGGTCGGGCAAGAGCACCACGATCAAGATGATCCTGGGCCTGCTCTATCCCACCCAGGGAGCCATTACGGTGTTTGGCGAGTCGCCGCGCGACGTGAAGACGAAGGCGCGGATCGGGTACCTGCCGGAGGAAAGCTACCTGTACCGGTTCCTGAATCCGGGGGAGACGCTGGATTTCTTCGGGAACCTCTTCCACCTCGATTCCGCGGAGCGGCGGAACCGGGCCGAGCAGCTCATCGAGATGGTGGGCCTCAACCAGGCGCGGGCGCGGACCGTCGGGGAATTTTCGAAGGGCATGCAGCGCCGCATCGGACTGGCGCAGGCGCTGATCAACGATCCGGACCTGGTGATTCTCGACGAGCCGACGGCGGGACTCGATCCCATCGGATGCCACGAGATCAAGCAGCTGATCCTCGCCTTGGCGCGACGGGGGAAGACGGTGATTCTCAGCAGCCACCTGCTCGCGGACGTTCAGGACGTGTGCGACCGCGTGGTGATTTATTACGGCGGACGCATCCAGGCCCAGGGGACGCTGCAGGAATTGCTGGCGGAGCCGGATGAAGTCCGGATCACGTCGCCGGTGTTGTCGCGGGACACGCTTCAGAAAGCCCTGGAGATCCTGCGCCACGAGGCCGGGGATCGGGTGCGGGTGGACACGCCGACCCAGAATCTGGAGAGCTACTTCCTCGGTGTCGTGGAGCGCGCCCGAGCGAAGGCGAACACCACGAGCGGCGCCACGAGCGGCAACCAGGTGGCGCAGTTCATCGCCGGAGGAAACGCGGAGGCGGCAGGGCAGTCGGACCGGGTTTTGGAGCGATTGACGAAGCCGGTGGCGGCGCCGGCCGTGCCCGAGGAGCCGGCGAAGACCACTCCGGTGGTGGATGAATCGAAACTGGAGCAACTCACCAAGACCGCAGCGCCCGAACCGGCGCGTCCCCAGGAGCCCGCCCCGGCGGCCGCTCCGAAGGCACCTCCGGCGGACCTCTCGAAGGCGAATGAGAAGCTGTCCGGACTCCTCGGCGGCCCGAAGAAGTAATCCCGGCCATGAGTCTCCACGAGGTTTACGAACATCCGGCAAGGGATCGGATCACCATCCGCCGCGGATTCTCAATTCCCGCTGCGTTGCTGAGCTGGATCTGGATGCTGCGACAGCGGCTCTGGGTGGAGGGACTGGGAGTCCTGGTCCTGAACGCCCTCGCGCAATTCCTTCTTTATCTCGCCCACGGACCGTTGGGAGCCGCGGTGGCGATTCAGGCTGTCGTGGCGGTGGTGGTCGGCGTTTCCGCGCGCCGCTGGCGCGAACTGTCGGTGGAGCGGGAGGGGTACGCCTACCTGTGCACGATCCCGGCGCGCAACGGGGCGGCTGCGCTGGCGAAGTTGGAGGCCGTGGGTGGAACGCCCACGGTCGAATGGAGGGCGCGTCGCATGTGGGTCGTCCCCGATGTCGTGCCCCACGCCGTGCGGGGACTGGCGGCGGTTGCACAGCTCACCTTGAAGGCTGCGTTCCGGTTCCGGCTCGTGGTGGTGCTGCTGCTGCTCCTGATCGCGGTCGTGATCGTGCTGCCGATGGTGATCAAGCACGACGGGTCCGCCCAGGGCTTCACCCAGATTCTCATCACCTACACCCTCAGCAGCATCACGGCGCTGCTGGGACTGGTGACACTCTGGCTGGCCTGCGGGACGCTCGCGCGGGACATCGAGGATGCCTCCATGCAACTGGTCTGCACGAAGCCCATTCCGCGGTGGCAGATCTGGATGGGGAAGTGGCTGGGCATCTCGATCCTGAATGCGGTCTTCCTGGCCATCACCGGCACCACCCTCTACGTCCTGCTGTTCTGGAAAGCCGCCGGACTCCCGGAGCGCGAGCAACAGATCCTGCGGCAGGAGGTCCTGGTCGCCCGGGGTGCCGCGCGGGAGCCGATTTCTGACTACACGCAAAAGGCGGAGGAGCTGACGCAAAAGCGTCTGCGGGAGGATTCTTCGGCGAAGTTGGATCCGAAATTCATCCGCGAGCAGTTCCGCGAAACGTTGAAGGCCCAGGACCAGGTGGTACCGCCCGAAAGCTACCGGGTCTGGCACATTCCCTTCGGATCCCAGGCGGCGGCCCTCGCGGGCAAGCCGCTCCAGCTCCGGGTGAAGTTCTACTCGCCGGATACCGCGGGTGAAACGACTCCCCACCAGTTTGGCTGGGAAATCGGAAGTGAGGGGAAACCTCCGCTGCGGCTCCAGAACAGCTTTGCGGCGGAGTCACCGAGCACCTTTCCGATTGGGACCAACGTGATCGGGCCGGACGGCGTCCTTACCGTCGTCGGCTACAACTTCAACCCGCGTCCGGTCCTGTTTCCGCTCGAGGACGGTCTGGAGGTGCTCTATCCGGAGAGCGGCTTTGGACTCAACTTCGTGCGCGGATTGGCAATCATCCTGTTCTGGCTGGGTCTGCTCGCCGCGATCGGATTGTTTGCAGCCTCCAAGCTGCAGTTCAGCGTCGCGGCGTTCGTGTCCCTGAGCATCCTGCTCCTCGGTCTTTCCAGTGGCACGCTGAAGCAGGTGGTGGATCAGGGGGGTATCGTCGGGGTGAATCATGAAACGGGTGTGGTCACCGGGGAGTCCGCGCTGAACCGCACGGCGGTGGCGGTGTATGGGACGGCCCGGGACGTCATCGAACTGGTGACCGGGTACAATCCGGTGGACGCCCTGAGCACGGGACGCAGCATTTCCTGGTCCCGGCTGGCCCAGGCGGCGTTCCTGGTGGTGGGCGTGGCGGGAGGGTTTTTCGCAGGCGCCGGCATCTGGATCTTCACCCGGCGGGAACTGGCAGCCCCGATCTAGCCATGAACGCGAAACGCTTCCTACTCATCGGGGCGCTGGTCGCGTCCGTGGTCGCGTCCGGATTCCTCCAGCGCGGACTCAACCGCGATCGGGAAGCCATGGGCATCACGCGCACGACCGTGATCAGCAATGCCCCGCCCGTGCTGGCGTTCACCACGGTCGCCCTCGGCGCCTTCCGCGGACTCATCGCCAACGCGCTCTGGATCCGGGCAACCGAAATGCAGGAGGAGGGCAAGTACTTCGAGGCGGTGCAGCTCGCGGATTGGATCACGAAGCTCCAGCCCCATTCCGACGCTCCATGGATCTTCCAGGCCTGGAACATGGCCTACAACATCTCCGTTAAGTTCCCGGATCCGAACGACCGCTGGCTGTGGGTCCAGCGGGGCATCGAACTGCTGCGCGACGACGGCCTGAAGTACAATCCGAACAAGGCCCTCATGTATCGGGAGCTGGCCTGGTTCTTCCAACACAAGATGGGCGCGAACCTCGATGACGCCCATCTGGTGTACAAGGGGCAGTGGGCGGCCAAGATGAACGCCCTGATTCCGGGCGGCCGGCCGGATTATCCGGCGTTGCTGGATCCGAAGACGCCGGAACAAAAGGCGGTCGTGAAGGAACTGGTCGAGAAGTACAAGCTCGACCCCCGCATGATGCAGCGCGTGGATGCCACCTATGGGCCCCTGGATTGGCGGCTTCCCGAGGCCCACGCGATATACTGGGGCATGGTCGGAATCGACAACTCCCCGGCGCAGGACAAGATGCCCCTTCGGCGGACGATCTATCAGCCGATGCTCGCGTCCCTGCACCACGGCCGCGTGGTGACCAACCGACTGACGGGGACGTTCGACCTGCGTCCGAACCTCGATATGATTCCGAACGCGCTGAAGGCGTATGAGGACGCGATCGCGGCGGAACCCGAGGGCAACCGGGACAACATTGCGCGCGCCAACCGGAATTTCCTAAAGGATGCGGTTTACTTCCTCTACGCGAACAATCGCGAGGCGGAGGCGCAAAAGTGGTTCAACTACATCCGCCAGAAGTTTGGCATCGGACCGCAATCCGGCATCGACCCCGACGCCACGATGGAGTCCTTCGCCCTCGGGAAAATTGAAGAGGATGCCAACGAGACCTCCCGGGACCGGGTGACCCAGGCGCTGCAGGGGTTGTTGAGCCGGGCGTACTATAATCTGGCTGCCGGCGATGAGGATCAGGGGATTGGACTCGAGCGTGTGGCGAAGAAGATCCACGACGTGTACACGGCCAAGACACTGCATCCCGCCTCGAAGAACCGAGTGGCCTTGCCGCCTCTTGAGGAGATCAAGCGCGACGTGCTTCTGGATATGCTCAGGCCGGATCCGGCGGTGAATCCGGAATTCCAGGCGCAGCTGCGGACCCGTCTGAACCTGAAGCCGGATTTCGGAATTCCCGCAACGAACGCAGCTCCGGCGGTACCCGGGCCGGTGGTCGTGCCCGCGCCGGCAAAGCCCTGAGGGAAGCCCATGGCCATTCCCGCACCCGAATCCGCCTATGTGGGTGAATCGGGAGAGGCCTACCACGCGGGAAAACGAGCGGTGCCGGCGCAGGCGCTCCCCTGGGTGGTCCGGGTTCGGGCGGCGTTGTTTCAGGATTCGATCCAACCCGACGAGGAAGTGCTGGAATTTGGCTGCGGCTTCGGATGGAACCTCGCCGGACTGCGGTGCCGACGTCGGGTGGGTCACGATGTCGCCGTTCAGTTGCGGTCCGACGTGGAGGCGACCGGGGCCGAGTTTGTCGGCTCCACGACGACGGTTCCGGACGGCGCCTTTGACGTCGTGATCTCGCATCACTCCCTGGAGCACGTGCCGGATCCCGCCGACGTTTTGGCGGAGCTTCGGAGACTGTTGAAGCCCGGGGGGCGTCTGCTGCTGGCGGTGCCGTGGGAGCGGGAACGGCGGTACCGGCGGTACGATCCGGCGGAGCCCAACCACCACCTGTGTTCGTGGAGCCCGCAAACCTGGGGAAATCTGGTGGCGGCGTCCGGATTCAGGGACGTCGAAGTGCGGACGCGCCGGTACGGATACGATCGGCGTGCCGCGCTCCTCGCCGTTCAGTGGAATTTGGGTGAGACGGGATTCCGTGGAATCCGGTGGGCCCTGCAACGGATCCTCCCGCTTTGGGAGGTCGCGTTGGAGGCGCGACGGGCGGCGGTGTGATGACTCGAGGGAGCGCTTGGATTATGGGGAGCTGCAACGTCGAAACGACGGGAGGAGGCGCGGATGGCGATCCGAGTTCGGTTCGTAGTGCGGGGTTCACCCCGTCTTCACGCCCGGGCCGCCTGAAGGCGGGACTACGAACGGTTTCGATCCTGGCGGTGGCAGGAGTGGTGGGAGTTTTTGGAGGCGGCGCGGCCGAACCGCCTGTCTCCTCCGCAGAGATGCCCCGGAATCCCGCCACGGAGGCCGACCAGGCGGTGGCCACGTTCCAGATGAGACCCGGCTTTCACGCCGAGCTGGTCGCGGCCGAGCCGTTGGTAACGAGTCCGGTCGCCGTGGCGGTGGACGAGCGGGGCCGGGCGTATGTTGTGGAGATGCGGGATTACTCGGAGCGACGGCCGGAGAAGCTGGGACGCATCCGGAGGCTTGAGGATGTCGATGGCGATGGGAGGTATGATCGGGCGACCGTGTTTCTGGACGGCTTGCCCTGGCCGACGGCGGTGGCGTGTTGGGATGGCGGCATCTTCATCGGTGTCACACCGGATATCGTCTACGCCAAGGACACCGACGGGGATGGTGTCGCCGATCTTCGGGAGACGGTGTTCACCGGATTTGCCGCAGACTATGCGCCCTACGCCACCAATCAGCTCAACGTTCAGGCCCTGCTCAACTCCTTTCAATGGGGACCGGATGCCCGGCTGCATGGCGCCACCAGCGTCAGCGGAGGTCGTGTGTCCCGCGTGGATTCCCCCTTCACGCGAGCGTGGCGCGAGCGATGGGGAGCGGCAGGGGATTCGACGAACCCGGTGGTTCAGTTGCGGGGACGGGATTTCTATTTTGACCCGCGAACCCTCCAACTGGCGGCGGAAACCGGCGGCGGGCAGCATGGGATGTCCTTCGACGATGCGGGCCGGAAGTTCGTGTGTTCCAATTCAGATCACCTGCAACTCGTGGCTTTCGATGCGGAGCACGTTCCCTCCGATCCGTTCGTCGAATTGCCCCAGCCGCGGGGAAGTATCGCAGCGGATGGACCGGCGGCGGAGGTGTACCGGCGGAGTCCCGACGAACCCTGGCGTGTCCTGAGAACGCGGTGGCGCGTCGCCGGAATTGTCCCGGGCCCGGTGGAGGGAGGGGGCCGTGCGAGCGGCTATTTCACCGGGGCAACCGGAACCACGATCTATCGGGGAGATGCCTACGGGCCCGGATATCTTGGGGACGCCTTCATCGGGGACGCGGGCGGAAACCTGGTGCATCGGAAAAAGCTCCGGGCCACCGACGACGGATGGTTGCTTGTCGGGGAGCGTGCCGCGGACGAGCAACGCTCGGAATTTCTGGCGAGCTCCGACACGTGGTTTCGTCCGGTCCAGTTCTACAACGGCCCGGATGGATGCCTCTGGGTTCTCGACATGTACCGCGAGACCATCGAGCACCCGTGGTCCCTTCCGGACGCCCTGAAATCGAAGCTGGATCTGGACAGCGGACGCGACCGCGGGCGGATCTGGCGTCTCGCTCCGGACGGGTTCCGGGTCGATCCGAAGAGATGGGTGATCCCGGGGACCAACGCGTCGGCGTGGGTGCCTCTTCTGGGACATGGAAACGCGTGGCATCGCGAGACGGCGGCGCGCCTGATCCTGGCCTCCCGCGATGCGGGGGCGGTCCCGCTGTTGCGGGGTTTCCTCGAAACCTCGGGCTCGGCCGCGGGCCGGATGCAATCCATGGCGCTGTTGGCAGCCCTGGGAGCGCTCGATGTCGCCGGGGTGGAGGCCGGACTCAAGGATCCGGATCCGGCGGTGCGGGCGAGGGCGGTCCGGCTGGCGACTGGATTCAACTCGACGCGGCTCCGATCCGCGATGGCGGTGCTCGGGGAAGATGCGAACCCCTGGGTTCGCCTGGAGCTGGCGTTTGCGATCGCCGCCTGGCCGGAACTGGAGCGGGCCCCGGTGATTCGCACTCTTCTCGCCCGGGGCCAGAAGCTGGTCCGCGAGGCGGCACTGCATTCCGTGGGCGGCGCGGTGGGATTGGTCTTTGAACGGCGTCAGGATTCCCCGGCTTTGGAGGCCGCGACGACCGACGCGGTGGTTCGAATCATTGGTCGGCGAAACGATCCGGCGGCCGTGCAAATGGTCCTCCGCGCGCTGGCGGGTGCCCAGGGAACGGTGGAGGACTTTGAGACACTGGAGGCGTTGGCCGGAGGCTTGAAGGCGGCAGGGAGTACGCTGAGCGCTGCGGATCCCACGGGAACCCTGGCACCGCTCCTGAAGCGGGTTTCTGAGGAGGCGGTGTCTGGAAATGGGCCTGGGCAGGCGGCCGCGGTGGATTGTCTGGTGTATCTTCCGTGGTCGGAGGCGCGGGGTCCCTTGGCGGCATTGCTGAGGACGGGTTCCGGCGGGGATGCCGCGGCTGGGGCGGTGAGGGCACTGGGTCGGATCCAGGATCCCGGCGCGACGGATCTGTTGATGGAAGCACTTCCCGGGTTGAACCGGGAGCTGCGGCGGGAAGCAATCGCGGTGCTGTTGCGGCGTGGGGAATCGACGCGGCGACTGCTGGACGCCCTGGGAGCGGGCAACGTTTCCTTGGCGGATGTTTCTGTGGATCAAGTCACCCAACTTCGACGCCATTCCGATGTGGCGATCCGGAACCGCAGCCGGGACCTGTTTGGGGAGGCGCCGGCGAGCCGCGCGGAGGTGGTGAACCAGTATCTCTCCGCTCTGGAGAAGCCCGGGACTCCCGAGCGTGGCGCCGTGCTGTTCCAGGAACGCTGCGCCACGTGTCACGCGTTTCGGGGTGTGGGAGTGGCGTTGGGACCCGACCTCGCCTCGGTGGTCTCCAATGGCCGCGAGAAGCTCCTGGTTTCGGTGCTGGATCCCAACCGGGAGGTGGCACCGAATTTCTCAG
Source organism: Verrucomicrobiota bacterium (assembly GCA_046346705.1). Classification (GTDB taxonomy): domain Bacteria; phylum Verrucomicrobiota; class Verrucomicrobiia; order Limisphaerales; family UBA9464; genus UBA9464. The sequence continues at coordinate 25,258 of JAXMHR010000015.1, read as the reverse complement.
CTTGGATGGCCACCACGCGCGACGGCTCGGAGTTGATTGGGATCCTGGTTCGTGATTCAGACGCGTCCGTGACCCTCAAGCAGGCCGGAGGCGGAGAGGTCACGGTGGCCCGGAAGGATCTCGTGAAGTTGGTGCCGGAGGGACGGTCCCTGATGCCGGAGGGTTTGGAATCGGGACTGACACCGTCTGATCTCGCGGACCTCTTGGCGTGGCTGACGGCCGGGCGCTGAGGATCTGGGAGTGCGGCAGCGAAGCTGCCGCTCTGGATTCTGCGTGTTGGTTGCGTGATGCCCTCAGGTTCCCGTGCTGAGCGTCGTCCGTGAGAAAGCTGGAGCTCTGCTCCAGCACTCCATGGATCAAACCTCGCGCTGCGGAAAGGGAAGATCGACCACGCGGACCGTCGATTCCCGACCGCCGCTGACGAGGATCAGTTCGGTCCCCGGCGCATTGGATTCCTTCCGCACATAACCCAGCGCGAATCGGCCCCGGAGAAACGCCGACTCTCGTGCGCTGGTGATGGAGCCGGCTTCACGTCCGTTTCGCATCAGCTTGTCCCCCTTCATCGGAAGCGGGGCACCATCGTCCGGGAGTTGGAGTCCGCGCAGCGCCTTGGTGACCTGGCCGTAGGTTCGAATGCGCGCGATGGTTTCCTGTCCCGTGTAACAGCCCTTGCTGTAGCTGATCGCGTCACGGTCGAGTCCGGCTTCCGGTGGAAGGTGGGTTTCGTCCATGTCCACCGGGAACCGGGGTAACCCGGCCTCGAAGCGGGCGAGGTCAAGGGCCTCAAACCCGGCGAGCCGTCCGCCGCAATCGCGCGCGGCGGCGGCGAGGTGGTCCAGCACGGCCTCCTGGGAATCGACGGGGACGTAGAGATCAAACCCGGGGAGACCGGCGCGCGACCGGCGGGCGAGATACAACTCACCCAGGGTTTCATTGCCGGCGGTCGTGATCTGGAGCGGCTTCTCCGGAAGGGATTCGAAGAGCTCGAGGCGCGACAGGGTTTCGGCGGCTCGCGGTCCCTGGAGGGTGAGCAGGCCGTAGTGCGGGGTGACATCGACCACCTGGACGTCCTCCGCCACGATGTGGTGTTCGAGGCGTTCGACCAGCGCGGTGGACAATCCGGGCTCAAAGTCGAGGAGGAGTTCGTCGGGCAGCGCATGGATGACCACGTCGGCGACGAGACGTCCTTTCGGACTGCAGAAGGCGGCGGCGCAGCCGTGTCCGGTGGCGAGTGCCTTCACGTCGTTGGTCACCTGCCCGTTGAGGAGCCGGACGCGGTCGCTGCCCGTGAGGCAGAGACGCCCGCGAAATCCGAGGTCCACGACGCCGACAGCAGTGCGCACGGCAGCGTATTCGGCGGAGGGATCCCCGTAGTCGGAGACCACTTCCATGTCCGCGAGGCCGCTGAACCGGCCTCCCAGCGCCTCGTGAACTTCATGCATCCGCAGCGGATTCATCGGCGCGACGATAGCGCCAACCGCGGGGCGCGTCATGTTCGAGCGATCTACGGCCGCGGGGGAATGAATTTCGGTTTTGATCCGGCCCGGCGCATCCTACGGTCGCGTGCATGGACAAGGAGGCGGTAGCGGCTGTGCTGCTGGAGATCGGGACGTTGCTGGAGTTGAAGGGCGAAAATCCGTTCAAGACGCGGGCGTATCAGAATGGGGCGCGGGTGCTCGAGGGCTTGTCGGAACCGTTGGAGACCATCGTCGCCGAGGGCCGCCTCGAAGGCATGGCCGGCATCGGCGAGGCCTTGCGGGAGAAGATCACGACGCTGGTGACCACCGGGCGTCTTCCCTATTACGAGGAACTCAAGGCGTCCATTCCGCCCGGGCTTGTGGAGATGCTCGGCCTCCAGGGAGTAGGGCCCAAGAAGGTGAAGAAGCTGTACGACGAACTGGGCGTCGATTCCATCGAGGCGCTCGAAGCCGCGTGTCAGGCGGGCAAGGTGGCTTCCTTGGACGGGTTCGGTGAGAAGTCGCAGACGAAGATTCTCGAAGCGATCGCCTTTCGCCGCCAGTTCGCCTCGCGGCACCGGCTGGTGGACGCCCTCAAGGCGGCGGAACCGATCCTCGAAGCGCTGCGGGGGCATCCGGACGTCACCCGCTGCTCGACTGCGGGCAGTCTGCGGCGTTGGAAGGAGGTGATCGGGGACATCGACTTCGTGGTGTCGTCCCGAAATCCGGCAGTGGTCATCGCCGCCTTCGTCGCGCAGCCGGGGATCACCTCCGTACTGGCGCAGGGGGAAACCAAGGCGAGCGTCCTGCTGGAATCCGGAATCCAGGCGGATCTGCGCGTGGTGAACGACCGGGAGTATCCGTTTGCCCTCGCCTATTTCACCGGATCCAAGGAGCACAACATCGCGATGCGCCAGCGGGCGATTGCCGAAGGGCTTCGACTCAACGAGTACGGATTGTTTCGGAGCCAGGAGGAGACGCGCGACCCGGCGTTGTGCGAGGCGTGTCCGGACGAGGAGGCGATCTACCGCCGGCTCGGCATGACCTACGTCGAACCGGAGCTTCGGGAAGATCATGGGGAGATGACGGCGGCGGCCGCGGGTTCCATGCCGCGGCTGGTGGAGTGGACCGACCTCAAGGGCTCGCTGCACAATCACTCCAACTGGTCCGACGGACGGAATTCCCTCGAGGAGATCGCCGAGCACATGGTGGGTCTGGGTCTGTCCTATTGGGCGATCACCGACCATTCGCGGGCGAGCTTCCAGGCCAACGGACTCGACCCAAAGCGGCTTCGGCAACAGATCCGGGCGGTTGGGGAGGTGAACCGCCAGCTGGCCGACGAGGGCACGGAGTTTCGTCTGCTGACCGGCACCGAAGTGGATGTGCTGAAGGAGTCACTCGATTTCCCGGACGACCTGCTTGCCGAACTCGACGTGGTGGTGGCGAGCCTGCATGTGCCGGGCAGCAGCGAGGCGGAAAACACCCGTCGCCTGGTGATGGCGGCGTCGAATCCGCAGGTCCACATGCTCGGACACCCGAGCGGACGCCTGTTGCTCGAGCGGGACGCCTACAAGGTCAACCTCGATGCGGTGATCGACGCCTGTGCCGCGCACGGGACCTGGATCGAGCTCAATGCCTCCCCCTATCGGTTCGATCTGGACTGGCGCCTCTGGCAGCGGGCGACGGCAAAGGGGGTGAAATGCGTCATCAACTGTGACGCACACCGGGTAGAACATGCCGGCTTCCTCCGGCTCGGGGCCGGCATTGCCCGCAAGGGCTGGCTTACCAAGCGGGATGTCGTGAACACCCTGTCGCTCGATTCGATCCGAAAGGAATTGGCGCGCAAGCGGTCGAAGTAGGCGGGGAAGTCCCGATTACTTCCCGGCATCCGCGTCGTCGAGAACCTTCCAACCGCGCCGACTCAGGTCCCAATAGACGAGGGCCCCCGCGGCGGCGGCGAGGACCAGGAAGACGACGCCCTGTCCGGATTGCCCGAAGATGATCTTCCCGACGCCGAACAGGGTGAGATAGATCATCACGCAGCCGGCGAACCAATCGAGAAGGTTGTTGAATCCGTCCCGCTTCGGCCGGACATCGCGGGCGGCCTTGGCCACCGGACCCCAGAGCGTGGGACTGGGTTGAACGCGGCGGTAGAATCGCTCGAGCGTCTCCGGCGACTCGGGGGACGTCAGGAAGGTCACCAGCAGCCACACGATGTTGGAGCACAGGACGGTCACCAGCACGGTCCAGGCAAACTGGGTGGGATCCTCGGACTTCCATTTCAATCCGAACTGCAGGATCAGCGACACCACGAAGGACGTGCCCATGGCGGCGACTTCGCTCCAGGCGTTGATGCGCCACCAGAACCAGCGGAGGATGAAGACGCTTCCGGTTCCCGCCCCGATGGCCATGAGGAACTTCCAGGCGCCGGCGATGGAATCCTGATAGTAGGTGACCACCGAGGAGGCGACCATGAGGAGCAGCGTGGCGACCTGCGCGGCGGCGACGTAGTGCTTGTCGTCGCGGTCCTTCGCCACGAAGCGTCGGTAGAAATCATTCACAAGGTACGACGCACCCCAGTTGAGCTGGGTGGCCACGGTGGACATGTACGCGGCCGCAAACGCGGCGATCATCAGGCCGGCGAGTGCGGGGGGAAATACGGCGGGATCGACGATGGTGCGGACGAATCCGGACTCCTTGTCCGCGAGGTTCGGATACAGCACCAGGGACGCGAGCGCCGTGAGAATCCAAGGCCAGGGCCGGATGGCGTAATGGGCGATGCTGAACCAGAGGGTGGCCAGCAGGGAGTTCTTCTCGTCCTTGGCCGAGAAGATCCGCTGGGCGATGTAGCCGCCGCCGCCGGGCTCCGCGCCGGGATACCACGTCGCCCACCAAGTCACGAAGAGGTAGGTGCAGAAGGCGATCATGGGCATCCACGCCGACCCGATGTCCGGAGTGAATGAGAGGATCGACCCGCTGCCTCCGGTGGCATTTTTGGCGGCGTCGAGGGCGAGCAGCTTCGTCTTGAGGGCCCCCATGCCACCGACGGCGCGGACGGCGAACCAGGCGAGCACGATGACCATACCCATCTTGAGCACGAACTGGAACAGGTCGGTGACCAGCACCCCCCAGAGTCCGGACAGGGTGGAGATCAGGGCCGTGACGAGCATGATGACGAAGACCACGACGAGAGCGGCGACCTTGGGGTCGGTGATGCCCAGGAACTGCAGGTTCAGCTCGGGAAAGATCATCATCAGGATCTTCACCATCGCGAGGTTCACCCAGCCCATGATGATGCAGTTGATCGGGAGTCCGAGGTAGAGCGCGCGGAAGCCGCGGAGGAAGGCGGCGGGCGGGCCGCTGTAACGCAGCTCGGCGAATTCCACATCCGTGACCACCCCGGCGCGGCGCCAGAGCCGGGCGAAGAAGAACACCGTGAGCATCGCGCTCAGGAGCATGTTCCACCACAGCCAGTTTCCGGCGATGCCGTAGCTCGCGACGAGTCCGGTCACCGCGAGGGGCGTGTCGGCGGCGAAGGTGGTGGCCACCATGCTGGTTCCTGCCAGCCACCAGGAGACGTTGCGGCCGCCGACGAAGAACTCGTCCGTGGATCCGGTGGCCCGCTTGCGATACCAAAGTCCGATTCCGAGGTTGATGACGAAGTAGCTCGCGATAACGAGCCAGTCCAGGAGGGTGAGGTGCATGACGTGGGAGGGGGGAGACGCTCTCGGTCGCGCGGAGGCTGCCACAGGGCCTCATGCAGTTCACGGAGATAAAACCCGGGGCGAAACGGACCTTGGTCCTTGGTGGCGAAGTGCCATCGCCCGCGTCCAGTGAGGAGGGACGGCGTGTCGCCGTCCCTGATCAATTCCGGGACCTCGTTGACGAAGAACTCGAGCGATGGAACCCCAATGAACGCAACGACGCAGAGAACCGGCGACGGAGACCCAGGGGGAAGAGCATCGGTGTCTATGTCTTTCCCGTCTGGCGCAAAGCGTCGTGGACTGCGGTAGTCCCCTACCGCTCTTTTCGGGTTGAAAGCTCGAATGAGGCCGGTCCGTGGAAGCGGTGACCGGTCCACGAAACCGTCAGTGGGGATCGAAAGGAATCGGCCCCGGCTGCGCGTGATTGGGTGCTAGGCCGGGGGTGAGTCTTGAGACTCCCGGGCCGGCAGACAGGCGATCAGGGAACGGGCCTGGTCCAGCCACGGGGATAGCTCGTGGTCCCTGGCGAGGCGGCGGGGACGCGAGAGGACAAGACAGTCGTGGATTCCGTCCAACCTCCAAGCGGGGTTTCCACGGGACCAGGAAACCAGTGCGGTCGCATCGGGGCCGCTGGGATGGATTGCGAGGTCGCCCAGGAGACTCCGACGCTTTCCGAGGGAGAACCGGATCGTCGAGAGGCCTGGAACCCAAAGGGCAAGGATGGTCTCCATGGGGATGGGATCGGACACCTCAGGCTCGGTGGATTGGTTCGCCTCCCCAGTGTGGTTCCAATGGCGGATCAGGTAACGCTCGTGTCGGTCCCCCACAATGATGGGCACTCCATCGAGGGAGCCGCTGAGGGCATTAAGGATTTCGTCGTGGTCCGGCAGGGCGATGGGCGGGATGTGACCGGAGTAAACCGAGCGCAGGCCCAGGGTCCGCCCGATCCGGACCCAGTTTTCATCCCGCGGACGCGACCGGGTACTCCAGAGGTACGCCGCGAAGCACGCCATTCCCACGAGGAAGCCGATCCCTGCGCCCCGATCGGCTCCGAGACGATGTCCGATGGCAAGTCCGCCGATGGCGAGAATCAGAGCCATTCCAGTCGATTTGGCCGCACGCAGGGAACTGGCGTGATCCTTCATGGAACTTGGAGGTTGGGGGGATCCGTGGCTGGCTCGGAACCGAGACCATCTGGTTTTGAGTTCTAAAGCGATGGGAAAAGGGCGAACCCCCGATGCTCAAACGGGCGCTAGGGTTGCAGGGATGTGACCATCGCAGCGGCAAACACGAGGGTGAGCCCGACAAGAGCGAGGGCCAAACCGCTGTAGTAGATCTTTCGGTAGGTTTCAGCGTCCGTGACGCCCATGAATTCGAAATACCGGTACTTTACCCAGAACCGGATGGTATGTTGGGAGTCCCGTTTCGTGAATCCCAAGAGTAGGAATCCGTATCCAAGACTGAAGGCAAGGACTGTCAGGACCACTCTCATTTCCGATGCGAGACTAGATGGGGCCATGGGGCAACTCCATCGATTCCGGCTGATGCCGTCGGTCTTTGCATGCGGGCGGGTGGCCGCTTTACGCTTTGGAAGGTGGACTGGACGGGGAACAAAAGTGATCGGGCTTGGCGCAAGTCGCGGTTGGCAGCGCGCCTCCTGCTGCGCCGTGAGGATCGGCCGCTTCGGCGCCGAGATTTACGGTTGGCGCGGCATCTCGCTCAAGACACGGAGATGACCAACCGCCTGATCCAACAGGCCGTTTACTTCCTCGGGGTTGGTGCTCGGAAACATGAATTCGACCGAAAATTGGTGGCTCGCAGAGATTGACTGGGATGCCCCGACCGGCCGATTGCTTCGGAAGTTGGCGGCTGCGTTGCCGGAGAACCGCCCGTATCACCTGACGGTTTACGGTTCCGCGCCGCTGCAGCTCAACTTTGATCGAGATGCCGTTGAAGCGGCGCCACCGATCTGTTTCAGGCACCCCGTGGCTGCATCCGGGCCAGGAGGTTGCGGGTGATCTGTTGGACGCGGGGATCTGGGCCCTGGGGTGCGGTGTAGACCTTCGGACGGAGGTAGCCGGGAGGTTCCGAGAGACCGTCGCCCCACCAGATGGTGGCGGCATTGAAGACAAAGTTTCCGCGTGGGCCGGGGTACACGGTGGCGGTGAAGGTTCCGCCGTTGGGCTTGCCGGGGGCGTCCTGGGTGGGACCACTGGCCACGACTTCCAATCCGGGAATGGGGGCGGGATCCCCGTGCCATTCCCAGCCGACGAGGCCCGGGATGGAATCGCCGCGGCTCATTCCGGTTCCCGCGAAGATCCAGTGGTCTGGAAGCACGCAGGTCCAGTCGGCGCCGCCGGTCACGGGACCCGTGCTCTGGGCACCCACGAGTTCGTTGGCGTAGGGACGCTCATGGGGCAGGGATTGCATGGCGACGAAGTCCCGTGTGCCGCCGGGGGGGCCGAACACTCCGACGCGTTCGAAGAGGCGATCCGCGTGTCCGGCGCCGTCCGGCGCGAGCGCGATGCGTCCGCAGCAGGTGTTACCCGAGAGGAAGGCGACACTGACGCCACGGTTCACTGCGGCCTGCACGTGGCGGTACATCTCAAGAGTCCAGTATTCATCGTGACCGACCGAGAGCAGTCCCCGGGCCCGCAGGAGTCCGGCGGGATCGCGGTGGGTGTCCTGATTGGAGATGTAGGTCACGTCGTACCCGTTTTGCTCCATCCAGAAGGCGGTGGGGAACTCCCAAAGGAGGAATTCCCCGGATCCTTGGGAGAGGGGTGCATCAAAGATCTGGCAGTAGCGTCCGTAGGGTCGGTTGAATCCCACCTGGACGCCCCCGCCCCAGTACCACTCGTTCTTCCCGTCGTCGTAGAGGGCGAAGTGATCCGGCCACCGGTTGTAGGCCTGCCAGGTGTGGTCGCTGCATTGGAACAGAAAGTCCGCACGTCGATCATCGCGCACGATGAAGACCACGTAGCTCTGGATGCCGCCCTGCAGTTCGGTGAGCTTGCCGAGGTACACGCCGCTGAGCCAGTCGCGGGGAATGCGGAAGGTGGTGGAGGGAGTCCACGAGGCGTCCCGACGGCGTTTGGGTCCGATGGGGGGATCGGGCTGCGCGATTCCGCGAAAGGGGCCCATCTGGCGCATCCGCCGACCTCCGGTGCCGCCGTAGTATCCGAGCCGGAAGATCTCCAGGGTGAAGTCGCTGGCGGGGTTGGTGCTGACAAAGATCGTGAGTTCGTCCCCGGCGCGCACGGAGGTCCGGGAGCAGAAGCCCTCGATCCAGGGGCAGCGCCACCGCGTTGCCGGATCCACCTGGGTGTGGGTGAGCATCCAGTCCCGGGTGCCGGGATGCGCGTTCTCAAGGGTGATCGGATTCGCGTGCTTCGCGCCGGGGGATCCGGTGGTGCATCCGGCGAGCGCGGCGGTGCCGGTGGCGGCGGCGAGGCCCTTGAGGAAGGTGCGACGGTCCGGAACGGAGTCGGGAGGCATTGTCGGAGACCGTGAACCGGGGGCTTGCGCGGGTCACGCGGAAGTTGACTGGCGGATGGGGACAGGCTGAAGCCTGGACTACAAACGGGCGGTTTGTAGTGCAGCCTTCAGGCTGTCGCGGACGAAGCCCGCGCGCGGAAGGCGATGGATCCCGGGGTGACGCCGTTGGTGCTGCCGCGGCGGTATCCGAGCAGGTCCACGGTGACCTGGGTGTATCCGATGGATTGGAATCGCTCGGCGACGGTGCGGGCGAGTTCTGGAGCCGTCAGGCGGGGCAATTCCTCGGTGCCCACTTCGATGCGGGCGAGGCCACCCTGTTTCAGTTCGTGATGGCGGACCCGCACGTCGTGGAATCCGAGGTCGCGAAGGAGGTATTCCGCCTCCTCCACCATGCGAAGCTTTTCAGGAGTGACCGCCTCGCCGGTGGGGATCCGGGAACTCAGGCACGCCAGCTGCGGTTTGTCCGCCGTCGGGAGGCCGAGGCGCGCGCTGAGGCTTCGAATGTCGGCCTTGGACAATCCCGCCTCCTTGAGCGGCGCGCGGACCTGGAACTCCGTTGCGGCCTGGGCGCCCGGACGGTGATCCCCGACGTCACTGGCGTTCTCCCCGTAGGCGATGACTGCAAATCCCCCCGCCCTGGCAAGGGGCGTCAGCTCGGTGAAGAGGGCGTGTTTGCAGAAATAGCAGCGGTTGGTGGGATTGGAGAGGTAGGAGGCGTCGTTGAACTCGGCGGTGTGGATCACCCGAACGGGAATCCCGAACTGCTCGGCCACCTGAAGGGCTTCGGCCAGCTCCCTCCGGGGAAGACTGGGGGAATCGGCGATCGCGGCGAGGGAGCGGTCCCCGAGGACGTCATGGGCCACCCGCGCCAGGAATACGGAATCCACGCCGCCGGAGTAGGCGACCAGGCAGGAACCGTAGCCCCGGAGGATGTCCTGGAGGCGGGCGTAGGATTCCTCGAGCGTCACGCGGGCAGAGTGGGTCATTGCGGGGCCATGTCCAGAGGCGAGGGTCACATCCAGGGTTCCCGGTCCGCGCCGAGATACCACGGGCATTTCCAACGGGGGATGGTCCACACGCTCGCCAGGCCTCCCACGGCGGCCCCGGCCGCGCCTGCCACCCGGACCCAGGAGGGCTTGAAATTCTGAAACAGCTGGGCGTTTCGGCGGGATCCAGTGGTGCGGCCGGCGCCCATCATCAGGAAGAGAAACCCGAACCAACCCACCAGAAGTCCGATCAGGACTCCACCCACCAGACGGATTCCCAGAATCACCAGGAATTGTGCCCAGCGGTGGCGTCCGGCATTCCGGGCGGCATTCCAGCGTTCAGCCCATTCCGAAGACATGGGCTCAACCTCCCGGGACCACGAGGTCAGGCAGGAGTCCCCGTCGCACCGCCGGATTCGGCCGGTGGCGTGGGTTCCGGTGCCGCAGATGCGGCGGGAGCGGAGGCCCAGAGGGACGAATCCGCCGCGGCGATGGATTCGATGCGGAATCGGCGGCGGCTTCCGCCTTCGCCGTACTCCACTTCGGTCCCCACCGGCTTGTTCATCAGCTTCTGGGCCAGCGGGGAGAGGTAGCTGACGATGCCGCGGTCCGGGTCACCATCCCACGCTCCGAGAATCTGGAAGGTCTCGGCCTTGCCGGAATCGAGGTCCGTGGCCACGACCTGGGTGCCGAGGCTGACGACATCGGTCTTCGGATTGGCGAAGTCGGTGCCACGGGCCCGGGCGAGCTGGGCTTCGAGCTCGTGCTTCCGGCGGTTGAGGACCTTTTGCTGTTCCTTGGCGAACTTGTACTCCGCGTTCTCGCGAAGATCGCCGTAGCTGCGGGCGAGGGCGATGTCCTTGACGTTCGCCGGGATCGCCTTGGTGACGAGTTCCTCGTACTCCCGCTTGCGGCGCTCGAGGCTTGGCCAGCTCACCAGGAACGTCTTGTCCTCCTTGGTGTGTTCGCCGGTGATCATCTCCTGGATCGCCGGGTACATCTTCACGATGCGCGCCAGCAGCGACCGCTTGTCCATGTCGTCGAAGCTTGGGCTGAGCTGCAGCGTGCGGGTGAGGTCGCGGATGATCTCGATGTCCGCGGACTCAATCAGGTCGGGCAGCAGCTGCTGGTCCTCGAGCACGTAGTCGCGGAGCCGGTTGGTCTTCTTCTCCAGGAACTGGTCGCGCTCAATGGCGGACAGCATGGAGCGGAACACCTCCGGGGTGAGCAGATCGGCGAAGTAATCGGAGCGCTCCTTGCCGAACCAGAGGAGCAATTCGCTGCTGGCCCCGTGCTGGCTGATCAGGCGTGCGAGGGTGTCCTTGAGCAGCGGCCCCTTGCCCTCCTGCATGAGGACGCGCGCGGCTTCGCCGGCGAGCTTGGCCGGGACGTCATTGATGAGGAGAACGATCTGGGGCGCCCAATCGGGTACGGCGTCGCGGAAGGACTCAAGGGTCCGGCGGTGCTTGGAGGCCGGCAGTTCGTCGAAGAGATCCCGGATCCGGATCCGCTGGGACCAGACATCGCGGGCGCCAATTTCGCCCTCGGGAGCGGGACGATTTCCGGAGGCCCGGAGGTCGTCGCGGACAAAGATGCCCTCCAGCGATTCGGATTGCCGCGTGTTCAGATGGCTTTGGATCTCGCTGTTGAGCTGGGCGAGCACCTCATCGATCAGGTTGGCGTCCTGGATGTCGGACAGGCTCTTCAGGATCTCGTGGGCGACGACCACGCGGGCCTTGAGGCCGCGGGCGGCGCGGAAATCACTCCGAAGGCGCTCGGCGAGCGGCTGTTCCTCGGCCTGGTAGATGACGGGATCCGTCTTCTTGAGCGGAACCTGGAAGTGTCCGTCCTTCTTGAGTTCCGCGCGGGCGGCCTCCCACCACTTTTTCCAGTCGCTCTGAATGACGTCAGGGACGAGGACAGCCTGGATCTGGTCGGCCGTGGCGCGTCCGCCGAAGCTGTCCAGAACCAGCTTCACCACGTCGAGATGGTGGAGCGCGGCCATCTGCTGCAATCCCTTCAGATTGGAGTGCTTCCGGGCGAGGATGTGGTCCTTTGAAATCGGCTTTAGGGACTCCGCGGAGAACGCGAGGTCCATGCCGTGACCCGCCTTGGAGGAGAAATCAATGATCAGTCGTCCGGCGATTCCGTCGAGCGTCCGCACTTTTCCAAATCCCCAGCTTTTATGCTGGCAGTACCCCGCCTCCATCAAGGCGGAGAGCGGAGCCACATGCTTGGGATGAATCTTTCCGGCAGCGACCAATTGATCCATTTCCTCTTTCATACGGCAAAAATCTGTCCCGTTTGGGACAGGCAGGCAGTATGCCCGTCCGATGGTTTCCGCACCAAGACAATTTGCATGCCGCTTCCTGTGCCTCATGGCATTGCCCGGGGATTTTGCGGAGCATCGGCTGGATGCCGATCCCACCTATCAGGCTCTCGCGTCGGGAGACCGCCGGCTCGCCCGGGAACTGATCCTGGGAGTCCTGCGATGGCGCGCGACGTTGAATTGGATGATTGCGGAGCGGACCCGGGGGCGCCGGCAGGATCCGGTTGTCCAGGAAGTGCTCCGGGTGGCGTTGTACCAGCTGTTCTGGCTCGATCGGATCCCGGACCACGCCGCGGTGAATGATGCGGTTCAACTTTGCCGGGACGCCGGACTCTCGCGCCAGGGTGGGTTCGTCAACGCGCTGCTCCGGAGTTGTCTTCGGGAACGCGCGGACGTGCAGTCGGCGCTGGAGGCGTTGCGGACCTCGAATCCGGCGCTGGCGTGGTCGCATCCGGCCTGGCTGGTGGATCGTTGGAGCAAAACCTGGGGTGCGGAGGTGACGCAGCGTCTGCTGCAGTGGGACAACCTTCCTGCGCCGGTCTGGGTCCGGGTGAACACCCTGCGGATTTCCCCGGACTCCCTGATGGACCGCTGGAAGGCGGAGGGAGTGGAGGCGCGGGCGGTGGACTTCCCGTGGACGCCGCCGGGACTGGTGTTTGAACTGGGATCGCATCCGCCCCTGGCATCCTTGCCGTCGTTCAACGAGGGCGGATTCTACGTTCAGGATCCCAGCACCCTGTTGTCCGTCCGGGACCTGGATCCGCAGCCGGGCGAGTCGGTTTTGGACGTCTGCGCGGCGCCGGGAGGCAAGGCGTGCTTCATGGCCCAGTGGATGGGCAATTCGGGACGGATCGTTGCCCACGATGCGGTGGCGTCGCGGTTGGAGCTCATCCGGCAGAACCGGGAACGTCTGGGCATCGGGAATCTGGAGATTGTCGCAGAACTGCCGTCCGCGGAGGTGCGGTTCGACCGGATTCTGGTGGATGCCCCGTGTTCCAACACCGGGGTCTTGCGGCGACGTGTGGAGTCGCGATGGCGGTTGAATGCGGAAGAGCTGCCGCGATTGGCGGAACGGCAGCTCGGGATTCTGCGAAACGCTGCGGCGCGGCTGAAGGAGGGGGGAACCCTCGTCTACTCCACCTGCAGCCTGGAACGGGAGGAGAACCGGGACGTGGTGGACCGCTTTCTGGCGGTGGAGCCGGAGTTTCGACTGGAGGGCGATCGGCAGTTGCATCCGGTGCCGGACGGAGTGGATGGCGCCTACTCGGCTCGGCTGAAGCGGCGCGCGTGAATTGGGTGCGGGAGCGGAGCTCCCGCTTTTCGCGGCTGACGCGGAGTGGGGAGTTCGGGGCCGGGTTCACGGTTGGGGGTGAATCCAGAGCGGCAGCGAATCTGCGCGCACTCCCAGATTTGGAGCGGCAGCATTGCTGCCGCACTCCCGAAACGGATAAACTTCTCCCGTGGCCAATGAACCGCTGCTTTCCCTCGATCTCCCGGGCATTCCGAAGGTGAAGTCCGGAAAGGTCCGCGAAGTGTTTGACCTCGGCGACCGGCTGCTGTTTGTCGCCACGGACCGGATCTCCGCCTTTGACTGCGTGATGCCGAACGGGATTCCGCAGAAGGGGGAGGTCCTGACGCGGATTTCGCACTTCTGGTTCGACCTCACGGAATCGTGGCAGCCGAATCATCGGCTCCTGCGCGAGAATGATCCGCTGCCCGAACGGCTGGCACCGTATCGGGAGACCCTGGAGGGACGGAGTATGATCGTAAAGAAGGCGGCCCCGCTGCCCATTGAATGCGTGGTCCGCGGCTACCTGGCGGGATCGGGTTGGAAGGAATACAAATCCGGACAATCCGTGTGCGGACACCGCCTCCCGCCCGGTCTCCGCGAATGCGAGGAACTTCCCGAGCCGATCTTCACTCCGGCGACCAAGGCGGAGACGGGGCACGACGAAAACATCCCGTTTGAGCGCGCCGTGGAATTGGTGGGACGGGAGCGGGCCGAGGAGGCCAGGGCCGCGAGCCTGAAGTTGTACTCCTTCGCACGGGAGCACGCGCGGAAGCGCGGCATCCTGATCGCGGACACCAAGTTCGAATTCGGAGTGTTCGAGGGGAAGCTCCTGCTGATTGACGAGGTGCTGACGCCGGACTCGTCCCGCTTCTGGCCGGCGGACGGCTATCAGGCGGGCCGGAGCCAGCCGAGTTACGACAAGCAGTTCGTGCGGGATTATCTGGAGTCCCTCGATTGGGACAAGACGCCTCCCGCGCCCGCCCTGCCGCCGGACGTTGTGGCGCGGACCCGAGGGAAGTACCGCGAGGCGTATGAGCGCCTCACGGGGCGGAGGTTTGCCGATGGCGTCCCTCCGGCGTAGCGACGCGGTTTCGGTCGGATTTCGCTCGCGTCGATTCGGACGGGTCCCAACCTGCCCGGCGTGACGCCTCCCGTGCCGGACGACGAGCATCTGCTGCGACAGCTGGGGTACCAGCCGGAGCTGGCCCGCCGCATGAGCGGGTTTTCCAACTTCGCGATTTCGTTCTCGATCATTTGCATCCTGGCCGGGGGGATCACCTCGTTCCATCTCGGACTGTGCAGCGCGGGCGGCGCGAGTCTTGGGCTCGGCTGGCCCCTGGCCTGTCTGTTTTCGCTGGCGGTGGCCGCCACGATGGCCCAGGTCGCCTCGGCGTTTCCCACCGCGGGGGGACTCTACCATTGGGGAAGCATGCTGGGCGGACGCGCCTGCGGCTGGGCCACGGCGTGGTTCAATCTCGCCGGCCTGGTCACCGTGGTGGCGGCGGTCAACGCGGGCACCTATGACTTCGCGACCGCGGCCTTTGGATTCGCGCCCTCGGGATTTCCGGCGGAAACCGTCAAAGCCGCTGTCATTGTCGGAATGACCCTCAGCCAGGCGCTGCTGAATCACTATGGAATCCGGCTGACCACCCGACTCACCGATCTCAGCGGTTGGCTGATCCTGCTGGTGGCGGTTGTCATGACGGCGTCCCTCCTGGTGTTCACGCCGCATTTTGAATGGTCCCGGCTGTGGACCTTCACCAATTTCAGCGGTCTTCCCGAGGGATCTCCGGCGTTTCCGCGGCAGAACAGCCTGCCCTGGCTGTTTGCCCTGGGCCTGATGCTGCCGGCCTACACCATCACGGGATTTGACGCTTCGGCCCACACGTCGGAGGAGACCCTGGATGCCGCCCACAATGTTCCACGGGGCATCGTGCGGTCGGTTTGGTTGTCGGGGTTGTTTGGGTGGGTGATGATCTGTGCGCTCCTGCTGGCGGCGCCAGACGTCGCCGCGGGCGCTGCCAAAGGGGGCGAAGCAGTGCCCTGGATTCTGCGGTCCACCCTGGGAGGAACGTGGGCGATGACGTTGCTGTGCGGGATTGTGCTGGCGCAATTCCTCTGCGGTCTGGCGGCCATGACCTCGGCATCGCGGATGACGTTCGCCTTTGCGCGGGACGGGGGACTTCCCGGTTCGAGGTGGCTACGACGGGTGAATCCGAAAACGCAATCCCCCTCCGTCGCGGTTTGGACCACCGCGGGAGCCGGGGTCGCGTTCACCCTGTTGGTCCCCTACTCCACCATCGCCGCCATTTGCACGGTGCTCCTCTACATCAGTTACGTCCTGCCGGTGGCGGCAGGGTTTTGGGCGCACGGCAGGACCTGGACGCGGTTTGGTCCGTGGCAGCTGGGCATTTGGTTTCGTCCGCTGGCGGCGGTGTCGGTCGTGGGTTGCCTGTTCCTGTTGGTCATCGGGATCCAGCCGCCGAATGAACTGGCCCTCTACGTCGTCGGTGGAGTGGTGGCCCTCCTGGCGGTGGTTTGGTTCGGACTGGAACGCCGCCGGTTTCGCGGACCGCCCCGAATGGCCCTGTCCGACTAGACACTTTCCACGCCGCCATGGACTCCAGACGATCCATTGGGAAGCTCCGGATTCTGGGGGCAATGATCGTGGCGCTCGGGCTGTTTCGAGCTGGTGCCGGTGCGGAGCCTGTGACGTCGGCGTCGGGGAGTGCGGACGGAACGCTGCCGGGTGGTGCCATGGACGGAGACCGGTTTTCCGTGGAGGCGGGGCATTTGTGGCGGGGCGATGCGGGAGCGTCCCATTGGTGGTGGCAGGTGGACTTCGGCTCGCCCCGGGCGGTCGGAACGGTGTTGCAGGTTCTGGGCGGGCACGAGTTTGTCCTCAACTCCGGACCCGCTGCCTCCGTCTGGCAGGCCAGTGCGGACGGGGTCACGTGGAATCCGCTCCCGGAAACCGCGGTCTCGCGGGAGACGCACCTCTTTCGCATTCACCGGCTTTCAACAGCGATCCGAACCCGGTTTCTGCGTTGGGTCGTCGACGACGTCGTGGGTTCGGCGCCCACCCTGCGCGAGGTGGAGGTTTATCCGGAGACCGGCAGTCCGGTGCCCTTTCCCGATTGGGTGCTGGCGGTCAATGTCACCGAGGACCCCTCTTTGCCGGGGCATGGGCAGGAATTCCTCCCGCTGGCCCGGTCGGTGCGTCCTGACCTGCGCGCGCAGCAGATTTGGATTCCGGACCTCTCTCCGGAATGGATTGCCGTGGAGCCGCGGCCGATGGCGGCATTCCTCAGCGGGTCCTTCCGGGATTGGTGCGAGGTGAACCGGGATCATTGGAAGGGGGTGGAACGGGTTCTACGCGCGGGACGATTGCCGATGTGGGCGTCCTGTGGCGGAGCCCAGGGACTGGCCATCCTCGCGGAGAACGGAACGGACCAGCCTTGGGACTGTCCCCATTGCCGCAAGGCCGACGCACCGCGGCTTCCCATCTATATCCACATCGGGCATCGACCCGGGGCGGCTATCCTCACCTGTGGTCACTATGACGACTGCGTCTTCGAGCGGGGACCCCATCGGATTCGGCCGCGGGTTGCGGATCCGGTGTTTGAGGGGTTGCCGCCCGAGTTTTCCGTGATGGAGAGCCATTGCGGACAAATTGGGTGGGCGCCCAACGGTTGGGACCTGATCGCAGAGGGGGGGCCCGGAACGAAAACGCGGATCCAGTGTCTGCGGCTTCGGGGGCATCCGGTGTACGCCGCCCAGTTTCACATCGAGATGGACGGCACTCCGGAGGTTTCCCGAACGCTCATGGGGAACTTCCTCCGGGTGGCGAAACAGTGGACTCCCTAAAGCGTCGGGGACTGTCGCGCCGGGGACGGTCAGGCGGATGCCGGGGGATCAAACTGATGTTCGGGAAACCGGTCCCGAATCATCTGACGGAGATGGTCCACCTGTTTGGGCGGATGGAGATCCCGGGCCGTGCGTCGTTCGAGTGCGTCGAGCAGTTCCAGCCAATCCGACAATGGCGGATTGGGAAGTTCCTCCCATTCGACGTCGCGTCCCTTGCGGCGGGGACGTTCGAAGAACTTCCAGTCGCGTCCGATCTTTTGGGCGTAAACGTGGCGCTTCACGCCGTCTTCGCCCGGCGTCGTCCATCCGATTTCTGCTTTGGCTCCCATGATCCGCTCAGGGTCGTTATTCGGGCAGGTCCACGGCGGCCACCGCCATCGCGGCGATGCCTTCCTCGCGTCCGATAAAGCCGAGGCGCTCATTGGTGGTCGCCTTGACCCCGACTTTTGCGGGATCCAGTCCCAGCGCCGCGGCGATGTTTTGCTTCATCGGTCCCAGGTGGGGAAAGATCTTCGGTCGCTCGGCCGCGAGGGAGGCGTCAATGTTGACGATCCGACCTCCGCGGGCCCGGACGCGGCGGGCGGCCTCCTCGAGAAAGAGACGGCTCGGGGCATCCTTCCACGTGGCGTCGGTGTTGGGAAACAGGTGGCCGATGTCCACCTCCCCGATGGCTCCGAGCACGGCGTCGGTGATCGCATGGGCCAGGACATCGGCATCCGAGTGGCCCAGCAGACCTCGGGCGTGGGGGATCTCCACCCCCCCGAGGACCAGCTTCCGCCCTTCGACGAGCGGATGGACATCATACCCAATCCCGACATGCACCATGCGGACAGATTGACCGAAAGTCCCGGCGAAGGAAACGGGAACCTGTGGTAACGGGGGATTCGGGTGCCGTTCGAACCGTCGGCTGCAGGGCTTCCGCGTGGCTTTGGGGCAAATGTGGATTGCAGTTCCCGGGACGGCTTCAATACTGAGCCCACGCCCGCCACCCGGGCCACCCTCCTGAAATGATCGAATGGAACATCCAGTCGCGCGGGCACGTTTGCGCCATCACCGGACGGGGCTTCGCCGACCACGAGCTGTACCACACCGTGCTCCTGGACCAGGGGCAGGGATTTGAGCGGCTGGACCTTTGTGCAGAGGCCTGGGCCAGCCATGGCGCGGAAGTGTTGGCGCGGCCGAATCTGGTGTCGCATTGGCGTGGCGTGTACGAGGCGCCGCCACCGGTGCCACCGGAGGCCATCGCCAAGGACGACGCGGAATCGCTGCTGCGGACGCTGGTGTCGCGGGGCGAACCGCGCTTTGGCGCCGCTTGCTACATCCTGGCGGTGATGCTGGAACGGAAGCGGATCCTGAAGGTGAAGACCCAGGTTCGCGAAGGGGGCCGCCGGCTGCTGGTGTACGAGCATCCTCGATCGGGGGATATTTTCACCATTGCTGATCCCGACCTGCAGCTCGACCAGCTGGAGGAGGTGCAGCAGCAGGTTTCGGATCTCCTGGCGCATGGGCCGGACGCCGCCCCGACAAACGTTGAGGAGCCGGCACCCGTCGAGGAACCGTTCAACGCGCCGAGCGAAATCGCGTCCCTGGCGGCGGTTCCCGCCTAGTCCATCCCGACGGGCCGATTGCCATGGATACCCGTCCGCTGGAAGCCGCCCTGGGGTATTCCTTTCGGCAGCCGGAGCATCTGGTCCTGGCGCTGACGCATCCGTCGTTGGCCCATGAGTCCGGTGCGGGGCCGGCCCAGCACCACAATCAGCGATTGGAGTTTCTCGGCGATGCCGTCCTCCAGATCGTGGTCACGGCGGAGCTGTACCGGAAGTTTCCGGCCTATGGGGAGGGACCCCTGACCCAGGCCCGGGCGCAACTGGTGAACCGGACGTCGCTGGCGGCGCAGGGACGCCGCCTGCAGCTTGGGGATTTCCTGATTCTCAGCCGCGGGGAGGAGACCACGGGGGGACGCACCCGGTCTTCGACCATCGCGGATGCCTTCGAGGCCATCGTGGGGGCATTGTTTCTCGACGCGGGGTACGAGGCGACGCGGGAAATCATCCTGCGATTGTTCACGGAGGAGTTCGGGGAATTGACCGAACTGCCGAGCCTGACCAACCCCAAGGGGGAACTGCAGGAACTGCTGCAATCGAGTTCCCCCGAGCCGCCGCGCTACGAGCAGCTCTCGGTCAGTGGACCGGATCACTTCCGGGAGTTCGAATGCGCCGTGTATCATCTCGGGGTGGAGCTGGGTCGGGGCATGGGCCGGAGCAAGAAGCTCGCGGAAAGTGCCGCGGCCCTGACGGCGCTGGCCAAACTGCGGGGGCCCGGTGAAGTCCCTGCACCCCAGGAATCATGAGGCTCCCGCTTCGGATCGGCGTTCTGGGATTGATGGTCTATGCGGGCCTGGTCCTGCTGGTCACCGTGTTCCAGCGCCGGCTGCTCTACCTCCCAACCCGGATTTCCACGGCAGACCTCGCCATCCTCGCGCGCGCCGGAAATTTTCAGCCATGGACCAACGCGGCGGGTCAGCGGGTGGGGTGGTGGAGGCCGGTTCCCTCGGGGAAGGCCCAGGGATGCGTCCTGGTAACCCACGGAAACGCGGGCAGCGCTGTCGGACGCGACTACCTTGCGAATCCGATCCAGGAAGCCCTCGCCCTGGATGTGTTCCTCCTCGAGTATCCGGGATACGGAGACCGGCCTGGAGAACCGACCCAGGACTCGCTGCTCGCCGCGGCTCGGGAAGCCGCGGGCCTGCTGGCGGGGCGGACGAACCTTTTCCTGGTAGGCGAATCGCTGGGAACCGGGGTGGCCAGCTATCTCGCGTCGGAGCTGGGTTCGAAGGTGTCCGGGGTCCTGCTGATGGTTCCCTACAACCGGATGACGGATACCGCGGCGTCCCACTATCCGTGGCTGCCGGTTCGATGGCTGTTGAAGGATCGGTATCCCTCCGCCGATTGGCTGCCGCGGTACGGTGGACCGGTGGCGTTCCTGCTCGCGGGGGCGGACCGTATTGTCCCGTCCCGCCTGGGTCAGGCGCTTTATGACGCGTATCCCGGAAGGAAGCGGATCTGGGTAATTCCCGGGGCCGACCACGAGGACGTGCTGAGTCAACCGGAGTCCTGGTGGGCGGAAGTGGGTGCGTTCTGGGGATTGTCCGGGGAGGCGAAACGGCCGTGACCGGTGGCTCCCGGAAATTCGTGACGCCATCACCGGCCGGTTTCTTGACGCTCGCGGGGGGCACCCGTAGTCTGATCGGGCCTTGAAAAACGAGCCGACACGCAATTTCAGCATCCCCTACGTCATCGAGCAGGAAGGCCGGTCCGAACGCGGCTACGACCTGTACAGCCGCCTCCTCAAGGATCGCATCGTCTTCCTGGGAACGCCGGTGGACGACATGGTCGCGAACGTCATCGTGGCGCAGTTCCTGTTCCTCCAGATGTCCGATCCAAAGAAGGACATCCACTTTTACATCAATTCGCCGGGCGGATCCGTCACGGCGGGGCTGGCCATCTACGACACGCTCCAGTGGCTGACCTGCGATGTGAATACCTACGTCGTGGGCATGGCGGCCAGCATGGGGGCGGTCCTCGCCTGTGCGGGCACCAAGGGAAAGCGGTTCGCGCTGCCCAACGCGGACATCATGATCCACCAAGTCCTGGGCGGTGCCGAGGGGCAGGCCAGCGATGTGGAGATCCGGGTGAAGCACATGCTCCGTCTGAAGAAGCGGCTGAATGAGATCCTGAGCCACCACACCGGGCAGCCGTACGATGTGGTCGAGAAGGCCTGTGACCGCGACAATTTCATGACCGCCCAGGAGGCCCGTGACTTTGGTCTTGTCGACGAAGTGGTGGCGTCCCGTCGCGAAGTGCCCTCGTTGGTTGCTGCGGACTCCAAATAATCCCTGCCATGGCACGCGCCCACCAGATCACGATGTGCAGCTTCTGCGGCAAGAGCCGCTCGGAGGTGAAGAAGCTCATTGCGGGTCCCGGCGTGTACATTTGTGACGCCTGCGTGGGCGTTTGCCAGAACGTCCTGGCCAAGGAGTTTAAGGATGATTCCCAGCGGGAGGTCCGGCGGCTGACCGTTCCGAAGCCGGCGGAATTGAAGCAGCAGCTCGACCGTCATCTGGTGGGGCAGGAGGATACGAAGCGGACGCTCAGCGTCGCCGTGTACAACCACTACAAGCGGATCCTCAACCCGCCCGGGCCCGGGGATTCCGAGGAGGTGGAACTCCAGAAGAGCAACGTGCTCCTCATTGGTCCCACCGGCTGCGGCAAGACACTGGCGGCGCAGACCATCGCACGGCTCATTGATGTGCCCTTTGCCATCGCGGACGCCACATCGCTGACCGAAGCCGGTTATGTGGGTGAGGATGTGGAGACCATCATTCTCCGCCTGCTCCAGAACGCGGACTACGATGTGAAGCGGGCCCAGATGGGCATCGTTTATGTCGATGAGATCGACAAGCTGGCACGGAAAACCGAGAACGTCTCCATCACCCGCGACGTCAGCGGGGAAGGCGTCCAGCAGGGGCTCCTGAAGCTCCTGGAGGGCACGGTGTGCAACGTACCGCCGCAGGGCGGCCGGAAGCATCCGCAGCAGGAATACATCCGGATCGACACGACCAACATTCTCTTCATTTGCGGGGGAGCCTTCGTGGGCCTCGACAAGGTGGTGCAGCGGCGTCTGGGCCGGCGCATCATCGGATTCAGTGCGGGAAAGGCCGGCATCGATGCCGCGCACGCCCCGCGCAGTGAGGTGCTGAAGCGGGTGGAGCCCGAGGATCTGCTCTCGTTTGGCTTCATCCCGGAATTCATCGGCCGGCTTCCCGCCGTGAGTGTTCTGGACGAACTGACGGAAGAGGACCTGGTCCGGATCCTCACCGAGCCGAAGAACGCGTTGGTAAAGCAGTTCGCCAAACTGTTCGCGCTGGATGGAGTAGAGCTCCATGTCACCCCCGACGCCTGTCGGGAACTGGCCGCCGAGGCGATCAAGAAGGGCACCGGTGCGCGGGCTCTCCGGAGTCTGTTGGAGCGGCTCATGCGTGACCTGATGTTCGAGATTCCGACCTCCGCGGATGTCGCGGGCATCACGGTGAACTCCGCGACCGTGAGGGGCGAGGCACCTCCCCTGATCCGGCGTCGGACCGAGGCCGCGGCGGCCTGATCGGGGATCCCTTCCACAGCGGCGCCTGAAAACTCCGCTTGCAATCGGAGGGGCCTTCCACCATCTATCTCGCCGTCTTCGAGCGCGAGCGTAGCTCAGCCTGGTAGAGCGTCACCTTGCCAAGGTGAATGTCGAGGGTTCGAATCCCTTCGCTCGCTCCAAGTTTTCCGCCCCGGCATCCCTGTGGATGCCGGGGTTTTTCTTGGCGGAATCCCTGGCTTTCAACGGCCGGAAAGGCAGTACAGGAAGCGTTCGCCCCGGAGATAGAGATCGCCGTCGGCAAGCGCGGGAGTGGCACTGAAGGAATCGTCCAGGCGGTTGACGGCAAGCAGCCTGTTTCCGGATTCAAGGGACAGCACCACGGTCACACCGTCGCGTCCGGTCACGTAGAGGCGTCCCGCAGCCGCCACGGGAGAGGAGAAGATCATATCGCCGATGGCGTCCAGACGCAGCGGTTCAGCTCGGGGACGTCCGGTGGCCGGATCCAGCCGGGACAGGACGTTTTGATTGTGTCGGAGAAAATAGAGCGTGTCGCCGTACACAAGGGGCGAGGACACGTACGGCGTCATCCGGTGGATCTGCCAGACTTCGTTGGTGCTTCCAGAGACGTCCCCGGCGGCCTGAGTCCAGCGAACCGCGATCATGGATTGCTGGTAATAGCTGTTCCCCGCGATCACCAGGTCCTGCCACTGGACCGGGGACGAGACCACGTTGTCCGTGAGCCCGGCACATTCCCAGATCAGGCGTCCGGATTCCGGGTCATAGCCCCGCACGCGTCGGGTGGCGCTCACCACCAGCTGACGCTGGTCGCCGTTCCGGACGAGCAGCGGGGTGGACCAGGAGGTCTTTTCGTCGCGAGCCACCTTCCATCGCACGCTGCCGTCCTGTGGATTGAGGGCGTAGAGGAAGGAATCCCCCTCGTGGTCCCAGTTCACAAACAGCGTGTTGCCGGCGAGCACGGGGGAACTGCCTTCGCCGTGCGCGTGAAGGGTTCGCATTCGGCCGAAATGGGTCCTCCAAAGGACCGCTCCCGAAGTGTCGAGACAGTACAGACCCCGCGAGCCGAACAGGGCGTAGATGCGGGTACCATCGGTAACCGGAGAACCCGACACGGGACTTCCCGTGGTGTGTCCGCCCTCGTGCGGCCACTCCTCGGCGACCACCTGATTCCAGAGGATCCGGCCGTCGCTGCGATTCACCGCGGTCACGGCGTACTGATGCCGATGGGTGACAGGGACGCTGTCGTGGACGCCGGGCGCTTGGTCGAAGACGGGGGCCTGAGCCTCACCGGTCGGGGAGGCGGACATCAGGTACAGTCGATCCCCAGCGTTGATCGGCGAGGAGTGCCCGCGTCCGGGCATGGCCAGGCGCCAGCGCACGTGGTTGGTCTCCGACCATTGGACGGGCGGATCCGCGAACGGCGCGACTCCGGAATCGAGAGGACCCCGCCAACTGGGCCAGGACCGTTGCAGATCGGCTGCTTCAAGCAGGGCGCCCGTGAGCGCGAATCCAACTGCCCCGCGCAGAAGAATTCGAAGCGGCTTCATCGGGGCGAAATCAGGTGTCGAAGTGCGGTGGGAGGGCTCAGACGCGCACCCATTTTCGGCTGCGGCTGCTGCGAAGGATTCCCTCGCACAACCGGACCTCGTGATGCCCGTCGGATGCCGTGGCGAAAAGGACCGGCGATTTGCGTCCACCCGCGATGTGTTCGTACACGGCGCGGTAGTGCATTTTGTGACTGTCGGGGAATCCCTCCGGATGTCCACCCGGGTAGTCGGTGAAACCGGCGACATCCTCGCTGAAGCCCGCGGTGCCGCGTTGGAGGACCTGGCAGGGTTCGTCGCGCCGACCCAGGAGGATTTCGTTGGGCTGCTGGAGATCCCACCGGACGCTTCCGCGGGTTCCGTAGATTCCCAGGGCGAGGCTGCATTTCCATCCGGCGGCGACCTGCGAGATGGATGCGTTGGCGTGGACACCGCGGGCAAACTCATGGTCTGCCTTGCCGAACTTCATGAGGACACTCCCGAAATCCTCGGTGTCCACCCGATAGGGTTCCAGGGTGGCGGGATCCGCCTTGGCGAAGGTCCGGACCTCACCCCGCGGGCGGTAGCGCGTCTTGTGAAAGGTCTCGAGATGGGCGAAGACCTGTTCGATGCGGGCTCCGAGGATGAACGACACGGTGTCCATCCAGTGGGTTCCAATGTCCCCCACCGCCCGCAATTTTCCGCCCTCCGAGGCCAGCAACCGCCAGTTGTAGTCGGTGTCCTGGAGGAGCCAGTCCTGAAAGAAGTGGCCCTGGACGTGGATGATTTGTCCGAGATCACCCCGCCGCACGAGGGCGCGCATTTGCAGAACCGCGGGGAAAAAGCGGCACATGTAATTGACCGCAAACACCGGACACCCCGCCGCGGCGGTTGCCTTGACGACCCGGGCGGTCTCCCGCGTGGTCATGCCGAGAGGCTTTTCACAGACCACGTGTTTGCCGGCGCGAAGCGCGGCCAGGGCCTGCTCCACATGGACGCGGTTGGGGGAGGTGATGTGGATGACGTCCACATTGGGTGACTGGACGAGTCCGCCGTAGTCATAGTCCCCGTAAACCTCGGGAATCCCCCATTGGTCCGCGCACGCGCGGGCCGACTTGGTGGATCCGCAGATGGCGGTCACCTGAACCCCGAGGCGTTTGAGAGCCTCGATATGGACAGGTCCAATGAATCCGGTGCCGATGACCCCGGCGCGGAGGTGATGGAGGGGGCGGGACATGGTGGAGTTCCCATCGCAGGTCGGGGCGGGTGCGGCGAGGTAATTTTCGAATCAACGCGGTGCCCGCGGACTTCGTGAGTTGTGGGGATCGGGGTTGAAAACAGTTGTCCCGGTGAATCCTTGTCCGCTACCTAACGTCGGCATGCCCGTGTTGAATCCCCTGCGCGCCCTCGCGTACACCGCCCTGGCTCTCGCTCTCCCTGTCT
>JAXMHR010000014.1:0-150808 GCA_046346705.1 Verrucomicrobiota bacterium | reverse complement strand
ACAGGAGCATCCGGACCGTGGGTGCGAGTCCGGGCGCCCACGACACCACCCAACGCTTCACATAGGCCTCCAGGGTGGTGATCAACACGATGACAAACACAATGCTCGGCAGGGAGTAGAGGATGTCCACGATCCGCATCATCCAGCCGTCGAGTCTTCCGCCCACGTAGCCCGCGATCATTCCCCAGCACACGCCGATCACCAGGCTCACGCCGGCGCCAACCGCGCCGACGAGCAGCGAGATCCGGGCGCCGGCGAAGACCCGCGTGAAGACATCGCGTCCGTGGACATCGGTCCCGAACCAATGCGCGCCATCCGGCGGGGAGAATTGGAGGTCCGATCCCTGGGCGGCGGCGTGCGGACTCAGCCACGGGACCACCAGTGCGAGGAGAAGGATCAGGGCCAGGAATGCGGCGGACACGGTCGCGGGACGATGGCGCGCCAGCCGGCGCCACGCCCGCCGTCCCGGGGAGTCGGACGCCGGGAGCGTAGGCTTGGTGGAAGTCCCGTCACTCATAGCGGACCCTCGGGTCGAGCAGACTATACGCGACGTCCACCAGGAGGTTGAGCACCAGCAACAGGACCGCGTAGAGCAGAACGAGTCCCACCACCATGGTGTAATCGCGACTCAGCGAGGAGTTCACCATGAACACGCCGATGCCCGGGATCTGGAACACGTTCTCCACAACGAAGGATCCGGTGAGCAGGTCGGCCAACATGGGTCCGCTATACGAAACCACCGGCATGACCCCGATGGGAAATGCGTGGTGCAACAGCACACGAAACTCGCTCGCGCCCTTCGCGCGGGCGGTGCGCACAAACTCGCTTTGCAGCGCCTGCGTCATGCCTTCGCGGGTCAGCCGGGCGATGCGGCCCCCGAAGTAGAGTCCGAGCGCCACCATCGGCAGCACGGCGTGCATGGGCGTGCCCCAGAGTCCGACCGGAAACCAACCTGCCTGCAGTGCGAAGAGGAGGATCAGGACCGGACCGACGACAAATCCCGGCACGCAGAGAAAGACCAGCGCGAGCGCGCTGCCCATCCAGTCCCCGGCGGTTCCGCGACGGACCGCGGTGTAGAATCCCATCGGAATGCCGATCCCCAGGGAAAAGAGAAACGCCATCCCGCCCAGAGTCAGCGACACCGGCAGCCCCTGGCGGATGATGTCCGCCACCGAGTGGTTGCGGTACTTGAGCGACAGGCCGAGGTCCCCGGCCAGCAGGCCGCCGGGGGCGCGTTCCCAGGAACCGTCCGGACGCCGCTCCCACTTCAGTCCGAGGAACCTCAGGTATTGGGAGAACAGCGATTCATCGAGGTGATACTTCGATGCGAGCGCACGCTCGACGGCGGGGGAGGCGGGCCGACGTTCGCGATCGAAGGGGCCACCCGGGGCGACGCGCACGAGGAAGAACGCCAGTGTCGCGATCAGGAGCGTCAGCGGGACAAGGAACAGCAGGCGGCGGAGGAAGTACATGGGTCAGGGCGCGGACGCCTTGGGGGCGGGGGCGGCACTGCGTCGCCGGATCGACCAGAAGGGATGCTCGTCGGTCAGGTTCGGATGGATCCCCTCCCATCGCTTCGGATCGTAGGCGTAGAGGCCCTTGTAATTGAACAGGGGCACGATGGGGACCTCATCGCGGACCAGGAGTGTTTCCGCGGCGCGCAGGAGTTCCGTGCGGCGCGCCGGGTCGGACTCCGCCGCCGCGGACGCCATCAGGGCATCATACCGCGGATTCTTCCAGCCCGTGCGATTGTTCCCGTTGCCCGACAGGAAGCAGTCAAGAAACGTGGTGGGATCCTGGTAATCGCCAACCCAGGAACCGCGGATGGTGTCGAAGTTGAGCAGCGACATCTCGGACAGGTAGGTCTTCCACTCGACGGGGCGGAGTTCCACCTGAAGGCCGAGATGCTCGCGCAACATCGACTGCAATTCGACGCCGATGTTCTCGTGCTGTCGCGCCCCACCGCCTCCCCCTGCATTGAACATGTAGGTGAAGGGCGGGAATCCCTTCCCACTGGGGAACCCCGCCTCGGCCATCAACCGCTGGGCCTCCGCCACATTCGCCTTCATGGCTGCAGCATAGGCCGCGTCGTTGGTCGCCTGCAGCGCCTCGAATCCCGGTCCAGGCGGTGGTGTAGCCGCCCGTACCTGGCGGTGTCAGCGCCGTCGCCGGATTCTCGCCCAGCCGCGTGATCCGCTCCACAAGCCGCTTCCGGTCCACCACAAGATTGATGGCCCTGCGGACCCTCGGATCGTCAAACGGCTTCCGCGTCACATTGAATCGGAAGAAGTAGGTGCCGAGGTAATCGTAGCGGTGGAAATCCGGACGCTCCTTCAGGACGTCATTCAGTTCCGACGGGATGACCACCTTGTCGATCAGCACGTCCACATCGCCGGTGAGGAACAGGTTGAGTGCCGCCGAGGGCGAATCGCCGGACAGAACATCCACTACCTCGCTGGAAACGTTGGTGGCGTCCCAGTAGTGGGGATTCTTCCGCATTCGGATCCGGTCGTTGGGGTGCCAATACACCAGTTCATAGGGTCCGCTGCATGGGAGGGGCGACGCGCGGACCCATTGGTCCCCATGCTGCTCAATGGTCTGGCGGGGTACCACCGCCATCACCCGCATGCCGCAGAGATCGGGGAAGAACGGCGTGGGATTGACGAGATCCACCTCCACCGTGTGGGGATCGGGCGCCCGGACGCCGAGGCTCGCGAGGTTGGTGGAGGCGCCGGTGGCCAGGGCTTCGCCTCCCTTCACGTAGTAAAAGAAACCACTGTAGTCCGCTGCGGTGAGCGGATTCACTGCGCGGCGCCACGACCAGACCACATCTTCCGCCGTGATGGGTTCCCCGGTGGAGAACGCGGCATTGGTGCGGAGGTGAAACGCGTAGCGTCGTCCGTCGGGCGAAACGTTCCACGAGGATGCCAGTCCGGGAATCGCCCGGCCCGTGGCAGGATCGTAGCGGGTGAGTCCCTCAAACAAGGCAGCGCCCACGCGACCGTCGGCTTGTCCGGTCAGCACCTGCGGATCGATCGTCTCAGGCTCGGCCCCGTTATGAATGACCAGGTCGGCGCGGCGATCCGGACGGCACCCCGTCAACAGAGCGGCGAGACCGAGTCCCAAGCAAAGAACCAGGGAAGGCAGATGCCCATTCCACGGCACTCTAACGCACCGCAGAACCGTGGAGATCCGCTTGGAGGAAGCGGTCCGATGGGCTGACGAGGCGCCGAGCACACCGGACGATGTCCATGAGAAGCCCCCCCTTCAAGGACGGCGGGGGTGAACCCAACCTGTCAGGGCTTGGCAGGAGCGGGGGCCGGCGGGGTCGCCGCGGGTGGCGTCACCACGGGAGCCGTGCTGGGGGCAATCTTCAACGGGGCCACGGCGCTGGTGGCGGCGGGAGGAACGGCGGCCGGGGCCGCGGCGGACACCTTGGCGCGGATCGCCTTCTCAACGCCGGAATTGCGGGTCTTGGCAAGGTGCGCGTTCATCCAGGCGAGCATCACGCACAACGCGAGGAAAATGCCGGCGCTGTACTTGGTCATCTTGGTGAGCGCATTCCCGGAGCCGGCCCCGAAGAGCGCCTCGGTTGTCGCGCCACCGAAGGCCTGGCCCAGTCCGGCCTCCTTCTTCGGGAGCTGGATCAGGATGAGCAGCCCGAGCAGCAGGCAGAGCAGCACGAGCACGAACGTGAGAAGACTAATGGCCAGCGACATAAACGGAAACGGTAAGAGGGTCTTGGATCAGATCGAATTCTTGACGATGTCCGCAAAGCTGCGGACTTCGAGGCTCGCGCCGCCCACCAGGGCGCCGTCCACGTCGGGCTGCGACATGAGTTCGCGGGCATTGTTGGGCTTTACACTGCCGCCATACTGGATTCGCACCCGGCGCGCCACGGCCTCCCCGTGAAGACCGACCAGGACTCCGCGGATGAAGGCATGCACCTCCTGCGCCTGGGCGCTTGTCGCGGTCTTGCCAGTTCCGATGGCCCAGACGGGCTCGTAAGCGATCACCGTGCGCTCCACCTGTTCCGCGCTGAGCCCGGCCAGGGAACCCTTGAGCTGGGTTTCCACCACCGGGTTGGTGATGCCGGCTTCGCGCTCCGCGAGGGTTTCACCGACGCAGACGATGGGAATCAGGTTGGCCGCGTGGGCGGCGGCGGCCTTGCGGGCGATCAGGGCGTCCGACTCCTTCTGGAACTGGCGGCGCTCGCTGTGGCCCAAAATGACGTAGCCGACTGAAAACTCCTTGAGCATGCCGGGAGCGATCTCCCCGGTGAAGGCCCCGTAGCCGTTGTCGCCCATGTTCTGCGCGCCCAACCGGATATTGGAGTCGAGAATGGCCTTGGACACCGATTCGAGGGCGGTGAAGGCGGGGCAAACCACCACGTCCACTTCCTTGACGGCAGCGAGCTCGCGGCGGAGGTCCGCCACCAGCGCGAGGGACTCGGCAACGGTCTTGTTGCACTTCCAGTTGCCCGCAATAATCAGTTTTCGTTCCTTATCCATGCAAATCCACGCTTGAAACGTGAACGGAAAGACTATCCAGGTCCGTCCACGCGTCAAAGGTCAAATTCTTGACGATTTGGACACGGATTCCGTTCGTAGTGCAGGCTCCAGCCTGTTGTATTCCCGCGCCGGGAGTAGGGGTCAGGAGTTCGGACAGCCTAAAGGCTGGACTACGAATGTGGGGCGCCCTCCGACTGGGGCGCGCCTGCCCTTCCACCGACAATATCGATAGAAGCGTCCGCTAGGAAGCCCGGGAAGGTCATCGAAGGCGATGGATTGGTCAGATCACCGTTCTCCTCCATCCACCAGGTTTTCAGTTTGAGGAAAAGTGTCGGACCCATTTCTCATCTCCGCGTTTTCGAAAGGCGGGGTGACACACCACGTTTTGAGAGAAGATCCCATCGTAACCTGGAACGTGTCCCTTTGGGATACGCATCGGCGCGGAACTATCGTTCAAACCTTCCCAATCTGAATACCGCCCTTCGATTCACTTCCTCCCTCCCCTTCCTTACCGCAATAGACTAAACCCTCCCCATGATCTTCCCCGCGTCGGCGTCCTGGGTCCTCGTCCTGGCACTCGCATCTGCTCTCGTTGCGAGGGCGGCGTCGCCGGAGGTTTTGTTCGTGGCAACTCCGGTGACCAGTGGCGGGTTCACCGGGGGGATTGAGGGGCCCGCCTGCGATCGCAAGGGGGACCTGTACTGCGTCAGTTATCAGGACATCCGAAACATCGCCCGGATGACGCCGAAGGGGGCCGTGGAGGTCTTCCTCACGCTGCCCGAGGGCAGTGCGGGCAATGGGATTCGCTTCGGCGCGGATGGCTCGATGTTCATCGCCGACTATACCGGACACAACGTGCTGCGCGTCCTGCCGGGAACCCGGGAGGTCACCGTGTTTGCCCACAATCCCGCCATGAACCAGCCCAACGACCTCGCCATGGCTCCGGATGGCACGTTGTACGCCAGCGATCCGAACTGGAAGACCGGCACGGGCCAGGTCTGGCGAATCGACCGTGAGGGTGGCACGCACCGGGAGGCGTCCGACCTGGGCACCACCAACGGCATCGAGGTCAGTCCCGACGGACGCACCGTGTACGTCAACGAGAGCGTACAACGCCGCCTATGGGTCTTCGAAGTGGCTCCGGACGGAAGTCTCCGAAACCGCCGTCTCCTGAAGACGTTTCCCGATCACGGCTTCGACGGCATGCGGTGTGACGTCGATGGAAATCTCTACATCACGCGTCCAGGCAAGGGCACGGTGGCCAAGGTGTCGCCGACCGGCGAGGTGCTGCGCGACATCGACGTGCTCGGGGAGCACCCCAGCAACCTTTGCTTCGGCGGACCCGACGGGCGCACCGTGTACGTCACCGAGGCGAAGGAGAAGCGGATCGTGAGCTTCCGGGTTGATCGTCCGGGACTGGAATGGAAGGGCAGCCGTCTGTCGCGCTGACGCTCCCTGTCCAAAGGGTGGTTCCGCTTTCCCCCCGGGGCCTCCAGTGGTTGACTGCACCCAATGCAGCCCACGGGAAGAAATTCGGTTCGGCCACTCGCTCTCCTGGCGCTCCTGTTGCTGGTTCCGCTTCAACTCCTCCGCGCCCAGCCTGCCGCTCCTGCCAACCGCGTCCTGGAACTCGAGGGCAACGGGGCCTTCGTGGAGCTGCCTCCGAACCTGTTCAACACCTTCGAGGAGGCGACGGTGGAAGGATGGGTCCGATGGGACAGTTTTGCCGGGGCCGAAAAGCGGCTGTTCAACTATGGCGGCGCCCTGGGCGACATGTCGGTGTTTGCGGAGCACGGCACGGGGACCCTTCGCTTCGTGGTGGCCGATCCCTCCGGAAACTTGGCCGACCTGCATTGGGTGGATGTGGAGGATGTCCTCCGCACCAACGAGTGGTGCCACATCGCGGCTGTCTCGGGCAAAGGCGGGATGCGCCTCTACTACAATGGGGTCCTCGTCGGCACCAACCCCTACCCCGGCAGCTTTTCCGGATTTCGAAACGGCACCCGCAATTACCTCGGCCAGACGGTCACCACCAATGACACGCCGACCAAATTTTCCGGGGCGATGGACGAAATCCGGATCTGGAACCGCGCGCGGACCGAATCGGAGATCAATGCGGACCTGTTCCGCCGGCTGACCGGCAATGAGCCGGGGCTTGCGGGATTATGGACATTCGACTCGATGAACAACGGTGTGGTGAGGGACCTCTCTCCCGGAGCCCACCATGGTAAGCTCGTCGGCAACGCCCGGATCGCCGAGGCGTCCCTGCCTACCCCCGCCACCCTGGGTCGCCCCGCGGTCATCTTCGGACGTCTTCAAGATGAAGCCGGGAAGCCCCTGCCCAACGGAACGGTCCGGCTGCTGCGTCAGGAAGCCGAGTTGGCGCACGCATCCACCCTTGCGGACGGCACCTTTCTGAAGGCGATCCGCCCCGAGCGGAACCAAAGCGCCTTCGATATTCAGGCGACCGCGGGGGATCTCGGGACCTGGGTCTCGGGCGTCACGTGCCCCGGCGGCGGGAGCCGGGAGGTGAACGCCACCCTCGTCCGTGCCGTGAGCATCGAGGGCAAAGTCATGGCCTTCGATGGATCCCCGTTCCCCGAGGTGCTGGTGCAAGCTGTGCGGGCCGACGCACCGCCCCGGGCGGCGGGACGTCTGGCGACCCCCGGACTCGCGGCCACCGCCCTGACCACATTCACCAACGGGACCGCCGTATTTCGCCTTCTGAATCTCCGTCCCGGGGATTACCGGGTTCGAATCCACGTTCCGGAAGGACAACTGGAATACCATCAGGGCGAGATCCTGCACGTGGAGGCTGGTCAAACCCGGACGGCGGACTTCCAGATCGCGCCGTTCCGCAAGGGCCGCTGGCGCCGCTACACCACCGGCAATGGATTGCCGGCCAATCAAATTGGCGATCTGTGCTTTTCCGCTGATGGGACCCTTTGGCTCGCCACGCCGTCCGGACTCTCCCATTTCGACGGTTCAAGGTTCATCAACTTTTCGGAACGCGATGGCCTCATGGACAAGCGAGTGACCTCCATCCATCCCGGTCCGGATGGCGCGCTTTGGATTGGAACCCTAAAAGGGGTCTCTCGTTTGGATCCCATCACTCAGGCATTTAAAAACTTCCCCAGCGGAACCGATGGCCTCACGGCAGGACCTGTCTCCGCCATTGCCTCCACGCCGGACGGCACGCTCTGGTTCAGAACCCAACACGGGTTGTCCCGCTTCACTGATGGCAGATTTGAAGGCATCCTGGGACTTCCCCCATCCGAGATTGGCTCGCGCCCCTTTTATCAAACCCTCGGAGTGGATCCCAAAGGCCGAGTGTGGACTTCCACTCCGGAAGAGGGTTTGTGGCGGGTCGAAGGGAATTCCGTGGTGGAAGCTGCCGATGTCGAGCGGAAGGCGATCCGCGGATCTTCAATCGAAGCAGCCGCCAACGGTGCCCTATGGATTTCGAACCCAACGGTCCGCGGGGCTCCCATCGCCCGGTACGCTGGACAGGGACTCGAGTTTCTTCTCCCCCTCGAGAGCGGAGTTGCCTATTCGTCTCAGGAAAGCGCCATCGAACTCTTCGTTTCGACCATCCATTCCGATCCCAAGGGGATCCTATGGATCGGAGACAGTGCCGGAGGGGTGACCCGGTTCGATCCGATCCTCCATACCTTCACCCGGATCGGAGGGAGAAAGGACGCCCTGTCCTCGACCACCGCAGCGACCCGGATCTGTACCGGACCCGACGGAGCCCTGTGGATTGCCACGATCTCCGGGCTTTTCCGATACGAAGAGGACACCTTCGTGAATTTCGGTAAAGCGGATGGTCTGCCCAGCGACTCGACGTTTCGCAGCGCCGCAACCCTGGACGGTACGCTCTGGTTTTCCGGGGACTACGGCGCCGGCTACCTGGCCCGTTTGAAACCGGGACCGTTCGCGCCGGGGGAACGGCACATCGTCGATGCCCGGTCCGACGGATTCGACAAAACGGAGGTGTACGCCCTCCTGCCCGACAAAGACGGAGGGCTATGGCTGGGCGGGGAACCCTCCCTGGGGGGAATCTATTACCACTCTCCCAAGAAGGCAGGACCCGACCACTCCCCCTATCTCCAACCACCCGATGCGTCATCCTTGTTTCCGGGACCGAACTGGGGCTTCCACATTGATGCCAAGAGCACGCTCTGGATCGGGAAGATCGAGAGGGGGCTGCACCGGGTAAACCTGGATGACCTCTGGGCTGGGAAGGCAACGGTCGAAAAGATTCCAGGACTCTCGAACTGGGTCACAACGATCTATGGGGATTCCCATGGCGTCCTCTGGACCGCGGGACGTTATCGTCCGGACGGACTGTCCCAAGTTCGGGGAACTGAGGTCCGACATTTTTCAGCCGCAACGACGGCGGGCGGCCTGCCGTCCGACTCGGTTTGGTGTTTCCAGGAAGGGAAGGACGGAAGGCTCTACATCGGCACTTCGGCGGGGCTCGCCCGGTACGACGGAACAAACTTTTCGGTACTGGAAGGCACCTCGGACCGCACCGTGCCGCGAGGAACCGTTTTCCAGATTCTCCGGGACCGCGACGACGTGCTGTGGTTTGCCACGGACTCCGGATTGTTCCGCTATGACGGGATCTCCTGGTCGTGGCTCGATGACGGGGACGGCCTGCCCGAGTTGTTTGTGATGACCGTCACCCAAGGCCGGGACGACGCCTATTGGATCGGTACGACCAAAGGGGTCTGTTGCTACCGTCCCCATCGAAGACCGCAGCCCCGGCCGCGGTTGACGGTGAAGACCGACCAGGAGCGCACCAGCGCGGAGAAGATTCCCCCGATCACGTCCGGACAACTGGTCGGGTTCCGCTACGATGCCGTGGATTTCAGAACGCAGCCCTCGCGGCGGTTGTACCGATGCGCCGTGGTGCCGGGGAAGGCCGAGACCGCACCAGCAAAACGGGACGCGGCCTGGCGTGAGCCGACGCTCGCGACGCAGTTCGACTGGAATCCCAAAACCCCGGGCGACTACACCTTCTTCGTCCAGGAAATCGACCGCGACCTGAACTATTCCGAACCGGCGCGGGTGACCCTCAGTGTGGTCGCCCCCTGGTTCGCCAACGCCTTCATCACCGTGCCGGGCGGCGGACTGGCGCTGGGTCTCGTGGGCTGGGCCTTCGTGGCCCGCTCACTCGTCCTCCGCCGAAAGCGCGAGGCGGAGCAGCTCCGGGAACAATTGCTGCGTGAGGAACATGACGCCCGCAAGGCGGCCGAACAGGCCCGGGCGGAGATCGAGGCAAAGAACGCGCAATTGGAGGCGGCGCGGGCCGCCGCCGACAGCGCCCGCGCCCAGGCGGAAGCCGCCAACGCGGCGAAGAGCGAATTCCTGGCGAACATGAGCCACGAGATCCGCACGCCGATGAACGCGATCCTCGGATTCTCCGAACTGCTCCGCACCCAGATGGCGGCGTCCAAGGACCGCAACTATCTCGACGCGATTTCCTCCAGCGGACGCACCCTGCTCGCCCTGATCAATGACATCCTGGACCTGTCCAAGATCGAGGCGGGCAAGCTGGAACTGCAATACGAGCCGGTCTGCGTTCCGCGGCTCGTGGACGAGATTCAGCGCCTCTTCTCCATCAAGGCCTCCGAGAAGGGAATCCAGCTTCTGGTGGAGATGGATCCGAAACTCCCGCGCGGATTGATGCTCGACGAAGTGCGCCTACGCCAGGTCCTGTTCAACGTGGTGGGCAATGCGCTGAAGTTCACCGAGAAGGGGCAGGTTAAAATCCGCGCCCGGGCGGACTACGTGTGCGACGGCGTTCCGGAAGGCAGCGCCACGGAGGACGAAAACCACGTCAACCTCATCCTTGAAGTAGCGGACACCGGCATCGGAATTCCGAAGGAGCAACGGGAGCATATTTTCGGGGCCTTCTCCCAGGTGGCCGGGCAGAGCACCCGCAAGTTCGGCGGCACCGGGCTCGGCCTCACCATCACCAAGCGGCTCACCGAAATGATGCATGGTCGCATCACTGTGGAGAGCGAACCCGGCCAGGGAAGCACGTTCCGGTTTACGTTCCCGCGCGTGGAGATCACCCAGCTCGCCGAGTCGGATGCCGTCGCCACGGGAGGCGAGGGCGACTTCACCCAGTTCGCCCCGGCAACGATTCTCGTCGCCGATGATGTCGCGCTGAATCGAGAACTGCTCACCGGGTACTTCGAAGGCACGGGCCACACGATCCTCCTGGCCGTGAATGGTCGGGAAGCGGTGACCCTGGCGGAGACGCATCGGCCGAGTGTCGTCCTGATGGACATGCGGATGCCCGAGCTGGACGGCTACCAGGCAACCCAGCGGATCAAGGCCAACGAAGCACTTCGAAACATTCCGGTCATCGCCATCACCGCGTCCTCATTTCGCGAAGAGGAGGCCCGGGCGCGCAAGGTCTGCGACGGATTCATCCGCAAGCCCTTCAACCGCGCCGAACTCATTGCGGAGTTGAAGCGGTTTCTGAAGCCGGCTTCAGCGCGGCCTTCAGAAGCTTCCGCAGTCCAGACTCCGCAAGCACCCGCTTCCGGGACGACCGAGGTCGCGGCGGAGGTTGCGGCGCGTCGGCCGGAGCTGCTGACCCAATTAAAGGCGGAGGAATCCGGCACCTGGCCACGCCTCACCCAAACCATGGCCATCGTCGAGATCGAAGGCTTCGCAGCGAAGCTCAAGACCCTCGCCGAGGCGGGGCAGTGGACGGAACTGGCCGCCTACGCCGACACCCTGGAACGCCAGGCGCAGGACTTCGATTTGGATCATCTGCCCCAAACCCTCGCGCGATTCCCCGACATGGTTCGCGCGGTCCACGGTTCCAGCATCTCCCATTCATGAACCCCGCTTCCCCGCCCGGAGCCGGACCCGGACCCAAGCCTCGGGTCCTCGTCGTGGACGACATCACCAAGAATCTCCAGGTGGTGGGTACCATGCTCCGGAACGCCGGATACGAAGTCATGCCCACCACGAGCGGCGCCCAGGCGCTGGAGCGGGTGCGCGCCCAGATTCCCGATCTGATCCTGCTCGACCTGATGATGCCGGAGATGGACGGCCTCGAGGTCTGCCGCCGGTTGAAGGCGGAGGACGCCACCCGGCAGATCCCGGTCATTTTCCTCACGGCCAGCAATGAGATGGAGCACCTCGTCCGCGGTTTTGAGGTGGGGGCGGTGGATTACGTCACCAAGCCCTTCAATCCGCCGGAGCTGCTCGCGCGCGTGCAAACCCACATCGAACTCCGCCAGGCGCGCGAACGCCTGCGGGAAATGAACGAGGAGAAGAACGAATTCATGGGCATCGCCGCCCACGACCTTCGCAACCCGCTCGGCGCCATCCAGGGGTATGCCGAAATGGTCGTCGAGGACGCCCAGGCACTCGCGCACCGGGAATTGGAAGGCCATGGCGAGCGCATCCGGGAAACCGCGAAGCGCATGGCCGAGATGGTTCAAAATCTTCTCGACGCCAATCGCATCGAGCGAGGCGAGATGCGGCTCCAACTGGAGCCCACCGAGATGACCTCGCTCGTGGCGTCCGTGGTCGAGACTCAGCGACCGCGGGCCGCGGCCAAGCAGCAAACGCTGCGACTGGAAGGGGAGACGGGTCCGGTGTCCGTCGTCGCGGATCCCAACATGATGGTGCAGGTCCTGGAAAATCTCGTGTCCAACGCCGTCAAATACTCGCCTCCGGGCAAGGACATCCTCGTGCGCGTGCGCCACGAGTCGGGTCGCGTTCGCTGCGACGTGCGGGATGAAGGTCCGGGGTTGAGCGCCGAGGATCAGAAGCGGCTGTTTGGAAAGTTCGCCCGCTTGAGCGCCAAGCCCACCGGAGGCGAGCACGCGACCGGCCTGGGATTGTCCATCGTGAAGAAAATGGTGGAGGCCATGAACGGCCGGGTCTGGTGCGAAAGCGAACCCGGACGGGGCGCGACCTTCAGCGTGGAATTCCCGCAATCCGCCTGACCCGGGAACGGAGAACCGTCCCCAGGCTCCAGCGCAGACCTCCTTCAAGGTCCCACCAGGCGGAAAAAGGCGGTTCCGGACGGAGGAACGTTGGTGACCCAGTACCCACTTCCAACCTTCGCCGGGACACCGGACACCGGGGCCCATCCCGTTCCGGTCAACCCCGGACCAGACCACAACGTCTGGCCCGGCGTGAAGATTGACCACGACACGACCACGGAACCGGGAATGGCGGAGATGGCGAGGTGCGGCTGGACCCATTCGTGCGCGCCAATGTCCGTGCCGTCCCCGACATTCGGAATGGAAGCGACGTCCGAGGGACGGGGTGCCCCGCGCTGGTCCACGGATTCACCAAAGGCGAAGCCCCGATCGACGGCCGGACTGTCGGCCAGGAGCGAATAGGTGGGGGTAGGTCCGAGATGATCATCGAGCGGACCCAATCGAGGATTGAGCGGAGTCAGCACGGTGCCCTTCTGGTCCGTCGTCTGAGTAAAGCCGGTGGACCCGTCCACCGCACCGACCAGATTGAATCCGCGGGAAACGAATGTTCCCGAGACCTCCGGGGCATCCTGGCCCGTATTCCCGGCGACCAGGGTGTTTCCGATCTCCGCGGAGCCATCCCCGACCCGGATCCCGCCCCCAAACGATCCGCCGGAAACTCCATCCGACACTCCCCCAGCTCCCCCCAACCCTCCCGTCAACACGGCGCCCGACACGGTGCAGGACTGAATGGCGAGCTGGCCGGATGAATAGACTCCGCCCCCTTCCGCATTCCCGCCCGCACCCGGGACGGTCAGCAGGTTGGAAGGCACCCCACCCCCGCGTCCTCCGGTCGCATGCGAGTTCGCCAGCGTGCAGTTCTTCATTTCGAGAATGCCTGTGCTGCAAATCGCAGCTCCGATGGCATGTCCTCCCGTTCCGCCCACGAAATTCCCCGCGCCACCGACGCCTCCCGTCACGGAATTCTCAATGAAACTGCAACCGCCCAGATGGAGGACCGCGTTGTTGAACAGGGCACCGCCATAGGCACCCCCTCCGATTCCTCCATTTCCAAACGGAGTCCCACCTCCATCGCCCCCTTCGGCCGAGTTCTGGCGGAACACGCAATCGGTCACCGTGACCACGTAACCGGCGACCGAATGCAGGTTCAGGAGTCCAGCACCGAAGACCGCCTCGCCCGCTACCCGCTCGAGTCCGTTGGCCCCTACCAAATGCCCTCCGGAGAGAGTCAGCCCGGACAGATTCACGGTCGCGTTGGTGATCACGAGGACGCGCGAAACTCCATTCCCCTTCACCGTCAGGAGTCCGGCTCCAGGACCGCGCAGTGTGAGATCCTTGTCGATGCGCAGTTCCCCTCCCTCCGCCAGTGTGATCGTCCCGTGAAGCCCCTTGGCGAAGACGATCACGTCCCCCGGCTGGGATTTGGCAATTGTCGCCCGAAGCGTTCCCGAATCCAGACCGTCCCCGAGGTTGGCTACAGTCCGGGTCGCCCCGACGCCATGCAGCAGGGCAGTCGTAGCGGTCGCCCAAACCAGAGCGGCGCGGAAAAGCTTCGAAGATGTGTTCATCACGGGAGCGACCCGCATCAAAGCTTTCCCAAAGACCGAAGTCGATCCTCCACCGCCGGATCCATGCGAATGAGCGGGGGCCACGGACGTCGGAAGCCCTCTCCGGGGAGTTTCTTCGTGGCGTCGATGCCCAGCTTGCTTCCGACTGCAATCTCGCTGGTGGCGTGATCGAGGACATCGGCAGGACCCCGGGCAAACTCACTGTCCCGCTGCGGATCCGTGTTGGCGCACAGATGGAAGAGCACCTCGCTCGTGTTGTGCACGTCCACCCCGGCATCCACGACGATGATGTACTTGGTGAACATCATCTGCCCCATGCCCCAAAGGCCGTGCATGATCTTGTAAGCCTGCATCGGATACGTCTTCCGGATGCTCACGACGACGAGGTTGTGAAACACGCCCTCGGCGGGCAGGGCGATGTCCACAATCTCCGGGAAGTTCATCCGGAAGATCGGCAGGAAGAGCTTCACCGACGCGGCCCCGATGTAGAAATCCTCCATCGGAGGCCGACCCACGATGGTCGCCGGATACACGGCATCGTGCCGGTGAGTGATGGCCGTGATGTGAAACACCGGATACGGCTCGGGCAGCGTGTAATACCCGGTGTGATCCCCGAACGGTCCCTCATCGCGCAGCGGCTCCTTCGGGTCCACATAGCCCTCGATGACGAAATCGGCGTTGGCGGGAACCTGGAGTTCGTTTGTCACGCATTTCACCAGCTCGATGGATTTCTTCCGCAGGTATCCGGCGAGCAGGAATTCATCGAGCCCATCCGGCAGCGGTGCGGTGGCGGCAAAGGGAAAGACCGGATCGCCCCCGAGAAAGATGGCCACGGGCATGCGCCGTCCGGCCTCGTAGTACCGCCGCCCATGACGTGCGGCGACCTTCTGCAACTGCCAGTGCAGTCCGGTGGTGCGATCGTCATAGATCTGCACCCGGTACATGCCGAGGTTCCGGTCGCCGGTGTCCGGGTCCTGCGTCACCACGCAGGGCAGTGTGAGAAAGCGTCCGCCATCCAGCGGCCAGCAGTGCAGGATGGGCAGGTTGAGCAGGGTGGGC
Source organism: Verrucomicrobiota bacterium (assembly GCA_046346705.1). GTDB lineage: Bacteria > Verrucomicrobiota > Verrucomicrobiia > Limisphaerales > UBA9464 > UBA9464. The sequence continues at coordinate 135,688 of JAXMHR010000014.1, read as the reverse complement.
GAAGCAATCGCCGGCGTCGGGGAATTCTCGGAAATCACCGGAGCCGCCGGCCAGGGTTCGGTGCGCGTCGCCGGAGCGTCGAAGCGATGAACGATGTCCTGGCAGGCACCGCGCGACACCGTCCGGGGACGCGCGAATCGGAGGTCGAGTCCGAGGGACAACAACCGCAGCGCCTCGCGGAGGTCGGAGGGGGGCTTCGCCTTGACCAGCGCGCCCAGTTCCGCGGCGACGGTGTCCACGGACTCGGATCCCATGCTCCGCGCCATCCGGCTCCAGGATCCCAGCGTATTGATGGCGACCGGGAACGGGGAAACCACGCCATTCACCGTGGGTTTCTCGAACAGCAGCGCCTGGCCGCCGCCCGGACGCTTCATCTCACGGTCGGCGATGGCGGTGATTTCGAGTTCCGTGGCCACCGGCTCGCGGATCCGCCTCAACTCCCCGGCCTCCTCGAGTTGCCGGATCCAGTCGCCGAACGATTCAAACGCCATGGCCTCAGGGTACGCGGGGTCGGCCCGCCTCCAAATGCCAAAGTTCAGCGCGCCCCGGTTCGTAGTGCAGGCTTTAGCCTGTCCCGGACTCCAAACGATGACGGCGTTCTTCCGTTTGGGGAGCGAAGACAGCCTGAAGGCTGGACTACCAACGACCGCTCGTCGTGCCCCGATGCCCCCCCGCCATGCCGAAGACAGAACCCTACGCCGCCTCGCGCGCGGCCTTGCGGCGCAGCGCCAGGCGCCGCACCACCTCGTCGGCAATCACCCCGGCCAGAATCACCGCGCCGATGATGGCGAACTCCACGTTATTGTGGGTGGTGACCAGCGTGATCATGTTGCGCAACACCTGCATCAGGGCCGCCCCCACGATGACTCCGAGAATGGTTCCCTCGCCGCCACGAAGGCTGCATCCCCCGAGCACGGCCGCGGCAATCGCGTACAGCTCGTAGAAATTTCCAAAGTCCACGGGCTGCGCGGAGTTCACATCCAGGACGAACAGCAATCCACCGAGTCCGGCCAGCGATGAGCTGATCACATAAGCCAGCACGGTCATCCGACCCGTGTTGATGCCGCTGTAGCGCGCCGCCTGTTCGTTGCTGCCGAGGGCCAGAAGGTAGCGTCCGTAAATCGTCCGGTTGAGGAACACCGAGGCCAGCACCGCCACGGCAATGAGGAAAAGCCACGGGGACGGCACGGAAAATCCCGAAACGAACGGCAGCGGAATCTCGCCCGTGGCCAGGACGCGGAGCCCCTTGTAGCCGGCGCCAAATCCCACCGTCTGGTCGCGGGTGAACCCGCGCGCAATGCCGCGGTACAGCAGCAGGCCGCACAGCGTCACCACGAACGGCGGCAGGCCGAGCCGCGTGATTAGGAGTCCGTGAAAGAGTCCGATGCCCACCGAGACCACCGCCGCCGCCGCGAGCGCGGCCGGCACCGGCCACCCGTGCACGGTCAGGAGCCACGGGACACCGCAGCCGACGAGGCACACCACCGAGCCGATGGAGAGATCAATGCCGCCCGTCACGATCACAAAGGCGACGCCGATGCTGATGATGCCGAACAGCGCGGTCCGACGGATCAGGTTCTCGAGATTGTAGCCGCTCAGGAAGCTCGGGCTGGCGAGGGCGGTCAGCACGCACACGACGACCAGCAGTGCGGTGATGCCGAGGATTTTTCTCATGGTGGAGGCAGGGCGACGCGGGTTCAGGCGGAGGTATTCGTCGCAAGGTGGAGCACGGCCTCCTCACTGAGGGCCGAGCGGGGCAGTTCCCCGGTGATCCGGCCCTCGTGCAGCACGAGGACGCGGTCCGAGAGGCCGAGGACCTCCTCGAGTTCACTGGACACAAACAAAATGGCCACGCCCTCCCGGGCGAGATCCTCCATCAGGCGATAAATCTCATGCTTCGCGCCGACGTCGATGCCCCGGGTGGGCTCGTCCATCAGCAGCACCTTCGGTTTCAACGCCAGCCATTTTCCCAGCACGACCTTCTGCTGGTTGCCGCCCGAGAGAAACTGCACGGACTGGAGCGGCGAGGGCGTCTTGACCCGCAGGTTCCGGATGGTCTCCGCGGCGAGCGAGTTCTCCCAAAGTCGGTTCAGGAATCCGCGCGGGGAATCCTGGCGCAGGGCCGCGAGGCTCACGTTCTCGCGCACCGCCATTTCCAAAATGACGCCCTGGCGCTTGCGGTCCTCGGGGACCAGGGCGAGTCCGGCGCGGATGGCATCCTGGGGGGATTCCGGACGCGACTCCACGCCGTCCACCCGCACCACGCCCCCGACCGCGGGCGTCACTCCGAAAAGCGCTTCGAGCATTTCCGTGCGCCCCGCACCGACGAGGCCCGCGACGCCGACAATCTCGCCGGCGTGCACGCGAAACTGCAGGGCATGGCGCGGATGCGCCGCGGTCCGAAGCCCCTCCACCTCCAACAGGGGCCGGCCCGGGGCCAGGGACTCGTGGGCGTAGAATTGGGACAGGTCCCGTCCCACCATCAGGCGCACCATGGCGGCGTGGCCGATCTCCTCGCGCGCCAGTTCCCCGGCATTCTCGCCATCGCGCAGGACCACCACGCGGTCCGCCAGTTCCTTCACCTCACCCAACCGGTGGGAGATGTAGATCACAGCAACGCCGCGGGAGCGCAGATCCCGGATCACACGGAACAAATTGGCCGCCTCGCCACTCGACAGGCTCGAAGTCGGTTCGTCGAAGATCACCACCCGGGCATCGACCGACAGGGCTTTGGCAATCTCCACCAACTGGCGCTGTCCCAGGCTGAGGGTGCCCACGGGCACCGACGGTTCGACGTCGAGCCCCACCATCCCGAGGTGCCGGCGCGCCTCGGCGTGCTGACGACGGGTGTCGATCAATCCGTGGCGAAGGCGCTCGCGTCCGAGGAACAGGTTGTCCGCCACGTCCAGATTCTCGGCGAGGTTCAGCTCCTGATGGATCAGGGCGATGCCGAGCGCCTGCGCCTCCTGCACCGAGCGCATTCGGACCGACGCACCCGAGACGTGGATCCCGCCGGAATCGGGCTGCTGGACCCCGGCCAGGATCTTCATGAACGTGCTCTTGCCCGCGCCGTTTTCGCCGATGACGGCCAACACCTCGCCGGACCGCACGGAGAGTCCGACGCCCCGGAGCGCGCGGACGCCCGGATACGACTTGGTCAATCCCTCGGCCTGAAGCAGGGGCGCCGTCATCGCCGGACCGCACTCATTTCGCGCCGGTCCGGACCTTGAGTTCGGCCCAGAACGCGTCGACGTCGCCCCTCCGGATCTGGCGCGCCGGAATGTCGATGAACTTCCCGGCGGGAATCACGGATTTGTTGCCCTTGGCCAGTTCGGACAGGATTTCCACCGACTTGTATCCGTACATGTAGGGGTTTTGGACGACCGTGCCGTGGACGGTTCCCTTCTGGATCCCGGCCAGCGTCGCGTCGTCCTCGTCGAAGGCCACCACCTGAACCTTCCCCAGTTTGTTGGCCTGGGCGAGGGCCTCCAGCATGAGCGGCGGATTGTAGGCGAAGAGTCCCACCATGCAGCCGAGGTCCGGATACTTGGCCAGTGCATCCTCGGCGTTCGCCTTGCCCTTGGCCCGGTCGAACTGGTCGGTGAGCGTGCCCAGAATCTTGAAGCCATTGCCTTCGATCACTGCGGACGGGGGATCAAAGTTTCCCGGGTTGGAGGGACGTCCCAGAATCGCGTCGATGACGCCCTGGCGGCGGCGCTTGGCGTTGTCCTGCTCGAGGCGTCCAATGAACAACATCACGGTGCCGCCCTTGGGCATGGCCTCGCGCACGAGGTCACCGCAGAGCCGGCCCGCCTGGTAGTTGTCCATGCCGATGTACACGGCGCGGTCGCTGTCCGGCGCATCGGAATCCGCGGTCACCAAACCGGTGCGCTGGGCGACGCGGTTGAGCAGCTCGGTCTGGTTCGCGGGATCAATCGGGCTGACCGCGATACCATCGATGCCGCGGGTGAGCAGGTCCTCGATGATCCGCTTCTGGTCGCTGATGCCCTCCACCGGCATGAGCGTCGTGGTGTCCACGCCAACCTTCTCCCCGGCGGCCTTCACTCCCGCGGCGGCGATGGTCCAGAACGAGGCGACGCCGTTGCTGACGAACGCGATCTTCTTTTTCCCTGAAGGCTGGGCGGCGCCGGAGCCGGCCGCACCGGAGTCGGGTTTGCAACTCGACAATAGAAGCGCGGCCAGCAGGGCACTGGTCCACCGCACGAACAGGGCGGAACGAACTCGGGGTGACGCGGGAGCGGAAGGCAGCGGAATCGATGGCATCGGGTTCATGGGCGGCAAACCATTGTGGAACGGGCGTTCCGCAGACGTTGCCAAGAATCCCCGCCACGCTCGACCAAAATCCTCGGGAAGACTCCAATCGGGAGGAATCCCCCTCAGGGAGAAAGGGGACTTCGTTCAGGCCGACTGCAAATCACCGGACCGAATCGGCTTCGTCGAAGCTCACGACTAAGGGAAAATTTCGCCCACCGCCTTCGTCCGGAACGCAAAGATCTCGTCCAGTCTAGGCTGGACCAAGACCCCGTGCACCGGCTCCGCCAGCCAACTGAAGGGGAGCTGGTAGGTGACCTGGTCGCGGATCTCCACCTTCCCGCCGCCGACGTCCCGAAACTCGTGCTCGTGATGCCACATCCGGTACGGCCCCACGCGCTGTTCATCCACAAACCGGCGCCCTTCCTCGACGTGCGTGATCTCGGTCACCCACGTTACCGGAATCCCCAGCAGCGGACGCACCCGGTAGCGGATCATCATTCCGGCATACATGCGGTCCGGGAGGTCACTGAGAATCTTGAAGTCCAGGGACGCGGGCGTGATGCGCTGCAGATTCCGCGGGTCTGAAAAGAACGCCCACGCCTGGGCCAGGGTTGCGGAAACGAGCTGCGTGCGCTGGAGAACGTGAACGGGCATGTGCAGGGGAATTGACGGTGACCTCCGGGAACCCTCCCGGCCTGCCACGCTATCCCGGGTTCCCGCAACCGCAATGGCGGGGCAGCCTGAAGGCTGGACTACGAACGAGCGGGTCGGGATTGAAGCGTTTGTAGTGCAGGCTTCAGCCTGTTCTTCAGGGACGCGAGGACGGCAGAAAGACGGAGGGGGATCAGCCTGAAGGCTGGACTACAAACAGTTCGCCCGCCGGCGCGCCCGGTTACTTCACCCGCTGAAGCGTCCAGTCGGGCCGGTCCGCCTGATTGGCCCAATGGCGCATATCCTCCAACTCGCGTCGGTCCAGGGCTTCGACATGGCCGTCCACCATGCTGGCCAACGCCCGATTGGAATACCGCGGGTGGACATGCCCCCAGGCTTCGGGGCCGTCCCCTGGATGGAAATCCTCCGACCAGCGCCGCGCCATGAAGTACGGGGACTTCACCAAATAGAACCCGTTGACGACCTTGCCTTCAAACGGCCCCCGGGCGGAGGTGAAGACCATCAGGTCGCTGGGGCGCCGGGCGTCCGAGGTCTTGAGGACACAAAAAGGCCCGAACCGCTCGAAGGCACGGGGCTCCGGGGGCAGTTCCAGATCATCCCCCCCCACAAAGGTCGCATTGATCCCCAGCGAGGGAAACACGCTGGCAGCGTAGGTACCGATGAACGGATCGGACATATGCTGGAATTGTTCCAACAACGGACGGTTCTCGTTGGCGTACATCGTGGCAAAGCTCTTCCCCAGCCACGGTGCGAGGCGCCACGGGTAGCGGCAGTTGATGGGATGCGGCACAGGTTTGCCGATGTTGTCCACGGGCAGTTCCTCGCCCGGTGCAAAGTGGCGGTATCCCTTCAGCACGCGCTCCCCGTGATCGTCGGCATACATCGTCCAGGCCAGCATGATCTGATGGGCGGACGACATCTCGTTCACTTTTCGGGCCTGGGACTTGGCCTTGCCCAGGGCGGGCAGAAGGAGCCCGGCAAGAATGGCGATGATCCCGACGACGACGAGCAGTTCCAGGAGCGTGAACCCAGAACTGCGGCGCCGACGGGGGAATGAAACCGCGTAAACCACACCCGAACTATAGCGCGGCGGCCGGGCAGGGCTTGCGGAATTTTGCCATAGATTGTCTCCGGAATTGTCCAGTTGCCGGGAGGAATCCTCCCCTGGGAAAGCCGGATGTAACCTTCCGACACCGCCCGCCGTCATTATCGGCGAACTATGAATTCAAAACGTTCTCTTTCCCGTGCCGCGTCCCTGACGCTGGCCGCACTTGTTCTGATCCCCGTCGGCCTTCGGGCCGAGGATCCGGCCCCGAAGCCGACGCCCGCGCCGTCCGCCGAGAAGCCGAAGCAGAAGCCGCCCCCGGAGGCTGCCGAGGGAGCCCGGGCACGCCGGGATGCCGCCATGGCCGAACTCGGACTGACCGACGACCAGCGCGACAAGCTCCGGGCCGCCCAGAAGGATCAGGCGGACAAAGTGCGCGCCGTGCGCGACGACGCCAGCCTGAACCCGGAACAGCGGACCGCCAAGATGCGCGAGCTGCGGGATTCCTTCGCCGCAACGGCCAAGTCGATTCTGACCGCAGACCAGTTCGCGAAGTGGCAGAAGATGCGCGAAGGCCGCCGTCCCCGTCCGACGCCCGACGCCGGCGGAGCCGCTCCTGAGCCGAAGGAGAAACCCGCGAAGTAATTGCTTCGCTCCGGATCGATCCCCCGCCACCCCGCGCCCCGGGCTAGCGGGTTTTTCGTTTCACGATCCGGAGTCCACATCATTCGTCGTCCCGCGAAATCGTTTCCCCATCGGCGACCCCGCCGGCATGTTCCCCGGGTCGGCACCATGGGAGCGGACCTGCCATCATCTTCGGCGACTCGCCGCCCGGGAGCCTCCCGACATGCGAGGATCCTCGCCCTCGCCACGGCGCTTGCCGCATTACTGGCCGTGGCCCAGGACCCCGGACCCGGATCCCCGGCGCGACCGCTCGCTTCGGACCGGTTGCCCCACTGTTTCCAGATTTCCCCCCGGCTCTGGTCGGGAGCCCAGCCGGCGGGCGACGACGCCTTCGCCGAATTGCACCGCCTGGGAATCCGGGTCGTGCTCAGCGTGGACGGCACCCGCCCGGACCTGGAGGCGGCGCACCGGCAGGGACTCCGCTACCTTCATCTCCCGTTTGGATACGACGGCATTCCGTCCAACCGCGTCGTGGAACTGGTGCGGGTCGCCACGGGGGAAACCAACGGAGGGATCTACGTGCATTGCCACCACGGACTCCATCGGGGTCCCACCGCCGCCGCCATCGTGGCCATGGCCTCCGGAACATGGACTCCGGACGACGCCCGCGCGTTTCTTCGACAGGCGGGAACGTCGTCCGACTACCCGGGACTCCACCGGGCGGTCCGAAATTTCACCCTGCCGTCGGCGGCCGAGTTGGATCGCATCGGGCCGCTTCCGGAGGTGAACGTCACGACGTCCGAAGTCGCCGTGATGGTGGAACTCGACGCCCACCTCGACCGAATCCGAACCGCGCTGGAGCGGAAGACAACCGCGCCTTCCGAGGAGGCGGTCCTGCTTTGGGAACAACTCCGGGAATGGAGTCGCCAGCCCGCCCCGGGTGCCAAACCCGCCGGATACCGCACCCGGCTGGGGGAAGCCGAAGCGGCCGCACACCATCTGAAGGAGGTCGTGGCATCCAGTGACGCCGAAGTCCGTGAAGCGGCCTTACGTGACCTCGGCCGGACGTGCACCGCGTGCCACAGGGAATACCGGAACCCATGAACCGTTCCGGACCCCTGAGTCCCGTGCGTGGAATCGCACACACCCTTCTCGCGGTGTGGTGCGCAAGCCTCACGGTCGCCGCCCAGGGAAACCCCGTCGCGGATTGGTGCATGCTGATGCTGGACGCGATCCGCACGGACACGACCAATCCGACGCTCAGCAGCCGGAACCTCGCGATCCTCGGCGCGGCGACACATGACGCCGTCAACTCCATCGTCCGCACCCACCAGCCCTACCGGGTGCAGGTCACCGTGTCACCGAACGCCCACATCGATGCCGCAGCCATTGCGGCCGGACACGAGGTGATGCTGTCCCTTTACCCGGGCTTCCGGGCGCGCACCGAGGAACTTTTCGCCTCCCAGCGCAGCGCCCTTCGGACCAACGACGCCGTGAACCAGGGACTGGACGCGGGACGCGAGGCGGCGAAGCGCCTGTTGTCCGAACGCGGTTCCGACGGGTCCAACACCGAGATCCCCTACATTCCGAGCGACGCTCCCGGACAGTGGCGCCGGACCGCGCCGTTTTTCCGTCCCCCGCTGACCCCGCATTGGGGACGGGTCCGAACCTTCTGCATTCCCTCCGTCGAGGCATTCCGGCCCGGTCCGCCGCCCGCGCTGGACAGCCGCGAGTACGCGGACGCCTTGAACGAGGTGAAGCGACTGGGGGGAAAGCACAGCCGGGAGCGCACCCCGGAGCAGACCGAGATCGCGTCCTTTTGGTCGGACTTCAGCTACACGGCGATGCCACCCGGTCACTGGCATGAGATCGCCGTCACCCTGGCGCGGGATCGCGGGCTCAAGGTACCCGAAACCGCCCGACTCCTGGCGCTGATCGGACTCGCGCAGGCCGATGCGGCGATTGTCTGCTGGGACACCAAGTACCGGTGGAATCTCTGGCGTCCGATCACCGCCATTCAACGGGCCGCCGAAGACGGGAATCCGCTAACCGATCCGGACCCGTCCTGGGAACACTTTCTGGTCTCCCCACCCTTCCCGGCCTACACCAGCGGGCACAGCTCGTTCAGCAAGGCGAGCGCCCAGGTGCTGACCCAGTTTTTTGGAACCGACGCCCTCCATTTCACGGCGCGCTCCGACACCCTACCCGGAGTCCTTCGCACCTACGAAAGTGTCGCCGCATGCGCGGACGAGGTGGGGATGAGCCGGATCTACGGAGGCATCCATTTTGCCTTCGACAATGTGGAGGGGAAAAAGTCCGGCGGCCGGATCGGTGACTACGTCTTTGCGAACTTCCTGCTTCCCGTGGATTCCCTTCCCCGCCTCCAAATGGAGAATCCGGACTCGTCCACGCCGACCCTGCGGGTCCACGGATTCATTGGAGGCGAGACGGCGCTGGAGTCTTCGACCGACCTGTTTCACTGGACCCCGGTCAGGACCAATACGGCCCCCGTGGGCGGTTTCGCCGTACCCCTACCCCCGGCATCCGTTGCGGGCCCGACCTACTACCGCGCGTCCGCAGGCCGTCCGGCTTCGGCACGGTGACCGGAATCTGTTGACGATGAGACAACCGGTGCGGGCCAGGACGTGCGGATCATGACCTCATTCCGACAGAGGAATCCGGGAATCCAGGGCGGATCGTAGTAGGCAAACACCGGGCCGCCTTCAGCCGGAATTCCCTCGCGGGCCATCCAAGAGGTCAGTTTCCGGGCGGCCTCGCCATCGGGTCCCTGTTGTCCTCCGCGGAAGCGCAGGACCGCCACCGTGGTCGCCTCCGTGGTCCTCAGCTCCACCCCGGGAACCGAGGGAGCCGGGGGCGCGTTCAGATCCTCGGGCAGGACAAACGCCATCCGACCCTGGGTCGTTCCCAGATCCGTCATCAAAACCGGCGTCGTCATGGCAATCTTGGTCTCCGAGGCATTGCCCTTGGAGATGTATCGGAACAACCGCATGAAGTCGTCGCCCCCGGTGGACGTCTCCGCCAGTCGCAACGGGGGATAGGACCGGATCTCCACATCGCCGGATTGCTGGAGCACCCGGTACGGTGCACTCGCGTACCCCGCGCGGGTCACCTGGCACCCGCCGGCCACGAGGGCAGTGAGGACCACGCTCACGGTGAGAACTGGGAAAACCGGACGGATCATTCGGCAGGATTCCCCGGAACCCGCACCCCGCAAGCGGGGATGAGGCCTGCACAAAGGCGGACCCGTTTCGTCAAGGGGAGAACCTGATTATTGCAGTCCAAAAAGGCGTTTACTTCATTCGGGCCGGCGCGTTAGGAAATAGGCGGTTCAACTGCCTCCACGCCCATGAAAAAAATCGAAGCCATCATCAAGCCGTTTAAACTCGAAGAAGTGAAGGAGGCGCTGAATCAGGCGGGCATCGAGGGAATGACCATCAGTGAGGTGAAGGGGTTCGGTCGCCAGAAGGGCCACACCGAAGTCTATCGCGGCAGCGAATACACCGTGGATTTCCTGCCGAAGATCAAGATCGAGATCGCCGTGGCCGACGGCAAGGTGGCTGGCGCCGTCGCCGCCATCGTGAGTGCTGCCAAAACGGGAAAGATTGGAGACGGAAAGATCTTTGTCTCCGCCATTGAGGACGCCATCCGGATCCGCACCGAAGAGCGGGGTGAGTCCGCCGTGTGAACTGTTCCCAGGAACCGCCGCCGGCCCAGGGGCCGTTTACCGTCGGCAACTCTCCATTTTCCGGCCAAAAACGGGGAGATTTACCCCCTGTGAATAACTTGGGCAGAACTCGTAATAATTTCGTCTAGTTTGCCGAGGCTCGACACTCTACAAGCCAGCCGTCGTCGCGCCATCTCGCCAATCCGGCCCTAGTTCCCATTTCCTGAAACCGCTCAAGAATGAATCAAATAATCCATTCATATACAATGAGTTATGCGATGGATAGTTTCAGGAAGGGTTCAATCGGGTTCCTGGATTTGGTTTCGCCTATTCCGTTGAGAACTCAGAAGTTGCGCAGTTCGGCGACGCGTCACAGCCCTGTGAATTTGGGGCGTGAATAAACCCAGATTTTCTCCCCCGGAACGCCCTTTCCAGCCACCCAGAATGCCCGTCACCGCCGAAACCCTTTGGACCAATGTCCAGGAGCACCTGCAAGGCCTCCTGAAACCGGACATTTATCAGCTTTGGTTTGAGCCCATCCGCGCGGTCTCCCTCGAGGGTGACCGCCTCAAGTTGGAGGTCCGCGACGACTTTTGTGCGATGTGGCTGACCGATAATTATCTCGATCTCCTGCGTTCGGTGGCCAGCCGCACGGCGGTCCGTCCGGTCCAGATCGAGTTTGTCGTCGGAGTCCTGTCCAGCGTTCCCGCCCGGCCCGCACCCGCACCGGTCCGCGAGGAACCGCGTGTGGTCACCGTAGCCGGCCGCCCCGTCGAGGCGTCGTTCAATCCGAGCAACACGTTTTCCACGTTCGTGGTCGGCAGCAACAGCCAGATGGCCCACAGTGCGGCGATCGCCGTCGCGCAAAATCCCGGGCGTTCCTACAATCCGCTCTTTCTGTTTGGCGGCGTCGGGCTCGGAAAGACCCATCTTCTCAACGCCATCGGCCAGGAAGTCCTGAGTCATCGCAAGAACGCCAAGGTGGCCTACCTGAGCTGCGAACGCTTCACCAACGAGTTCATCGACGGCCTGCAGAACAACTCCCTGGCCAAGTTCCGGCGCCGGTATCGCCAGGTGGACTGCCTTCTCGTGGATGACATCCAGTTCCTGAGTGGCAAGGAACGCATCCAGGAGGAATTTTTTCACACCTTCAACACACTCCACGAGGCACGGAAGCAGATCGTCCTGACCTGCGACAAACTGCCCAGCGAGATTCCCGGACTCGAACAACGGCTGATCTCCCGCTTTGAATGGGGTCTGACCGCCGATCTCCAGCCGCCCGACGTCGAAACGCGCCTCGCCATCCTCCGTCAAAAGGCGGCCGTACTCGGCATCCAACTCGACGACAAAATCGTCCAGTTCCTCGCGGATCGCATCCGCACCAACGTGCGACGCCTCGAAGGCGCGCTCGTCCGCGTGGCCAGCTTCACCCAGCTCACCGGACGTCCGGTGCGACTCGACGACGTTGAAAACCTGCTCCGCGAGATCCTCCAGGAGGAGAGCCGCCGTGCCATCACATTTGAGGTGATTCAGAAGCGGGTGGCCGAGCACTACGACATCCGGCTCGCCGACATGACCAGCAAGCGCCGTCCGGAGAACATCGCCTTCCCCCGTCAGGTGGCCATGTTTCTTTGCCGGACCCTGACCGAGAGTTCGCTGAGTTCCATCGGGGATGCCTTCGGCGGACGCGACCACGGCACGGTGTTGCACGCCGTGCGCGCTGTGAAGAACCGCATGGAGGTGGATCCCCAGGTGCGACAGACGGTCGGGTATCTCGAGAAGCTGCTGCTTCGCTGATCCCATGCCCGGCCGCGTCGTCCTCCCGCCGGCAATCCTGTCGGTGTTCCTGTTGGGGACGACTGCGGGGGCGGCGCCCTTCCACCATGCGGAGGATCTGTTTCCTCCGGAGAAGTGGCACAATCACGGCTCATGCGTCGTGGAGGCACCGGGCGGGGGCCTCTTCGCCGCCTGGTTCCATGGCTCCGGAGAGCGCAAGTCGGATGACGTGCTCGTCCAGGCGGCGCGCCTGCCGGAGGGGGGACGCGACTGGACCCCCCGATTCACACTCGCCGACACCCCCGGCTACCCCGACTGCAATCCCGCGCTACACGTGGACTCCCGGGGACGCCTCTGGTTGTTCTACCCCACGATTCTGGACCATCACTGGGAGGGTGCCCTGCTCAAGTTCCGCGTCAGCTCCGATTGGGAGAACCGGACGCCCCCGCGCTGGGACCGGAGCGAGGTGCTGCACCTGACTCCCGGCCCGGAATTCACCCAGGGAATCGCCCGGGTCCTTCCGGACCTGGAGCGCCGGGCGGCGGAAGCGACCTGGGATGCCACCACGAAACAGGAAGTTTCCGAATACCTCGTCGCCATGCAGTCCCACGCGACGAACGAACTTTACCAGCGCCTGGGTTGGATGCCGCGGGCGCATCCGCTCGCCGTGGACGGCCGCCTGGTCCTAGGCGTGTACCACGACGGCTTCTCGTTCTCCCTGATGGCAATCACGGACGACGATGGAGACCACTGGCATCCCAGTGCGCCGCTGATAGGTGGCGGCAACATTCAGCCCAGTCTCCTCCGCCGACGGGATGGCGCCCTGGTCACCTTCATGCGGGACAACGGACCGCCCCCGAAGCGTCTGATGACCGCCACCTCGACCGACCGCGGCGAAACCTGGAGCGCCGTCGTGGACAGCGCCATTCCCAATCCCGGTTCCGGCGCGGAAGTAATCTCGTTGAGGGACGGAACCTGGGCGTTTATCGGCAATGACACGGAATCCGGGCGCCATTCCCTCGCCGTCTGGCTGAGCGACGACGAGGGGTTCACGTGGAAGCGGCGGCGCCACCTCGAGAAGGATCCCGCCGAAAAGGAAAGCTTCGCCTACCCCAGCCTGATCCAGACACGGGACGGCCTCCTGCACGCCACCTACAGCCTCTCCACCCCGGCGGGCGAGTCCATCCGACACGCCGCATTCAATATCGAGTGGGTGGCCGCAGGCGATCCCGAGGCCCCCTGATCAGGACTCCGGGAATTCTTATACCGGACGCGGCCGTTCCCGGCTTTGATGACGTCGTGTTAGCCCCGCTGGTCGAGGAATTTCTGGTCCATCTCCGCCATGAGCGCGGACAGGCGGAGCACACCCAGCGGACCTATGCGCACCTGCTGGGCCAGTTCGTGGAATGGTCCGGCCCCCGGTGCCTCAATCAGTGGAGGGACGTGAAGTTCTCGGACCTGATGGCCTTTCTGGAGCATCAGCGGACGCGCCCGTCCCTCGCTCCGTCCGACAAACCCTCCCGGCTCAGCTCCGCCAGTCTTTACCTGCACGTAGCCGCACTGCGCGCCTTTTTCCGATTCGCCGAGAGCGAGGGTTTTGTGTCTCCGAACCCCTCGGAAAACCTCACCCTGCCCCGACGGTGGAAAACGCTGCCCAAGGCGCTGGGCGACGACGAAATCCGCCGGCTTCTGGAACCACCCGGCACCCAGGCGACACCCTCCGCCCTCTGCGACCACGCGGTCCTGGAACTGGCATACGCCAGCGGATTGCGCCTGGCCGAACTGCGGGGAATCCGCCTCGAACAACTGCATCTGGACGCCGGATTCCTGAGCGTCATCGGCAAGGGGAACAAGGAACGCGTGGTCCCGGTGGGCGCAAAGGCCGTGGAAGCCCTTCAGCGCTACCTCGACTCAGGGCGCCCCCAACTGGTGCGGCCGCGATCCCCAGCCAATGTCTTCCTGACCCGGCGGGGTTCGGCCTTCGCCCCGGTCACCCTGTGGCTCCGCGTGAAGGCCTGCGCACGCCGCGCCGGCATCGCGCGAAATGTGACCCCCCACATGTTGCGCCACAGTTTTGCCACCCACCTCCTGGAACACGGGGCGGATCTTCGCGTGATCCAGGAAATGCTCGGACACGCCCGCATCAGCACCACGGAGATCTACACCCACGTCGCCGGACGTCGCCTCCGCGAGGTCCACGAGGAATTCCACCCGCGGGCATGACCCAGTTCCGTTGGGCGATTCAGGACACCGCGGGTCAGCCCGGGAGCCGTTCCCACTCCTGCCAGCGCTCCAGTCCCTTGTACACCGGGACGGAATCCTCGACGGACTCGGAATACACCCGACGGAAGGACCGGCCCAGCAACTCCGCAGCAATCTCGTCAGTCAGGGGAAACGGAGGCGGCTCGGGCTCGTGTCCATAAAGGAACAATCCGGCCAGTTTTCCCCCGGGCGGAATCAGGGCTGCCATTCGAGCGGCATAATCGGTCCAGCGCTCGGGGGGGAGTGAGCACAGGAAACCGCGCTCGTACACGAGTCCGTAGCGATTCCCGGCGAAGTCATGCTTGAAGAAGTTTCCGTGGATCACCCGGTCTCCCAGCGGCCCCAAAACCTCGCGCGCATGCGCGACCGCCGGAGCGGAGAACTCGATCGCGCTGACGTCATGTCCCACCTCGTGAAACGCCCGCACCTCGTAGCCTGATCCGCATCCCGGGATCAGGACCCGGGTCGGACCCGGGACCCGTCCCAGGAACGCCACCAAGGTCGGTGGAATCCCTCCGCAATCCCACGGAATCTTTCCCTGTTCCCAACGCTTCGTCCAAAAGAGCGTCTGGGAGCTGTCCGGTTCACTCATGGCTTGGGGAAAGTGAAGTGCAATAAAGGATGCTTGCACGGAGTTGTGCCGAATGGCCCCCCGGCCGTCCATCCCAAACCCCCGGGCGGCAGCCGACTTCGTCCACGGCCCGGGTCCGTCCACACGCTGATCCCCAAAGTTTTCGACCCCGCCACGGAGGTACTCACTTGTCCCGGACTCCACTTCCCCGTTTACTGCGCGCAACTTTTCCGGACGGAGGCCGTTGAATCTGCCGGAGTTCACCACTTGCATGGCATACCGGTCACTTCAGGGAATCCTAGAACGGGCGGGACTGATCACTCCCGCCCAGTTCCGTGACTGGACGGCGGCGTGGAGGTCCGCCGTGGAGGGTGGCGGCACCGAAAGCCAGCTGGCCTTCTTCGCCCGGGAATCCGGGATTTCCGAGGAGCAGTTCCTGCAGAAGCTCGCGCAGGCCCTCGACTGGCCGTACGTCGAAATCAGCCGGCTTTCTATCGACACGGAGATTCGGAAGCGGGTTTCCACCAAGGTCGCCTTCCAGTTCTCGGCCCTCCCGATCCGCGAGGAGGCCGGCGCCCTGCAGGTGGCCACCCATAACCCTTTCGACCCGGCCATGCAGGCGGCCGTGCAGTTCGACGCCCGGGGCCCGGTCCAGTACGTCCTGTCCACCCGCAACGACATCGAGAAGGCGCTGAAAAAGTATTACGGCGTCGGCGCCGAAACCCTCGATGAAATGTCCGAGGATGAGCCGATGGAGCTCATCGTCGGCGACGACCGGGAAATCACCGGGGACGATCAGGACGCCAGCGTCATCAAGTTCGTCAACCAAGTGGTCTGGGAGGCGTTCAAGGAACGGGCGACGGACATTCACTTCGAACCGTCCGAGGACGAACTCCGGATCCGGTACCGCATCGACGGCATTCTCCACCAGACGCCGCTGCCCCCGCAGATCAAGCGGTACCAGGCGGCGCTCATTTCCCGCATCAAGGTCATGGCGGGAATGAACATCGCCGAGAAGCGGCTCCCCCAGGACGGCCGCATCAACGTCCGCATCAAGGGCGAGGAAATCGACATCCGCGTCTCGACCGTTCCCACGGTCTGGGGGGAGTCGGTGTCGCTGCGCCTGCTGACCCGCGGCAAGATCTTCTTCGGACTCGAGAAGCTCGGATTCGCACACGACGAGGACGAGGCCATCCGTGAGATCATCGTCAAACCGCACGGAATTTTCCTGGTCACCGGCCCGACCGGATCCGGCAAATCGACGACCCTCTACGCCTTCCTCTCGACCATCAACTCGGTCACCAAGCGCATCATCACCATCGAGGAGCCGGTGGAGTACGAGCTCAAGGGCATCAACCAGATCCCGGTGCGCAGCGAGATCGGCCTGACGTTTGCCGTCGGGCTGCGACACATCCTGCGTCAGGATCCCAACGTGATCATGGTCGGCGAGGTTCGCGACCTCGAAACGGCCGAGATCGCGATCCGGGCGTCCCTCACGGGCCACCTCGTCTTCAGCACGCTGCACACCAACGACGCCCCGAGCGCCTTCACCCGGCTCATCGACATGGGCATCGAGCCCTTCCTCGTCGCGTCCTCGGTCGAGGCGGTGATGGCGCAACGCCTCGTCCGGACCATCTGCCCGCACTGCAAGGTGCCGCAAAAGGTGGATCACGACTACCTGGTGCGCATCGGATTCCCGGAACACGAAATCGCCTCCACGACCTTCCTCAAGGGCGTCGGATGTGAAGAATGCCGCCAACTGGGGTACCAGGGACGCACGGGCATCCATGAATTGCTGGTGGTCGGCGAGGCCATCCGGCCCCTGGTCATGAACCGGGCCCCGGCCTCCGACATCGCCCAGGCGGCCAAGGCCCAGGGAATGCGCACGCTCCGCGAGGACGGCTGGCGCAAGGTCAAGGCTGGGGTCACCACCCTGGAGGAGGTGCTCCGCGTCACGCAGACTGAGGAACATGTCCGCAGCCTCATGTCGGACCCCGGGAGGGCGAAATCATGAAGGCGCGTTCGCAGCGATTTCAGTCGGGAGTCGTCCTCTCGTCGTCGCCCATCGGACGCCGGGTATGGCAGTTTGAGGTGGCCCGGAACCGGGTGAAACCCGCGGGGGAACTCCGGCTCGACGCGGGCAAGCCGCTGCCCAAGCGGCTCCAGACGCGGGATTGGCAGTCGATTTTCCAGCCCTGCCTGCGCGTGGCCTGGCTGCCCACCGAGGGCGCCTTCGTCCGAGCGATCCAACTGCCCTCCGGAGACCCCGCCGAGATCCAGGCGTTGGTGGAATTTCAGCTGGATCGCATTTCCCCTCTCCCGGTCAACCAGATCACCTGGACCGCGGTCGGCGTGATGCATCCGGACGGCCAGCAGCAAACGGCCCTCGTCACCCTGGCCTCACGGTCCAGTGTCGAAGAGTTTCTCAACGAACAGGCGGCTGCCGGATTTGTTCCGGACCAGATCGACCTGCCGCTGGTCCGGGCGTGGCAGGCGCTCCAGCCGTCCGGGGATGGACTCTGGCTGATCTTCGAATCCTCGGGGGATAAGCGCTACGGCCTCGCCGGGTGGTTCCTCGGCGGCGTCTGGCGCGACGTCACCCTGTTGTCGGTCGCTCCGGGACCCAACGGCGCGCCGGCGCTCGCCTCGCAGCTCGGCCAGATCGCCTGGGCGGGTGAAATGGACGGTTGGTTCACCAGCGTCCCGCCGGTCCACATCGTCGCAGATCCCATCCTCGCCGGCGAAATGGAGCCGATTCTCAGCGCATGGTCCGGCCATCCCGTCCAGCGGGAAACCCCGTCGCCCCTGCCCCTCCTCGCGCTGGCCAGCTGCACCCACTTCCTGAAGGCCCCCGCGACCCCGCTGGTCCCTGCGGAATGGACCAGCACCCAGCGTCAGAAGGCGATGGACCGCCTGTGGATGGGCGGACTGGGGGCGCTGGCCGTGGCCTACGTGGTGTTCGTGTTCGCGTTTCTCATCGCGCTCAACATCCGGACGCTGCAGCGGGACAACCTCCGGTCCGAGGTCTCCTCGATGGGGATCACCTACACCAACAGCCTGCAGCTCCGGGCCCAGGTGGGAGTCCTCCAGGAGCAGGTGGCCCTGAAGTTTGCCGCCCTCGACGCCTGGAAGGCGGCGGTGGACCTGCTGCCTGCCTCGGCGACCCTGACCCAGCTGGATTTCCAAAAGGGGCACACCCTCGCGCTGCGGGGCACGGTCCCGCCGGACAGCACGGCGGACATCACCAAGTTTAATTCCGAGCTCAAGAAGTCCCAGGCGGGTGGCCAGCCCCTCTTCTCCAACGTGAAGGCGACCCAGTTCGACACCCGTCCCGGCGCCAACATCACCACCTGGAATTTCGAGGCCGAACTCCGGAGGAGCGACACGCCATGATGAAGTGGCTCGACAAGCTCAATCTCCAGCCCACGGAGCGGCGCTGGCTGCTCGTCGGACTGGTCGTGCTGGCGGTCGTGGTCAACTACTGGATCGTCTGGCCCTTCTTCGGACGCTGGAAGGAGGTCCAGCTGGACATTGAGAAGCTGACGGCGAACCAGTTGAAGTACGAGAAGGAGATCCGGAACAAGGGCGGCTACGAGAAGCAGCTCAAGGAACTGCAACTGGCCGGCGCGGAGGTCCCCCAGGAGGAACAGGCCAACCGGCTGCAGTCGATGATCCAGTCCAAGGCGGCCGAATACGGGGTCACGGTCGGGAACATTCGTCCGATCGCCACCAGCGCACGGACCGGCCAGACCAACGCCTTTTTTGAGGAGAACCAGATGACGGCCGAGGTCACGGCCAGCGAACCGGAACTCGTCAACTTTCTCCACTCCCTGGGAGCGGGGAATTCCCTCATCCGCGTCCGGGACATCTCCCGCCTCCGGCTCGACGCGAGCCAGACGAAGCTTCAAACCACGCTGACGATCGTCGCCAGCTACCAAAAAAAGCCCAAGGCGCCCCCTGCCGCGCCCGCCTCCGCGAAACCTTCCCGTCCCGCCGCCGTTCAACCCAAAGGAGCGTCGCCCACCAATTCCGGCGCCACTCCACCGAAAAAATAGACCGCTGTGAAACCTCTCGTGCCTTCCCTTCTTGCGCTCTGGCTGGCGGCCTCCGGCGCCCTCGCCCAGGATTTCGCGCTTTCGGAGCCCGGCAAGCCCGACGATGCGCCCGTCGTGGAACACATCGTCGTGGATCCGGCGGTCACCGCGGTCCCGGAGGTCGACGCCCCCGGGGTGGACCCCACCCAGGCCGTCCCGCCTCCCGCCACCGCAGGCCCGAACAATCCCACCCGAATCCCTCCCAACGCCGTTCCCCCGGCCACCATTCCCGCACCGGGGACCACGACGCCTCCCACCACGGCCGCCCCGCCTGTGACCGCGCCTGCAGGGACCGCGGCGCCGGTGGTTCCGGTTCCAGGTCCCACAACCCCGACTCCGGTCAATCCCCTCGGGCCCCCGCCGCGCCCCGCTTCCGGCGCCGCGGCCACCAACGCCGCCCGCTTCAATCTCCCGAGGCCGGCCGGACGTCCCGTGGGCATGAATCTCCCTCCGTTTAATCCCGGGGGTTCCACCGCGGGGGCCGCCGGTTCGGCAACAAATGCGGTCCGGACACCCAATCCGGCCGGAACCGACACCGCGGACGCCACGGATGTCATCAATTTCAAGAACATGCCGTTGGAGCAGTTCCTCGACGAATACTCCACCATTTCCAAGCGCACGGTCCTTCGCGCCTCGAATCTTCCCACGACCACGCAGATCAATTTCAAGCCCGCCACGACCCTCACGCCCGACGAACGGCTTCAAATGTACGACACCATCCTCGCCCTGAATGGAATCACCATGATTCCCACCGGCGAGAAGGCCGTGCTCGCCGTGCCCACCGCCCAGGCCCTGCAGGAGGGCGCCGCATTCGCCAACAAGAAGGTGGAGGACTACGCGGAAGCCAGCCAGTTCGTCACCCACGTCATCAAGGTGGAGCACGTGCCGGTCCTGGAAGCCGCGGAGACCCTGAAGCAATTCGCCAAGAACCAGAATGGCATCGTGGCCCTCGAATCCACCAAGACCCTCATCCTGCGCGACTATGCCATCAACGTGAAGCGCATGCTGGAGGTCCTGAAGAAGATCGATGTCGAGGTGGAGCAGGAATACATCTTTGAGGTGTTCCCGATCAAATTCGGGAAGGTCGAGGAACTGTACCAGACCCTGAGCAGCGTCATCAGTGGCGGCGGCGGCGGCGCGCTCCCGGCGTCCACCGGACGGCGCAATGGGGGCCTCGGAGGCGGCCTGGGCGGAGGACTCGGAGGGGGCCTGGGCAGCGGGTTGGGTCGAAGCGGACTCGGAAGCTCGATGGGCAGTTCGTACGGGAGCCGCAGTTCCGGACAATACTACGGCCAATCCGAAGGAACCGAACCGCTCCTGCCCCAGCAGGTCGCCACGCCCCGGCCCACGGGCACCTCCGGGGGAGCCAACACCTTCCAGGGACGCCTCAATAACGCCAACCGCGCCGGCGCCCAGCAGAATCCCGCGCAACCGCTCTCCGGCGAGGCCAGCATCACCCCCGATCCCCGCTCCAACTCCCTCATCATCTACGCAAGCCGGAAGGACATGGCGCAGCTCCGGAAGATCATCGAGAAGGTGGACACCCTCCTCGCTCAGGTCCTGATCGAAGGCGTCATCATGGAGGTGGGACTCACCTCCGGCCTTTCCTACGGCGTCAGTGCGCGCCAGAAGTACAAGCAGTTCAACGACACCGTCGGGGGCGGCGGCACGATGGACAATCTCAACGGCTTTAACTCGCTCACCAACATCTTCCCGACGATTCCCACCGGCGGCGGACTCAACTACCTGCTCCGCTTCAACCAGGATATCGACGTGATCGTCAAGGCGCTGGCTTCGGACGGCAACGTGAACATCCTCCAACGCCCGCGCATCATCACGTCGCACGCGACGCCGGCCAACTTCTTCGCCGGTCAGACCGTGCCGTTCGTGCAGGGCGGCTACAACAATGGCGTCGGCCTGGTGGGCACCAGCACCTTCTACGACCGACAGAATGTCGGCGTGGGACTGAACGTCCTGCCCTACATCACCTCGGACGGACTGGTGGTGATGGAGGTGGAGCAGACGATTGAGGAAATCGCCCCCAACAACGGCGGCATCGAGACCGCCCAAAACGCTCCCGTGACCAACAAGCGCCAGGCCACCTCGACGATCTCCGTCCAGACCGGACAATCAGTCCTGCTCGGCGGCTACATCCGCGCCTCCAAGGGGAACACCAAGTCCGGCGTGCCGCTGCTCAAGGACATCCCGCTCCTCGGCGCCCTGTTCCGGTCCACCACGGTGGACAAGTCCCGCACGGAACTGATGATCCTGATGCGCCCCACCGTGCTGCCCAACCCGCAGTCCGCGGCCGAGCTCACCAAGCAATACCAGCAGGACTCCCCTCAAATCCGAATGCTGGAAGCCGACTTCAAACAGGAGCGGGACAAGCTGAATCGCGCGGCGGAACGGCATCTGGACTCCATAGGCCAGCAGCCATCCAAGACCCCTGCCTCCCCCGACTCTGCGCCCGAGGCTCCGTCCAACGGTTCCGGGGAGTAACAATTCACCCCTGCGGATCCCACGGAAGCCGGTGGCGCCGGATCTGCAACCCGGACTCCGCTGAGTCCAAAGGCAGGTCCAGTTCCAGCCAGCCACCGTCCTTCAGCAGTTGAATTCCGGCAGGAGACGGGCAAAGCACGGTCCGGAAATCGCGCCAAACCCGGGCTTCCCGGAGTGCGGAGGAATAGCGCCGGACGGTGTTACCGAGGAACCCGATCCGGGGCATCCCGGCGAGCCCCTGCGCCAGGCGGAACAAGGAGGGCGTATGGAGGTGCCCGACGATCGTCTGCGCCACCTGCGGCAGCCGGTCAACAACACAGGCCTCACGCGCAAGGAACGGCAGCGCGCTTGGGTCATGCACCAACAGCACGATTCGGCGGTCCGACGCAATCGAATCGAGGACCGCACGCACCTGTTCCCGGACATTCCGGCCCACGGATTCCCAATCGGACCGTTCGGACGGCAACATCTCGGGCGAAAACACCGGGAGGGCCACGGGCGTGGACGCAATCCCCACCAGGGACCACGGACCGAAGTCCCTCCTCCAGACCGCCTCCAGCGCCAACGCTTCCGCGCACCGGTGCCAGCTTTCCAACCTCAGCCCCCCGGCGCCTCCAAACAGGCTCTGCTTGCCGAGTTCGTGGTCCCCGATGGTGGCCAAAAGGCGGGGTCCGTAGGCTGCGCGGAGTCGTCCCAGCACCTCGGCAGCGCTTGCCAGGGCGGCGTCATCACTGACGCCCACAAAGGCGGAATCCACCGTAAAATCCCCGTTGACCACGGCGAGGTCCGGTGCCGGGTTGGCGGCCAGCAACGCGTCCAGCCGGTGATTGTGCGCCATCGGATCCCGAAGCCAGATCCAGTGGCGCCACGCCAGGGCCAGCCCCCGCAGCACGGGGTTTCCGATCGCCCGCGCCTCGAATCCGCGCCGGGACCTTTCCGCGGCCCCCGCGTAATGAAAATCCGAATAGACAACCACCCTCATCGACCCCGCCCAACCTGCGGGAACCGGAGCCCGCCGGCGATCCCAATGCAGCGGAACCCAACCGAGATTTTTCGCGCCACGGTCCCGGATTTCCGCTACCAAACCTGCGCCATGTTTTCCCTGCAACGCCTGTTGGGTCGCAACGACGAGTTTTTTGACCTGCTGGAAAAATCGGCCACCGAGGCGCGCGAAAGTGTCGCGCTCGTCAAAGCCACCCTCGAATCCCCGTCCAAGGGCGCGGGATCTCTCGACGACTTCGCGCTGCTTCGAAAAAAGGACAAACGGATCACCGAGGATATCCGGACCCTGGTGACCCGCACCTTCGTCACTCCCCTCGAACGGGAGGACATCGATGCCCTGAGCACCGCACTCTACAAGATCCCGAAAACCCTGGAGAAGTTCTGCGAGCGCCTGCTGCTGGCGCCGGACCGGCTCAAGGGCGCCAATTTCTCCCGCCAGCTCCAGTTGCTCGATGAAGCCACGCAGACCGTGTTGGAAATGATCCGCGGGCTCCGCAACAACCCGGGCCTGGAAGGGGTGAAGGAGCAGAATGACCGCCTGCAATACCTCGAGGGCGAGGCCGACAAGGTCATGGTCGAACTGCTCCGCGAATTGTATTCCGGCCGGTTCGAACCCGTGGCGGTCATCGTTCTCAAGGATCTTTACGACCTCCTGGAAAAGGTGATCGACCGCTGCCGCGACGCCGGCAACGTGATCTTCTACATCGTCCTGAAAAACTCCTGAGGCCGGTCATGACGCTGCTCTTCACCGTCATCGTGGTCGCCCTGGTGTTCGAGTACATCAACGGATTTCATGACACCGCCAATTCGATCGCCACGGTCGTCTCCACCAAGGTCCTGACGCCAAGAATGGCGGTGCTTCTGGCGGCTTCCACCAATCTGATCGGGGCGCTCGCCGGCAACGCGGTCGCCAAGACCGTTTCGTCAGGCTTGGTGGACTCCCATTTCGTGACGAGCTCCACGATTATCTGCGCCCTCCTCGGCGGCATTGTCTGGAACCTCGTCACCTGGTGGTTCGGCCTTCCAAGCAGCTCCAGCCACGCCCTCATCGGGGGCCTCTGCGGCGCCACCCTCGCCTCGGCCAACGGCAACTGGAACGCGCTGATCTGGTCCAAGGTGAAGGACGGCCCCTGGTACAAGAACGACGGCCTGCTCTACAAGGTGGTGATCCCCATGGTCAGCTCGCCCCTGGCGGGGTTCCTTCTCGGATTGCTGGTGATGACGCTGCTGTACCTGCTCCTCCGAAACTGGCTTCCCCACACCGTGAACTCCGTGTTCGGCAAGGCGCAGCTCGCCAGCGCCGGGTACATGGGATTCGCCCACGGTTCAAATGACGCTCAGAAGACCATGGGCATCATCGCCCTCGCCCTCGCCGCGGGGGCCAAGGATGGCAGTCTTGAAGCCATCCCCGAATGGCTCGGATTTCTCCGCCATCCCATGGTGGACCACGGCGGCAAGGAGGTCATCGCCGCCTGGATCAAGGTCATTTGCGCGCTGACCATGGCGGCCGGTACGGCAGCGGGCGGCTGGCGCATCATCAAGACCATGGGCCACAAGATGGTGAAGCTTCAGCCGGTGAACGGATTCGCTGCGGAGTCCGCGGGCGCCACCGTATTGATGGTCGCCGCCCACTACGGAATGCCGGTCTCCACCACGCACGCCATCACGACCAGCATCATGGGCGTCGGCTGCGCCAAACGCTTCAGCGCGCTCAAGCTCAACGTGGTCGAACGCATCCTCTGGGCCTGGGTGCTTACCCTGCCCCTGACCGGACTCCTGGGATATCTTCTGCGACGGCTCACGCTATAGCGGACGCCGGTGCGCCCCATGCCCGACGACTCCCGACCGCTCCGTCTCGACCAACTCCTCTCGCGCTACGGCTATTGCAGCCGCAGTGAAGCTCGTCCGTGGCTGCGCGCAGGACGCGTCACTGTGGATGGCGTTGCAGTTCGGGATCCCGCCCATCGCGCCTTGCCCGCCCGCGTGCGCATCGACGGGGAGGGCGTGGAACATCCCGGAGGAATCCTCGCGCTCTATCACAAACCCGCCGGGCTCGTCTGCTCCCACGACCCCAAGGAGGGTCCCTCCGTTTACGACCGGATCCCCGCCCGCTGGCTTCAACGCAACCCGCCCGTCCATTCCGTGGGCCGACTGGACAAGGACACCACCGGACTCCTCCTGCTGACGGACTCCGGTGAACTGATCCATCGCTGGACGTCCCCACGTCATCACGTGGCGAAGGTTTATGAAGTGACCGTGGATCGCGATTTGGATCCGGACTGGATTCCACAGTTCGCCGCGGGAACCCTCATGCTTGTGGGGGAGAGTACACCCTGCCTTCCGGCCCGGCTGGAGATTCTGGGCACGCGGGAGGCGCGGTTGGAACTCACCGAGGGGCGCTATCACCAGGTCAAACGAATGTTCGCCAGCCAGGGCGCCCACGTGGTTCGACTCCACCGCACCCGGTTTGGTGCCTACGAACTGGGGAATCTTCCGGAGGGCGATTGGCGGGTCCTTTCGCCTCCCTCCAACACCGGTTTCACCATTACAGCGCCGGAGTGACCCGGAAGAATCCGCCAGCATCTGATGGCGCGGGCACCAGGACATCGGACACCGGAAAATGGTCCTCGACCCGGGTCACCGACTTCCAATCCCCAACGGAGGATCCGGCCTCCACCTGATGGGCGCTTCCGCTTACCCCGGGCCAGCTCACCCGCACCACGTGGTCATTGAAAAAGCCCACGTCGGGCGCCGCCGAACGCTCGTCCACACGCGGATCCCCTCCCGTCAGTGACTCAAGGAGATTGCTGGCTCCGTCCCCATCCGGATCCTCCGCCGGTCCCTGGTTCAGATCACCGAAGTGCAGTCGTTCCCAGGAGTCCTCCAACCCATCATGGTCGGAATCCAAAATCGGCACTCCCTGCACGCGGAGGGTCGCTCCCAGCACCTGGCCGCGCCCCTCCAATTCCGCCTCGTCCGTCACCCGCAGCTCCCAAGTCCCGGCCGACGGCTCGAAGAAATGCTGTGTGCTCCAGTAGGTCCAGTCGGCAGGGCCCGCATTGGTATCGGCATTGTATCGCTGAAGGACGCTGACCGTTCCGGATGGCGAGCGCAGCGTCACGCGGAGATCGCCGCGTCCGGAGTGATCCGTCCGCAGGCGGACACCCACGTGCTCACACTGCAGGTCCTGGCTGATCTCAAAGGTTCGCACCGCCGATGCGAGGTGCAGTCGGGCCCGACGGGATGGACCGGTCGTGATCGCGTCGCGCAGCGCCAACCCAGCGGAACGGCGGACGAAGAGGGCCGGAATCGGCGAGTAATCCGTTCCCGCGAGGACACACAACTGCTCGCCCCCCGGGCAACTGCCATCGGGGATTACTTCGGCGGCCGCATTATAGACGACCGCGAACGCCGCCCCTGCCGCCGCAGCGCGGGCCAGTTTCTCGGAATAATTGACCTGCCCGCGTTCAATCAGCGCCCCGTGACCGTCGATCCGTTGCGGCGGATCGGTCAACGCCAGCCCGAGATCGACCAGGGGCAGCCAATCCGTCGCCGACTCCGGATGAATGCCCGTCCCCGGAAGACCGGAAATCACCAGGGGTTCCCCCCCCGCGGTTTCCGCCTCCAGTTCCACACGCAGCCCGGCATCAGGGATCTCCGTCGCGGATCCCGGCGACTCCGCCGTCACTTCGATGGCAGCGGGACGGTTGGACCAGTGGCGGGCCAGTTGCACCGCGGCACCGGCATCCACGACTCCAAATCCCAGGTTGTGGCTGAAGGTCAAACCGGCCCGATTCCGGGCCAGTCCCGGATCCGTCGAATACCAATGTCGCGCGCTTAGCAGGAGCACCTGCTGCACGTCGCGTGCGGAAAGACCCGGATTCACCGAGAGCACCAGGGCAGCCACTCCCGCGACGACGGGAGTTGCGGCGGAAGTTCCGGAGAATCCCAGCGCGCCCCAGCGGTAGTCGGACAAATACTCATCAGGCGGGAAATAGCTGATGAAGTTCCCACCCTCCGGCCCCTGAAGATCCGTCGTGAAAAGCCCGCCCTGATCCTGTTCGCCCGCTGGGGCGGCCACCAGGACGCATGCGCCGGGCTCGGAATATCCGGCGGGACTGCCATCGTTGCGAACGGCGCCCACGCAGATCGCCCTCGGGTCATCGGCAAATCCATCATCCCCCGCCTGCGCCCCGCGCGCCCGGTCGTTGCCCGCACTCCGCACAATGACCGTTCCGAGTCCACCCCGCCCCAGGGTCCAGGCATCCTGGATGCCCGCATCTTCAAGCACCGAGGGCCCGACCTGACGACGTCCGGGGGGTGCCCAACTGTGGCTCTGCACGGCAACCCGGTCGCCGGCGTGTCGGAAGACATCCCCAAGTTTCTCGTCGGTCACGATCTGCCCGCGGGGGTTGTAGATCACCCAGCTGGCGACCCCCGCCTCCGGGGCAATTCCACTCATCCCCAATCCGTTGTTGGCCGTGGCCGCGATCAATCCGGCCGCCGAGGTCCCATGCGCCCCCAGGTTGTCCGTCCGGATGTTTCGCCCGTCCGAAGTTCCGAGATCGAAATTGAAATGCGGCCTGCCAGACGTCGCAGTCAGCAGGTCGGGATGCGTGAGTTGCACGCCGGTATCCGCGACCCCCACCGTGACGCCTCCACCGCGGGTGATGGCCCAGGCGGGACGGACGTTGATGTCCGCTCCCATTCGGGTCCCGGTTTCCGGATCCCGGTTTTCCAGATACCACTGACCGGGAACACCCCGGGCCTGCGCCCGAAAGAATTCGTCATTGGGCGCCGCCGCATAGGCATCCTGCACCTCCCATGGCGGATGCACCACGGGGTGTACCGAAACCACACCGGCACGACCCGCCCATTCTGAAGCCACGCGCCAGGCCTCCGACGCACTGGGAGCCTGCAGGACGAATAATCCCGGCCGGATTGTCCGGTCCAAAACCAGCGAAGTCCCCTCCAGAAGGGAATCGACCGACACGGAGGCATCGACCTGCAAGGCGACGCGATCGGTGAATTCCCACAGTTCGTCCGGCGCGTCCGCAGGATGGGCCTGGATCGTGGATTCAGACGGAGCTGCGGCCCGAGCCAGGGCTGCCGAAACCGGAGTCGGTGCCTCGGGAACAAACCGGACCAGCGCCGGGAGGCGAAACGACGCCGGTTCGGCAGCCAGCGCCGCGAGGGAGGTCAATCCCGCGCTCAGCGCACGGCCTAGAATTGGAAGACACCGCCGGGCCATGCTGGAGTGTAGCAACCGGGAGGCCATTCGCGAAGATGACAAAGTCCCTTCGAGCCTGAAAATGCAAAGGACCGGCTTCCGCCGGTCCTGCGCTGGGAACCCTTCTGGGCCCGAATCCGGATCGCAAAAACCTAACTGGCCTTCACTTCAGCCGATTTTGCATCCCGCACCTTGGCGAGCAGCGCATCACGCTCCGGGGAGCTTCCGCAGGAGTCGGCGCCGGCGCTGTGGTCGTGAGTATGATCATCGCCGTTGCGCTGATAGGCCGACTTGGCTCCGGACAACTCGCGGTTCACGGCCGCCTTGGCCTCGGCGAGATGGCCCTTGCCGATGGTGGCGCCGTTGTAGGCCGCCTTCGTCAGCTCGGCGGAGGCCGGATAGGGCTTCGGCTTGGAACCGAAGTTGAACTTCATGTTGACCCAGGTGTCGCCGAGCTTGGTGCTCAACGCACCCGACGGCTCATAGCCGCTGTGCATCATGCAGTTTTCGCACTTCGGATTCAGCGCCACGCCGTCCTTCGTGCCGTACTTCTCCCAGTCCACCTTGTTCAGCACCTCCTGGTAGCTGCCGTAGTGTCCCTCGGTCATGACATAACACGGAGCCTTCCAGCCGCGGACGTTGTACGTGGGGATCGCCCAGGCGGAACAGGGCAGTTCGCGGCGACCCGCCAGGAACTCCAGATACACCGGCGTTCCAAACAGCGTGAACTGCTCACCCCATCGGCGGATGTCCTTGAACTTCTCGCGGACCAGATCCCGGGTCAGGAAGAAATCCTTCGGGTCCCGGCCCAACCGCTTCACCATGTCCTTCTTTGCCGCATCGTAATCGTATCCCGGAGAAATGGTGTGTCCGTCCACTTCCAGCGAACTGAGGAACTGGAACATCTGCTCGAGTTCCGCCGGATTGGTCTCCTTGTACACCGTGGTGTTCGTGGCCACCTGGTAGCCGACGATCTTGGCCATCCGGATGGCCAGCACGCACTCCTTGAACACGCCCTCGCGCTCCACGATGAGGTCGTGGGTGTATTCCAATCCGTCCACATGGACATTCCAGTACATCCACTTCGTGGGGCCCATGGTCACCTTCTTCCGGGCCGCCTCGTCGGGATTGCGGATCTGCTCAGCCTCCTTCTCGGTGATCAATCCTTCGGACAACAGGCGCGCCACCGTCGGCTCGACAGCCGGGCCGTACGTCGCCGCCAGATGCTCACGCATCTTCTTCCGCATGAAGACGCCGTTGGTGCAGATGTAGATGATCCGCCCCTGGGCCCGAAGCCCTGCCACCAATTCCTCAATCTTCGGGTAAATCAGGGGTTCCCCACCGCAGACGGACACCATCGGGGCATCACACTCCGCCGCCGCTGCGAGACACTGCTCGAGCGGAACCAAATCCTTCAAACTGGTGGAATACTCCCGGATGCGTCCGCACCCCGTGCACGTGAGATTGCAGGTATGAAGCGGCTCCAACTGCAGCACCATCGCAAACTTGGAGGTGCCCTTCAGCCGGTTCTTCGTGATGTGCTTGGCAATCTTTAACGTCAGCGCGAGAGGGAATCGCATGTTGAATTAGCGGGCAGGGGTGAGTTCCGAAGGAGGGAGCGAAGGGGTGGCGGATCCGGCATGAAGATCCATGCCCGGGATCAAAAAGGAGGCGGGGGAGAATCCCTTGCTCCCCTGTATGCCGCCGCATCCGGTCAATACGGCGAGCAGCAACAATGACAGCGCAACCGCCTTGACGTACTTCAGGACGCTCATTGGATGCCCAGAATAGTCAGCGCCCCCCCCTCCGCAACAGCTATTTGGGATGGTTCCAGAGGGACGCTCCCCTCCATGCCGAACCGTTCGTAGTCCGGTTCGTAGTCCAGGCATTAGCCTGCTTCCCCACCCACTCCACCCCCTCACCCGCGGAACAGGCTGAAGCCTGCACTACTAACGGATCGTTCGTTGTCCCTTCTTCACACGGTTCCCCTCACGCTGCTGCCGCAAGTCCGGCGTCGCGGGGCACGTCCCGAAGAATCTGCGTGAGAATCTGGTCGGTGGTAATCCCCTCCGCCTCGGCCTCGAAGTTCGGAATCAGACGGTGCCGCAGCGCCGGGAGGACCACGGACTGGATGTCGTCAAAGCTGACATTGAACCGGCCCTGGGTCAGAGCCCGGACCTTGGACGCCAGCAGGAGCACCTGGGCGCCGCGCGGGCTGCTGCCAAACTTGAGATACTGGTTGGTGATCGGCGCCGCGGTCTCCGTCTTGGGATGCGTCGCGAGCACGAGCCGAACGGCATAATCCTTAACATGGGTGGCCACCGGCACCTGTCGGACCAGGCGTTGGAGTGTGCGCAGGCCCGCACCACCCAGCACCTTGGCCGGGGTCACCTTGTCGCCCTCGGTCGTGCGGTTCAGGACCTCGGTCATTTCCGCGGCGGTCGGGTATCCCACCACCAGCTTGAAAAAGAAACGGTCGAGCTGCGCTTCGGGAAGCGGATAGGTGCCCTCCTGATCGATCGGATTCTGCGTGGCCAGCACGAAGAACGGCTCCTCCAGGCGCCGGATCTCCCCGCCCGCGGTCACCTGCTTCTCTTGCATCGCCTCCAGCATGGCCGACTGGGTCTTCGGCGTCGCCCGGTTGATCTCGTCTGCGAGCAACAAATGCGCAAACACCGGCCCCTTTTGAAACTGGAATTCACGCCGCCCCTCCGGAGTTTCGACCACCAGGTTGGTTCCGAGGATGTCGGCCGGCATCAGATCCGGCGTGAACTGAATGCGATTAAAACTCAGATCCAAAACCTCGCCGAGCGTGCGGACCAGCAACGTCTTTCCAAGTCCCGGCACCCCTTCCAACAACACGTGGCCGCCGGCAAAAATGGCCTGGAGCGTGCCCTCCACGATGGATTGCTGGCCCACCACCACGCGCCCGATTTCGTTCAGGACGGTGGCATAGGCTTCCCGAAACTGCGCGATCTGTTCCTCGATGGTCATGGGTTCGTCCGGTGGTGAAGTGCGGCCAGCGTAGGCGGTGAACCGGACGAGGCAAGCCTCCGGCGTGGAGCATTCCCGACACGAGGCCCGGAAGCCGCCCATCGACTCCAACGACCCGGGAAAGGCGCAGATTACATTTCCCTGACAATTCCCCTGCCGTCTTCGGCAAGGGTGCGCTACGAACGAGGGCCAAGCCATGCCGACGACGAGCGCCACAAACCGCCCCGGTGCCCGGCTCACCCGCCTTTGGGCGGGGATTCGCAGGCGGCGATTCCCTGGCGTCCCGCACGAAACACGATCGCCTCGGTCCCCCCGGCTGCAGCTGTCCCTGATTCTCCTCCCCGTCGCCGCCCTGGCCCTGGGCGGCATGGCGGCGCTTTCCAGCGACCGGGCCGCCGTCGAGTCGGAAGCCCGTCAACGCGCCGCGGAGGTCACCAGCCGGATCGCCACCCGACTCTCCCGGGCCATCCCAACGGAGTTGGCCCTGGCGGTCACCGCCGGCGATCTCAGGGTCGGCCTCGGCACCAATGGAACCGAACGGGTTCCCTGGACTCCGACTCCCCGCACCGACACGGACCCGCGGATCCTCATCGAAACACGATACGCAATTCCGTCCGGCGAACTCCTGCCCGTCGGAATCCAATGGGACGTCCACGGCGTCCTGGTGCGGCCGGCCCCGTGTTCGGCAGTCCCGGTTCCTCCCGATTGGTTTCGCAACCTCTCCCCGGACCAATTCGAGGCCTGGGAACGGATTCAAGATCCGTTGCCCAGCCCAACCCTAGAATCCGCTTCCACCAACCCTCCTCCGCTCCTGGAAAACGCGCCCGATCCCGCGCTGAAGCAGGCCGTGGAATTCCACTGCCGACTCGCCCTCCTGCGGATCGCCACTCCCTCCGCGACCACAAACTCCCACCGTTCAGCCCTGCTGGAACTGGCTTCCGAAGCCATCCGATCCCGGGTCGTGACGTCCACCGGACTTCCCCTGGGAGCCGTGGCGCTCGCCGAAGAACAGCTCCGGAATCCCCTCACTCCGTTGAATGCCGCAGAGTTCTCGGTGCTCTCGGAACTTGTCCTCCTCCAACCATCCCTCCTGACACCCTGGCTGCTCGACGCGGCGGAACGCAGGGTGCCCGACCCGGACACCACGGGTGCCCGGGACGCCCTGGTGCGCCTGCGGGACCATTGGCAGGGCGCCCAGCGCCGACGCGAAATCGCCGCGCGGATCCAATCCGAAATCACCGCCTCGCCCCGGACCCCAACCCATTTCTGGATCTCCGCCGCGGGACAGGAATGGCTGGCCCTGGCCAAAATCCTCGAGCCCGCCGAACCGGAGTCCCCACCGGAAACTTCCCCTGGGATCCACACGGCTCGCCTCTCGGTGCGCGCGGTGCCAGGCCCTCTGCTGGGTGCGCTGTTCCGACGCGCCACGGAAATGGACTGGGGTGCGGACGCAACCGCACGGCGGCGGGTACCCGGACTTCCAACCGGCGTTTCGCTCTGCTTCAACCTCGAAGGACGGACCCTCGATCTGCCAGGCGCCGCCTGGGCGGTCCCAGCATCCTCTGCAACCGTCCTGTCGTCGGTCACCGGGGAGTTGGCTCCGGACGCGGCCTCCGGCATCGGCACGCTCGGACCCCGGTTCACGGTGGAGGCGGTGCTGACGGATCCCGCGGCACTGTTCGCGGCCCATCGACAGCGCCAGTGGGTTTTCGGCGGCCTGATCCTCACGACTGCAGGCGTCGCGGGCATCGGTGTCCGGCAGGCCCAGCGCGCCTTCCGCCGGCAGCTGGATCTCAACCGCGAACAATCCAATTTCGTCTCCAGCGTTTCCCACGAACTTCGGGCGCCACTCGCCAGCATGCGTCTCCTGGCGGAGGGATTGGCGGAAGACCGGCTGACGGGGGAGGACAAACGCCGGGAGTACGCGCGCCTGATCGTCCGGGAAACCCGGCGCCTCGGCACCCTCGTGGAAAACGTGCTCGACTTCGCCCGACTCGAACAGGGCCGGACCCGGTATGAGTTTTCTCCCACGGACGTCCGCCGCCTGGTCGGGGAAACAACGCATCTGCTCGAACCCATCGCCCGGGAACGCTCGGTCGTCCTGGAGGTCCGGCTTCCCAAAGCCCCGACCGGGGATTCGGAGTCCGCGAACTGGGACGGCGGTGCGGTCCAGCAAGCCCTCGTCAATCTCATCGACAATGCCCTGAAACATTCGCCAAACGGCGCCACGGTCACCGTGTTCCTGGAAGCCCTGCCCGGAGCGCCCCGCGCATTCCGGATCGGGGTCCGCGATCAGGGTCCGGGAATTCCCGGCGAAGAGCAGGAGCGCATCTTCGAGCGGTTCCATCGTCGCGGATCCGAACTGCGTCGCGAAACCCAGGGGATCGGACTCGGACTCACCCTCGTGCGCCAGATCGCCGAGAGCCATCACGGGAGGGTTCGGGTGGAGAGTTCTCCGGGACGCGGAGCCACCTTCCTCCTGGAACTTCCGGAGAATCCCTGAATCCCGCCGCGCCCCCCCCCTCCGACATGCCGCGCATCCTCATCATCGAAGACGAGTTCGCCCTGCGAACCGCCCTCACCGACCTCCTCGAACGGGAGGGCCATCGCATCCTCACGGCATCCGATGGCGAGACGGGATTGTCCCGCGCCCTGGAGCAACAACCCGATTTGATCCTGCTCGATGTCATGATGCCCCGGCTGGACGGCTTTGCGCTGGCCGCCGAATTGCGCCGGCTCGGGCGTTCCACTCCGATCCTCATGCTGACAGCCAAGGGGCTCGTGACGGACCGCGTCCGCGGACTGGATTCCGGAGCCGACGACTATCTGGTCAAACCCTTCAGCGGGGAGGAACTGCTCGCTCGCACCCGCGCCCTGCTGCGCCGGACCCCGGGACCGCAGGGAACACCCGCGCACCGCCTCCAACTGGGTGACGTCGGGATTGATTTCGTCCGCATGGAGGCGCAGGGCCCGTCGGGAACCGTGCACCTGACCGCGAAGGAATTCGCCATGCTTCGACTGCTGGCGGCGACCCCCGGATCGCCGGTGACCCGGGAACGGTTTCTCGACGTGGTTTGGGGCGTCGGCGCCTTTCCCACCACACGCACCGTGGATACTCACATGTCCGGACTCCGGGCGAAGTTGGAGCCCGATCCCGAGAATCCGCGCTTTCTCAAAACGGTGCACGGGGTGGGCTACAAACTGGAATGGGCACCCGAAGGCATCGGCACCGCAATTTGACACCTTCCTGACAACCGGATTCGCAAACCCAGGTGAACTGGACTCCGATATGAATCTACACGTCCCACATCCAGCCGCGCTCGCCGCGCTGTTGCTGACCGCTCCCTTCGTCCACGCCTCCGACCCCATCCACGAGGCCCTTCAGCGGGGACTGCTGGCTGAGGAAGCTCAACGCGATCTCGTTGCGGCGGCGGACGCCTATGCCGAAGCCGTCCGACTGGGCGACGAGGAACGGGGTGTCATGGCCACCGCCCTGTTCCGATTGGCGGAGGCTCAACGACGTCTCGGCCGCACCAACGAGGCGGCCATCGGCTATCGCAGACTGCGCCGGGATTTCAGCGAATGGACCAACCTGACGGCAATCACCCTCTCCAGGGATTCCGCGCTGGACTCCACCTCCACGGGCCTGTCACGACTCCAGGGGGATCACGACCGGGCCCTCGCGGAACTACAGTCGCTGAGGAACCGATCTTCGGAACTGGACGCTCTCCGGACTCTGGCCACCAACGCATTGTCCGCAACTTCCGATGCCGACGCGTCCGGCGCACTGGCTGCCGCCAACCCAACCCCGGAACTGAACCGCCTCCGGACGGAATATCACCTGTCGGAGATCCGGCTCGCCACGCTGCGCAACGACTTCGGACCGCAGCACCCGGACCGCGTCAAGGAGGAGGCCGTCCTGAAGACGCTTCAACACCAACTGCAGCAGGAGATCCAGGGGATCCTTCAGTCGCTCGAACTTCGCACCGCGTCGCTCAATCGGGAAATGGAACGACAGGAACGGCGTCTCCAGGTGCTCGCCCTGCAGCGAAAGCAGGAGGAGAAATCCATGTCAGATCTGGAGTCCGCCGCCGAAACCGTCCGGGGAACTCCGGAGGACTACTTGCGCCAGGAAATCGACATCGCGGAACTCCAGGTCAAACGACTCGAGGAATTGAAGTCGCAGGGCATCGTGGGAACGGAAGCCGTTCTCACTGCACGCCGGGAACTCCTCGCCCTGAAGCGCCAGCTTGCAGGTCTTCACTTGAGGGACGTGCTCCTGGAACCCGTCCCGAAAACGCAGGGTCCCGGAAGTTCTGTGGCCGGAACCGCCGATCCGACCTACGCGAATGGCACGAATGCCGTCGCCGTCATCGGGGCCGTGGGGCGCCCGGGGATGATCGCCATTCCCGTGGGCCGAACCATGGACCTGGTCGAATTGATCGCCCGCAGCGGTGATCTTACGCGAAACGCCGCCCGAAACCGGATTCGTGTCCACCGCGATGGCAAGACCCTTGAAGTCGGTCTGGACCAAGCCATGGCTCAACGCTTCGACCTGCAACCGGGCGACCGTGTCGAAGTTCCCGAAAGGGTTTTCTGACGCGGACAACCCTGCGTCTCCCCCTCACTTGAAGCTCATCCCAACCGCCAGGGTTCCGAAGATCGAGTACGGGACGCCATTGGCTCCGTCCAGCAGCCACCATTCCACCCCCGCTACGGCCTTCACGAAGATGCCGTACTTGAAGTTGGCCCGGAGACCCGCGCCCACATTCCAGGTAAAGGCCGCCTCCGTCTTGGTCTGTTCGTAACACACGGTCCCCCACCAATAGTCGGGGTAACACACAATGCCGCTGTTGGGATCGTTCACCGTCAGCGTCACGAAGCCCACGCCGCCGGTCACCAGCGGGGTGATGTTTCCCGGAAGGATGTTCCAGTCGAGGTTCAGTTTTCCCGTGCCGATGTACACGGTGTCACTGACCGTATCCCCGAGAACAGACCCGGTGGCCTGAAAATTCGGGGCGCCCACGGTGAGCTCAAAGTTGACGTTCCAGAACTGGTTGATGTTGTAGCCCACGCCCACGCCACCGCGGAAAAACGTGTCCACCGACACATCCACGTTGTCGCCGGTGCCCCCGACGTTCTGATAGTTGATGCCCCGGGGAGACATGCCTCCCAGCGCGACATAAGTCTCCCAGGAACCCGCGCGGTCCCCGCCTCCCGGCGCGAAGTAATTCGGGATCTGGGCCTGGGCCAGCAGCGGCAGTGTCGTGACGGCAATTCCGCACAGGGCCTTTCGGCCGGGAATCAGATTCAACAGGGGCTGGATCATGGGGAACCTCCCTAAGGTGGGGATTGAAGGATTTGCGGGGAAACCGGACGTCAGGAATACGCGGTCCTCAATTACCGGCGATCCGACAGCTTGGCCAGCAGGCGCAGGATCTCGATGTACAGCCACACCAGGGTGACCATCAACCCGAACGCCGCGTACCACTCCATGTACTTCGGGGCACCTTCGCGGGCACCCTGTTCAATCCGGTCGAAATCAAGAACCAGGTTCAGCGCGGCGATCGCCACCACGAAAACGCTGAATCCAATGCCAATCAATCCCGAGCCAAAGACGCCCGGGATCTGGACATGAAACAATTGGAGCACCATGGCGACCATGTAGAACAGGGCGATGCCCAGGGTGGCGGCAATGACCCCGCGCTTGAAATTGTCGGTCGCGCGGATCAGTCCGGATTGGTAGGCGAAGAGCAGGGCCGCGAGCGTGGCTACGGTTCCACCGGCCGCCGCCAGGGCGATTCCGGGATACCGTTGATTCATGATGGCCGTGATTCCCCCGAGGAAAACGCCTTCCACCAGCGCGTACACCGGCGCCAGCACGGCGGCCCAGGTCGGCTTAAAACTGATGACCATGGCCAGAATGAAGCCGAGAAACGCAGCACCCACGGCGGCGGGAATCGCCAGATTCTGCCCGCTCGCATAAATCACCCAGGTGGCCGATGCGGTCACCACCGCGAGCATCAGAAGGAAAAAGGTCTTCCACACCGAGCCACCGACAGTCATCGCGGCGCCGATCGCCGGGGCCTTGGTAAAGGGATCGTTTCGAAAGACAGGATTGGAAGTCTGCATGGCGCCTCCTGACTAGCACAGTCTCCGGGAACGCCAAGCGGAATTCTTGCGGACCGATCCGCCGAACCCCGGAGATCATTCCCCGGAATCACCGGACCCGCCCCAAGACTTCATTTGCACGTTTCTCCCCGCCCATGAAGGTTCGGCGGGTGATCGAGGCGGAACAGACCTTGGCCACGATTCCCGCGCGGACCGAACGGCAGGCCATGGATTGGTCGCTCGTGCTGGCCAGCCAGGGCATCGGGGTCCAGCTCGACCGGGAGCCCGAGGGCGCCTGGCTGCTCCACGTCGAACCCGCCGACCAGGCCCGCGCCGAGGCCGCCATCGCCCAGTATCGACGGGAGAACCGGGGGATCGGATGGCACCGCGAACTTCCCGGATCCGAATTGCTCTACGACGCCCGCGCCCTGTTCTGGGCCCTCGCGGTTTCCGGGGTGTTTCTGGTTCAGGATGCCTTCGAACAGGGCTTGTTCGACACCCGGGCCGTCCGCCAGGGGGAGTGGTGGCGCGCCTTCACCGCGACCTGGCTGCATCGCGACTTCGGACACCTTGCATCCAATGTGGCCCTCGGCGTCGTTTTCCTCGGACTGGCCATGGCGCGGTTCGGGGCGGTCACCGCCCTCGCGGGCGCATTCCTCTCCGGCACCCTGGCCAACCTGACGGCCATGATGCTCCGTCCGGAACCCTACGTCGGCCTCGGCGCCTCCGGCATGGTCATGGGCGCCCTGGGAATGATTGCGGCCCAATCCATCCCCCTCTGGACCGCGGGACGCCGCGGAACGCGCGTCATCCTCAGCAGCCTC
The DNA here is from genome assembly GCA_046346705.1 of Verrucomicrobiota bacterium. Classification (GTDB taxonomy): domain Bacteria; phylum Verrucomicrobiota; class Verrucomicrobiia; order Limisphaerales; family UBA9464; genus UBA9464. The sequence continues at coordinate 98,024 of JAXMHR010000014.1, read as the reverse complement.
GGCACAGGCGCCCTGCTCTTCCTCATGACCGGGACCAACGAGAACTCCGACGTCCTCGTCCACCTCTGCGGGTTTGTTTATGGATTGCTGTTCGGAGGACTCGCAGCGTTCAAGAAGACATTGAAGCAGAAAAATCCAATACAACACTGAAAGATGAAACGCCGGAACTGAATCAATCTTGACAACCGTCAACGTCCCACGTAGCCAGACAGCTACAAACTCAAGCAGTACCAAACCTTCACCTGATCACCTGATGAATCTTTTTAAAAATTGTTCCTGGTTAGCTTTCTTGCTTTCCGGAGCATCAATCCTGTCGGCACAAACCGATGATTTGGATTTTGGATCCAAAACAGATCTCTGGGATGTAAGTCAAGGAACGGTGATCACAAAAATCAGCGGACAGGCTGATTTGTCATTTCGTCCCGAAAATGCCTTCGGAGGCACCTTCCCCAATGCAGACGGTCGGCACAGTTTTACCTTTGAGGACGGGAGACCGGCAGGGTACGTCCACTTCATCGAATGGAAGACTGCCGCGCCCGTTGGGGTAGCTTCGTTCGAGCTGAGAAGCCAAGGCGACGGCCCGATTTATTTGAACGGCCGCGAATTCGACAAATTCCGGCTCTTCGCAAAGTCTATCGGTTCGACGAATTTCGATATCCTGCTTTACGAGTACACCCCGACGCATCCGTTCTCCTTCACCGACTTTTCGACCCGCCTCGTCTTGGCTGCCCAGTTCCCTCCAGTCGTCGCGCAGGAGTTCAGGGCAGAGTTCGTGGACACCGGTGTGAGATATTGGAGTGCTCCTCGAATTTGGGAACTCGACGGGTTTGGCCCACCCTATGATTTCGGATCTAAAGGCGATCTATGGGACCTTAGTCAGGGAACGACCATTACAGGTATCAGCGGCCAGGCTGATGCTACGTTCCGTCCTGAAAATATGTTTGGCGGACTGTTTCCCAACGCAGACGGGATGACGACCTTCACATTCGAAGATGGCCACTCTGCCGGCTACGTTCACTTCATTGAATGGGCCACTAAGGAACCTGTTCGAGTTCGATCCATCTATCTTCGTGCCCAAGGGGACGGCCCAACCTTCCTCAATGGCCGGGAGTTTGACCGCTTTCGACTTCTCGCAAAATCGCAGGGGTCTCAAACCTTCGACACGGTGCTCTATGACTTCTCTCCGAGCCATCCGTATACATTCGAGGACTTCGATACCCGACTGATTCTCTCATCGACGGTCGCAGGTCCTATCGCCCGGGAGTATCGCGCTGAATTCGTGGATACCGGCGTCAGATTCTGGAGCGCCCCCCGGATTTGGGAACTCGACGGCTTCGCAGATCCAATCACCCACCCCATCCAAGCAGTACCCGCAATCGAGTTGGTGTGGCAAACAGTCGCTGGAAAACGGCTTCAGGTCGAATGGCGCGAGGACCTCGCGGGATCCTCTTGGAAGCCATATGGAGACCCCTTCGTCGGAAGCGGCGCTGAAGGCACGATACTCGTCAGCACCCGGGATAAGGGCACCAGACTGTTCCGACTCGTTCAACTGCCCTAAATCTCCTCTGCATACCACTCGTAATGCTGCCGAAGGTTCTCCTTCGGCAGCATTTTCGTCTCGCGAACCGGACCATCATGCTGCAACCCTGCGACCAGACAAAATGAACCTCTACAGCACGAAAGTGGCCCGAATCGTTTGGTTCATTAAGCGCTTTGGCGTGCGCGAAGTTGCCCTAAAACCCCTCCGATTGATTTTCGCCGACTGGATAATCCCGAAACTTTCCCCGACCCAATTCCAATTTCGCGGTCAGCGTTTCAATACGTTCTTTGCGAAATACAATATGACTTGGGTTGGGGAACGAATGATCGAAATCCCCATCGGAAGAGCTCTCGTGGCTCAGCACGAACCGGATCGAGTCCTGGAGATCGGAAATGTCCTTTCCCACTACGGACCTACTCAACACGCGATCGTCGACAAATACGAAAAGGCTCCTAACGTCATCAACTCAGACATTCTGAGCTTCAATCCGAAGAATCAATTCGACCTGATCATCTCAATTTCCACCTTCGAGCACATCGGTTTCGACGACGATAACGATGGCTCCTCCGGATCAAAAATTGCCTCGGCCATCCAGCATTGCCGTTCCCTCCTCACCAAGTCAGGGCGTTTGATCATCACATTTCCGACAGGCTACAATCCGGAGCTGGATTCCGCGGTCCAGAAAGGGCTGTTTGAAGCCGAAAGGCTGGACTTCATGGTCAGAACCGCAGCGAGGGAATGGAGGGAGTGCAACTCCGACGACGCATTCAACGCGCCCTATCGATCTAAATTTCCCTACGGAAACGCCCTAGTGGTTGCTGAATTCGGCCCCTGATAGTAAGCAAAACCGATGCTCACAGATCACCTGATGGGCGATTTCGCGACCCGAAGCCGAAACCAAACCTCTTCTGGGGTCAACAAGGTCGCCAGAAACCGCTCATAAATGACGGGCTCCAGATTGATAAAGTGATCCAGCCATCGCAGGACTCTAAAATTCGAAAAGTGAAACCGCTTACTTTCTACGATGTATCGAGCTGGTGAACCGTAATTGGTTCGGTCACCAGCCTTCCACCGCTCGTAGAACCGGAGCCGCCGGTGTGAGAAATCCTCGTAATTGTCAAACGACCGGATACCGAACGGGATGCGGTGATCCGGCTCGGAGTAGTACTTGGTGCTGAGGAAAAACGGGACGCGGACCACGACCAGCGCGCCCGGCTTGGACACCCGCCAGATCTCCGTGATCACGGAGTTGAAATTCCCCATGTGCTCCAGAATGTGACTCGCCAGGACTTCATCAAAGTGGGAGTCCGGGAATGGCCACGGATACCGGTTCAGATCGCACACGGTATTCCCGCCGTAATCGACCATGTCGAGATTGACCCAGCCGGGACGCAGGTCGAGACCGCACCCGATGTTGAGGCGGCGGGCATCCGGGGCAGTCTCCGGAGTGGGTGTGGTCATGCGGCAGTTCCTTGCAAGGGTCCAAATTCAGCGACGACGAGCGCGTTCCCAAAGGCGTACGGGGCATTGTACTGCGTCCCCAGGTACCGTTCCTCCGAACAGGGCTCCCAGACCAGCCGCGACGACCGGTGGTAGAGCTGGCAGCGGTCCGAGCCAAAGCGGTTTCCCCGGACGAGGCCGTCAAACGCGGGATTGTATCCCGAAGCCGCGGTGATCACGAGGCGACCCTTCGGAGCCAGGAATCCACGGGTCCGACGCAGGGCGTCGAGGATCCGCTGTCCGGTGGGGTCCTTGTCGTCGTCGTCGAATCCGATGTGCTCAAACGTGGAAATGGAAAGGATCCGTTCAAAGGCGCGGCCCGGTTCCCAGGTCAGCGCATCCTCATTGATCACTCCGGGAGCCTGCTCAAATTTGTCGAGGATTGCGTGGCGGACCGGATCGTAATGGGAAAGCACATTGCCGATCTCGAGAACCTCATCCGGTGAAACCCCCTCCAGAAAGGAACGGGCGATGGGGATCTCCAGCATCCGCTCGTTGGCCCAGGTGACATTGTACCGGTGATAAAACGGCGTCAGAGTCCGCCCGCCATACACAAAACCATGCCGGGGGAGCACGGGCACGAGCAGCGGACTCGCCGCCATGCGAAGCGGGATCAGGAAAACCTCCGCGGCCCCGTTTCGCTCCACGCAGAAGGCGATGCGGGACCAGAGGTTTTGGTAGGGATGCTTCATTCCAGGCGCAGGACGAAGGACTGTGACGACCCGGCCCTCCGAGTCAAACGTCGCGGCGGAATCCATCCGGCTTGAGCCGGCCCCATCCCCCCGGCATGGTGCACCGCGGGTGCGCATCCTGATTGTTTACAACACCGCCCTGGACGGGAAATCCGTCTCGGGTGTCCAACGCCATTTCGCCGGCGTTTGCCGGCACTGGGTCGCCCAGGGGCACACGGTGGATTTCTTCGTGGCCCGGGCGGCCTGGCCGGTGTTCCGGGATCTTTATCCGCACTCGAAGCTGATCAGCTCGGACGACCTCTTTGATGCGACCGGACATCTCGGACAAACGTGGCGCTACTTTTTCCCGTACGCCTGGAGAATGTTCACCGGGTTCACTGCGAGAATTCCCCGGGATTACGACGTGGTCTACGCCTGCTGCCAGGCGATTTTTGAGACCTACCCGTCCCGACGGATCGCCCGAAGAATTGGCGCCGCCTTCGCAGCCAAGGTCCATCATGTGCTCGACGCCCAGGGGAGCCGGGCCGGATTTTTCGACCAGCTGTATCTCCTTTCCGAACGCTGGAGTGTCCGGCTGCTGAACCGCCGGGCGGACGTCATTCTATGCAGCACGCCCCCGGTCGCCGCGGACTTCGCAAGGCTTGAGCAGCGACTCGGACTGACACCGCGTCCCACCGCGGTCGTCGGATATGGACTCGATTTCACCGAGGTTCCCTACAGCGCGGAGGAACCCAAGGAATTCGACGCGGTGCTGCTCGGACGGGTTCACCGGCACAAGGGGGTCTTCGACGTCCCCGCGCTCTGGCAGGAGGTGCGATCGCGCCGCCCCGGTTCCCAGCTGCTCGTCATCGGTGAAGGACCCGACCGCGGGGAACTTCAGCGGCGCTGTGCCGACGCCGGACTCGCGGATTCAATCCAGTTCACCGGCGGTATTCCGGACGCCGAAAAGAACCGCCTGATGCAACGCTGCAGGGTCGGATTAAGCCTCTCCCGCGAGGAAGGCTGGGGGCTTTCGGTGACCGAATGCCTGGGCTTCGGAATGCCGGTGGTGGCGATGCATCTACCCATCTTTGACCACGTCTTCCCGGGACAGCTGGATCTGGTGCCCCTCGGGGACACCACCCGTGCCGCGGAGCGGGTTCTGCATTGGCTAGGAAATGACCAAGCCCGGCTCCAGCGGGCCCGCGAAGGACGGACCTTTGTCGAACAATACGACTACGCCCCGATCGCACGCCAGGAACTGGAGGCCTTGCAGTCCGGCGTCGACGCCCACCGTTCCCGTTGAAGCGCCGAGGGCGGACTTTCGTGTTATCGACGGTGACACGGCGCGGGGCAGGTGTCGCACAATGAGTGGCAGGGAACTTGGATCCAGAGCGACCGCACGTCGACCGTACCAAACAGACACTTTTGGAGAATTCGAGAGCAGAGCCCCCGGTATGTCGGGTTGCCCCGAAGTGTGGGACGACCCAGCACGAGTCGCGCTCGGGAGAACGCTCCCGCTCCAAGAGGCTTCGCTCAGGCCAGAATCTTGCGCACGACTTCCCCGCCGATATCAGTGAGCCGGTAGTCGCGGCCCTGGAACCGATAGGTGAACTGCGTGTGCTCGATGCCCAGCAGGTGCAGGATCGTGGCCTGGAAATCATTGGCGTGGACCGGATCCTCCACCGCGTTGTACCCGAAATCGTCCGTCGCCCCGTGGGTCACCCCGCCGCGCACGCCGCCGCCCGCCATCCAGAGCGAGAACGCCTTCATGTGGTGATCGCGTCCGTAGTTGCCGTTGGCCGTATCGCCCTGGTTCATCGGGGTGCGGCCGAACTCCCCGCCCCAGATCACCAGAGTGTCCTCCAGCAATCCGCGTTGCTTGAGATCCCGGATCAGCGCGGCCGTGGGTCGGTCCACCGCCTGCGCCGTCTTCGCAATGTCGCCCGGCAGGTTGTTGTGATGATCCCAGCCGCGGTGATAGAGTTGGATGAACCGCACATCGCGCTCGGCAAGGCGCCGCGCGAGCAGGCAGTTGTTGGCGTAGGACGATTTGCCCGGCTCGGCCCCGTATTCCTCCAGCACATGCCGCGGTTCCTTCGACAGGTCCATCAACTCGGGCACGCTGGACTGCATGCGATAGGCCATCTCATAGGACGCGATCCGCGTGGCAATCTCCGGATCGCCCACCGCGCCGAGATGCAGGGCATTCAGGTCCCGCGCGCCGTCGATCAGGCGTCGTCGGATCTGCGGGGTGATGCCGTCCGGATTGTTGACGAACAGGATGGGTTCCGCGCCGGACCGGAATTCGACGCCCTGATGGCTCGTCGGAAGAAAGCCGCTGCCCCAGTAGCGCGTAAGCAGGGGCTGGTCCTGTCCGAACCCCGACGCCAGCACGACAAACGCCGGCAGTTGATGGTTCTCGCTGCCCAGTCCGTAGGAAACCCAGGCGCCCATCGCCGGGCGGCCCGCCTGCTGGTGTCCCGTCTGCATCAGGGTGACCCCGGGGTCGTGGTTGATCGCCTCGGTGTGCATGGACCGGATGATGGCGATCTCGTCCGCAATGGAGCCGATGTGCGGCAGCAGTTCCGAAATTTCCGCGCCGGACTGGCCGTGCCGTTTGAAGGCGAACTTGGTGCCGACGCAATTCAGCGGCTGCCCCATGAGCTGCGCGATGCGCTGGCCTTTGGTCAGACTCTCCGGCATCGGCTTGCCGTTCATCGCGATCAGCGTCGGCTTGTAGTCGTAGAGATCGAGCTGGGAGGGCGCGCCCGACTGGAACAGGTAGATGACGCGTTTGGCCTTCGGGGTGCGATGCAGCGGGTGGACCACGCCGGCGGCGGTCGCGGTGACCGGGGCGTCGGCGGAAACCGCGGAGGGACGAAGCAGGGAGGCCAGAGCAGCGACACCGATGCCGCGCGCGCCGTGTCCGAAGAAGTGCCGCCGGGTGAGTTGCTGGGGCAGGGAATCCAGGAGGTTCATGGCTACTCGCGCGTCACGGTTTCATCGAGGTTGAGAATCACGTTCGCCACGCCCGTCCAGGCGGCGAGCTCCGCCACCGGGGCGTTCCCGGGACGGTCGGCCCGGCCGAGGCGCGTGACGGCGTCCGCAGACTTCCCGTCGTCGACATAGGCGCGGCGCACATCGTCCAGCACCGCGGCGAGGACCTGCTGCTCGCGTTTCGACGGCGGACGTCCCAGGGCCGTCTTCATGGCGAACTCCAGTCGCGCCGGTGTGGTGGCTGCGGGGGACTCGCCGAGGATGCGCTGGGCAAACACGCGGGCGGCCTCGACGTAGGTGACGTCGTTGAGGGTGACGAAGGCCTGCAGCGGCGTGCAGGTGTTGGGACGCTGCACCGTGCAGAGCGCCCGGTCGGGCGCGTCGAAGGTCTGGAGCGTGGGATTGGGCACCGTGCGCTTCCAGAGGGTGTAGAGGCTGCGGCGGTACAGCTCGTCCCCGGTTCCGACCTCGTATTTGTTTCCGGCGAACATCTTCTCCTCCCACAAGCCGGGCGGCTGGTACGGACGCACACTCGGCCCGCCGGTCTTGCGGACAAGCAGTCCGCTCACCGCCAGGGCCTGGTCACGGATCATCTCGGCGGGCAGACGGAACCGGGGTCCGCGCGCCAGCAGTCGGTTCTGCGGATCCCGCGCGAGGCGTTCGGGCGTCACGGCGGACGTCTGCCGGTAGGTGGCGCTCATCACGATCTTCTTCAGCAGCGCTTTCGTGTCCCAGCCGCCGTCCGCGAAGTCCCGGGCCAGCCAATCGAGCAGGTCCGGATGCGACGGCAGCTCGCCGTTGGTCCCGAACTCATTCGCCGTCTTCACCAGCGGATTCGGGAAGAACAGTGCCCAGAACCGGTTCACCGCGACGCGCGCGGTCAGCGGATGACCGGGATCCACCAGCCATCGGGCGAGGTCGAGTCGGTTAGTGCGCCCGTTGAACCGCGCGGCCGGGAGACAGCTCACGGGCACGCCGGCGGTGACCTGTTCACCCTTGGCGCGGTAGTCACCTCGGATCCGGATGTGGCTCGCCCGGGGCTCCGCCATCTCCTCCATGATGCGCAGGGTCGGGATGGCCTTGTCGGCGTCGGATTCCCGTTTGCGCGCCACGGCCAGTTCGGCGGCGCGCTGGCGGACCTCCGGGATCCGGGTCTCGCGAAAGGCCCGGCGCAATGCGGTGGCCTGGTCTGCGGTGCGCTCCGTCGTGGGCAGGCGCGCCAGTTCGCGAAGCTTCTTCCGCGTTTCATCCTCGGCATCGCGATCCGTGGAGAAATAGAATCCCGCGCCCGCGGCATAGTTCACCACCTTGAGCAACAGCTCATTCTCCCCGGCGCGAAGCTCGGCCTTTACCTCGTCCTGGTTGGCGGCGGCCCCGCGGTTGACATCCTTGGCGAGGAGTTCCTTTCCGTTCAACCACACGCGCAGGGCATCGTCGCTGCCGAGGTAGAACGGCACGGTCCGGGCCGAGTCGGCGGTGAGGATCCGGCGCAGGTAGGTGGCCCCGAGATCCTCCGGCAGCGTCACCACCACGCCGTCCTTCCAGTCCGGCTGCGGGGTCCAGGTGAGATACTGGGTGCCGGACCGGAATTTCGCCGCCGGGTCGAAGCCCTTCTCCGGACCGAACTCCCGGGCAAACGCAGCCTTCGGTTCCGCCGCGGCAAAGGGTCCCACGCGGGACCAGGGTCCGAGCTTCAGTCCGTTTCCAAATCCAGTTCCATCCGTGAGTTCGCCCTCCCAGGCGCGCTGTTCCAGATCCCAGTCAGGACGTGCCGCCGCGAGGACGGCGTCCAGTGCGGCCGCACGTTCACGGACGTCGGCCCGGGCCGCGTCCAGCGCCGGTGGGTGGGCGTGGGCGGGCACTTTCACGAAGGGCGGCGCCGGATCACTGTCGAGTCCCTTCTCCGGGATGCGATTGAAGAAGTCGTAGAGCTGGTAGTACTCGCGCTGGGTGAAGGGATCGTACTTGTGGTTGTGGCATTCGGCGCACTGGACGGACGAGCCGAGGAAGACCGTGCCGAAGGTGTTCACCCGGTCGGTCACGTACTTGTTCATGTACTCGTCGGGGTCCGCGCCGCCCTCGGTGCTGGACATGCCGTTTCGGTTGAAGGCGGTGGCAATGCGCTGGTCGAGCGTCGCGTTCGGCAGGAGGTCCCCGGCGAGCTGTTCCACCACAAACTGGTCGAAGGGCTGGTTCCGGTTGAAGGCCCGGATCACCCAGTCGCGATACTGCCACATCGAGCGCGGCACGTCCGCGTGATAGCCATCGCTGTCCGCAAACCGCGCCAGGTCCAGCCACGGAACCGCCATGCGTTCACCGTATTCGGGAGCCGCCAGAAGCCGGTCCACGAGCTTCTCGTAGGCGCCGTCCGAGGGATCAGACAAGAACGCATCCACTTCGTCGGGAGTCGGGGGGAGTCCGGTCAGATCCAACGACACGCGCCGCGCCAAGGTCCGGCGATCCGCCTCCGGGGACGGTTCCAAGCCCTCCTTCTCCAGGCGCGCGAGCACGAACCGGTCGAGGTCATTCCGCGGCCAATTCGTGTGGGTGATGGTTGGGATCGCGGGACGGACCGGGGGAATGTAGGCCCAGTGCGGTTTCCATTCCGCGCCCTCCGCGATCCAGCGCTTCAGCAGGGATCTCTGTTCCGGGGAAAGGGTCTTTCCGGTCTTTGCCGGCGGCATGCGTTCCTCGTCGTCCGTGCTTTCGATTCGATGGAGCAACGACGAGGCGGCCGGATTGCCCGGGGCAATGGCGGCGGCGCCGGATTCCAATTTGGCGAGGGCGCCCTCCCGCTGATCGAGCCGGAGGCCAGCCTTGCGCTTGGCGGCATCGGGCCCGTGGCACTGGTAACAGTGGTCGGCGAGCAGCGGCCGGATGTCGCGGTTGAAATCCACCCGCTCCTGCGATGCCGCCCTCGTGCGCCCGAGGAGCAGCGCCCCGGCGAGGACGACCCCGCCGACGCGGGCCGATCGACGTGAAAACAGGAACCGTGGCAAAACCGGAATCATGCAGCGGGGATCGAGTCTGAAGACTGTCCGCCTCCCCGCTCCGCCCTGTCAACTGCCGGCACCGGACCAACTCTTCGAAGGAAACCCACGGGTCGGCTTCTGGGCCCTACTTCCCGGGAAGGTTGGCGAGGATTTCGAGGGCGCGGAGGGTGGCGGCGGTGCGGCCTTCGACACCGAGCTTCTGGAAGACGCTGCCGAGATGCTGCTTCACGGTCTTCTCCGACATGCCGAGGATGGTGGCGATGTCGCCGTTGCTCTTGCCTTGGGCGGTCCAGAGCAACACCTCGGCTTCGCGGGGCGTGAGGCCCAGCACGGACTCCAATGGCGCGGCGGAACTGAAATCGGGTTTGAAGTTGCCCCCGTGGTGGTTCGCCGCCTGCACCGCGGCGGCCCGCGCGAGGCGGGTTTCAATGGCCGCCAGCAGATCATCCCGGACCACCGGCTTGGTGAGATAGTCGTCCGCCCCATAGTTCATGCCGGTCCGCACATCGGTGCGGTCGCCGCGGGCGGTGAGGAAGATGAAGGGGATCTGGGTGGTGGTGGCGTCCTCACGCAGGGCGCGGATCACGCCATGGCCATCGAGTCCGGGCATCATCACGTCGCACAGGATGACGTCGGGCTGCTCCTTCCGGGCGAGGTCGAGTCCGGTCAGCCCGTTGTCGGCGGACAACACGGTGTAGCCCTCGAGCTCGAGCAGTTGGGCCAGGTTGCGGCGCATGGGCGCCTGGTCTTCGATGATGAGGATGCGCTTCACGGGGAGGCGCCAGCCTGGGGCATCGGCGGGAAAAAAGCCATCCGACCAAAGTCCGAATGCGGGGGTGCAGGTTTGGGTACAAGTTGCATGAGTGACGACGGAGGAGATCCATCGACTGCGAACGAGTTTTGCCCTGCTGGAACGGCAGGCGAACGTTGCGGCGTTGATCTTCTACCGGCGTCTGTTCGCGCTGGATCCTTCGCTCCGGGCGATGTTTCGCGACGACATTGAGCTGCAGGCCCGCAGCTTCATGGACACCCTGGCGACATTGATGGCGTCGCTGGACCGGACTCGGGCTGTCGAGGAACTGCTCGCGGAACTCGGGGAGCGGCATGCCGGGTACGGCGTCCGTCCCGACCACTATCCGGTCGTGGGCGCCGCATTGGAGGGGATGCTGGCGGATGTCCTTGGGCCGGCACTGACCCTGGAGGTTCGCGCCGCGTGGTCGCGGCTCTACACGCTGGTGACGGAGTCGATGCTTCGCGGGGCTGCGCGGGTGCAGTTGCCGGGACGGATTACTCCGCCGCCGGCATCCCGAACATCGGCAGGCGGACGGTGAACACCGTTCCAGTACCCTCTACTGATTCGAAGGTAAGGGTGCCTTGGTGCAGTCCGGCGCAGCGCTTCACGATCAGGAGACCGAGTCCCGTGCCGGGCGTTTGGCCGACGTTGGACGCCCGGTGAAAGGCCTCGAAAAGGCGGGCGCGATCCGCCTCGGGAATGCCGATCCCGCGGTCCCGGACTTGCAGGACGGCGTCCGCACCATCGCGTCCCGCGGTCAACTCCACCGGGGCGCCGGCCGGGGAGTATTTCACCGCGTTGGACAGCAGATTGGAGAGGATGTGGCGCAGGAGCGATTCGTCGCCCTGGGCTCCGGCGAGCATTCCGGGTTCGACCCGGACCTGGATCGGACAGCGGTGCTGGGTGGCCGAGATGATTTCGTCCGAGAGCCGGGTCAGGAGGTCCGGAAGATCCAGCGGGGACGGACGGAAATCCAGTCGCCCAGACTCGACACGGCCAAGGAGGAGCACCTGTTCCATCAAGCCGGCCATGCGAAGGGTGGAACCGCGGATGTCCTCCAGCAGTTCCGAACGGCGTTCCGGCGTGAGGCGATCGGCGTAGTTCCCCAGCAGTTCCACCGCGCTCATGGTGATGCCCAGCGGTGTGCGGAACTCGTGCGAGACCATGGAGACGAAGCGGCCCTTGAGTTCGCTGAGTTCGCGCTCCATCTGCAGTTCGCGCTCGCGGTGGGTCGCGAGGGATTCGGCTCGGGCATACTCCTCAATGAGGCGCCGATGACGCCGGAGGGAACGGAAGGCGATGCCCGACACGATGCCGGCGGTGGCCAGGGTCACGGGGGCGATCCAGCCCGGGAATCCGGGCGGCTGAGGAGGATCCAGCGAGACCGGAGCGAGGGCTGTGGCGGCCGGCAGATCCCCGTCCAGCTTCAGGGACACCAGTTCGCGTCGAAGCAGGGTGGGATTCCAGAGGTCGAGGGTGTTCTCGCGCGTGGACAGCACGAGGTGTTGTCCGTCGGCCGACCAGCGAATCCGGTTGATGGGGGACGCGGCCGGCGCTTCCAGTCGTCCGAGACTGCGTCCGGTTTCGCCGTCGAGGAGATCCACGCTTCGCGAGGACGACACGACCGCCACTTGGGAGCCGACGGGGGACAAGGCCGCCGAACCGGAGACTCCGGAACTCCGGGATTCCGCCGCATGCGTCCAGATCGGGGTCCATGTTTCCGTCTGATACAACCGGCAATGTTGCGGAGTCGCCGCGAGGAACCGTCGTCCGTCCGGACTGAACTGGACGCCTCCGGACTCGTCGTCGATGCGTCTCAGGGGCTTTCCGGTCCGCGCATCGAACAGGTGGATGCCGAGGTTTCCGTCGGCGCCCACCGCGAGCCAGGTCCCGTCGGGGCTGAGCCCGATGGTGCCCGTCCCCCGGGCGCTGCCGGACTCGTGGAGGACGCTGCTGTGGAGCACCTCCTGAATCGGTACGGCGTTGCCGGGTCGCTCCTGCACCCAGATGGCGCCCGCGAGTCGCTTGACGATGGCGACCGCGGGGCTGCCGGCCGAGACCGTGACCAGGTCCAGTTCGTAGTCGGGACTGCCGGGGACGCGAACCGGGCTGTGGGCCTCCAGGCGCGGAGTTCCGTCGCGATCCGACACCGACAGATCGACCGATTCCAGTCCCCGGGGTCCGACGAGAAACAGGCGCAGCTCCCGGGGATCGAAACACGCGGAGTTCACGCCCGACAGACCCGGGATCGGTCCCACGCGTTGCCGGGTCAGATCCCACGCCAGAAGCCCGCCGGCGTCGGTTCGCGAAATGGCCCAGTTTCCGTCGGCACTGAGGTCCATGGTGAGTCCGTCGGCCTCCCCGGGCACGCCCGTGATGCGCGTGAAGAGCGGATTGGGAATCTCGCGGCGGACTTCGAGGTGTTTCCGACGGACGCTCCATCCGGTGCGCCCCTCGGTGGACCAGCGGATGAGGCGGCGGTCCCCGGTTTGTCCGAGGAGCCGGCCTTCGCGGAGATCCCAGATGCGGGTCGACGCATCGGCGGCGATGGTCGCGAGCTTCTGGCCGTCCGGATCAAACTGCACATCGAAGATGATTTCCGGGTGGCCAGGGAGATCCTGGAAGGTTCCCGCGGGCACGTTCCACACCCGTACGGCGAGGGTATCCCCGCCCGCGGCGAGGAGCCGTCCATCAGGACTCCACGCGAGCCTCCGCGCTCCGGCCGGGAAGGCGAATTCACCGACGGCTTTTCCGAGATCCCAGTCGAGGATCAGGATGCGCCCCTCGGTGTAGGCCGCGAACTGATGCGCTCCGGGTCGCACCGCGGCGTGGTGAAACGACGTGACTTCGGGGAAGTTGGCCACCTGCCGTCCGGTCTCCGCGTCCAGCACGGCGAAACCGTCCGGCACAAACACGGGGGCGACCACAAAGCGTCCGTCGGAACTGAACAGCGCCCGACTGGCGGGGCGCCGCACCCGGTCGGCGTCGCGGAGGAAGCGGAGGCGTCCGGTTTCTATTTCCCAGAGGGCGAAGGCCCCGCGTTCATAGCGGACGGTGATTTCACGACCGTCGTGGGAGAAATCCATCAGAAGCGGCACGCCCTGTTCTGCGGGAACCGGGCCGTCGGCGGGACGAAGTCGCCGGACTTCCGATCCGTCCACCAGGCGCCGGATGACCACGTCCCCGTTGGTCAGCCCGAGGGCGCAGTTTTTGAGATCCCAGTCCATCTCGTAGGAGCGGATGCCGGGATCAAGGGCAAGCGTCTCCTCGAGCCGGGACTCCGGCAGGGCGAGGACGGCGATGGCCTCGTCGCGGAGTTCCCGGGACGGCGCGATGGCGGCTGCGCGGCGAAGGCTATCCAGAGCCCGATCACGCCGGTCGAGGGATTGGCCGAGGCGGTGGGCCGTCGCCTCCGCCAGCAGCGCGCGCCACAGATCGGACCGGGCCCGGTTCTCGGCGGTCAGGGCGCGGTGTTGCTGAAGCAGGGCCTCCCCCTGGAGACGGGTGGCGCGACGACTCTGCCAGAGTGCGGCGGCGGACAGCGCGAGGACGATCACGATCACGGCGGTTACCGCCGTGTTGGCGCGAAGGAGATTGTCACGGGAGGATTCGCGACGTTCGCGCAGATTCGAGCCCTGCGAAGGCATGGGCGGACGCGGAGGCGGATTTGAGACGCCGGGCACGAAAGGGGTTCCTATCCGAGCGGGTGAAAATCGCCCACGAGAAAACGGGCGTGCACGGGGTCCAACCAAACCTTCCGACCAAGGTCGGATGGCCTCCCGGTCGTGGAGAACCTAGTAACGCGCTTCCCGTCACCTTCTATGAACTCCGACTCGCTCCTCACCTGGATCGCCACCCTCGGAACGGCGGCCGTGGGCGCTGTCGCCGGAGCCCTGGCCGTGGGCTTCCTTGCGAACCTCTGCGTGGGATGGTACCGCATCTCCAGTTTCGAGGGGGGCTCCGGATACTATGTGATGTTCCAGGGGCTTTTCGGCGCGGTGGCCGGATTCATCATCGGCATCGTCTGCTCACGGCATGTGGTCCAGGGTACCGAATCGCATTTTCTCCATGGGGCCAGTCTGACTCTGGGATGGACCTGTGGCCTGACCCTCTGCGCGGGCGTCCTGGCGTGGCTGGCTGCAGACCTGCCTCCGACCCGGGACGGCCAGCCCTACGAGCTGGAGTTGGAACTGCGGTTTCCGCCCGCCGTGAAGCCGCCGGCTCCCGAGGGGCGGTCCGGTCCGAGTGCCACCCTGATGCGGGCGGGAACGACGCGGTCCGGGGGACACGTCAATTTCGATGTCGCCAAGGCCGTGGAATCCGAGGGGCGCTGGGTGCTCGCCGGCGTGATGACCCTTCAGACCGCCGCGTCTCAAAAGACGGTGTATGTGTCCCTGGAGGAGCAGCACGGGATGTACATCCCCATCGGATTGGGAAGCCGTCCGAAGGAATCCGACTTTCAATGGAGTCGCTGGTTCGACGTGGAATCGATTTACCGGAAATCCGAATGGACCCGTCCTCCCGCCGGCACGTCGTTCAGCCTACGGTATCGCGTGCGGGTGTCCACGCCACCGCCGACCCCTCCGTCGGAACGGACCGCGGCGGAACGCGAGGCGGCGGCGTTTTCTGCGCTGACTCCCGAGGCGCCGTTTCGGGACTGGCTTCGCTTTCTGCGGAACGGGATGCCTCTGGACCGCATTGAGCCCATCGTCCGGCATTTTACGTGGCGGCCTAATGGCAACCGGGAACTAGCCGCCTTGATGGTGGATCCGGAGACACCGATGGCTTCCGAGGCGCTTCGGTTTGTGTCCCTGCTGCCCAATCCGGATCCGGAGGTGATCGCCGCCCTGGCGGCGGCGGGCCGGGACCTGGCGGTTCGATTGGAGAAAACGATCGCCCTCACGCCGGATCAGGATCCGTCCTACGAGGCCGCGGCCGACATCTCCCTGAGATTCTCTCCCTGGATGCTGTCCACGCGGATTCTCCACGAGCGGCACGGCACGGACTATTCCGCGGAATTGCGCGCCATCCTGGTGCTGGCTCGGAAGCGTCCGGACAGCATCGTGCTCCGCGGGGATGTCGTCCGCGTGGCGAGTTACTACCTGAACCAGTGGACCGGCGAGGCGCCCCATCCCGACGATCCGCCGCCCCGCTGATCCGGGGTGGCCGGGGGCGCTCGCGGAATTTTCTTCAGGCAGTTGTCCGGTTTTCGTACTCCAGCGGGGATGTCTGGGGAAACGGATGCCCTCCCATGGACGACGCCCAATTGCTTCACCAATACGCCACCGAAGGTTCGGAGGCCGCGTTTCAGACGCTGGTTCGCCGCCACCTGGGGTTGGTGCACGGGGCTGCCCTGCGGCAACTCGGGGATCGAACCCTGGCCGACGATGTGGCGCAGGCAGTGTTTCTCCTGCTGGCGCGGAAGGCGGGACGCCTGGGGCGCGGGGTCGTGGTGTCCGGATGGCTGTACCGGACCACCGGCTACGTGGCGTCGCGGGTGCGGCGTTCGGAGTTTCGGCGGCGCCAGCGTGAACAGGAGGCCCTCGACATGTCCCAGCTGCAATCGACCGACGAGGTTTGGAAACGGCCCTCACCTGAACTCGATGAGGCGTTATCCCGGCTCGGCGAAACCGACCGAAATGTGATCCTTCTGCGTTTTGGACGAGGCCACAGCCATCGGGAAGTGGGAGAGGTGCTGGGGCTCTCCGAGGAGGCGGTTCGAAAGCGGGCACAGCGGGCGTTGGACGCGTTGCGGACCTTCCTGTCGCGGGCCGGGATTACGGTCAGTGCGGGAGTGCTTTCCACCCTGTTGGTGGAGCGGATCAACGCTCAACCGCCTGCGGGATTGGAGATGGGGATCCTGGTTCGGGTTCGCGACGGAGCGGCTGTGCCGGGTCCGGTCGGCGACATCGTCCGGGACACCCTGGCCGGCTGGCGCGCGGCGTGGATTTCCTGGGCCGCGGTCGTCGGCATGGCGGTCGTGGTCCTTCTCGGCGTCGCGACGCTGTCGTCTCGTTCGGCTGCGCCAGCGCCGGCCAAGGGAGTCCCTTCAGTGGCGGCGAATCCGGTCCTGGGGGGTCACGCGGTGCCGTCGACGGCCGCTGCTCCCGGTCCCGTGTTCCGTTTGAAGGTGGTCTCTGCGGCGGATGGCGCGCCGTTGCCCGGAGTCTCCGTGGTCGCGCGGTTTGTCGTCGGGACCGATTGGTCGTCGCGGGAGGACCTGGTGACCGCAGCCGACGGCGTCTGTGAAATTCCAGTCCCGGGTTCCGGATTGATGCGGTTCGACGCGGGCGCCCATGCATCGGGCCGGAGCGCCCGGTTCTTCACCTGGATCACCAACTGGCAGGAGCCTCTTCCGGGTGGCCACGTGCTGGCCTTGAAAGCGGGGCGTACTGTGGGAGGCGAGGTGCGCAATGTCGTTGGGGAACCCGTGCCGGGCGTGGAGGTGTGGCTGGATGACGTGGTCGGAGATGCGTCGTGGCGGGAGCCCCGTGAAGACCGCGAGCGGGCTGGACTTCCCGTCCGAACCCGGATCGCCACGACGGATGCCAAAGGCCGCTGGTCCAGTTCAGAAGTCTCGATCGAACGGAATCTGCTCCGTCTCCAGTTCGATCACCCCGAGTTTGCCCTGGCGGAGGTTTCGCTCCCAACCGGGGATTCCGAGCAGCAACCGGATCAGCTCACTCGGCTCCTTGCCGGGAAGGACGTCACGATCCTGAAGCCGGGCACCGTGGCATTCGGGAGCGTCGTTGACGAAGCGGGAAACCCGATCACCGATGCCCGAATCGCGCCGTCATGGAGTGAGCCGGGTGTTCAGTCGGGCTCGGATGGAACCTTCGCGTTGACCCGACGTCCCCGCGGTCCGGTCTCCCTGGTGGCGACGGCGGAAGGCTTCTCTCCGGCCGCGTTCACTGCAAATGCCGGAGGAGCGCCCGTCCTCGTCCGACTGAGTCCGGGAGGGGTCGTTCGGGTTCGCGTGGTGGACTTCGCCGGAAGTCCAATTCCCGGCGCGACCGTTGGGCTTGATGAGGGCTTTGGATTGGGAGCCATTGGATGGGATGGCCGGACGGATGACGAAGGACGGGTGGAATGGCGGGGGGCACCGAAGGGAAGAGACCTCCGATTCATGGTCTCTGCGGAGGGCTATGCGATGTCCGGCGCGATCGCCCTTTCAGCGGATCGCGAGGAGCGGACGGTGGTGTTGCGTCCTGTGCCTGTCATTCGGGGTCGGGTTGTGGACGCCGTGACCCACGCCAATGTGGGTGCCTTCCGGGCCATCCCGGGAAGTCCGTGGGGAGCCTTTGATCGCAGCAGCCTGTCGTATGGTCGTGATGGGCAATTCACGCTGCGCCTCTTGGAGGAGGGACCGCACGCCTTGCTCTTCGAGGCCGATGGCTACGAGTCCAGGGTGGAGGTGCCACGCGAGGTTGACGGGGTCCTCCGCTGCGACGTTGAACTTCGTCCGATGGTGAATCGTGGCCCCCTTCGAGGTTTGGTTCGGACTCCCGATGGGCGGCCCGTCGCGGGCGTGGATGTCCTGCTGGTCACCCTCGACTGGGGGGTCACGATCCTTCCCTCGGGCCGGTTGCAGCGGGAGCCGGAAGGGACGGCGTTTCGGACGGATTCCGAAGGTCGGTTTGAACTGCCCCGGGATTCGCGGGGACACTCGGTGGTGGTGTCGGGACCGGAGGGATTTGCGCGTGTCCGGGCTCGCGACTTTGGCGCGGACCTGGAACTGATCCTTCAACCTTGGGGACGCATCGAGGCGGAGGGGGCCACCGTAAAGGGAACCTATGTCGTGGATGCCGAGGGTGGCTCCTACCAGGCCCGAGGGATGTCGATCCGAAGGGCGATCCAGGCAACGGCGGAGGGAAGACTGACGGTGGATCGGCTTCCCGCGGGGCCCTATATCATCCGGGAGGCTTCCGGGCGCGGATGTCCGACCCTGGTACGCGTCGGGCCTGGCGAAACCGCCCGGGTCCACCTCGATGCCGGACGGACGGTGACGGGTCGCGTGGTGGCAGGTCCCGGAGAACCGGTGACTGGGCTCGGAAAGACGGTGCTCAAGGGTCGCCTGGGCACCCGGATCTCGAAGGAGCCTTGGTTGACGGACCGTCCGATCATCGAAATCGCCGAGTGGCATCGACAGGCGGACCGGTGGGAATCCCCAGAGGTTCAGGAAGGGCTCGGGGTCGAAGTCGTCGTTCCCGTCGCAATATCACAGGATGGATCCTTTCGCACCGCGGGTGTTCCCGCCGGTGCGTATCGGTTGACGGTGGACACTCGGGGAGCGGGCGAGTCGAAGACCGGACCCGGGGGTTCCTTCGGGGCGGACCTGGATATCCCTCCCGCGGAAGCCGAGGGGAGTCCCGCGTTTGACGTCGGAGTCGTGATGGTGCGAGCGGACGACTCCAGGTCGCGTTCCCGGAAGTAGGGTCTCGCTTGCGAGAAAGCGGCTTTGTCTCCCGAGCGGGATTTGGGATTCTTGGGGACCCCATGAATGTTCGCGCGCCCCTGTTTCCAGTTCCCTATCCGCTGGTTCGAAAACCCATGCTGAGGATTGGTCTCACCCTGGCGTGCCTCTCCATCGTCGTTCACAGCCTCCTCGGCGAACCCGCTGCGGGGCGGCCGTCGCTGACATTGGAGAACGGCAAGTCCCGCTTGGTGGTGGATCTCAACGGCGGTTCCATCGGCGAGTTTCGTTTCCTGGACTCGAACTTGAATCCCCTCAACTGGGCGGCACCGGCGCCGGGGGACACCGGGGTGCGGGGCTTTGGACACTTTCTGTGCCTCGACCGCTGGGGACCGCCCTCCGATGCCGAGGGGGCCCGGGGGATGCCCTACCACGGAGAGGCGGCCCATGTGAAATGGACGCTGGCGCCCGCGGACGAATCCTCCGCGCGCCAGTCCGGCGTAATGACGGCGACGTTGCCGCTGGCGGGACTCTCCGTTCGCCGAACGGTGAACGTGTCACCGTCTCAGGCTGTGGCGCTGGTTCGTGAGGACATCACCAACGACCGTCCCCTCGGGCGCGTGTACAACATCGTCCAGCACCCCTCTATCGCGCCGCCGTTCCTCGATGAGACCACGCTGGTGGACTGCAACGGACGGCGCGGATTCGCCCAGGGGAATCCGCTGCCCAATCCCGCGGAGCCTTCCTTCCTGTGGCCCAATGCGGTCACGACCTCCGGCGAAACCGTTGAGATGCGACGCCTCGCGGCACATCCCGAACCCAACGTGGTTTCCTACCGGATCGACGACCGCCACGGTTGGATCACGGCGGTGAACCCGGGAAAGGGGCTCCTGATCGGATATTTCTGGCGCACGTCCGATTATCCCTGGGTCAGCCTGTGGCGGGACGTGAAGGATGGTCACCCGGCGGCGCGTGGATTGGAGTTTGGGAGCACCGGACTGCACCAGCCGTTTCCGATCCTCACCCAGGTGGGGCGGATTTGGGACCGTCCAGTGATGGAATATCTCGACGCCGGAGAGACACGGACCAAATCGTACCTGATGTTCCTGGTGAAGGTGCCGTCGGAGTATCGCGGAGTGCGTGAGATGATTCTCGAGGGCAACCAGCTCCGGCTTCGCGAGCGCGGGGGGCCGCACCCAAGGGAACTCTCCGTGGACCTGCCGCGCGAATGGGCGTTGTGAGGCGGCGTTTCCGAGGCGTCACCCTCTCCGGGCCCACCGTCGGAACAGGGATTTGAACCGGAAGTAGGTTCGCCCCCACGCGCTCGACGGTCCCAGGACGGTCCGACAGGTTCCGTACCGGTTGACCCATGCCTCCTTGTACGTCTCGCCCCCGATGCGGAATTCGGCGGTGAGACGACGTTCGCAAGCCCAGTGGATCATGTCCTCAAACAGCAACTGCCCGGGGGCGAAACGGGCGTACGCCGGATCGTACGTGGAGACCAGGAAGCCGATGCGCGACCGATCCACCTGGGAGATCATTCCGGCGATGAGCTGACCCTTGAGGGCAAGGGTGGAAACGACGGTTCCCTCGCCGGAACTCCGTGCGGTGGCCGCCTTCAGCATCAATTGTCGATAGCGCTCGGTGGACAGATGGACGTTGGCCCGGTTCTTGGAAGTGGCCCACGCCCGCTTGTGGCGCAGGATCCAGTCGATGGCCTCCGGGCATCGGGACGTCTCCAGCACGGGTTCGAGGTTGACGGTGCCCGCTTCGAGCAATCGACGACGGCGTCGCCGCAAATCCCGGAGTTCCGATGCCTGCCTGCTCTTCAGGTATAGATTCCAGTCCGGAAACTCCTCGAAGCGTACTTCGCTGGTGCGGAACTCGTGAATGCTTTCGAAGCCCCTTTGGGCGTTCAGGACGGACCGCAGGAGAGAATCGTCGGGCACCCTGGGAATTTGGAGCAGATCGCACCGCGTGCTGACGGCCTCCAGGGCCATGCGAATGAGTCCGGAGGCCTGGGCTCCGTCGGTGACGAGCGGGAGGGAGAATCCCGCGATCCACCCGTTCAACGGAGTCGCTTCACGCCAGAGTCGCTTGCGGCGTTCGAGGATCCACGGCCAGAGCAGAACGGGATTCCCGGACTCGCGGATCACAACACAAAGCACGGGGACGTTGCCGGGTGCGGCCAGGGCCTCGGCCGAACTACGGGTCCATTCGAATCCACACGAGGCGTAGGATTCGGGCGTCCGTGTGTACAATTGCCTCCATTCAGGTTCCAGGGCGCGAAGGGACTCCAGTCCCTCCACGACCTCGCACTGCAAGGTTGATCTCGGAAGTATGGACATTCAGGAACGCGGACTATCGGCGGAGTCGCCCGGAACCGGAGCCGGCGATCAGCGCCTCCACCTCCGCCTGGGTCACGAGATTGGCGTCGCCCTCGATCGAATGGGCGAGGCAGGACGCGGCGGTTGCGAACGCCACGGCCCGGGCCGGATCCGCGAAGCCTTCCGAAGTCCAACACTGCAGCAAACCCGCCGAAAACGCATCGCCTCCGCCGACACGATCCACGATGTGCGTGATGGAATAGGGGGAGTATTGGCCGTCCCCGGACACGGGGGCCCAGTGCGCGCGTCCGGCACGCGTGTCGTACAGGAAACCTCCCCAGCGGTGGTGCAGTGCGGAGACGGTCTCGCGCTGGGTCATGGCGATCCAGTCCAGTTGTGGGAACCGGGAGTGAATCTGTTGCGCCACATCGATCGCCGCCTCCGGATCAGGCGTGTCGTCCGCCCGGGGCGGTGTCCTCGGGCGGATGCCCAACATCTCCGCGGCATCCTCGCGTCCCCCGACCAAATGCGTGACCCAGGGCAGGAGCGACTGCATCTCCCGCGTCGCGAGGTCGCGCGGTGAGCAGTTCGATTCCCAACGCCACAGCTTGCCGCGGAAATTGAGGTCGCAGGATACCGGGATGCCCCGCTCGCGCGCCGCGCGGGCGGCGAGGAGTGTGGCGCGCGCGGCGGTGGCGGACAGCGCGGGGGTGATGCCGGTGAGGTGCAGCCAGCCGGCGTCGGACAGAATCGCCGGCCAGTCATAGTCCTCACCCGGGGTCTGCGACACCGCGCTGCCTTCGCGATCATACACCACGGTGCCCGCCCGCTGGTTGGCGCCCTTTTCGACGAAGTACAATCCCACCCGGCCGGCGTCGGTGCGCCGGATGTGTTCGGTGCCCACGTTCCGCGCGCGAAGGCTGGCGACGCAGGCGTCGGCAATCTCGTTCCGCGGGAGCGCGGTCACCAGGGAGGTCCGGGCACCGAACAGCGCGAGGGAGGCGAGCACGTTGGCTTCCGCTCCGGCGAACTCGATGTCGACGGACCCGGGTAGGCTCTGGCTGATGCGACGGAATCCCGGCATCGAAATGCGGCCCATGATTTCGCCGTAGGCCACGATGGTCTTCATGATTTGGAAGGGGGTCGGAGGGAGCGCACGCGGTCCGCGATCGCCTTGGCATTGGAACGAATGGTGTCCCAGTCCTGTTTCCGGATGAGCTCCCTCGGGGCAATCCAGGAACCGCCCAGCGCCGTCACGCCGGGCAGGGAGAGAAACTCGGCAGCGCGCTCCAGGGTCAAGCCGCCGAGCGGCAGATAGCCGAGGCCCAGATGCGCATAGGGACCCGTGACGGCCTTGAAGTGGTGGGTCGTACCGTCCGCGGCCGCGGGGAAGAATTTCAGCAGCCGGCATCCGAGTTCAGCCGCCTGTTCGATTTCACTTGGGGTGAAGACGCCGGGGGCGAAGGGCAATCCCAGGCGCGCTGCGGTGTCCACCACCCGCGGGTTCAAGCCGGGGGCGACGGCGAAGTCGGCACCCGCGTCGCGCACGGCTTGGACCTGATCGGGGTTGAGGACCGTGCCCGCGCCGAGTCCGACTTCGGGAAACGCCGGACGAATTCGCCGAAGAGCCTCGAGAGCGGCCGGGGTTCGCAGGGTCAATTCCAACAGATCCACGCCTCCCTCCACCAAGGCGGTGGTCAGCGGTACGGCATCCTCCGGATCATCCACCACCACGACCGCCACCACGCCGGTGCGGCGCAGGCGGGCGAGCCAGGGGGAGGGCCATTCCAAGGTCATCGGGGGAGTGTGCGGGTTTGCCGGGTCGGCGTCGATCCCGCGCCTCGTTCGTAGTCCAGCCTTCAGGCTGCTCCCCCGCCCAACTGCCGCCATCGCGTCGTCGAAGGACAGGCCGAAGCCTGCACTACAAGCCGTCGCGGCTCGTAGTCCCGCCTCCAGGCGGTTTTGGGACGACGGTGGTTCCGGACTTGGTTCCGCCCCACCAGCGCGCCTACGATGCCGCCATGGCGACTCCGGTTAAATTACGGGAGGGAGATGACGCTCTCGCCGTGGTGTATCCCGAACTGGGCGGATGGCTCACCCAATATGCGCGACGGCTTCCAACGCGGGGTTGGGTGGACGCCCTGCATCACGATCCCGCGGTGGTTGCCCGGTATCCGGACCGCATGTGGGCCGGGAGTCCCGTGCTGTTCCCCCACGTCAGCTACAACGTGGCGGACGGCAAGGAGGGGCAGTATCGGCTCAATGGAACGTTGTACTCCTCGCCCCAGCACGGATTCGGGCGGCGCGTTCCGTGGAGGATTGCCGACCGGACGCCAACCGCCGTGACGATGGAGATCACGGATTCGGATGCCACGCGTCCCAGTTATCCGTTCGCCTTCCGGTATGCGCTCACCTACCGGCTGGAGCGCGGCCGACTGCATTGGCATCAACGGATTGAGAACCGCGATGCGCAGCCGCTGCCCTTCAGTGCGGGGTTCCACCCGTACCTGCGGGTCCCGTTGTCCGGACCCGACCGCAACCAGTGCGTTGTGCGCCTTCCCCGGTCGCGGCGGTATCATCCGGTGGACCAGGCCGGATCCTTTTTTGACGAACCGATGACCGCGCAGGATCTCCCGGTGTCCATCGACGCCAGCGGCACGTTGTTCCTCGGGGATCTGGGCGCGCGGGAACTGAGTCTGCGCGACCCGGCCGGTGGCGTTGCCGTGACGCTGAATTTTGACACAAATCCCGCCTATCGCTTCCTGGCGCTGTGGGCGCCGGATCCCGCGTCAGCCTTCTTCTGCATCGAACCGTGGACCGCGCTCCCCAATTCCTTCGGACGCTCGGACGGCGAGGTGACGGTCCTCCCGCCCGGCGCCGTCTTCGAAGCTTCACTCTGGCTGGATCTCGATGAGATTCCCCCTTCCGCATGAGCCACGTCCCCACTTCGGCCCTGGCCAGGCGTTCGGATTTGTCATAGTCCGATACCGGTCTGATTTCGGGCGGGATCAACTCCCGCAAACCAACCCTTCTCGCCCGGGTTGGTTGGCCAATCGCCCGGCGACTGTCGGGCTTGCATCCCCCAGCCCGTGAGTACGCTCTCGTTGGATCTGCGCAAACGCATCCTGGACGCATACGACAGCCACGAGGGCACCCGCGACCCAGTCGACCGCCGATTCCGGGTTTCGGTAGGCACGGTGAAGTAGCTCCTGCAGCAACGCCGCCGCATCGGTGACATCGTTCCCCAGCATCATCGCGCGGGTCGCAAACCGCTTATCCTGGCCACGCACCAAACTCCGATTCGGGAACTGCTGGGGCAGAAACTCGTTCTCACTCGTTGAAGGAGATGCCCCAACGTCCAGTGCCCTATGCTCCAGCCTGGTAACGGGGTGGAGAAGGACGACCTGTTGCCGCACAAGAGTCCGCAGACCCTGCGATTCATCACGGAAGCCAGTGCGGAGGTTCGCTTCCTGCCGACGTATTCGCCGGACCTCAATTCGATCGGGACGATGTGGAGCAAAAAAGAACGTCCTCCGATCCGCCGAAGCCCGGACGCAGGAGACTCTACTGGAGACGGTTCCCTCCCCCTTCTCGCGCGCCAAACCGGGGTCGAGTTCCGGACAGCCTGAAGGCTGGACTACAAACGGGGTGCGCCATTGACCGGCCATCCCCGGGACATTCATCCTCGTTTCGTGATCTCCCGGATACTTGCCCTGCTCGCCGCCTTCTCGGCCGGACTCTCCCTTACTGCCGCCGACGCGCCGGCGAAGCCCTTGCGGGTGCTGCTCATCACCGGCGGTTGCTGCCACAACTACGCCTTCCAAAGCGCCCAGTTGACCAATGCGGTGCAAAAGCTCACCCCGGTCGAATGGACGGTCGTCAATGACGGCGGAACCGGGACCCGCGCCGAAATCCCGCTCTACGCCAATCCCAACTGGGCCAGGGGATTCGACGTGGTCATTCACAATGAATGCTTCGCCGACACCACGTCGCCGGCCTACATCCGCCGGATCACGTCCGCCCACCACGCCGGGGTGCCGGCCGTGGTGATTCACTGTGCCATGCATACCTATCGGGCCACGGACATTGATGACTGGCGCGAGTTCCTGGGAGTCACCAGCCGTCGCCATGATCACCAGAGCCGGTATCCGGTCCAGTTGTCCCAGCCCGGGCATCCCATCCTGAAGGGCATGCCGTCCGATTGGATCACGCCCATGGACGAACTGTACATCATCGAGAAGGTATGGCCCGGGACCATTCCTCTCGCCACCTCGATCAGCGAAGTGGACGGCAAGGCGTATCCGGTCGCATGGGTGCATGACTACGGGAAGGCCCGCGTCTTCGGCACCACCTACGGCCACTCCGACGATACGTTCCGCGATCCCGTCTTTCTCAATTACGTGAGCCGTGGCGTCCTCTGGGCCGCCGGCCGCTTGAAGGATTAGGAACTCCGTCGGCCTCCGCAGCAGGCCAGCGGCGCATGTTCCCGGTGCCAGCCGGTGCTCTGCTCGTAGGCGTGGGCGATGCGGAAGAGCGTTTCCTCGCCGAACGGCTTCCCGAGAATCTGGAGTCCGATCGGCAGACGTGGGACTTCCGGACGGGCTTCCGTAAACCCGCACGGAATGCTGATGCCGCAGTTGCCCGCGAGGTTGCAGGAGATCGTGAAGATGTCGCTGAGATACATCTGCAGCGGATCCTCCGTCTTCTCCCCAATCCGAAACGCGGGCGTCGGGGTCGTCGGCGAAACGATGGCGTCCACGGATTCGAACGCCTTGAGGAAATCGTTCCGGATCAGCGTGCGGACCTTCTGAGCCCGCAGGTAAAACGCATCGTAGTAGCCGGAGCTGAGCACGTAGGTGCCGAGGATGATCCGTCGTTTGACCTCGGGACCGAACCCCGCGCCGCGCGTCCGGGAATTCAGCTCCATGGGATCGCGCCCCTCCACCCGGAGCCCGTACCGGATCCCATCAAACCGCGCGAGGTTGGCCGACGCCTCGGCAGGCGCGATGATGTAATAGGTTGCCGCCGCGTAGTCACTGTGTGGCAGCGAGACTTCAACCGTTTCGGCGCCCAGGGATTCCAGTTGCCGGACCGCCGCTCGAACCGCGGCATCCACCTCGGGATCCACGCCGCCCACGTTGAACTCTCGGACCAATCCAATCCTGAGCCCGCGCAGGTCGCCTCCCAGGGATTTGCGGTAATCGGGAACCGGCTGGGGAACACTCGTCGAATCCCGCGGATCATGCCCGGCGATGGCCTGCAGCAGCGTGGCCGAATCCCCGACGGTCTTGGTGAACGGTCCGATCTGATCGAGCGAACTCGCAAACGCCACCAACCCGAACCGAGACACCAGCCCGTAGGTGGGCTTCAGTCCCACGATCCCGCAGAGAGCGGCCGGCTGCCGGATGGAACCGCCGGTATCGGAACCGAGGCTTCCAAAGCATTCGTTGGCCGCGACGCTGGCCGCACATCCGCCCGAGGAACCGCCTGGAATGCGCGTGGGATCCCATGGGTTTACGGTGGTCCACAGGGAGGAATTCTCGGTGGAACTTCCCATGGCGAACTCATCCATGTTGAGGCGACCGAACACCACCGCCCCGGCCTCCTTCAACCGGGTCACGACCGTCGCATCATAGGGGGAGATGAATCCCTGGAGGATTTTGGAGGCGCAGCCGCAGGGTTGTCCGCGGTGGCACAGCACGTCCTTCAGCGCAATCGGCACCCCAAGCAGCGGCTTCTCCTGATGGGTCACTCCGGCGGCGAGAAGCCGGTCCGCCTCGTCCGCCTGTGCCTCGGCATTGGCGACATCGTAGCTGAGGAAGGCCTTGAGGGTGCCGTCCACCTGCGCGATCTGGTCGAAGCAGGCCTGCAAGCTCTCCCGGGAGGAGCATTCACGGCTCGCAAGCCGCCCGGTCAGTTCCGAAATGTTGAGTTGGCGAAGCATCGAGACGCACGCATCAAACCCCCGCCCCTCTCCGCTGTGCAACCCCGAAAGGTCGTCCGTCGCGGTCGAACGGGTTCGGAATCGTCTATCCGGCTGTGCACGGACCCCGCAGGCCGTCGGGGACCCCGACGACCCGCGGGAAGGCTCCCACTCCGCCCGGCCTACGCCTTGGCCTTGGCGGCAGGAGCGGCGGCCGCAGCGGGCTCTGCGACCGGATTTTTCTTCGCCAGGATCGCGTCCTTGATCTTCTGTGCGAGCTCGGGCTTCTCGATCAAGGTCTTCCGCGCCGCGTCACGGCCTTGTCCGATGAGGTCGCCAGCATACTGGAGCCAGGCGCCCTTTTTCTCGACCACGCCGCATTCAATGCCGACGTCGAGCAGGCAGCCCTCCTTGTCGATGCCGTGGTTGAACAGGATGTCGAACTCCGCCTCGGCGAACGGCGGCGCCACCTTGTTCTTCACGATCTTCACCTTCACGTGGTTGCCCATGACGTTACCGGCGGGATCCTTGAGGGCGTCCTTGCGCCGGATGTCGATGCGCACGCTCGCGTAGAACTTCAGCGCCTTGCCGCCCGGCGTGGTCTCGGGATTTCCGAACATCACGCCCACTTTTTCCCGGAGCTGGTTGGTGAACAGGCAGGTGGTCTTGGCCTTGCTGAGGATAGCCGTGAGCTTGCGCAGCGCCTGGGACATCAATCGCGCCTGCATGCCCATGGTCGCCATGCCCATTTCACCTTCCAACTCGGCCTTCGGAACGAGCGCAGCGACGGAGTCCACGACGATGATGTCCAGCGCCCCGGAGCGCGCGAGCGTTTCGCAGATGGTGAGCGCCTCCTCGCCGGAATCCGGTTGGGACACCAGGAGGTTTTCGAGGTCCACGCCGAGCTTCTTTGCATAGGCGGGATCCAGCGCGTGCTCGGCATCAATGAAGGCCGCGACTCCTCCCGCCTTCTGGGCATTGGCGATGAGGTGCAGCATCAACGTCGTCTTGCCCGACGATTCCGGTCCGTAGATCTCGACGATGCGTCCGCGGGGCACACCGCCCACACCGAGGGCGAGGTCGATGGCCAGGGCGCCGCTGGGAATGACCTCGATCTGCCGGAGTGCCCCGGCGGAACCCAGCCGCATAATGGCGCCGTCCCCGAAGGATTTGGTGATGGTGGAAATCGCGGCTTCGAGGTCGCGGGACTTGGCGGCGGACAGTCGGCTCGTTTCGGCATCGGCGACGGCGGGAGCCTTGGAGTCAGCGGCCTTGGAATCGGTTTTGGCGGGTGCGGGCATACGGTTCGGAGAAATTGAAGTTTGAAACTGGCCGCGAGGCTAGGAGGGGGGGGCGGCAAGTCAATCGTGTGTCCATAGTAGCGTGAAATGGGGGAGTGCCGGATCGTGGGAACCCGTCAACATGCGGGGTTCGAGGTCCCTGGTCCCCGCCCTGAATCCTGAGTCCCTGAATGGACTACGAGCCGGAGCGCACCTCGGGTTCCCGTTCGCGTCCGAGGCCGGTGACGGCGGACCGGCACAGTCCGGCGAAGGTCTCTTCGGCGAGCGTTAGGCGACGGCCACGCCAGTGCACCAGCGACCAGTCGCGCCGCAGTTTGCGACGTCCGAGCGGCACCGCCACCAGCGAGCCCTCCTCCAACTCCCGCCGCACCACCCAGGGGGCGAGCACGCTGACTCCCAACCCCAGCTTCACCAGCTCCTTGATGGCTTCCATGCTGCCCAGCTCCATCACGGTGTTCAGCACCACGTCGTCCTCGCGGAAGTACTCATCCACCATCCGAAATGTCTGCGAAGCCTTGCGGTACAGGATCAGGTTCTGCCGGGACACTTCCGCCCGCGGAGGAATTCCCGCCGACGCCCACGGATGCATTGGGTCCGTGATGAAACACAGCTCGTCAGAGAAGATGGGCAACTGCTCAAACCGGTGGTCCGCCACCCCGCTGAGCACCAGGGCCAGGTCGATGCGCTGTTCCTCGATGCGAGCGATCAAGTCCCGGCTGTCCCCGGGCTCCACCTGGATGAGGCTGTGGGGAAAGCTCTCCTTGAATTCCCGCAGCACCGACGGGAGGAGCGAGGCGCACAGCGTGGCGGTCGCGCCCACCCGGAGACGTCCGCGCCCCCACTTCCCCATCTGCTCGATTTCGTGGCGCGCCGCGGACATTTCGCGCAGGGCCACCTCGGCATGGCGCAGAAGGTTCTCACCCGCCTGGGTCAGGATCACCTTCTTGCCCACCCTGTCCAAAAGCCGACACCCGGCGTCGTTTTCGAGCGCCTTCATGGAGTGACTGACGGCGGACTGCGTCAGGAACATTTCCCGCGCCGTCACCGTGAAACTGCCCGTGCGGGCCAATATGGTGAAGGCCTGAAGCTGGCGACTATCAAAGGGTCCCGTCATGAATGAACGCGGCTCATCCACCGCGTCGGGACCCCCGTCAGCATTCATCGGGCCGAGTCGGCCGGAACTCTAAAATCAGTCGGAAACCGGTGCCGTCTCCAGCGACTCGCCGGTCCGGGGATTGGACAGCGTCCAACCTCCTCCGCTCCCCCGATCCTCGAGGCGCCACGGGGACGGGACGGCGGAGGTGGGCGGAGAACGATCGATCAGGAACCACAGCACCTGGCGGGGCGGCGGCAGGCGACCGGTATGGCTGCCCGATTGGAGCGCCGAGGAAATCCGCCAGCCGTTGGTGGACGTCTGCGCGGTGAGCACGGGGAGTCCCTGTTTGCTGAACTGCACCAACCGGCTGCCCCCATTGACCGCCACCAGAAGTTCTCCCGTCAGTTCCGGAGCCCCACGACGCGGGCGCCAGACCGCGGGCAATTCCCGAACCTTCCAACCGGCCTCGGATAAATCCACGGTGGGAAACGTCGGCGCGGTCGAGCATCCCGCACCCAGTGAAAGCAACCCGAGCAGGAGGAGCGCGGTTCCCGACCGGCGGAAGGGGAGGCGGGTCATGCGGCGGGCGCGAAGGAAATCCGGGGCACGAGGGGAAAACGGGCCTGTAGCTTCACGAGCCAGAAGAACACCCGCATCCGCCATCGCAGGCGCCAGCCTCCCTCCAGTTCCCCGGCGAGCACCGCATTGACCGCCGCCGCGAGGTTGAGTTTCGCCCGCGGCTCCAGGAACAACTCCATGAACGGCGTGGTGTAGAAGTTCTCCACCATCTCCCAGTAGATCTGCATGGCCGAGCGGATCCGTCGCTCATAGGACTCGAAGCCGCGGGTTCCGTCCCCGCCCTCGGTCAACGCATTCAGCACGGCATCCGCGGCGAGCTTCCCCGAGAACATCGCCAGGAAGACGCCACTGGAGAAAATGGGGTCGATGAATCCCGCGGCGTCGCCGACACGCACCACGCGCGGACTGAAGAACGTGCGGTTGCGATAGCTGAAGTCGCCGGTGACGTGCATCGGGGACACCCGGCTTGCGTCGCGGAGACGCGCCGCCACCGGCGGATGCGCCGCGGCGAGACGCGTAAACACCGTCTCGGGGGATTCGCCGCCGGACGCCAGTTCGTCACGATCCAGCACCAGACCCACACTGACCTTGGACGGGCGCCCATCGCCCCCCAGATCGAGGGGAATCAGCCAGAACCATTTGTTGTCGAGCCGGACGATGACCGTGTCCCCGGCCTTCTCCCCGGGATCGAGTCCCACGTGCTCGAAGTGTCCGAAGACAGCGA
This sequence comes from Verrucomicrobiota bacterium, assembly GCA_046346705.1. Classification (GTDB taxonomy): domain Bacteria; phylum Verrucomicrobiota; class Verrucomicrobiia; order Limisphaerales; family UBA9464; genus UBA9464. Next base: position 67,164 of record JAXMHR010000014.1, on the reverse strand, counting down.
TCTTCCGGAGGCTTGGATTTGGAACCCGGAGTCCCTCCTGATTGCCGGTGACATTGCCGCGTCCGGACGCGTCGATCAGGAAGCGTCCGCGAACTTCACCGACCGGGCCATTGCCCGCGTCGCGGGTGGTGATGGCCACACCCGAGTCATCGACCGAGATACGCTCCACCGCGACGCCCTCGCGCACCTCGGCGCCCGAGGTCGCGGCGTGGCGCAGGAGGAGGTCATCGAACTTTGCCCGTTCGACCTGAAATGCCTCCGTATGCCGCGTGAAACAGCCCTGGCGAAAGATGAACCCCGTGCCCTTGCTGCCGTTGCCCAGATGAAACTGGGCGCCGCGCTTGATGGGAAATCCCTCCCGCTCGAGTACGGGCAGGAGCCCGAGTTCCTCGAAGATCCCGTGGTTGTAGGGAAGCAGCGACTCTCCGACGTGAAACCGCGGGAATCGCTCCTTTTCGATGACCAGCACCCGCCGCCCGGCCTTGGCGAGCCGCGTTGCCACGCAACTGCCCCCGGGGCCTCCCCCGATGATGACGGCGTCGTACGCGGTTTCGGACATGACGTCCGAGGCTGCCACGCCCTCCGCCCGCGGCAAGCGTCGCGCTTGTAGTGCAGGCTTCAGCCTGTCCCCTTCTTGCGCCGGAGATGGGGCCGCGTTCCCGGACAGCCTGAAGGCTGGACTACAAACCAAACGGGCCTCACCGGACCGGGCGTTCCCACGGGCGCGTGTCTCCCCACGTGACTGGGATCGGCAACCAGGCCGCCAGCCAAACCCCGGCGCGGACCGCGGGCCACACGAGCACCGCCAGTGTGCCGAGCGCCGGACCCCGAAAGCCCACCTGCTGCATCAGCACACCGGCAACGAGAACCTCGAAGACGTATTGCGTCGCACCTCCCATCCACACTCGTGGTTCCGTCGGTCGGAGTGCGCACAAAACCGCCCAACCCAGCAGGGGCAGGATCGCCACCAACGCGGCGAAGCCGCCCGGACGACACCAACGAATGGTCTTCTGCCATCGGTACACGTGACGAAGCGCCGGACCGAGCTGCGTCTCCAGTGCGCAGGTCTCCGTGACCACCCGGCTGATGATCACCGGCGCGAGTCGGCGGCCGAGTTCGTGATCATCGGCGAGACTTGCCCCCAGTTCCTCCCACGAGACGCGCTTCCGGAAATCCTCCGCGCGAAAGAGGACCGCCGCACCAAACGCCAGCGGCACCGGTCCCAGCCGCCCCAGCAACAGGGATCCGGGAAGGAACTCCACATTGACGAAGAGCGCGTCCCACCAGCCGGCCGGATGATCCGTGGATCGGATTCCATACGGCGTGGTCACGGCCCCCGCCTCCGGATGCGCCGCCAGCTCGCTGCGGAGTTCCTCCAGCAGTCCCGCGGGCGCCACCACGTCCGCATCGGACCACAGCCACAGTTCCCCGGTCGCTTCCGGCGCGAGCACTTCAAGCCAGGCCACCTTCGGATTCGACCGCTGACGCGGGGTCTCGCGAATAACAACCCGCAGTCCGTCCGGCGACCCCTGACGGCTCCACGCATCGAGCACCGGCGTCCACAGGTCGGCTTGCTCCTGCGGGACACCCACCAGCAATTGCGCCGTGTTGTCCAGTTGCGGGAGAAAGGAACCGATGGCCGCGGCCAGGGCGTCCCGCGTGCGCAGATCGGGTACGGTCGGCAGCGGCTTGAACAACGTCAGACGCGGGCGCGGAGTGTCGGGAGTCTGCGGTCCACGAACTGCGGGACCCACCGCACGGCGGGACGCGTGCACCAGGGCGATGGCGAGGATCCACCACACCGCGGCCGCCCCGCTCCAGACCAGCAACACGGTCATCGAACCGCTCCTGTCTTCGTCCTGGGACGGCGGACGTGGGTGGGATCCGACACCTCAGGGCTCACGGCAGCACAGTGGCCCCGCGCTCCACGGGAGTTTCGCTCGGCCGGCCCGCGGCACGGTTGGAGAACCATTCCACAGTTTCCCGGATCGCCCCATCGAGGTCCTCCCGGGCCCGCCACCCGAGGCGACGTTCGGTGGCTTCGATGTCGAAGAACTGGCGCTGACGGGCGTAGTACGCGGTTTCCCAGCAAAGACGTTCCCCGCCGTGTCCGGTGAGCAGTCCCGCCAGGTCCCCCAACAATCCCCCCGCCGCGACGACCGGCCACGGCACCCAGGCGCGCGGGGCACGCCGTCCGACCTGCGCCGCCACGCGTGCGAGGAACTCTTCGAGCCAGAGATTCTCATGCCCGAGGACGTAGCGTTCGCCAGAGACTCCCCGTTCGGACACCGCCACCAATCCCCGGGCGAGATCCACCACGGAAATCACATTGAGTCCGGTGCGGGAACAGGCGGGAAAGCGTCCCTCCATGAGGTCCAGGATCATCTGCCCCGTCGGTGTCGGACGTTCATCCCCGGCCCCGATTGGAGCGGTCGGACTCGCAATCACCACCGGAATCCCCGCTGCCGCAGCCTCCAGCGCGAGCCGTTCACCGTGCCACTTCGATATCTTGTAGCCACACCCGGCCGGCGGCTTCGCGGGCAGGTCGAGGTGCGTGAGCAGACGCCCCTGCGCGGACAGAATTCCCGCCGTGCTGCAATGCACCACCTGACGCACCCCAGAAGTCCGGGCGGTCTCCAGCACCGTGCGCGTTCCCTCAACATTCACCCGCCACAATTCCGCCCGATGACGCGCTCCAAAACAGTAAAGTCCGGCGACATGGAACATCCGGTCCACGCCCCGGCAGGCCGTCCTGGCGGCGTCGGCGGAGGTGAGATCCCCTTCCACCACCTCCACCCGGGTTCCGAACAGGGCCTCCGCCTTGCGTCCGGACCGGCAGAACACGCGAACGACGTGACCCGCGCCGAGGAGTTGGCCGACCAAATGACGGCCAATGAACCCGGTGCCTCCGGTAACGAGGATGGTGGGGGAGACCGCCATGCGTGTCCGGAGACGATCAGCCCGGACCCGCCCCGGGGGGCAAAGGAAATCTGATCCGCGGGCCACCCTATTTTCCGTCCCCACCCTGCCGATCCGGTCCCGGCGTGAGCTTCAGATCGCCTTCCGTCGAGTTTCGGGGAAGCCTTCGGAACAGTGAGCCACGGACTGCAACTGGCCTTCGTCGCCGACGACTTCGGCCGGGACGCCCCGGTCAACCAGGCGATTCTGCATGCCCATCGGCACGGAGCCCTCACGGGTGCGAGCCTGATGATGGGACAGGAGGGAACGCAGGAAGCGATTGAACTGGCGCGGTCCACCCCCGGTCTCGAACTCGGGTGGCACCTGCATCTCTGTGATTCCCGTCCGCTGACCCTCCCGGAGTGGCCCTGGGGTCAATCGCCGATCCGTGCCGGAATGACCCTCGCCCTGACCGCAGCCCACCGCCGGATTGTCCGGCAGGAACTCGCCCAGCAGTGGCGCGCATTCCAGGAAACCCGGCTTCCCTGCCGTTTCATCAACAGTCATCACCATCTGCACCTGCATCCCTGGGTGGGACGGGTTCTGCACGAAATCGTCGGCGATGCCGGCGGCGCGTGGTTCCGGGGTGGAGCGTATCGCTCGTTTGGCTCCGGCGGTGACCTCACGTCTGGGTTCACCCGCCGAATTGGAAATCTCCAGAGTCGCACTTTCGCCTCCGGCACCCTCCGGACTCCGGCCACCGTCTGGGGACTCGACCGCGTCTTCCGCATGAACGGCGAGGAAATCCTGCGGATCGTCCCCACCCTCCCGCCCGGCCTCCACGAGTTCATGTTCCACCCCCGCTCCGTGGAACACGACCAAGACGTCCAGGCCCTGCTCCAGTGCCACACCTCAACCGCCCCAAGTTCGTAGTCCAGCCTTCAGGCTGTCCACCCCCTGGCGCCCCCGCCGCGTCGAGAGGAAACAGGCTAAAGCCTGTACTACCAACGCATCATTCTTCGTCCCGAGTTCACCGGCTCAAAACCATCCCAATCGCTCCCGATGACTCCGGTAGAGCACCCCGAGAATCCGCGCCTGAACAAATCCGAAGTACAGTGAGATGAACGCGCCCGTGAAGTGTTCCACCAAAGGCACGGGCACACGCCGCATCAGGGCATCCACGACGCTTCGAAGGAAAAGGAGAACGAGCATCATCGTCACGACCGCGGCATACGAACCCGGCACCGCGGCGATCGAGCGCACCACAAACGCCGGCGACAACGCCCCCAGCGAGTCGCTCATGGCCACACCCAGGATGGCCATGGGGAAGTAAACCACTCCCAGGAGAAACAACCCCAGCGCCGCGCCCAGCCAGAGCGCCTGCTCACGGGACGCGAGTTCCCCCGAATCGGGAAGACCACCGTCCATCGAGGAAGCCATCTCGAAACACAGGATGGCCGGACCGAACGCCACCGCCAGGGACACGAGCCACTTCAGACACGGTGCAACGAGATCCCCAACCCAGTTTGTAATGTCCGGCCAGGTGGGAGGCGACGCGTCCCCGGCCCCCGTGGATTGGACGATTCCCTGAAGGGTCGCCAGGAAGTACCCGCCCGCCATCAGGGATGGAATCCAAGCGAAAAGCGTCCCGTAACGGGTCAACAGCCCAAGGAACGCGAAGAACAGCGTGCCCACCACCAGCAGGATCACGCCGTCCCCGCGAAACGGATAGGACAGGGAACCCCACAGCAACGACCGGAATCCATCCTGATTTCGGCCCACCGACTCGTTCCCCGGCGGGGCGCTGGCGGAAGGATTTCGGGAGCCATCGACCCCATCGAGCAGTTCGCGCAGGGGACGCCAGTCCGGCATGCCTTCCCTCCAGGCCAACTCCTCCGGATTCGCGTCGGACGCACCGAACATGGAATCCAATTGCGCACGGGAGAATGGGCCCACCGGTTCCCCGTCCCGGGACAGGTAATACTGCGGCCCGGTCTCGCCCGGGGACTCCACAGGCTCCGTCGGCGGCGTGTGCACCTTCAACCGAATGCGCGGTGCCCGCGGGACACCTGCCTCCGGAGGATCGTTTGGCGGAAGGTCGTTGGGATTCGCCACCGCGGCAGGATGTGAAAGCCATCCGCCGGCGACGATGAGAATGTGCGGGAACCAATTCCAAGAAGCAGTTCGCCCACGGCAGAGGGCAAGTGCCCGCGCATCCCCCTGCTTGTAGTCCAGCCTTCAGGCTGCCACCCCGCTGCCCCACTCGTCGCGTCGAGAAGCAACAGGCTAAAGCCTGCACTACAAACGAGACATCGAAGGTCGTCCCGCTTTCAAGCGGATCCTCCGGCACGTCAGACCGCGGTTGTCCCAGGGGTTCAAGGATCCTGACCTCCATGGAATGGACCCATGATACCCGTGCGAAACTGGCCACCAACCTCTGCCCAGGTCCCCGGGACCATTTGGAAGGATGGCTCCTGGAGCGTGCCGATCTGGATCCGGAGATGGGCAGGCTCCTCTCCTGGCGGACGGCCGCCCTGCGGGGGGACTTCAATGCCCCGGCGCTCCGGGAGCTGATTCAACGGCTCACCGAAATCCCGGCCGACGTGTCGTGGCAGGCTTCAGGTCCCGTCGAACGACGGATCGTCTGGCTCTCGCCGTTGTTGCAAACCGCGCTCGAATCCCCGACCGCCACCGGCGTCCCGGAGGCCGTCGAACTTGCCCCGTGGAGATCCGAGGCGTTGGTGATGGCGGTGCAGGACAGCGAGTACTGGTCTTCGGACCTCGAGACCTCCCTGCTGTCCCTCCACCTCGAAGCCTGCCAGCGCTTCCGTCCCGATTCGCTCGCCCTCGCCCAGCGCATGGCCAAGCTCCAGAGCTACCCGGGCATCGGCTGGCTCGACCCCTGGCCCGCCGGCTACGAAACACTGCTCGGTCCCGACGGCCTGGCGGAGTGGCAGCGACACACCCACACCCGAAAGCCCTGACTCTCGAAGCCCGCCTTCACCCGCTCCCCCTCGTTTGTAGTCCAGCCATCAGGCTGCGGCCCCACCTGACCCACCCGTCCCGTCGAAAGGCAACAGGCGAACCGGGATTTCGCACTTTGAGGAGGGGCAGCTTCACAAATCGTCGACTTTCAGGGGATCGATGAACTCGGAAAGCCCTCGGTCAACCACACCATCGTCTTCAGTGTGAGCAGCCTGAAGGCAGGTCCCCCAATAAAACGGCCCCGGTGAAGACCGGGGCCGGATGGTGCGCACGGCAGGACTTGAACCTGCACGCCTTTCGGCACTACCACCTCAAAGTAGCGTGTCTGCCAATTCCACCACGTGCGCAGTTGGCAAGATGGTTTAAGGCCCCATCTCAGGGCCGCTCTTGGGATGGTCGGGGCGGTGAGAATTGAACTCACGACCTCCTGTACCCGAAACAGGCGCGCTACCAGGCTACGCTACGCCCCGTCCCAAAGGCCCGCGGAAAGTGAGGACCGCAGGCCTTCTTGGCAAAGACTTTTTTTGGGAAGGCGTGGAATCGAATTGGTCCTTCGTCATTAGTTACTGGTCATTGGGCGCGCCCACCGACGAATGACCAAGGACTCCTCTCCCCTTCCCCAATCACCTTGCGACACACCGCGGTCTCTGGCAAAACGGCCGCTTATGCATTCGTTCCGGTATGTCGGCAAAGAGCTGTGCTGCGAGGGGATTCCGCTGTCGGCCCTCGCCCGGAAGCACGGGACGCCGCTGTACGTGTACTCCCAGGCGACGTTGTCCGACCACTTCACCAAACTGGACCAGGCTATGGCCCCGGTGGATCACCTGATCTGCTTCGCCATGAAGTCCAATTCCAACCTAGCCGTGATCCGCACGCTCGCGGACCTGGGGAGCGGATTCGATACGGTGAGCGCGGGCGAGATCCAACGGGTGATGGCCGCGGGCGGCGATCCCCGGAAATGCGTGTTCGCCGGCGTGGGCAAGACCGAGGAGGAAATCGCCTTCGCCCTGCGGAACGAGATCTACAGCTTCAACGTGGAGTCCGAAGCCGAACTGCGCCGGATCAGCCGCGTGGCGGTGAAACTCCGCCGAATCGCGCCGGTGGCGGTGCGGGTGAATCCCAACGTGGATGCAGGCACCCACGCCAAGATCACCACGGGGACCTACGAGAACAAGTTCGGCATCGCCTTCGAGGAGATCGAGGGCGTGTACGCCCGCGCGTCGAAGCTGCCCAACCTCCGGCTGCGCGGTCTCCAGATGCACATCGGGTCCCAACTCACGGACGTGAAGCCGTTCCGCCTCGCCGTGGAAAAGGTGGTGCCGCTGGTGACCCGCCTCAACGCGCGGCACGGATTCGACTTCTTCAGTATCGGCGGCGGCATCGGCATCGTGTACCAGCCCGCCTTGGAAAGCGCGGACCCGGCGTGGTGGACGAAGGGCAAGGGACGCGGAATTCTCACGCCCGAGCGGTACGCCAAGACGCTCGTGCCGCTGCTGCAACCACTCGGACTCCGCATCCTGCTCGAACCGGGCCGCTTCCTCACCGGCAACGCCGGCGCGCTGGTCACGCGGGTGGAGTACATCAAGAAGACCGGACGGAAGAACTTCGTGATCGTCGATGCGGCGATGAATGACCTGATCCGGCCGGCGTTTTACGACAGCTATCACGAGATCGTGCCGCTGACGAAGCGCTCCGGGGCGACGGTGTCCTCGGACGTCGTGGGCCCGATCTGCGAGAGCGGCGACTACTTCGCGAAGGATCGTCCGCTGGCCAAGGTGGACGAAGGGGATCACCTCGCGCTGCTCAGCGCCGGGGCCTATGGCTCCGTGATGGGCTCCAACTACAACTCGCGCCCGCTGGCCACGGAGGTGCTGGTGAACGGGAAGAAGGCCGCCGTGGTCCGGTCCCGCCAGCCCGTGGAACAGATCTGGGCCCACGAATCGACCGCTCCCTGGCAGCGGCACTAGTCACGCGCGGGGCGGCGGCGCCATCGGAGGAGGTGGCACGGGCGGCAGCGGGGGCGGGTACGGCAGGGAGGTCGGCACGGGCAGCGGAGGCGCCGCCACCTCTGCATACAGCACGTCCGTCGCCCGCTGACGGAACTCGGCATGCAGGTGCCCCTGGGCCCAATTTACGAAGACCAGATCCTTCAGGAGGCTGAGGAGCGTGTTGAAGGACACCAGAATCAGCGGCAGCCAGGCAGTCAGGAAGCCCACCCGCGCGGCCGAGACGCCGCCGGGTTTGCCGATCGTCGAAAAGGTCACGATCGGGATGGCGATCCCCGAAAGGATGCCGATGACGACGGCCGGGACCACCTGCACATAAATCAGGGTCTTCAAGGTCGCTATGTTGGCGCTCTTCGAAACGAGCCCGAGCCAGATTCCCACCCAGGCGATGGCGGCTAGGTTGGCGACAAACGTGAGCGCCGAGAGAACGGAGAGGAGCACCGGAACCCAGGGGGGTGGAACCGCGAAGCCCGGGGATCCAGGGAGCAGGGAAACGAAGTTGGTCGCACTACCGGAAACCGATCCCGGAGGGGCGTTGGTGAGCGCCGCGAGGGGCGGTGCGGACGTCATCGCCACCGTCAGTTGTCGGTGCGACACCTGTTGGGAGGCGTAGGTCGCCACGAGTTCCGTCAGCAGGCATACCAGCAATGGCAGGCCGATCATTCGCATGAGGCCGCGCCATTGACCATCCACGATCCGCGCCTCGGACAAGGGCGTGGTCAGCAGGAGTTCCAACACGCCGCTCCGGCGGGTCTCGGCCGGAAGACGAACCGCCTGCATGGCGGTGGCGAGGTAGAGTAGTAGGGCTACGACGCTCCAGAGGGTGCCCGCCAGCATCCACGCGTAGGTCCAGGGACTGTCGGGATCGAATCCCACGGCGAGCGCCAAACCCAGCGTCCCCACGGTGAGGATTCCCGCGAGGACCCACAGGCAGCGCGACAGCCATCCGTGGCGGCAGGCGAGCCAGTAGGCCGGATTGTCCTCCAGGCGATGGCGCATCGCCGGGGACCGGGTGGCCGTGGACCGGCGGGAGGCGAACCCCCAACGGCGGGACCGGCCCCCGCCGGCAGCGTCACCGCCGTCCCGCCAGTTCCGGTGAACCGCCAGGCAGGTGAGTCCGAGCAGCGCCCCCACCACGATCTGATTCACGAGCAGCGAACTCCAGAACGGGACCCTGCCCCACGCGGTCGCGATCAGGAAGAGATAGCCGGGGCTGACTTGCCGGCCGATCGGCGGGACGGCAGCACTGGATTGGAGCAGCGCATCCAGCGCAGGACCGGCAAGGTTGAGGATCGCGAGGACGACGAGCGTGAGTCCCAGCGCCTTCTGCGACTCACGGCTGACCGCGGAGCACAAGAGTCCGGCCGCGAGGGACACTTCCAGCGCCGTCATGAGCGCCAGGACGGTTTTCCAGAACTCAGAAACCGCGACGCCCCCGAGCGTCAGGGAAATGCCCAACACCGGCAGGACGGCCAGCATCGCATAGCCGGAGCGCAGCGACGTGGACAGGAGTTTGCCCAGGACGATGTCGGGTCCGCGGAGTGGGGTGAGAAAGAGGAGTCCGAGCGTGCCCTCGCGCCGCTCCTGGCTCAGGGAATCGGAGGTCAGGAAGGGACCGGATCCCATCGCCGTGATGAAGGCGATCCACGACAGGATGCTGAACAGTCCGCTTCCGAGACTCGCCTTGGCGATGGGGAAGGCCCCGACCAGGGTGAGGGAGATGAACGCGATGCCAATGACGCCCGCGATGAGCGCCGCCGCGATCCGGAAGCGATAGGTGTTCCGCTGCCGGGAGGCGACCCGGAGTTCGCGTTCCACCAAGGGCGGCAGCGTCATGGACGAGCATTATCCGGGGTGGAACGCCGCGGCAAAAGGTTTGGAGGTCGGCGGCCCGACGCAGTCCGGGTGTGACGGCCTTCGGCATCCGTGCGAGCGTTGCCTCCGCAGCGACCCCGGTCCCTGCGTTCCCCATGCCGCTCCTCTTCGTGTACCTCTCCGCCTGGCTGGCCTTTTGGCTGTGGGCCGCCGGGGAATACCGGATGGCGCTCGCCGCAGCGGAGGGTCCTTCCTTTCGACGCGCCCGGGTTGTCTGGTCGGTGGGCGCCGTCGCGATGGCCCTCCACATCGGCATCGCCTTCCACACCGTTCACGGATGGAGCCAATCCGCCGCCGTGGACGCCACGGCGCGGCGCCTGCAGGCCCTGATGAATTGGGGTTGGGGCGGCGGGGTGATCCTCAACGAAATCCTCCTCGCCTGGTGGTGTGCGGATGCCGCGATGGCGTGGGGTCGGGGCGATCACTGGAACCGTCCGGGTGTGTACCGCAGCGTCCGGCGGGGTATTTTCTGGTTCCTGTGGTTCAACGGCGCGGTGGTGTTTGCGTCCGGTGGCCGGCGCTGGATCGGAGGCGCACTATGCGCGGGGTTGCTCTGGATCTGGGGGTCCACCCGAACGAGCGGCCGGAACCGCGGCGCGGGATTGCCGTGATCCCCCGACCCGAGGCCGGTAGGCTTTCCGCCGGGTGACTACGTCCGCACCGAATTCCTCCTCTCCTCGTTCCTGGCTGGGTCGTCTTCCGTTCTATGCCGGCTGGATCCAGGTGGGCGTCGCGGCCCTGGCGATGGTGGGCACCCTGCCCGGCCGGACACAGGGGCTCGGCCTGATCACTGAATCCCTGCTCCGGGATCTGCCCGTGGATCGCGGCGGCTTCGCGCGCATCAACTTCTGGGCCACGCTCGCCGGCTCGCTGGCCTGCGTGGGCTTTGGGCGGCTCATGGACCGTTTCGGGGCGCGAACGGTGCTGACGACGGTCTGCCTCGCACTCGGCGCCACGGTCCTGGGCATGAGCCGCGTCGGCACGGTGTTCGGACTCGTGATGGCCGTGACGTTGTCCCGGGCCCTCGGACAAAGCGCGCTGTCCGTGGCGAGCCTGACCCTCCCGGGGCTGTGGTTTTCGGGGCGGCTTCCGAAGGCGATGGCCGCCTACACCGTGGCCCTGAGCATTGGATTCATGGCGGCGTTTCCGGGGGTGGGATTCCTCGTCGAGCACTCCGGCTGGCGCGTGGCATGGCACACCGTCGGGATAGCCTTGGTGGCGGTGCTGGCACCGTTGGCCTTCGTGCTGGTGCGCCGTTCGCCGGAGTCGTGCGGGCTGTCCGGAGACCCGGCATCGGCGGAGGGCGGGCGGGAATTGGACGGGCAATCCCGGGACGCCACGTTGGGAGGCGCGTTGAAGACGCCGTTCTTTTGGGTCATGGCGCTGGGATCCACGCTCTACGGGTTGGTGGCGTCCGGACTCGGCCTCTTCAACGAGTCGATCCTGCAGGAGCGGGGATTTGCCACCTCGGCGTATCACAGCGCGCTGGCGGTCACGGCGATCACCGGACTAGCGGGAAATTTTCTCGGCGGCGGGCTCATGGACCGGGTCGGACCCCGGCGCCTCATGGCGGCGTCGCTGGGGCTGCTGGCCCTGGGTCTGGCGTGGATCCCCCACCTGCAATCGCAGGCGGAGCTTTTTGGCCAGGCCGCGTTGATGGGGATCGCGGGGGGCGGCGTATCGGTGCTGTTCTTTTCGATCTGGCGCCGGGTCTACGGACGCCGGGAGCTGGGGCGCATCCAGGGCGCCGCCCAGATGCTGACCGTGATAGGGTCGGCCGCGGGCCCCGTGTGGTTTGCGGAGGGAGTGAAGGCCAGCGGGTCCTATGCCCCGGCCTTCCGCGTCCTCGCCGTGGTCGTGGCGCTGGTGGGACTCGGGGCGCTGGCGGTGCGGATCCCGGGATCAGCTTCGGAGAGCCGCGGCGCGTCCACGTGATTCATTGATCCCGAGGGTGAGCAGCAGTCCGACGGCGAGGAACGCGGTCAGCAAGGCGAGCGCAGCGGGAGTTCCCACCGTGTCCTTCATCCAGGCGAAGGGAAAGGTCATGATCGCGGACAGTTTGAAGACCATGCCCCACAATCCGAAGGTCTCCCCTTCCCGTCCGGCGGGTGCGAGGTATCCGACGAACGCCCGGTTGGCCGCGCCGAGGGAGCCGAGCCCGAATCCGAGCAGGTTCCCGATCCACCACAGCGGCCACGTGGGGAATGGACCCACGCCCGGCCCGTGCCCATGCGCCTCGCGGAGGTAGGCGTAGAGGGCAAAACCACCGGTGGTCACCACCCACACGGACAGCAGGAACAGGGTCATGCGGCGGTGTCCGGCGCGGTCCTGGACATAAATCGGCAACAGGGTGCCGAGAATGCCCGAGACGGTGATCACCGCGATGAACAGCACGAGGTGGACCTGCGTGAATCCGAATTCCGCGGCGAGTTTGGAGGCGAAGAAGATGACCACGCTCATGCCCGTGCCGTAGAAGAGCGACGCCCCCAGGAGCACCACGAGGTCGCGATGCGCGGAGAGGTGGCGGACCGTGTCGGCGAGGCGGAGGAATCCGGCGATCAGGACCGGCCGTCCCGAGGATCCGGAGGCAGCCAGCGGGGGTTCCCGGAGCCAGAGCAGCGTCGGCACCGAGAGCATCAGGAACCAGGCGCCAGCGAAGACGAAGAAGGGGCGCCACTGGTTCGGGGCCGTTCGATGCGACGTGAGCATGCCGAGAGCCGTCACGACGAGGAGCAGGAGCGCCGCGCCGTAGGCGCAGGCCCAGGAGAATCCGCTGACCCGCGCCATCTCCTGGGGACGCGCCAAGGACGGCAGGAAGCTGGCGAGGAAGTTTTCGCCGATGGAGAAGGCAAAGTTCGCGGGAATGTAGAGCGCCACGGCCAGGGCGATCTGGCCGGGCTGGATCCACGCGAGCGCGCAGGTCAGCAGACCGCAGCAGAATCCGGTGCCCAGCAGCGACGCCTTCTTCCAGGCCCGTTCATCGGCCATGGCACCCGCCACCGGCGACAGGAGGGCGCACAGCAGCATGCTGCTCCCGTAGGTCAACGCCCACAGCCGGTCGTCGATCGCCGGGTCGCGCACCACCACTTCGGAGAAGAAGATGGAGAACAGCAGCGTGTTGATGATGAGCGTGAAGGACTGGTTCGCGACATCGAAGGAGATCCACGACCAGATCTGCCGCTGCTCCGGCATCCCGGCAATCGGGGAGGACCAGCGCCGGCGCGGAGGCGGGTTGGGATCGGATGCCATGGACGTCTTCACCGTGCCCGGGCGGAGCCCCCGAGGCAATGGGATCACCGGCCTGCGGCAACCCCCGGAATCACCGGTACCGGATTGAGTGGCGGACGCTGCGGGGCCGGCAGGTGAAGCCGTTCATCGGCGAGATCGAGGCGGAAGAGAAGCTGGTTGTAGTCGTAGTGCGGTGTCTTTTCGTGCGCGGACGAGAAGGCCGCGGTGTAGGTGCCCTCGAAGTAAATCCGTCGTCCGCCCTCCTCGTCGAAGAAGGAATGCTGGGTGGGATTGTAGAGGTTGTAGGCGCGCTGCGACACGACGCGACGCGCCGACTCCCAGGGCCCCGTGGGAGCCAGGGCCTCGGAATACCAGATCTGGCCCGGCTCCCCGGACGCGATGCGGATCCAGCGCTTCCGGTAGGCATTCCAGGTGACGGAACCCCGGTTGAGCGAGACCGGCGCTCCGGTCTCCACATCGCGGGTGCCCGGTTCGATGTCCGCGCGCCGGAGCGCGGCGAGTCCCGGACGCGATGCTCCGGCCCGCCATCGCCATTGCGGGGATCCGGACCCGTCTCGGTCCACGTCCCCGTTGTCCGTGAGACAGGTGAAGGCTTCGTAGCGCGCCAGGTTGGTCACCGCATCCCAGCGCGCGGCCACGCGGAGGTCTGGATACAGGAAGAGATAGTCGGTGCCGTGGGCGGTGGCGCGAAACGGATGCGCCGAGTCATGGCCGTCCCGCAGCGGCCAGGTGATCCGTTTCTCAAAGTGGTGCAGCGTGTCATTCCACACCGCCAGGTGCCAGGCATAGGCGGGTTCAAGTCCCTTCTGGCTGGAGACCCGCGCCATCAGGCGTTCCCGGCCCGACTCATCCGGCAGGACGAAGACCGATTCGATCCATTGGAGTCCGGGTCCGAAATCCGGGCACATTGGGGCAACGAATCCATCGGCGCCCACGAAATAGGTGAGGTCGATGCCCACCGCCGGCGGGAGTCCGCCCTGGCCAGGCAGCGCGGAGGTCGCGCCGGAGGCCGAGAAGTTTCCGAGGGGATAGGACAGACGGTCCGTGTCGCCCCAAAACCAATGGATGCGATCCTGGTACACCGTCGCGATCACGGTGTCCTGCCCCGTCACCCCGCCGTTCAGCAACGGCTCACGAACGGGGACGGGATGCCCAACCAGGACGGAATCCCGGTAGATGCCTTCGCCGGTGACGCGGTACAGGCGCTCGGCGATGTCCGTCCGGCGCACTTCAATCCGATGCGAGCCGCCCGGGACCGGATGCAGGCGCAGGCCGGCATTTCCGAATCCGTCCTTGGGGAAGTCGTAGCCGTCCCCTTCCACGAAGACGAACACGTCGCGGTTCATCATGCCCGGTTCGAGGAAGGCCACGCGCCCGGCGGAATCCGTCCAGTACCGGACCTGGTTCACCGTGCGCAGCGCGATCAAGGGAACGCCGCGCTTCGTCGCGCCATCCACCACCTCGATCTCAAACCAATCGGCGGGCGCTGCGGACGCGGCGTCCTGTCCCCGCAGCATCGCCGCCATGATCAGGAGCGTGACCCACCCTAGGCGATGCCCGACCTCCCGGATCGGATGCCTGCGGCGGGTGTGGCCCTTCATGGGTGCGTCGTGGGGGAGGCCGCCCGGCGATCCGCAGGAACGCCCGAGGCTCCGTCGAGAAAGTCCCAATGCGCAAACATGGCCGCCTGCCCCGCGTAGGCGCCGGTTTCGTCGAGGAGATTCCAAACGAGGGCCTGGTGAATGCAGAAGCGGTGCCCCCGGCTGGAGATCCGGACGCCGGCGTAGTTGGCGATGAATCCGTTGCGGGTGACCTCGTCGAGCAGTCGCGCGCGTTCTTCGCGGGCGACGGGTTCGGCGGTGAGGCGCGACGGCGTCCGGGTGAAGTCCGGCCACGCCAGCTCCCAGAGTCGCAGCGCGGTCCGGTTGCCGTAATTGAGAATCGGATCGGGTTGCGTCCCGTGGCTCACGAGGACAAACGGCGCTTCGAAGAGGACTTCGGCCAGGGCCCGCGAATCCGAGACCCCGGGGAAGAGGTCGCGTCCGAGCCAATGCCGGTGGCTGCGAGCCATCCGGACGGCCTGGGTGACGGCCTCGGGGGAGCGCCAGAATTCGTTCATGCGGGTATCGGGGGAGTCATCCGGGCGGCGCGCGGTGCGGCCGGGCCGGGGAAGCCAAGGGATCGGGCGGTGTGAAGATACCAAGCGGTCCAGCGCAGGGAGTCGAGCAGCGGACGAATCTTGCTGCGTTCGCTCCCGTAGGCGGGCGTGACGTCCACGAATCCAATCGCATGACCGCGCCGGGCGAAGGCGACGCACATCTCGGATTCGATTTCGAAGTGCCGCGTGGACAGTCCCAGCCCCAGCAGGATTTCGAGCCGGGCGAGGCGGAATCCGCATTGGGAATCCGGGAGCGGGCAACCCGCCAGACGCGACAGGCGGCGGCTCATCCAGCGGTTGGTCGCCCGACGGAGAGTGGGGAATGCCGCGGGGGCATGCAGCCGGTTGCCGATGACCAGCGGGCGCGACAGCCCGGCAGCCGCGAGCAGGGTGGGTGCCTCCTCGGGTCGGTGCTGTCCATCGCCGTCGAGCATCAACACCCACGCCATTCCGGACTCCGCCGCGGCGGCCCAACCCGAGGCGAGGGCCGTCCCTTTTCCGGATCTCCGCGAATGACGGATCACGCGAGCCCCGGCGGCGGCGGCCCGGGCGACGGTGTCATCGGTGGATCCGTCATCCACCACCCACACGGAGGGCAGGAGCCGACGGAGGCGCCGCACCACGTCAGCGATGGAGGCCGCCTCGTTGTGGCAGGGGATCACCGCCCCGCAATGGTCGGCGTTGATGGACACAGGGGCATCGTGGCGGAAACCGCCCGGGAAAGTCCATTGGCGGAAACCGCGTCTCCGCGGCGGGCGCTCAGCGCTCGAGCTGGTAGAAGTCGAGCAGGTCCCCGAGTTGCGCCTGCACGCCCTCGCGGGTCATGCCGAACTCCTCAAGGGTGTACTCGTGCTTGCTCTTGAAGTCGCGCTGGCGCTCGGTGGCGGCGGTCAGGCGTTCCCGCAGCTGCGGGGAAATCGTCCAGCCAAAGTGCGCGTACAGCTTCTCGACCGTTTCGCGGGGGTTCCGGACCAGATCCCGGTAGTCGATGCAATAATAGTGGGCGGGATCGACACGGTTCCGGAACTCAAACAGGTGGCGGTACCAGTCGATGGCCAACTGGCCGTACTCCTTCGCCACCGGGCCGTCCTTGGTAATCTCCGGGGAGTGCGCCTGCCAGACCGGGACGAAAAGGCTGACGTGCGATGCCAGGGAACGGTAGGGATGCCGGATGATGGTGATGAAGCGGGCGTCCGGAAACTCGGCGTTGAGGGAGTCCAGCGTGCCGCAAGACTGCGTGGCCTTGGAGAGCAGCGTCCGGGTCGGCCCGTTGGCGTAGAGATGCCGCTGAAGGCAGGAGCGATAGTACCGCATCAGCCGGACGCGATCCTCAGGCGGCAAGGCGTCGGGAAATCCCGCTTCCCACAGCTGCTTCACAAAGGGAAAGAGCATGTAGATGGCCTCGGAGGCGAAGGCGTAGAGGAACAGGGCGTCGTCCTCCTCCGGCTGGTTGAGCCGCATCTTGTGCAGGTCGTCCCAGCCCCCGAACCACTTCTTCTCGCACCAGCCCAGCAGGCGTTCGGCCGGACGCCCGAGCACACGGTCGATCCAGGCCACGGCATCGAAGCACCGCTGGAAGCACACGGCCGGGAAGATGGTCTGGTACATCTTCAGGTGCAGGAAGCGGTCCTCGTCGAGACTGAGCAGGTTCTGGGTCAGCGTCGTGCCGGACCGGGGCGGCGCGATGATGAACACGGGCTTCTCGACCGGCTGACGGCGGTATCCGGAAAACAGGATCCGGTCCACGAGGCGTCCCAGCGCGACCACTCCGAGGAAGGCGAGGAACAGGACGCTGAAGAACAGCACGTAGGCCCAGCGCCGGATGCTGAAGGGCTGGTGGAACAGCGACAGGGACAGGGCCCGAAGAAACAAACGTCCGTTAAAGTACATTTCGTAATCCCGGCATGCACCGTCCCCGGGGTGGGGGCGCGGGCGGCCGGCCCCGCAGAGGAAACGGGACCCCCGGCGAGACGTCCAGCATCCCGTCAGGTCGTCCCCAATCCATCGACGGGTCGGACCACCCCTGTCCAACCCCACCTGTCAGGATGAGTCCTATGAAACTGAATCGTCTTTATGAACGGGGGGATGTGGTCGAGGTGGTACCCGCGCCCGGGACGGGTGCGCTGCCTTCGGGGCTGGGCGCGGGCTTTCAGGTCCGGGTGGTGCGATTGGATACCTTCGGGGATCTGGTGGAGCGCGAGGGGCGGGAGTGGCGGGTCCCGTGTCACCAGCTGCGCCCGCGGTACCGCGGTCGACGCCTATAACGGCGGGGCCGATTGAGTCAGCGGGGTCCGGAGTTGCCGCGCGTGCGGTGGCCGGATTCAATGACGGCCTTCCATGCCAAACTCAATGCCGCGAGTTGTTCTGGTCCGACATGGTGAAACGGATTGGGCCCGCGAGGGACGCCACACCGGGATCACCGATGCCCCGTTGAATCCGGTAGGCGAGGCAGCGGCGAAGCAGCTCTCCGAGCGCCTGGCGGGAGGACGTTACAACTGGGTTTGGAGCAGTCCTCGGCAGCGCGCGCGCCGGACGGCCGAGCTGGCGGGATTTAACGGCACCCTGGAAATCGTCGAGGACCTCCAGGAATGGAATTACGGGCGGTACGAGGGATTGAAGACTGCGGAGATTCGGGCGGAGGCTCCCGACTGGATGGTCTTTCGGGATGGCGCGCCGGGCGGCGAATCCCCAAGCGAGGTGTCGGATCGCGCGGACCGCGTTGTGGCCCGCTTGCGAGAGGCGACAGGAGACGTGCTGATCTTTTCGCATGGCCACTTCCTCCGGGCGCTGGCGGCGCGCTGGCTGGAGCTTCCCCTGGCAGCGGGCGCCCACTTCATTCTGGCCCCGGCAGCGGTTTCCATCCTCGGATACGAGCACGGAAACCGGGCCGAGCCGGCGCTGATCCGGTGGAACGGGAAATAGGTCAACCCGCGGTGCTGCGTCCGGGCGACGGCGTCAGGCTCCGTCGAAGTAGCGGACAGTATCCGCCGCCGTGAGGGCACGGGCGAGCTTGCGACTGAGCTGCTCGATCTGCGGTTCCTGGATCATCGTGTAGTGATCCCCGGGAACAATTTCCGAGTCGATGCCACCGCCCGCGAGATCGCGCCAGCCGAGATCCGTCGGCCCCCACGCACGCTCCGCCTTGAACACCGTGATCCGGCCCGGATAGGTCCGGGGATGGTACATCGGGACCGCGTGATCGTAGGTGTCCGTGATGTAGAACGTCCGGAGCTTGGCCGGAACCAACTTCCCGAGACGCAGGAAGGTGCGGATCAGAAATCGCTTCAGCGGCTTCAGGACCGGTTGATAGAACCGCCAGTCCAGGCGCATGGCGTCCTGGTGAATCCCCGGAGCGTACGTGTCCATCATCACCAGCAGCGGCACGGAATCGCCCATGGCGGTGAGCTGTTGCGCCATCTCGAAGGCGACAATGCCGCCGAAGGAGTATCCGCACAGCAGGTACGGACCGCGCGGGCGCGCTTCCTTCAACTGCCGGACATAGGAAGTGGCGATGGCTTCTACCGTGCGCAACCGAATCTCGTCCCCTTCCTGACCCTGGTGAAGGAAGGCGAAGAACGGACGCGTGGGGCCGAGGTGGCGCGGAATGAAGTAACTGGCCTCGTTGCCGTGAACGCAGAACAGCGGGAGACCGGGTCCCTCGGGCTGGAGCAGGGAAAGATTGGGCCATTTGGGCCGCGCCGCGTTCTTGCGGAGGATCCCCGCAAACCGGGAGACGGTCGGCGCCTCGAACAGGGTTTCGAGGGGAAGCGAACGTCCGTACTGCTGATCGATCTGCGACAGCAACTGGATGGCGATCATCGAGTGTCCGCCGAGATCAAAGAAATCGTCGTGAATGCTGATGCGGCTGCGTCCCAGCGCCTTTTCAAACAAAACGGTCAGGCCGCGTTCCAGTTCATCGCGGGGCGCCTCATAGCGGGCCGGACCAGGACCCGCCTGGGACCCGGGCGCCGGCAGGGCCTGGCGGTCCAGTTTGCCATTGGGCGTGAGCGGAAACTCGGCGACCACGACAAAGGCCGTGGGCACCATATGACCGGGCAGCCGATCCCGGAGGTGGGATCGCACCGTGGCAATGATGGCCTCCCGCGCCGCAGGATCGCCGTAGTCCCGGGCTTCCTTGGGAACGAGGTAACAGACGAGCTGCTTTTCCCCGCCGTCCTGGCGGACTTCCACAACCCGCTCCTTCACACAGACCAGGTCATCGAGGGCGCTTTCGATCTCGCCCAGCTCGACGCGGAATCCGCGCTCCTTCACCTGGCGGTCCGCCCGTCCGAGAAACTCCAATGTCCCATCGGGGAGCCATCGCACCAGATCGCCCGTCCGATACATCATTCCCGCCCCGGACGTCCGAAACGGATCCGGGAGGAAGCGTTCCCGGGTCAATTCCTCACGGCGCCAATAACCGAGCGCCACACCATCGCCGCCCGTGAACAACTCCCCCTTGCGTCCTACTGCCACCGGTTTTCCGGACGGATCCAGCACGTACACGGACGTATTATGGATGGGACGTCCGATGGGAACCGTGGTGCCCGGCTGGATGTCATCCCTGAGGACATGGCAGCACGTGAAGGTGGTGTTTTCGGTCGGTCCGTACCCGTTGATGAGCACGCCGGGGCCGAGGACCTTCCACGCCCTTCGGACATGGGGAACGCTGAGGACGTCGCCGCCCGCCAGGATGTGCCGCAGACCGCGCAACTCCTCCAGGTGCTGGTCCACCATTAGATTAAAGAGACCCGAGGTGAACCAAACCGTGGTGACGCCGTGCTGGCGAACCGTCTGCACGATCTCCTGCAGGGTGGGCTTCGGCTGGGGTTGCAGCACCAGCCGGCCACCGTTCAGAAGCGCCCCCCAGATCTCGAGGGTTGAGGCGTCAAAGGACAGGTTGGAAATCTGGAGGAACGTGAGATCGGGTCCGAAAGGCAGGAAATTCTGGTCGCGGACCAGGCGCACGATGGCGCGATGCGGCACCACGACGCCCTTGGGCGTGCCGGTGCTTCCCGACGTGTACATGATGTACGCCGGATGCGCAGCGGAGACGGCCGGCATGTCCACGGCGGGACTCTCGGTGTCCGACAGTTCGTCATCGGGCAGGATCACCCGAGCCGAGTGGGACGGCAGCCGGTCGCGAAGGTGCTTCTGGGTGAGGAGCACGCCGACCTGGGTGTCCTCCAGCATGAACTGAAGACGCTTGGCCGGGTAGGTCGGGTCGAAGGGAACAAAGCAACCGCCGCAGCGCAGGATTGCCAGCATCGAGCTGATGAGGCCAAAGCCGCGCTCGTAGCAAAGTCCGACCGGATCACCGGGTTTGACGCCGAGGGCCACCAGACGGGCGCTGAGGGCGACCACACGCTGATGCAGCGTCCGATAATCCATCCGCTCCGTTCCGAGTTCCAAGGCAACCCGGCCGGCATACTGGTTGGCCACCTCGTCGAAGAGCACGCCGATCGGAGTGTCGCGCGGGTATGCCGTGAAGGTGCCGGACCATTCGCGCGGCACCTGGTCGGGTTCCCCGGTCAGGGGGGATTCCGCCAGCAACTCCTCAATCGGCGCCGACGGTGCCCGGGAGATCCGCTCGGCAATGCGAACGAGATCCTTCATCCAGGACCGGATCGTGTCCTCCTCGAACAGCTCCGTCTTGTAGCTCCACTCGAGCACCAATCGCTGGTCGTTGCCGGTGGCGTTGAGGAACAGGTCAAAATTCTCGAATTTCCTAGGATTGCTGAGGACGCGGTGCGTGAGCCCATCGAAGCCCACGCCGTCGTCCATGTTCATGTCGATGTTGAACACCACGGGCACCAATGGAACCCGTCCCGGTTCCCGGGGAACGCGCAGCTTCCGGACGAGGGTGCCGAACGTGTACCGCTGATTCTCAAAGGCATCGAGCAGAGCCGAGCGGCGATCCCGGAGGTAATCCAGAAAACTCCGGTCGCGGTCCACGTGGCTGCGCAACGCCAGGAGGTTGACGCAGTGTCCCACCAGGTGCTTCAGCGCGAGATCACTCTGGCCGGCCGCGGGCAGTCCCACGACAAGTTCGTCGGAACCCGTCAGCTTGTGCAACAGCAGCTCGTAGGTGGCGAGCAGGATGGTGACGAAGCTCGCGCCGGCCCGGGTGGCCGTCTCACGAAGTCCGCGCACCACCTCGGGCGGCAGCTCAATGTCGAGACGATGGCCACGGAAGTCCTGGCGGCGGCCCCGGGGACGATCCGTCGGGAGATCCATCCGGGGCAGCGGCCCTTCAAAACGGTCGAGCCAGAAGCGCTCGACCTTGTCGTGTTCCGGGCTCGCCGAGAAATTCAGGACCGTGGAGGCAAACTCGCTGAAGGAAACGGCGGGAGGCAGGGAGGGCACTGCGCCGCGGCGGATGGCGTTGTACAGGACGCTGAGTTCCGCGAGGAGAATACCGAAACTCCAGCCGTCGCAAATCACATGGTGGGCCGTCAGCCGAAGCCAATGCCGCTCCGGCGCGAGCCGGATCAACCGGGCCCGGAACAGCGGAGCCGTCCGGAGATTGAACGGCGTGGTCATGTCCGCATCCGCAATCGCCTGCAATTCCCGGTCACGGCCGGCTTCGTTCAGTCCGGAAAGGTCAATGAACGTCGTCTCCACCTCGATCCCACGAGCCACGATCATCTGCAGATCGTTCGCGCTCAGGCTGGACCTCAAGGCCTCATGGCGGTCCACCAGCAGGCGGATCGCCTGCTCCAACGCCTGCCGCTCCAGGATTCCCTTGAGCTCCAGCGTAATGCTCTCGTTGTACGAGCATGACGCCTCCACCCCCATTTCGGACGCGGCAAGAACCTCCCGCTGCGCCTCCGTCGTCGGAATCGTGCAGTCGATCTCGGGGCCGGCAAACGGATCAAACTCCACCGGCTCCTCTCGGCGAATTTCGTCAGGAAGCATAGCTAGGAAACAATTCCACCTTGGAGTCTATTTTGGGGAATAGCACCCAAAATTTTGGGGGTAGCCACCCGTTCGACCTTTCGGAGAGGGATCCGAGAACGCCGGACGATTCTCCGCCATCGGAGGGATCGTCAGCTCGGGTACGACACTCATATCCGGGCGTTAGCCTAAACCCGGAGGTGGGGCATTGGATAGCCCGGATTTCTGATTCTGACGACACTACTGGGTAAGGACTTCCCTTAGCCCCCCATTGGGAACAGACCTACTTTCCGTTAAGGCTCACCATGAGATATTTTCCGGCCCGTTGCGGATCCGGAACGAACCAAGCGGGTTCCCCCTTGGGCGTTCTTCCGAGCCGGGCACCGGGGACCGGGGGGCGGTCGGCGCGGATCACGTGCTCCTGCGGCTCGGCGACCGGTGGCGCATCCCCCAGAGTCCGGTTGACCGGCTCCAGGACGTAACTGCGTTCGGGGAGGAATCCCGCAGCCTTGAGTTCCCGAATGGTCTCCTCCATGCAGGCGACCACGCGGTCCATGTCGGCCGCGGTGTGGGCCGTGGTCATGAAGCACGGGAAGCCATCCCAGATATGGATGCCCTTCTCCCGCATCGCGACGAAGAACAGTTCGATGTAGGGAACCGAGTCGTCGTACTTCACCTTCCAGCAGCTGCCGAAGTTGACGAGCCAGTAGGGCACGTTTTCCCGCCGGAAGATGGCGTTGGCCCGGGCACGGAGATCCTCGGTCATGGAGTTGAGGCGGTCGTACATCTCCGGATGATTCTTCATCCGAAGCAACGAGGCCTTGGCGGCGGAAAGGGTGAGAGGGTGCCGAACAAACGTGCCGGCGAAATAGGTCACCGGGGCCTCCGGCACGCTTCCATCGCCAAACTGCCAGAACCCGCCATCGAGGGCGTCCATCCAATGGGACCGGCCGCACATGGCCCCGATGGGCATGCCGCCGCCAATGACCTTGCCGTAGGTGGCAATGTCCGCCCGGATTCCAAACAATGCCTGGGCGCCGCCCGGATGCATGCGAAATCCGGTGATCACCTCGTCGAAAATGAGCGCGGTGCCATGCTGTTCGGTGATGGCCCGGACCTCCTTGAGGAAATCCACCGGACGCCACTCCAGACGCCGGCTCTGGACGGGTTCGCACAGGACCGCGGCCGCTTCGGAACACCGTTCCCGGATGATCTGGAGCGACTCCGGCGTGCCGTAGTCGAGGATCAGCATGTTCTGGACGGCCTCCGGCATGATGCCGGGGGCGGCCGGATAGCTCTTCCGGCTCTTGCTGCCACGGATGATCACCTCGTCGTTGATGCCGTGGTAACTGCCACTGAAGGCGATGATGAGGCTGCGTCCGGTCACCGTCCGGGCCATGCGCATCGCGCCGAGCACGGCTTCGGAACCGGTGTTGCACACCGCGGCGCGGTCGTGTCCGGTCAACTCGCAGAGCAGCTCCGAGACCTCCCCGGCCAGCGGGTGCATCGGTCCGATCTCAATGCTGGTGTCGAGCTGGCGGTGGCAGGCCTCCCGAATGAAGTCCGGCATGTAGCCGAACAACGAGCTGCCGAATCCGTTGAGGACGTCGATGTACTGATTTCCGTCGATGTCCCACAACGTGCTTCCCGTGCTGCGATCGACGACGGGCTGGTAGATGAGCTCCTTGAGCTGGGGCTTGAATCCGGTGACGACCCGGGGGTCGGCCATGTGCTTCCGATGGGACTGGGTGAACGCCTTGCTCTTGGCCGTCTTTCGGTTGTAACGCCGGATGAAGTCTTCCAGCCACGCCCTCTGGGTGGGCGTGAGGTCGTCAACCCGTTCGCGGACGATCTTCGCCTGGGCACCGAAGGCTTTTTCCAGCTCGGGGCATCCTCCAACGCATTCGCTCCGGGCGCGGCCGTTCCCCCGGACCTGGCCGCGGGAGCCGGGCCGGACGCCGTTCCGCCGGCATGGGGCAGGAGGAAATCCGCGAGCCGGTCGAGATTGGGATACTCCTCGTTGAGCTGCCGGAAGGTGATCTTGACGCCAAACTTTTTGGTCAGCGTGGTTGCGATCTGGGTCAGGAAGAGGGAATCGAGACCCATCTCCACAAAGGTTTCCTCCGGCTTCGCCGCGGCGAGTTCGAGTCCGCTCGAATTCTCCAGCAACTCCTTGATCTGGGAGATGAGGCGATCCTTCGGGGACCCGCCAGCAGCCTCTGCGGAGGACGCAGGCGCTGGGGCGGAAGCCGACACCGCACTGGACGCCCGGGGAACGGACATCGCGACGGGATCCACCCAGTGGCGGACCCGCTCGAAGGCGTACGTGGGAAGGGAAATCCGCCGGCGGTGCTCGCGCTCGTAGAAGCGGGTCCAGTCAATTTCGATGCCGCACTGCCACAGGGTGCCGACGGCTTTCAGGAGGGCTGCGAGTTCGGCCCCGTTGCCGGCCTGGTCGGCAAGCGACGACACGGCGATCTGCCGTGCTGGATCAGTGCTCTGTTGGCGCGCCGCGGATGCGGGTCGCCCGCCATCCGGTATCCTGGTCGCCTCGTTCCAGGCGAACCGGACGGCAGGCGCAAATCGCACGGTGGCCCGCAGATGGCGGGCCCAGTACTCGGGGGACGTCGCCTCCGAATCCTTGAGCCAGGTCCCGGTCACCGTGCTGACAATCGGAATCCGCGGCGGGCTCAGCCGGATCCCCTCCACCACTTTCCGGAAGGGGGCGATGATGCCGTCCATCATCGGACTGTGGAACGCATGCGAGGTCACCAACCGTCGGCAGACCACGCCCTCAGCCTCCAGGGCCGACTGCAAATGGGCGATCTCCGGCTCGGGTCCGCTGGCCACACAAAGCTGCGGTCCATTGTTTGCCGCGATGTCGCATCCGGCCGGCAGCCGCCGCCGCACGTCCTCCTCGGGCAGGCGCACGCTGAGCATCGACCCGCCCGGAAGCGCCTGCATCATGCGGGCGCGGGCGACTCCCATGGTCACGGCGTCCTCCAGCGAAAACACCCCGGCCAGGCAGCAGGCGCTGAACTCGCCAATGCTGTGCCCGAGCATGGCGCCGGGAGTGATGCCCCAGTGCATCCAGAGTCGGGCCAGACTGTAGTGCAGGGTGAACAGGGCCGACTGCGTGTACAGCGTCTGACGCAGAAGTTCAGAGGCGGCCTCTTCACGGCCGGGCGCCGGGAAGATCACCGCCTTCAGGTCCTCCCCGAGGGCCTTGGAAAACAGTTCGCAGCAACGGTCAAACTCACGCGCAAAGACGGGCTCCCGTTCGTAGAGATCCCGACCCATGTTGACGTACTGGGACCCCTGCGGGAACATGAAGGCAACCCCGGGCGACGCCGGTGACCGGGCCGGCGGTTGGCCTGCGCTGGAGTCCGGTCCGAAAGCGACGCAATGAGGTCGCGGACCGATCCACCCACGACCGTCCGACGGTGCGGGAAGTGCCGGCGTCCCAATTGCAGGGTGTACGCGACGTCGCCCAACGACGCCTCCGGATGGGAGTCAACCAGTCACGCAACCGGTCAGTCTGCTGGACTCAAGGCCGGCCAGGCGCTGAGAACGGCACCTGCTGGTCCCGCGATCCGCTGACTCCAGCGGGCGGTGATGAACGGGGAACAGGGCATCGTGGAGCGGGGAGGGACAGGACAGGGCGGCGGGCGGAACAGGGCGGAATGGAGATGAAGAACTGGCCGCGCCGAACTCGGCCGGCGAGGAAGGCGAACGTTCCTGCGCAGGCCAGGAGGATCTTGATCGGCACCCCACCTTTCGGCCGCCGCCGGCAGGGTGGCCAGGGTGCTCTTGATGGAACAGTGGTGCGGTAGCGCACCAGCGGACGCCCATCGGCGGAAGGCGAGGACAGCGCCTCCACCTCGATGGGATCCCCAGTGGGGTCGCGGTTCCGTGGGCTTCGACGTAGGTGACGTCGTCCGGCGAAACTCCCGCGTCCGCCTGGGCGAGGGCGATCACCTCCGCCTGGCCGCGCACGCTGGGCGCCGTGAAGCTGCCCTTGTCCGAGCCGTCATTGTTCAATGCGGCACCCTTGATCACGGCATGGATCTGGTCGCGGTCGCGTTCGGCATCCTCCAGACGTTTCAGCACCACCATTCCGGCGCCGTCGCTGAAGCAGGTGCCCTTGCCCCCGGCATCGAAGGCGCGGGTGGAGCCGTCCGGACTGTACATGCCGCCCTCGTTGTAAAGGCTCCCGCTCTGGATCGGGACCGTGATGGCCACGCCGCCCGCCAGAGCCATGTCGCAATCGCCATCCCGCAGCGCGCGCACCGCCTGGGCCACCGCCACCAGCGAGGTGCTGCAGGCCGTGTGAATGCTCAACGCGGGTCCGCGAAGATCGAACTCAAAGGCGAGCCGGGTGGCGACGTAGTCCTTCTCATTGGACGTCATCACCTGGAACTCGCCGACCTGTTCGATGAGGTCCGGATGCCCCAGCACGTTGCGGGTGTAGTAGGTGTTGTTGCCCATGCCGGCGTACACGCCGACCAGGCCGCTCACCTTTGCCGGATCGTACCCCGCATCCTCCAGCGCGGCCCAAGCCGTTTCGAGGAACACACGCTGCTGCGGATCCATGAGCGCCGCGAGGCGGGGGTTCACCCCGAAGAACGCCGCGTCAAACTTGTCCGCATCGGAAAGGACCCCGCGTGCGGGGACGTAATCCGGATTCCGCCGCAAGTCCTCCGGAATCGAGGGATCCAGTTCGTCCACGGTCCATCGCGTGACGCTGTTCTTCCGGGCCAGCAGGTTCCGCCACAACTGCCCGACATCCTCGGCACCGGGGAACTTCCCGGCCATTCCAACAATGGCGATGTCGGAACGCCGGCCCGGATTCCTCCGCGCCTGTCGGGCACGGGCGAGCTCCGACGGTTCAAAGGTGTCCACCGTGCGCTCCAGAAACGCCGCGCAGGCCCGGACGGTGGGATGCTGGTAGTGCTTGACGATGGGCAGGCGCAGGCCGCGCTCCTCCAACTGCGCAATGCACTGGATGCTCAGGAGCGAGTTGCCCCCCAGGTCAAAGAAGTTGTCGTCGAGACCCACGCGATCGAGTCCGAGCCGGTCAGCCCAAACCTCGGCCAGGGTTCGCTGCACGGCGGTCTGCGGGGCAGCGTACGGCACCTCCAACGCCGGACGGCGCATGTCGGGCGCCGGCAACGCCAGCCGGTCGATCTTGCCGCTCGGGGTGCGCGGCAGGGTCTCCAGGGCGACGAACGCGGACGGCACCATGTAGTCCGGCAGCAGGGCGCCCAGGTGACGCCGCAGATCGTTGGTGCCGGCGTCCCGACCCGCGCGCGGAACGTAATACCCCACCAGGCGGCGTAATCCGGGGCGATCCTCGCGCACACTCGCCACCGCGTGGGCGACTGCCGGATGCTTCTCCAGGGCCACTTCCACCTCTCCCAGTTCGATGCGATAGCCGCGGACCTTGACCTGTCCGTCCATCCGTCCGTGGTACTCCAGCGCCCCGTCGGAAAGCACCGTCACGCGATCCCCCGTCCGATACAGCCGCGCACCCGGAGCCAGCGGATCCGCCACGAATCGTTCCGCAGTGAGTTCCGGACGGTTCAGGTATCCCGCCGCCAGGCAGGCACCGCCCAGGAACAGTTCGCCTTCGGATCCCGGCGGAGCCGGTTTCAGGGACTCGTCCAGCACCCGCAGAGTGACGCCGTCAATGGCGCGCCCGATGGGCGGAACCGCCGGCCAGGATGCGGGATCGCCGGACAGTTCGAACTCCGTGACGACGTGCCCTTCCGTCGGGCCATACTGGTTGCAGAAACGGCATCCCGGAAGCTGCCGGAACAGACCCGAGATGGCAGGCGTGATCCGGAGCTGCTCGCCGCTGGTGAACACCTCCTTCAGCGTGGACGGCACCTCGCCGGTGCGAGACACGGCTTCAGCGAGATACTGAAGGGCCACAAACGGAAGGATCAGCCGGTGGATCTGCTGGTCGCGGATCCGCCGTAGGAGCCGCGTGGAGTTCAGGCGGTCCTCGTCGGTGATCAGCACCAGGGTGCCCCGCTGGACGAGCGTGGCGAAAATCTCCTGGAAGCTGACGTCAAAGCTGATGGGCGCGAACTGCAGGGTGCGGTCGCCGGCTCCGGTCACCGAAGTGCGCTGTTGCCACCGGATCAGATTGACCAGCGCGCCATGCGGCATCGCCACACCCTTCGGACGCCCCGTGCTGCCGCTGGTGAACAGAACGTATGCCAGATCCGAAGGCGTCGCCGGGCACTTCCCGGAGAATTCCGTTCCCCGCGCGAGATCCAGATCCTCCACGACCAGCGTCCGGGCCGGGGACCCCCGGAACCGATGTTCGTGCGCCCGCTCCGTCAGGATCACCGGGGGACGGCTGTCCTCCACCATCGCGGCGAGGCGTTCCGCCGGATACGACGGATCCATGGGGACATAGGCGGCACCCGCCTTGAGAATGCCCAGGACGCCCTGGATCAACCGGGGCGAACGGTCCAGGCAGATTCCCACCGTGGCCCCGCGTCCGACACCCTGTGCCACAAGCGCCGCAGCGATCCGGTTGTATCCCGCCACGAGTTCCCCGTAGGTGAGACGGACTTGGTCCTGTTCCAAGGCCGTGTCCGTTCGATGACTATCCAATCCCGCCTCCAGCAACTCGAGGAGGTTCGCGGGTCCGGGGGAATCGCTATTCATGGCCATGGTTTGGAACCGACCGGCGGCTTCACCCCACGATCCGAACGGGGGTGCAACACGCCCGCGGAGGAGAATCCCGGAATGCCGGTTCCGTGCGAATAGAATCCTTCTCCTGCGAATAAATGCAAATCCAGGGGAGACCGGAATTCCCGGGAGGATAAGTAAGTAACCTCCGGACGGCAGCGGCCGGGTCACTCGATCGCCGCCCGCATCGCCGCAAACCAGTCGCCACCCGCCGAGCTGTCCACGGGCGCGGTCCCGGCCATCGCGCCGTCCTCCACGCATTCCGCCGGAAGCTCCTTCAGGAACGGGGACGGATGACACGGCATGAGCTGTCCATAGCGCTTGCGTCCGGAACAATGCGATACTTTCAGCGACTCCTGCGCCCGCGTGATCGCCACATAGAAGAGGCGACGCTCCTCATCCAGGGTGCCCTCCACCTTGGACCGCGAGTGGGGCAACAGACCGTCCTCCACCCCGACGATGTGGACATGCGGGAACTCCAGTCCCTTGGCCGCGTGCATGGTGATCAAGGTCACCGCATCCCCGGCCTCGGCATCCTCCTCCCGCTCCTGATCCAGCGCCAGATCCTCGAGGAATTCGTTCAGCCTTTCCATGGGGCGGCGTGTGATCCGGTAATGCCGGGGCTCGGCAACGGGCGGCGCCACGGACCCTGGCAGGCGAATGGCGGCAGCTTCAGGTGCGCCGGGAACCGTCTCCGCGGCGGTCGGGGTCGGCAGCACCCGCGTCCCTTCCGGGTCGTCCAGTCCCACGAGCAGTTCCCGGAGATTCTTCCAGCGGCTCTCAGCCGCCTCGGCCGTCTTCTCGGTCCGTCGAAGTTCGGCAAAGTACCCGATCTCCTCCAGCCATCGCTCCGCCCACTGCTCCAGGCAGAGTCCGCCGTCCGCCTCCAGCGGGGCCCGGATCTCCTCGACGAAGGCATGGAACCGCCGCAGGGCCTCGCCGGTTCGCGGAGCGAAGCCGGCCTGGACGTCCGTATGGCGCAGGACGGTGAACACGCTGGCGTTGCGCTCCTGGCTCGCCGCCAGCAGGCGCTCCATCGTCACGTCGCTCAACCCGCGCGCCGGCGTGTTGGCGATGCGCAGCAGCGCCACGTCGTCATGCGGATTCAGGAAGGTCCGCAGGTAGGCCAGAAAATCGCGGATCTCGCGCCGGTCGAAGAAACTTTGTCCGCCGATCAGGTGATACCGGACCCGGGCCTGCCGGAGCGCGGTCTCCAGAGGACGCGACTGCAGGTTGGTGCGGAACAACACCGCCTGATGGCCCCAACCAATCCCGCGTCCGAGGCGGTCATATTCGATGTTCTCCACCACCGTCTTCGCCTCCTCCTCGTCGGAGGTGAAGCAGTGGAGCAGGATCTTCTCCCCCTCGCCCTTGGCGGACCAAAGCTGCTTTCCACGGCGGCGGGGATTGTGGGCGATGACCCCGTTGGCGGCGCGCAGGATGACATTGGTCGAGCGGTAGTTCTGCTCGAGCTTGATCACCTTCACCTCCGGAAAGTGCTTCTCCAGGTCAAGCAGGTTGGCCACCTCGGCTCCGCGCCAACCATAGATGGACTGGTCGTCGTCGCCCACCACGCAGAGGTTCCGGGACTCGCGGGTCAGCGAGTGCACCAGTTCGAACTGCGCCGCGTTGGTATCCTGATACTCGTCCACCATCACGTAGCGATACCGCGCGCGGCAGGCCTCCAGGGCGTCGGGATGCTCCCGAAACAGGCGCAGGACCAGCAGGATCAGGTCGTCGAAATCCACCGCATTGCACGCCCGGAGCGCGGACTCGTAGCGCCGGGCGACATGCTCCGCCAGCGCCCGGACATTCGGATCGGCAAAGGCGTCCGCCCGCGTGCCGCCATTGCGGAAGCGGCTGATCAGGGACAGCACCGCGGCCGGATCCGTCTTCGTGGCACCCTCGTTGATCCCCGCAAGGATCTTCTTGATCGCAGCAATCTGATCGCCCTGGTCGTAGATGACGAAATGGCGGCGGTACCCGAGCTTCTCGATGTGCTGCCGCAGGATCCGCACGCAGAGCGAATGAAAGGTGCACACCGTGGGCCGGGCCGGCTTCTCGCCGTTGGCGCCTCGTTCCCGGGGAAGCATTTCATTGACCCGCTCCAGCATCTCGCGGGCGGCCTTGTTGGTGAAGGTGACCGCCAGGATTTCGTCCGGCGGGACGCCGCGGGCAACCATGTGCGCGATGCGGCAGGTGATCACGCGGGTCTTCCCGGTGCCCGCGCCGGCGAGGATCAGGACCGGACCCCGGTGGGTCACGGCCGCCTGACGCTGCTGCGGATTGAGGGAATCCAGATTCACCGGGCCGCGGAGAATGCGGTCACGCTCCCGGCGGTCAAGTCCGTCCGCGAAGGGTCTCATGGCTCGGAAGCGTCGGGCTCACCCGAAGCGCCCGAACCGTCGGATCAGGTTCCTTCGGAGGCTTGCGAAATCACAGAGTTTGAACGCGAATCGTCCCGAAAAGCTCGAACCGCCGCGAACCCGCATCGTCACCCCATGAACTCTCGATTTCCCACTTTCCTGCTGGCTCTCTGCACGGGCCTCTTCAGCACCTGCGGAGCCACCCTGGGAGTGGGGGATGCCGCCCCAAAACTCCAACCCGGAAAATGGATCCAGGGAGACCCCGTCCAGGCCTTCGAGCCCGGCAAGGCCTATCTGGTGGAATTCTGGGCGACATGGTGCGGGCCCTGCCGGGCCTCCATCCCCCACCTCAACGAGATCGCTTCAAAATTCAAGGGCCAGGGTTTGGTGGTCATCGGACAAGACGTCTGGGAGAACGACGAAAGCCTCGTCGAGCCGTTCGTAAAGAAGATGGGGACCAACATGACCTACCGGGTGGCCCTGGATGAAAAGGCAGGTTCGGAGAAGGGAAGGATGGCGGAGACCTGGATGGAGGCCGCGGGACAAAACGGGATTCCGACCGCGTTCCTCGTGGATCCCAAGGGACGGATTGCTTGGATCGGCCATCCCATGACCCTGGAGGAGAAGGTGCTCTCCCAGGTGATCTCCGGGACCTACGACCTGCAAAAAGCCGCCGCGGACTTCGCGGAGCAGGAACGACGGAACAGGGTTCTAGACGCCGCCTGGAGAAAACTCCGCGGGTCCATCAAAGCGAAGGATTGGGACACCGCGGAATCCGACCTGGTGGAGTTTGCGAAACAACTCCCGGAAAACGATCAGGAGGGACTCGACCGCGTGCGGTTGGACATCCTCTTTGGACGCAAAAACTACGACGCCGGCTTTGCGTTGATGGGACGGATGGCCGATGCACGTCCCGAGGTGCCGATGATCCAGAATGAACTCGCGTGGAGGATTGTGTCCGATCCCTCGCTGGAGAAACGGGACCTCGTGCTCGCGGAACGATTGGCCGTGCGGGCTTCGACCCTGACCCAGGACAGGGACCCGGCCATTCTCGACACGCTGGCGCGCGTCCGCTTACTCCAGGGCAGGAAGGACGAGGCGATCCGGCTCCAGGAAGCCGCGGTGAAGTTCGCCGACGAGAACGCGCGGCCCTCGTTGGAGAAAACCTTGGAAAGCTACCAGAAGGGAGCGCTTCCGAAGGCGGAGTGATCCCCTACACCTCGCTGACGCGGATCGAGACGGAGTAATAGCCGCTGGGAGCCTCGCTCTCCACGTAGAGTTTCACATTCGCCGCCGATTTCGCGGTGAACACCATCAGGTCCGCGGAATCCGTCTCCGTCAACGCGAAGGGAACCACCGTCGGTGCGGCGTCCAGGGTTGCCCGGTACAACACCTCGTACTCGACATTCCGGAAGGACCGGAAGGTGAGCAGCCAGCGTTTTCCGGACACCGCCAGCGGTTGAATGGCCACCGTGTACGACAAGGCCGGAATGACCACGCTCACGACATCGGACCCATCAAAGGAGACCACATATTTGGAGAGCGCACCCGTCGCCGGGCCCGAGATCCGCTTGCCGTCGATCGCATACGCCGATCCGTGGCAAAAGCAGTTCATCTCGTTCGACGAGGCGTCCAGGGCCTCCACCACGCATCCCTGGTGGGTACAGCGCGAACTGACCGCGTAGAAGGTGGCGTTGGGTCCCCGGTTGATGATGACCGGGTAGAAGGTTCCGCTGGGCCCTGAATTGCCATTGATCGGGTTGATCGCGATTCGGACCGATCCCGACTCATTTTGAAGCGCCGGGAAATCCTGCAACCGCACCTGCAGGGTTGGCGTCGAGGTCGCCTGGGGATGCAGTTCCGAAGCCACCACCGTGCTCCAATTCCTCCCGGGCAATGAGGAATGAGCGACGGCGACGAGCACGGTCTAGACGAAGGTCTTGCGGGTGAGGCTCAGCGGAGAGTCCATGGGGTAACAGTTGGGGAAGACCGGCATCCTCGGAGTGGGTTACAATTCTGGGAATGAGCGGTCGGGAGTTCACAGCACCCTCCGCCGTCGGGTGAGGCCGTCCAGACGCTTCCCCAATGGGGGCTGGTCCGGATCCGGATTCCGAAACGCTACTTCGCTCCCACCCGGGCCTCCGCCGCCAGCTGTAGGGCTTCGCGGACGAGGATCTCCCCGGTCTGTTCGCCCAGACACGTCCGTGTGATGTAGTCGTATCGCTTGAAGCTGTTCCAATCCACCGCGGCGAGAATGTACCCGAAAGCGTCGTTGGTGAGGCCCAACAGGAACACGGGAGAGCCGGGGATCTTGCGCTTGAGGTAGAATCCAAGGTTGGGCAGAGCCTCGCCGGGAATGGTGAGCAACGTCGCGGTGCCCAACTCGACCAGTGCGAGGCGCGTTGAAATGCGTCCCTCGGTATCGGTGGAATACCCGAGAGGCGACCCCTGGAGCACCGCACGCATGCCGGCCGCTTCCACAGGGAACTTCACCACGCGGGTCGTGACCCGGATTCGCGGATTCGACTGAAGCGGGGCGTCCTTCACGACCCGAAGGGACTCCTCCGCCAGCAGGGTTCCGATCCGGATGCATTCCTCCCAGCTGTTCGCCTCGCCACCAGGGCGACGATTGTCCGCGGTGACCATCCCTCCCTGCGCGCTGTTCATGAAGATCGCCGTACCGCCACCGGCCGAGGCAATGCGTTCACACAGCGGTCCGACGAGGTCCGGACTGCAAATCCCGCGGTCACTGCCTATGACCTCCGGGTGGATGGCGTAATTGACCAGGGTGGCAAACGGCCGCCCGTCAGCGCCGACGGCTTGGAGCACGTTGACGCGGGGATCGTAGAGGTCGGGCGCGTAGTAATTGTAGGCAATCTGGCCCTTTGCCTCCCCCGACGCCACCCGGAGGGACGCGGGACGCAACTGCTGAAGCGCTTCGGTCACCGCCTCCGAGGCCCGGATCACCACGGTATCGAGGTATTTCAGATCCGCCGTCGTTCCCCCTTTTCCGTCCGGGAACGCATAGGCATCCGGCGCGCTATGCGTGTGCGTGGCGCCGATCAGGATGTGGTCTCCGGGAATTCCCGTGACTCGGGAGCGCACGCGGTCGCCGAGTACGGCGGGAAACCCCAGAAGGTCGGTGCTCACGATGGCCAGGCGCTCCCCGTCGTTCTCGAGCACAAGGGCGCGGACCGTCAGTTCTCCCCGCTTCTCGGACGCGGGGTGCGTTGGCCCCATCCCACCCGACACCGGCAACAGCGGATCCGGCGTGATGGTCCGCACCGCAATGCCGGCGCGGAACTCTGCGTGTACCGGAACCGCGATCAGCAACCACGCCACGGTCGGAATCCATCGCCAGGGGATCTTCATTTCCCGAGAATGACGAGGAGGGGACGCCCGGTCCATGCCAACATTCCCACCAGCACGGGAGGGCTTGCATGTTGCGAGCCCCATTCCAGTAACAACCATCGCGCGAGGATTTCCCCGCAATCCCTCCCCTGAGCCAAACCCCGGACCTGATCAGGGACGGCGACACGCCATCCCTCCCTCTCATCCCAACCCCCGGGGCTCCCGAACCCGGCACCATTTCATTCGGCAATCACACGAGCGAGTGACTGGACTGTCCCATTGCTCCCGCCGCCGTCCGGCATGTTCACCCAGAGGCGTCATTGCCGGATCGCTTCGCTTCGCAGCAATACACACCTTCAATGTTCGGCAGCAGTGTCATGTAGAACTCTCAGCTTCCTTCAGCAGTTTTGATGCGGCACTGCGAACACTTCCGGCGAAAGTGTTTTCAACGTCACGCTCTTGGTCCTCAGACCCCAATACCGAGAAGAAAATCTTCCAGTCCTCATGGAGCCACTTATCTCCGTGTGCTGAATCGAGAACAATTTCGGACAGCTTCGCCATTCTGCGTGAGCCCTCGATACATTGCAGTTCGCCCGAAATGATCTTCTGACATGTCGTGACGATTTCGGCACCCCATGGAGAACGGTACCACGGGATATTCGCCATGGGATCTGCACCTTGCTTCACCCACAAACGACGTCTGGCCCATTCCGGCGCTCCGCCGCCATTCTTACAGGGCATGCAGATGCCGCCCGTTCTGCGCGCAGTGGCAGCCAATATCTCCGCACCACATTCTGTGCAACGCAGCTTAGGTTCGTTCATATATGCAACATTTTCGAACCGTCCAATTGAGCAACGGACGATCCTTCACACGATTACTGCATACCGCAGAGGTTGATCGTTTGTAAACGCGCGATTGGCCCATCGCACCAACGACGCAGGCGGGGACGCCTCATTTCCTGCGAGAGGAGCGGGTTCATTTATCCGATCAGCTTTTCGTGGCGAAACGTCCGCCTTCGCCAAGGCTTCGGCGGGACGAGTCCTGGCACGGGCGCGGACGAAACGGGTCACCTCATTGCCTGCAATCGCCGTCGTACTCCGGGTATGCGTGGATCGCAAACCCTGGCATCACGCCGGGTTCGTTTGGACCCTTTGGCCCTGTAACCGTATTCGCACGGCACCCGAGATTCAACGAGCTCCTGGCTGAGGTGGCGAGGGAAGGGACAGGAGGTAGCTCACCAAGTCCCACCGTTCCCCAGCCTGAAGCGCATCCCCAAAGGATGGCATCGGGGTTCCGTCCATGCCCGTAGTGATCGTTCGGAAAAGATCGGTGGGATATCGGCCGCTCTTCCACAAACCAGTGGTGAAATCGGCCGGCGGCGCCGGTTTCCCAACGTCGTCCTCCAGGCTGGCGGCGGCGGGACCGTCGCCGCGTCCGGCGTCCCCATGGCACGGGGCACACTTGGCGCGAAACAACTCGAGTCCCTTCCGCGCATGTCCGGGACGCGCCTCCGGATCCTCCATCCAGGATGGGGGAGCGGGCAGTGCAACCGAAGCGGCCTTCAGGGACGGATTGTCCCAACGCCTGGAAAAGGTCTTGAGATAGGTGATGACCGCGGTGATGTCCCGGTCCGGCAGGGTGGCGAAGGCAGGCATGGAGCTGCCCGCGATGCCCAGCGTGACGACCCGGCGGAGGTCCTCGTCCGTCGGGAGAGAGCCGGAGGGAGTCGACCGGAACTTGAACCGGGCCCGGGTGAGGTTGCTGGGCCGCGGCACCATTCCCACGGCGAGTTCACCACGACCGTCCCCCCATCGTCCGTGACAGGCGACGCAGTTTCTCTCGAAAACGTACCGGCCCTGCGCCTCCAGTTCCAGGCGCGGATCCGGGGCAGAAGTGTCCGGTCCTGCCACGGCGGTGCCTGCCAGCGAACCGCAACCCGTGACGACGACCAACGTCAACAGGAGCCATTCCCGGATCATGCCTCGAAACAGACACACCCGGAGACGCTGCGACATCCGACGCACGGAGGCTTTGAGGCAGGTCAACACGAGCCCCCCCTTACCAACGCTGTTATCGCTGTTCGTTCCCCGAAGTCCTCAAGGCTTCCACCCATGGGATCCAGGTTGTCCTGCGTCATGGGTCCATTCCGTCGCGGCCGGGGCGCAGGTTCAAGGGCCGAGTCAGTGGGTGCATCCCCTCGGACCGGCTTGCGGGTTGGGCATCGCTTCGGCAACGTCGCGCCCGAGATGGCCCCGTTTCAGATCATTTTCAATCCCACCAGCGCCGGGGAACTTGCCCGGCTGCCCAAGGACCTGCAGCTCCAGGTGCTCGGACAGTTCCGAGGGCTGCCGCAGGAATTGCAGCGCGAGGAGGGGCAGTATGGTCACCTGACCCGGAACGGTCGGACGCTGACCCGGTACCGTCTCGGCGACTACCGGATCTATTTCGAACGCCATCCGCTCGGCATCATCGTGCATCGCGTCCTGAGCAAGCATTCCCTCAAGGACTTCCTGTTTCGTTCCAACCTCGCCTCCGAAGAGGATGCCGCCCTGGCCGAAAATCCAAAGTTCTGGGAACTCATCGAGCAGACGCGACGCGAGGCAACGAAGAAGGCGTAGGAGTCCGGCACGCCCGCGCCCCGGGGCTCTCCGACCCTATAACCAGGTATCAGTGTATTCGGCGAATCCCGGTTCCTGGAAGGTCACGATGGATTCCCATGCCCCGGACGGACTCTTGCGAAACAGCGTTCCGGTGTAATCGGCGGACTGCTCGTACACCAGAATGGGAGCCTTCCAGATCGGACATGTCTGACGGACCGTCCACGCAATCTCCAGGCGGTATTGTCCAGTGGGGTCCACCCCGGCAAACGTGAGCTGGGTGGGATACTTCCAGAAGACATCCCAATGCTCCCATCCATCTTCGGTCACCTTGAATTGGTCCTGGGTGAAGCGGATCCGAAGGTCCCGGTATCGGAAGTAGCAGTCCGACACCTGGAACGCCGCATGAACCCCGAGGTCGAAGGAGATCTCCCGCTGGGGATTGCAGAACTGCGCCCAGCTCCAGGTCCGTGCATACACGTGCCACAGCCCCCAGTCGTGGTCGTGGTATCCGCGGACGTCCTTCAGGGTGTAGACCACGCCCTGATAGGTGACGGTCCCGTTGACCACGGCGGCCGGCATGTCCACAAGCCAGCTGCTGATCTCCCAGGGCTCTTCGTCCCCGCGGACATCGTGCGCGAGGAAGATCGGATCGTCCCGCCGGGTGTACGTCAGATCGAGCCGCATGGAGCCATCCCGGGACGCGGCCTCCACCCGGTAGGTGGACTCGTTCACCACCGTGATCCGGTTGGCGCTTCCCAGGGTGGTGTTGGCGTTCTCGTAGGACGGCGTGAAGCTGTCGAGTTCGTAGTAGTCGGTGATCGCCTGAACCAACGTCTGTCCGGGAGGAAAGATCGCGGCGGTGAGGGCTGGCAGCCCGAGGAGGTCTATGTTTCCCGGATTGAACACGTTGATGGCGCACATGCCGGAGATGCCGCTGACCGGATCGGTGAAGTTGAAATACCACCACTCGGCGTACCAGAAGATGCCCGGGGAATCGGTGTAGTATTTGTAGTGAAACGCGTCGTCCCTGGGCGTCGGCGGCCCGGTGCGAGGCGCCGGAGGAGGGGCCGGCGTGAAGGCGGACGGCTTTTCCCGCCGGTGCATGGCCATCAATTGCTTGATGAAGGAGGCGTGTTCGATCATGGCGTGGTTCCCCAAGTGGGGCGGGCTCAGAAGTGGTAGCCGACGGAAAACGAGATCGTCGGGATGACGATCTGGTAGGTGCCGTCCGCCGATTCTCCGGAGAAGGGATTGGTCGGACTGCCCACCACGTTGCGATCCGGCCCGACGATGATCTGGGCTGCGACCGCAAAGCTCCAATGTTGCTCGGAATAGCCGAAGCCGGCGTTGGCGACGTGAAGGCCGGAATCCGGTACGGCCGGGGTGTAGTACTGCGTCTGAATGGTCTCGCTGATGTGAAAATACCCGCCACTGACAAACCACCCGCTGTCGAACTTGTAGGTCACCCCCATCTCATACATCCAGGTGCCCATCCAATCGAACTGCAGCGGGAGGTCGATCGGGAAGCCCAGATGGGAGGTTCCCTCCAGGGTCACGGTCTTCAGCGACTTCCAGTCCGTGTAGTCCACGTTGACCTCGACGTTCCATCGCGGAGTGGGGCGGTACGAGACGCCCCCGGACACGATCCTCGGAAAGGGCACCGACGCGGTGGTGGCCGCCGAGGGGATGTTCACCTCGGGATTCCCGGGATTGTAGTCGGAATGCCCGGAGTAATCGAGCGTCGTCGCACTCCGGTAATTGGCGCCAAACGACCACTTCTCCAGCGGCTGCCACAGGATCCCCGCGTTGAACCCGTAGGCGAAATCCTCACCCCGGAAGTTGAAGGCGTCGTTGGGCCGTGCGATGCCCCGGTAGATGGCGACCTGGGAATAATTGATCGTCGGCCCCATCGCGACCGAGAGCGTTGGCAGCACCTTGACCGCAACCACCGGATTGACGGTGATGTATTTCAGGTTGGCGTCGATGGCGATCGACCGGAATCCGGTGTCCTCCGGCCATTCGACCCCCAATCCGAACGGCGCGTAGGCGCCGAGGCCGAACGACACCGGCGAATCCTTCGGGGTATAGGTGAAATAGACCTGCGGCGACGGCTTGACCTCGAAGTCCGAGCGCGTGTCGTTCCCGCTCGGGGAATCATAGAATGTGTTGATGCCGAGGTAGGAGGTCAGTCCGAGTTCCACCTGCATCCCCTCGAGCTGCGTGATTCCGGCCGGATTGTAGTAGATGGCCGACGGGTTGTCCGCGGTGGCGGCGAAGGCGTTGCCCCGGGCGATGGCCGCGGCGTCCTGATTCGGAAGTCGGAAACCAATGCCGTGTGCGGCCGGCGTCAACGAAAGCGCTGACAGCATCAGGCCGGCGGCCGGTCGGAATCGGGAGAGCGGTGGGGTCATGGATTGGGATTCAGGTTCCGGGTTGCCCGGCTTCGCGGGGACTCCCTTCGAAGCCGGAATGCCCCGCGTCGGCGTACCAAAAATGGGTGTGACCGGGCGTGTGGCGAGGAATGTCCGTGACCCTGTGGACCGGTCCCCATGCCGTCAATGCCGAAGCAGTCTCCGGGGAAGCCGGCCTCCGTCCATGGGAGCGGAGGATTGCAATCGCGAAATCGGTGGAACGCGAAAGAAAGCATTCGCTTGGGAGACATCCGGAAGCGACTCTGTCGGACTCATGGAATTGACTGAGAACGCAGTTCACGGGCAGGACGCCCCCGGCGCCAATAGCGTGATTGCAAATCCGGATTTCTCCGGGACGCCCATGCCCATCAGTTCGATGACCGGGCGTGCCGACTGGCCCCGCTGCGCATTGGGAGCCTACGTGGACATTCACGGCTTCGAGGGCGTGGTGATCCAGATCAGCAACCAGTCCATCCGCGTGCGCTCCAGTGACCGGATCACCCAGCAATTCAATGCCCACCGGCTCAAGGTGCTCTTCGCGCCGCCCGACCGGACCACGCCGGTCCGGTCCATCCAGATTCCCGGGCCGGAAGTTCCAGCCTCGGAGCCCGAGCCCCCCGCCGCCGCCGCGGAGCCCGTCCGAAATGTGGTTGAGACCCCCGACTACACGGCTCCTGTCCGTGCGATTCGCACCTACGCCAGCCGTGTGGATTTTCCCGGGTGCGCCCTGGGGAAACACGTCGAGATTCCCGGATACGCCGGCGTCGTTGTGGAGATCGTGGGCGGTTCCCTTAAGGTTCGTTCGCAGGAGGGGCAGACCCGGAGTTTCAATGCGGTCGCCCTTCGAAAACTGTACGGGAAGGCCTGAAGCGTCGGGCCGACGGGAGTCCCGGAGGAATGAGGGCCGCGGCATTGGTCCGGGGTCACGTCCGTTCCCGGGTTGAAGGAAAACACTTGAACCCGACCGCGGGTGGCGCTTCCTTGGCTCTGAAGAAGCGTCTCGGCACCTCATGA
This sequence comes from Verrucomicrobiota bacterium, assembly GCA_046346705.1. GTDB lineage: Bacteria > Verrucomicrobiota > Verrucomicrobiia > Limisphaerales > UBA9464 > UBA9464. Next base: position 26,648 of record JAXMHR010000014.1, on the reverse strand, counting down.
AACTTCTCGGCAATGTCATTCTGAGCTTTCTGCTCCTGGCAATGCCGTTGTGGTTGTCGCCGTCGGCTTCGGTGTCCGGAAGTGGCTGGGGGACGGCAAACCCAGCCGCGGAGAAAGGTGACTGCTGCCGCCCGGCGGCCCCAAATCATTGTCGTGCGCACTGCTGCGTCAGCGCTCCCGACAACCCGGCGTCGCGCGTTCCCCTCAAGTCCGCTCCCATTGCCCCCGAGGGGAAGGCTCCCTCGATGTCCGCCCTGCTGCTGGCCCTGTGGCAGCTTCCAACGGCTCCCTCACGGACTTACCCGGGCCTGTCGCCTGCAATCGCCGGCGCGGTGGCCCCGCCTGTGCCGCTCTTCCTGCGGCATTCGACCCTCCTGATCTAAGCGGATTCCCCATACGGACGTCCTGTGCCCGGCGCGGGTGCAGGACCGCCCTGCCGTGCCCGCGTCATTCTGTGTCCGTGTCCGTATTGTTTGGTTTCCTGGGAATCCCGCATCATGAAGCAATCCTTCGTCCGTTCCGGTTCAGTCCGTGCCCTTCGCACGGTTTCAACGATGACCGTTTGTCTGGCCTCCGTTCTGAGCGCCTCTCCGCCGGAGACTCCCCCGGAGGTCCTGTCCCCTCCCGTAATCTCCCGATGGGTCGAGGTGATGCGCACCAATCTCCCGGCACTGGCCGCCGCAGGGGAACGATCCCGCGCCGCAACCTACAACGCCCAGGGGGTGCGCCGATTTGAGGATCCCAAAGCCCTCTTTGGCGGCGCCGTGTACAGCCCCAACGGCATGAACCCCTCCGAAGAGGGCAACCTGATCTATGGAATCGAGCAGCCGCTGCCGATCCTGGGCAAGGAAACCGCCGCCCAGAGGAAGGCCCAGGCCCAGGCCGGTGTCGAGGCGGCCCGGGTGGAACTCGTTTTTCAGGAGTCCCGACGGGATCTCACCGCCGCCTTGTTTGCAGCGGCCCTCGCACGACGAACGGTGGAACTGGGTCGGGAGGACCTCGACGCGTTGCGGGCGAATGTCGCCGCTGCCGAAGCAAGGTTTCGATCGGGGGAGGGAACGACCGTCGATGTGCTGCGCCTGCAAAGTGAACTGGCCCGTCGGGAGACGGAAGTCCGCACTTCGGCACAGGCCCTCGCCGCCGCGCAGGCTGCTGTCAACCGGACGCTGGGGCGGGATCCCGAGGTCCCCCTGCCCCCACTCACCCTTCCCGCTCCCGCCGGGGAGTTGCCGATGACTCCCGAACTCACCCGGCTTGCCCTGCGCTCCGAAGCGGGACTTCGGGTGCTCGACCGGGAACGGACCGCGGCCGAATCGTCCCTCACCGCCAGCCGACGACAACGGCGTCCCGATCTGGGATTCGGTGTCGCCGGTCGCCAATATTCCGGGGACGGCGGATTCCGTCAGGGACAGTTCACGCTTTCGGTGAGTCTCCCGTGGTTCAATCGGGAGCGATATCGGCGGGATATTCAGCGGGACGAGGCACAACTGGAGGCGGTTCGATTGGATACCGCCGGGCGCGAACTGGGACTCCGGGAGGAGATCTATCGGTTGCACACCACCATCGAGGCGGCGCGGCGAGCCGCCCTCAGTTATCGCAACGAAATCCTGCCCCAAACCGAGGCCGCCCGCGCCGCGGCGCTGAGCGCCTGGATGTCCGGGCGCGGCTCCCTGACCGATGTCCTCGACACCCGACGGGCGCGCCTCCAGGCGCAGGTGGAGGAAGCCCGCGCCATCGCCGAGCAATGGAGCGCCCTCGGCGAGCTGGTTCTGTGCTGCGGTCTGGGGGATCTGGACTCGCTGTTCCAGCTCTCCGGACACAGTGCCTCCCAAAACGCACCCACCGCTCCCCGCGGATAATCCCGACCCAACCATGAAACGCATTCTATTGATTCTTCTTCTGGCCGCCGCCGCAGGCGCGGGATGGTTCGCAAGGGACCACCGGTCCGTTTCCGAGGCGCCCCGAAGCTCCGCGGACTCGCGCCGGATTCTTTTTTACCAGTCCCCCATGCATCCGTGGATCCGGTCCGACAAACCGGGCAAATGCACGATCTGCGGGATGGATCTCGCCCCGGTCTTCGAAGGACAGGCGGGGACGCCGGTCTCGGACGGCCTTACGCTGAGTCCGGCCAGCATCAGCGTCATCGACGTGCAAACGTCACCGGTCCTCCGTCAGCCGCTGCGACGGACGGTGCATTTGGCCGGGACGCTTGATGACGACGACACCCGCCATCGCGTGCTTTCCGCGTATGTGGAGGGCCGGCTCGACACCCTCTTCATCACCTACGACGGCGCCGAGGTGGTGAAGGATGAGCCCCTGGCAAGGATCTACAGTCCCACGCTCCTGGCCGCGGTTCGGGAGTACCTGTCCCTCGCGCGGAATCCGCAGGGAGAAACGCCGCTCGTCCAGGCGGCCGCTCAGCGTCTGGTGCAATACGGACTCGGGACGAACCAAATTGCACGCCTCCGAACGGAGTTCGCCGAGACGAATTTGCATGTCGAACTGCTGGCCCCGATGACGGGCACCGTCGTCCGACGGGCCGTGTATGAGGGGCAGAATGTCACGCAGGGACAGGACCTCTTCGAACTCGCCGACTTTTCCACCATGTGGTTCAAGGGCATCGCCTACGAACGGGATCTGCCCTGGCTTCAACCGGGGCAGACCGTGGAGATCAGCCTGGCGTCCGTGCCCGGACGTGTCTTCACGAACACCATCGCGTTCATCAATCCCAACTTCGAGCCGGAGACCCGGAGCACCCTGGTCCGGGTTCCCATTCCGAATCCCTGGGTCGAATCGGGCGGCAAACGTCACCGATTGCTGTCCCACCGGGTGTACGGCACCGCAAAGGTTCAGGTCGTATTCCCGGACGTCCTCACCGTACCCCGGAGTGCCGTCCTCGATCCCGGTGGCCGTCCCGTGGTGTTTGTCGAACTGGCTTCCGGAACCTACCAACCCCGTCGGATCGTTCCGGGCCGTTGGGGGGATTCCGACGTGGAAGTTCTGGACGGAGTCGCGTCCGGCGAACGCGTGGTGACTTCGGGCGCGCTCCTGTTGGACGCCCAGGCACAGCTGAACCTCGCCGCGGCCGGGCCCGCGTCAGAATCCCCAACGTCGCCGGACTCCGGGACTCCAAACCCGGCACCCGCGATGACCCCGGAACAAAAGGCGTCCGCCCGAGCGTTGATGGAGTCCGCGTCGTCCCTCTCCCGGGCCCTGGCCCAGGACGACCTCGCCGGATTCAATGCCGCCGCTCCCGGAGTACATGCGGCTGTGGAAGCGGCCGTTCGGGTTCTGGGTTCCGAAACTGCCTGGGCTTCCCGGATGACTCCGATGACGCAATCCAGCCATCTGGAGGCGGCCCCGGACCTCGCCGCGGCGCGTCGGGAGTTCAACCGGTTCATGGAGTCCGTCGTGCCCGTGGGTCGCCTGCTTCGAAGTGCGGATCCCGATTTCGCCCGGCTCAAGGTGTACCGCTGTCCGATGACAAAAACTTCCTTCCCCGGCGCGCCCGCGCGGGCGGAATGGATCCAGGTGTCGGGCCCGATGCGGAATCCCAATTTCGGAGCGGAGATGCCCGACTGCGGCACGGAGGTGGCCCCGTGATCAGCGCCCTCATCTCGTGGTCCCTGCGCAACCGATTCCTGGTGCTGTGCGGGGCGCTCCTCCTCGCCGCCTGGGGAGTACGAGCCGTGTACTCGACGCCCGTGGATGCCATCCCGGACCTCAGCGAAAACCAGGTGATTGTTTTCGCCGACTGGGCGGGCCGCAGTCCGCAGGAAGTCGAGGACCAAGTGACATACCCGCTCTCCGTGAACCTGCAGGGATTGGCCGGCGTGAAGACCGTCCGGGCGACGTCGATGTTCGGATTCTCCCTCGTCACGGTGATCTTCCGGGACGATGTGGACAATTACTTCGCGAGGTCGCGGGTGCTGGAACGCCTGAGCTACCTGACCACGTTGATGCCCGGCGGGGTCACGCCCCAGCTGGGTCCCGATGCCACGGGACTTGGGTGGGTGTACCAGTACTACCTCCGGGTGGATCCCAGGAAGGTGCCGGAAGGCGGCTACGACCTCGGACGTCTCCGTGCGATCCAGGATTGGTTCGTGCGATACCAATTGAACGCGGTGCCCGGCGTCGCGGAGGTGGCGAGCATCGGCGGGTTCGTCCGGCAATATCAGATTGAGGTCAGCTCGTTGAAGATGCGCTCGGTGGGGGTGTCGCTTCAGGATGTCCTGGCGGCGGTCTCCGCCAACAACCTCAACGTCGGGGGAAAGACAGTTGAAGAGAATGGCATGGAGTTCGTCGTGCGCGGCGTCGGCCTGATCCGCGGCGTCGGGGACTTGGAGAAGATCGCTCTGCGGACCACGACCAATGGCGTACCGGTGTACTTGAACCAAGTGGCGACCATCCAGCTGGGCGGGGAGTTCCGGCGCGGAGCGTTGGACGTGGACGGACGGGAGGTTGTCGGCGGAGTTGTCGTGATGCGCACGGGGGAAAACGCGATGGAGGTGATCCGCCGGGTCAAGGAGCGGCTCGAGGAGATCCGTCCCGGTTTGCCGCCGGGAGTTTCCATCGAGCCGTTTTATGATCGGAGCGATCTCATTGGACGCACCCTCGACACACTCAAGGACGCGCTCTGGGAGGAGATGTTGCTGGTGACGCTGGCCCACATCCTCTTCCTCTTTCACTTCCGGAGCATCCTCATCGTCACCATTCCCCTCCCGCTCTCGATCCTGATTGCGTTCGTACTGATGCGGCAGTTCGGCATCTCCTCCAACATCATGTCGCTGTCCGGCATCGCCATCGCCATCGGCGTGCTGGTGGATGCAGGAATTGTCATGACGGAGAACGTCATCCGTCAGTGCGAACTCCGGGAGCGGGAAAAGGGAGGAGTCCGGCTGACTCCAACGGAAACGTGGCACTGCACGCTTGCGGCCGCGCATCAGGTGGGGCGTCCGATTTTCTTTGCCATGGCGATCATCATCCTCGCGTTCGTCCCGGTGTTTGTCCTCGGGGGGCAGGAGGGCCGCCTGTTCCGCCCGCTCGCCTTCACCAAGACATTCGCCTGCGTTGGCGCCACGCTGCTCGCGGTGACGCTCGTTCCGGTGTTGTGCTCATTCCTGGTCCGCGGGCCATTCCATGCCGAGCACGACAACTGGGTGATGCGTTTCCTGCTTCGCCTTTATGATCCGGCACTCCGATGGGCACTGGATCACCGCCGGAGCGTACTCGGTGCGGCCGGCATTCTGCTGACCACCGCCATCGTCATGGCCTTTGGGCTGCCCCGCGCCGTGCTGGACCGACTGCACTCCGCCGGCCTCCCGCCGCCGCTGCAGCGTTTGGTGACGGGCATCGGCAAGGAGTTCATGCCGCCGCTCAACGAGGGCTCCCTGCTGTTCATGCCAGTGCTGCTGCCCGCGACATCGCTCAGCGAGGTCAACCGGATCCTGTCCTGGCAGGACCGTGTGATCAGCCAGGTGCCGGAAGTCGCCAGCGCCGCGGGAAAACTGGGGCGCGCCGAAACGGCGACCGATCCGGCGCCCGTGGAAATGATCGAGACCACCATCGTGCTGAAGCCCGAATTCATCACCACCAACCGGATGTTGTTTGGAGTGTTGCCGCTTCCACGAACGATCCGGAATCCGGCTTGGCGCGAGGGAATGACCCGCGAACGGCTGGTGGCCGAATTGACCCAGACGTTGACGGCGGTTCCGGGCTATGTGCCTGGATTCCTCCAGCCCATCGAGAACCGGGTGCTCATGATCTCCACGGGCATCCGCGCACAGCTCGGCGTGAAGGTGCTCGGGGACAACCTCGACGCGTTGCAGCAGCAGGCCTTTGCCGTCCAGCGCGTGGTGGAGTCGGTGCCCGGAGCCGTGGGCGTCGCCCCAAGCCGGGTGCAGGGAAAGCCCTACCTCGAATTCGAAGTGAATCGCACGGCGCTGGCCCGGTACGGGCTCGACGCCCAGCGGGTGTTGGACGCGGTGGAGGTGGGCATTGGCGGACGCAACGTCACGACCACGATCGAGGGGCGGCAGCGCTTCCCCATTCAGGTGCGCCTGCAGCGCGACGAGCGCGATGACATTGAGCGGCTGGGATCGATTCTCGTGACCGCGTCCTCGGGACTGCAGATTCCGCTGGCCCAGGTGGTGACGATCCGACGCGTGGTCGGCCCCAACGAGATCGCGAGTGAGAACGGGCGCCTTCGGGTTTTTGTTCAGGCGAACGTTCAGGGAAGGGATCTCGGAAGTTTTGTCACCGAGGTGAAGCGGCGCGTCGAACGGGAGATCCTACCCGGTCTTCCTTCCGGCATGACGATTGAATACAGCGGCCAGTTCGAGGAGCTGATCCGCGCCGAGCAAACGCTTCGCATCGTGATTCCCATGTCGCTGCTCATCATCTTCCTGTTGCTGTACATCGTGTACCACTCCGCGAAGGAGGCCGCGCACGTCATCCTGGCCGTTCCCTTTGCGCTGAGCGGCAGTGTCTTTCTTCAATATGCACTGGGATACAACTTCAGCGTCGCCGTCTGGATCGGGTACATCGCGCTGTTCGGAATCGCCATCCAGACCGGAGTGGTGATGGTGGTTTATCTTGAAGAGGCGCTGGCGAAGCGACAGATGGAACGGGGAGCGGCGTTCAACCATCAGGATCTCATTGGGGCGATCCGGGCGGGAGCGCGACTTCGGTTGCGGCCGAAGGTGATGACGGTGGCGACCACCATCGCCAGCCTGCTGCCGATCATGTCGAGCACCCGGACGGGAGCCGAGGTCATGAAGCCGCTGGCCGCTCCGGTGATCGGCGGCAGCATCAGCTCGCTGATTCATATTCTGATCGTCACGCCGGTCCTGGTCGCCTGGCTCCGGGAGCGCGAACTCGCCCGGCAGCTCAAGAGCAACAAAGCCACAGCGAAGTCGGGGGCATTGCCGGAACGATGATAGAGCGTTTCCCGACAGAAGATGGATTACGGCACCGCCAGGACGTGGAGCGCGGCAGAGGAGCTGCCGCTTTGAATTCGCGTTCAACCGGCGTCCAAGGTGTGACATCCCTCCAAGAAATGTCCCTCCGGAGCGGAAAGCGGTAGGAGGCTACCGCAGTCCATGACGCTTCGCGGGTCGTTGGGCACGGGTGCGAGCGGGTAACGGGTGAATCAATTGCAACGAGAAGAAATCCTCCCGAGGAAACCCCAGCCTGGCCCTCTGCAAAACGAAACGACCGCCGGAGGATTCCGGCGGCCGTTGAACCGGGAGTCGGGACTCCCGTGGGATAATGGGAACCTCAGTACGCCGCCTGGGCGCCCTTGAGGTTCTTCTTCTGCATCCAGGGCATGAGCGCGCGGAGCTTGGCACCGGTCTTCTCAATGCCGTGCTTCTCGCCCGCGGCGAGGAGCGCGTTGTAGCGCTTGTAGCCGCCCTGGTATTCCTTGACCCAGTCCTTGGCGAACTTGCCGGTCTGGATGTCCTTCAAGGCCGCCTTCATCCGCTTCTTCACGGACTTGTCGATGATCTTGGGTCCGACGGTCACGTCGCCCCACTTGGCAGTCTCGGAGATCGAGAAGCGCATGCCGGCGATGCCGGACTCATTCATGAGGTCCACGATCAGCTTCAGCTCGTGGAGACACTCGAAGTAGGCCATCTCGGGGGAGTAGCCGGCTTCAACCAGCACTTCGAATCCAGCCTGCACCAGCGCGGACGCGCCGCCGCACAGAACAGTCTGTTCACCGAACAGATCGGTCTCGGTCTCCTCCTTGAAGGTGGTCTCGATCACGCCGGCGCGGGTGCCGCCAACGCCCTTGGCCCACGCGAGGGCCGTCTTCTTGGCCTTCTTGGACGGGTTTTGGTAGACCGCGATCAGGGCGGGCACGCCCTTGCCCTCGACGAACTGGCGCCGGACGATGTGGCCCGGTCCCTTCGGAGCGACGAGGATGACATCGACGTCCTTGGGCGGGACGAGGGTCTTGAAGTGAACGGAGAAGCCGTGGCTGAAGAGCAGCGTCTTGCCCTTGGAAAGGTTCGGCGCGATGTCCTTGGCGTAGGCGGCCGCCTGCTTGGTGTCGGGCAGCGCGACGAAGATCACGTCGGCGCGGCGGACGGCCTCGGCGGTCGGGACGACTTCAAATCCCTTCTCGCGGGCGACCGCGATGGACTTGGAGCCCTCGTAGAGGCCGATGATGACGTTGGCGCCGCTCTCCTTGAGGTTCAGCGCGTGGGCATGGCCCTGGGAGCCGAAGCCGAGAACGGCGAGGGTTTTGCCTTTGAACACGCCGAGATCGGCGTCCTTGTCGGTGTAGACTTTTGACATAAAGGAAACGGGTTTCGGAGATGGGTAACTGGGTGTGAGGTGCGTGTCAGGACCGCGGCAGGGCGACCTGCCCGGTGCGGGTCAGGTCCAGGATGCCAAAGCCCTTCATGAGGGTGATGAACTTCTCGATCTTCCCTTCACCCCCGGTGATTTCGATGGTGAGGCTCTCGGGCTGCACGTCCACGACCTTGGCCCGGAACAGCTCGGCCATCTGGGCGACCTCCGCCCGGTTGTCGCGTCCGGTGCTGACCTTGAGAAGCACCAGTTCCCGGTCAATGAAGTCGCCCTGCCGGTAGTCGATCACCTTCACCACGTCGATCAGCTTGTCGAGCTGCTTGACGATCTGTTCCACGGTGGCGTCGTCCCCGCGGGTGACGATGGACATCCGGGACAGGCTGGGATCGTGGGTGGGGGCGACGTTGAGGGAGTCGATGTTGTAGCCGCGGCCGGAGAACAGCCCCGCGACGCGCGTCAGCACGCCGAACTTGTTCTCCACGAGGACCGAGATGGTGTGTCGCATGTGCTTCGAGTTCCGTGAATCGTACCGTTGTTTTGTTCGTGATGTCCCCCGGCTTCCGGGGACCGGTTCACGGTTCACGTGACCCCTCCCGGAAATCGAAAACCCGCGGTTGAACCGCGGGCGACCCGGGAGCCGGCAGAACAGGCCCAAGGTCGCGTCAGCCCCGTACGAGCGGGACGACGCGGCCATGGACATTGTCTGCCGGAATCATCAGGCCGGGACGCTACCGAACGCCCGGAAACAGGGTCAACGGGTTTCTGAGTGTTGTCAGGCAGGCCAGCTCAGGCTGAGATCACGCCATGAGATCCACCGTTGGGGCCCTGCTGCTCATCCTTGCCGTCCAAGCCGGCACCATCGCCGCAACGCCAACGCCCCTGGTCCGCGCCCACGCCCACAACGACTACGAGCACGCCCGCCCCCTGCTGGACGCCCTGGACCAGGGGTTCGCCAGCGTGGAGGCCGATGTGCACCTGGTGGAGGGACGGTTGCTGGTCGCCCACGACCGCTCGAAGGTTCAACCGGAGCGCACCCTGGAGGCCCTCTACCTGGATCCCCTGGCGGAAAGGATCCGTACCAATGGCGGCTTCGTGTATGACCGCGCCACCGAATTCACCCTCCTGGTGGACATCAAGGCGGATGCAGAAGGCTCATATGCCGTCCTAAAGCAACTGCTGGCCCGGCACCCGGAGCTGTACACCCGGTTCACCGACACCAACCGGACCCAGGGTCCGATCACCGTCATTTTGTCCGGCGATCGTCCCCGCGACACGGTGAAGGCCGAGCCCTCCCGACTCTGCGCCATCGACGGGACTCTCGCGGATCTGGACTCCCAACCCTCTCCGTTCCTCGTCCCGTTGATCAGCGAATCGTGGCGGCCCACGTTTGCCTGGTTCCGGGACGAGCAGCTCCCCGAGGCGGACCGCCTGAAATTAAAAGGGTTTGTCACGCGTGCCCACGAACAGGGCCGGCGCATCCGATTCTGGGGGGTGCAGGACCAGCCGTATGTGTGGCGGGAATTGCGAGACGCCGGGGTGGACCTCATCAACACGGACCGGCTCGCCGATTTGAGACAATTCCTGACCACCCCGTCGGATCGCCACCGCTGAACCCGCGGGGTCCGGGCGGTTGAATCCCGGTCTCCACGCGGGCGTCCCATGCGCTGCGTGTTTGGCCTTCCACCATGCCGGATGATGACCGGCCTGATCCTGGTCGTCTCGGGACTCTCGGCCCGGGCCGACGGCGATTCCTTCGCCCGGGACGTCCAGCCTTTGGTGGAAAAGCACTGTGTCGAGTGTCACCGCGGCGCCAAGGCCAAGGGGGGTGTGAATCTCACGGGCTTTACCAACACGGCATCCCTCTACCGGGACCCGCGACTTTGGGAGAATGTGGTCCGGCAGGTGGAGGAGCGGACCATGCCCCCGAAGGACGAGGACCAGCCCTCCGAGACTGAGCGGTTGCGGTTACGGGACACGCTCACGACCCTGCTGGATAATCCCGACCCGTCGCTACTGCCCCGCGATCCCGGAGCCCGCGTCCTCCATCGTCTGAATCGAACAGAGTACAACAACACCGTCCGCGAGTTGCTGGGGATCACGACCCGGCCGGCGGACCGCTTCCCGGCGGATGGCGGCGGCGGCGGTGGATTCGACAACAACGCGGACACGCTCTTTGTCCCGCCGATCCTGATGGAGAAGTACCTTGCCGCGGCGGAGGACATTCTCGCGGCGGCGCCCTCGGACCGTCTGTGGATCGCGCGTCCCGCGTGGTATCGGAGCGATCGCGACACGGCGGCGCGCAATCTCTCCTGGTTTGCGCGCCGGGCGTTCCGCAGGCCGGTTTCGCCGGACGAAGTGGATCGACTCCTGCGGGTCTATCAGTCCGCACGCAACGAGGGCAGTCCCTTCGACGACGCGGTCCTGGCCGCCTACAAGGCCGTCCTGGTGTCGCCGCATTTCCTGTTTCGCGTGGAACGGGAGCGTCCCAGCGGGGCGCCCTGGCGACTCGACGGCTTTGAGCTGGCCTCCCGGCTCAGCTACTTTCTCTGGTCGGCGCCGCCCGATGAGGCGCTGTTGGCGGCAGCGGAGTCGGGGAGTCTTTCCGAGCCCGGCATGTACGAGACGCAGGTTCGCCGGATGCTTCGCGATCCTCGCATCCAAGCCCTGGCGGAGAGCTTCACCAGCCAGTGGCTGGGAACCAAAACGCTTCAGACCACGGCGCAGCCGGATCGCAGCCGGTTTCCCATTTTCACCGATTCCCTCCGCGATGCCATGGCCGCGGAGCCGGTGGAATTTTTCGCCTCCTTGATCCGGGACAACGGAAGCATCCTGACGCTCCTCGACGCGGACTACACCTTTGCCAATGCCGAACTCGCCCGCCTCTACGGGATCACGAACCTGACGGCCACCAACTTTGTCCGGGTATCCCTTCCGGACCGCAACCGCGGAGGCATCGTGGGCATGGCGGCGGTGCTCACCCAGACCAGTTATCCCTTGCGGACGAGTCCGGTGCTGCGCGGCAAATGGATCCTGGAGGAAGTTCTGGGAACCCCACCTCCGCCTCCGCCGCCCCTGGTGGCGACTTTGCCGCCGGATGACCGGGTGACGGAGGGGCAGACCTTCCGTCAGCGGTTGGAGGCGCATCGGAAGAATCCCAATTGCGCGGCCTGCCATTCGCGGTTGGATCCGCTTGGGTTTGCTCTGGAGAATTTTGATCCGGTGGGGCGCTGGCGGACCGAGGTGGATGGGCGTCCGGTGGACGCCGCCGGAACCCTGGCCAATGGCGAGTCCGTGGCGGGTCCGGCCGAGTTGAAGAAGGCCCTGCTCGCCCGCAAGGGACTGTTCGTCCGGCACCTGACCGAGAAGATGCTCTCCTACGCGCTCGGCCGCGGCCTGGAGTATTACGACATCCCTGCGGTCAAATCGATCGTCCGGCAGGTGGAGGCGGACTCGTACCGCATGGACACGCTGATCCTTGAAGTTGCCCGCAGCTATCCCTTCCTTTGGAGGCGCGGGGAATCGCCGGCGACGGCGTCCGCGGCTCCGGAGGAATCCCCGGTGCCGCCGAACCGCGCCTTGCCGGTCGCGGCGACCGGCGGCATGGTTTCCCAGTAGCGTCATGAACTCCCACCGTATTTCCCGAAGAACCCTGCTGAAGGGGGCGGGCGTTTCCCTGGCCCTTCCGTGGCTGGAGGCCATGAGCGTCGGCCGGGCCTGGGGCGCGGGCGAGGTGGCGTCCCCTCCGATTCGCTTCGCCGGGCTCTACATGGCCAATGGCGCCCTGATGGATGCCTGGACGCCGTCGGGCATCGGACGCGACTTCACGCTGAGCCCGACCCTGGAACCGCTGGGGCCGCTTCGGGACGAGGTGTTGGTGCTGTCCAACCTCTGGCATCGGGCAGCGAACACCGGCGACGGGCATTACGTGAAGACCGGAGCGTGGCTGACCGGCACCACCATCACCCGCACCACGGGGAGCAATCTGTGCGCGGGAAATCTGTCCGCCGACCAGATGATGGCGCGGGCCGTGGGCAACTTCACGCCGCTGCCCTCCTTGGAACTCGGGGTCGAACCCGTCTCGACCGGCGTTGATGTCAACGTGGGCTTCACCCGTCTCTATGGGGCTCACATTTCCTGGGCGACCCCGACGGCGCCCCTGGCCAAGGAGATCAATCCCCAGCTCGCGTTTGACCGGTTGTTCCGTTCCCAGGCGGCGCGGGCGTCCGGGAGGCTCGGACAGGACCAAAGTGTGCTGGACCTCGTGGCGGACGATGCGCGGCGCCTGCAGAACCAGCTGGGGTCGACCGACCGACAGAAGCTGGGCGAGTACCTGGACAGCGTCCGGGCAGTCGAACGACGCATCGCCTTCGACCGGCGCCGGAAGCAGGCGGAGAACTTTGAGGATCCCCAGGTTCGGGCGGAGATCGCCCGGCTCGGCCGGGCGGTGGACCTGTATTCCGATCCGGCCCGGGTTAGTGAGCGTCACGACAACCATTCCGAGCAGGTGCGTCTGATGCTCGACATCCTGGCGCTGGCCTTCTGGACCGACTCGACCCGGGTGGGCACCTTCATGTTCGGCAACTCCGTCAGCGGCCGAAATTTCTCCTTCCTGGAAGCCGGGCTGGGTTCGCATCACGAAAACAGCCACCACGAGAACAAGGCCGAAAAGAAGGCGCGCTATCAGAAGATCAACCGGTGGCATGTCGCCCAGTTTGCCTACTTCATCGAACGCCTGAAGGGCTTCCGCGAAGGATCCGGGACCGTCCTCGACAACTCCATGATCCTGTTCGGCGCCGGGATGAGCGATGGCAACCAGCATAGTCCGCACAACCTGCCCCTGGTGTTGGCCGGACGTGGCGGCGGCACGCTCTCGCCCGGCCGCCACATCCGCTACGAAAAGGACCACCCGATGGCGAACCTTCACGTGTCGCTGATGAAGCGCATGGGAGCGTCGCCCGCGGCGTGGGCGGACAGCACCGGGGAACTGGTCGGCTTGTCCGATCCGTCCTTTGGAGGCGTCGAAGCTCCCCCGGCGGCCTGAGGTCCGTTTCGCGACGACATTGTCTCCGGGACTGCCTTCCTGATAGGGAGAGCCGGTGAGGCGTTTCCTTTCCTTCGGAGTGTGGGCGATGGGCGTTGCCGCCTTCGGTATTTCCGCGGCTGCTGCCGAACCTGCCGCCGAGCCGGCGCCCCGGATTTCCCTGGAGGAAGCCACCCCCATTCCCCACCACCACGTCGGTGTGTTCGTCGGCGGGGCGACTCGGTTCACCTCCGAGGAGGACGAGCAGACCGAGACCGGCATGGCGCTGGGAATGGAGTACGAGTACCGCTTCGCGAGGCACTGGGGTGCGGGGCTTCTGGCCGAGGGGATCCTGACGGCGCATCCCCGGGACGCGATCCTGGTGGTCCCGTTCAACTGGCATCCTTGGGAATGGCTGAAGCTCTCGGCGGCACCGGGCGTGGAGTTCGTCACCGAGGGACCTGAGCAGTTCGTGATGCGGCTGGGCGCGGCGTATGAATTCGAGTTCGGGAAGTTCAATGTGGCCCCGGAGCTTTCGGTGGACCTGTCCCGCAATGCGCAGACCCTGGTGTACGGGCTGAGCGTGGGACGGCGCTTCTGATTCGAATGGTGACGCCGGCACGCGGACCCGATGCGCGGTGCCGGGACTTGGCTGACGCCCGGACCGTCTGAAGCCGTATCTATGCAGTTGGATTGCTGATTTGGGTCTGGAAGTGATTTGAGGAAGTGGCTCAGTGGGTGGGATTGATGGGTATGGGTTCAACTGCAATGCAGTTGGGCCACGGGCAGCTCAGCTTCTCGAATAGCCTCTGCCACCAGGCCCGTAAGGGTCCTTCCCGCACGGCCAGACGGAGGGTCAGATAGCCCCCGGTGCGGCTGACAATCCCGCCGGTGGTGAAGAGTCGCATCCGCAGGGTGGCCGTGGTGACCCGATCCTCCCATCCGACGTGGCGCTGGAAGAGCACGCACAGGTTGTACGCCAGCACCGACAGACTTAGAGCTGCCTCCGTCGCGTAGAACCTCTTGAGGCAGAGCTGGGGCAACGCATAGGCGTTGGCCAATTCCTTGATGATGTTCCGCAGTCCGCGCGCCCATTGTAACGCCGCCACCCTCAGCCCATCCACACTGGGCAGGCTCGTGATCAGCGCCTGAATCCGGTAGCCCGGACACTCGATCAACTCCCGGCCTCCGGCCTCCGGGCGCTGGCTGGTTCGGTGACGGATCGCGGCACCACCCGCCGCGGCCGAGCCCATCCCCAGGCCTGGTGGATCACCTCGGCCACCTCCGTCCCCGGCAAGGTCGGTTGCCCGCCAGTGGGTGGCCCGGCTGATCAGGCTTCGGACGGGCTGATGCCGGCCGGCCACCCCGATGTAGGGCAGTTGCTCGGCCTCCCAAAACTCCAGGAGCCGTTCATCGCAAAGCCCGGTCGGCCCGCACCAGTCCCAGCCGTACCCAGCTCGGTAGCCGGCCGAGCAGCTCCTGGGTGAAGGCCACCGCGTTGTTGTCCGAACAGGTGTTGCCAGGCCAGGCCAGAACCCGGCGACCAACGGGACCTCGGAAATCATCCCCAGGAGCGGATGCAGGCACCGGCGGAAGCCTTCCGGAGTGTACGCCGAACGCACCTCCTTCTGCCGGGCGTCCTCATGCAGCAAGTGGGTGGAGTCCAGATCGAGGGTGTAACCTCCCGGGTGGCTGGGCAGCCGCTCCAACCCCATCGCCAGAGCCGCCCGAAGCACTCGGAGTTCATCCGGGCCGAGTCAAACTGCCCAAAGAAGCGGGAGTAACTCGACTGGCTGCCCAGCCGCTTGACTCCCAGCATCTCCGGCAGCAATGGGTCGATCCGCAACTGGGCACAATGGGCCAGCTTGGTGCCCCCGGAAAAGATCCCAGCCAGATACCCAAGGGCCAGGTCGGCACAGGCGATTTGGTTCGGGCTGCTGCGCCGGGGCAGCACCTGCTCCAACACCTGCCGAAATCCTCCATGGAGAAAATCCGCCCATGGCCACAGCCCGGCCCGGGGCGAAATCCGCTGGTCGGTGAACCCAATTTCGATCGCTTCCCGGCCATTATGCCGTCTCATTCTTTGAGTCACTGATTGGGGAACTGATTCGTCAGGGTGCCAGGTGCTTTTTCATTATCTACACCAGCACTCCCCATTCAGTGGCTTCACTCAACTGCATAGATACGGCTGAAGACGGGACTACGAACGAGGATGAAGGCCTGATCGTGGGACGGCGCTTTTGATTCGAGTGGGCACGCCGGCACGCGGACCCAATGCGCGGCGCCTGGACTTGGCCAACGCCCGGACCGTCTAAAGACGGGACTACGAGCGGGGGCGGCCCGACGGAGGTTTTCCCACATTCCAGGCTTGCCGGGAGGCCCCGGGTGCTGGCCTATGAATGCGTTCCCGCGCCGGACCGTCTGCCGGTGCCGTTGTCTTTGTCCGTTCCATCGTCCTCTGATCCCACCGTCACCGCATGAACCCCCGTCTTCTGGCCGCAGCCCTTCTCATGGCCGGCCTGTTCACCGCCAGCGCCGCGCCCAAAAAACTGATCCTGGTCACGGCCACCAAGGGCTTCCGGCACTCCTCCATCCCCACCGCGGAAAACGTGCTGACCACGCTGGGACAAACCAGCGGCGCCTACACGATCGTGGATGTGGTCCGGGGGGGTCCGGACGGCACCAATGACCAGGACGTCCGAGAGAAGATGACGATGGAGAAGCTCAATGCCGTGGATGGCGTGATCTTCGCCAACACCACGGGAGACCTGGCCATTCCCGACCGCGACGGGTTCCTCAAGTGGATTGAGGCCGGACATGCCTTCATCGGCATGCACTCCTGCTCCGACACCTTTCACGGGTTCCCGGCGTTCATCGCGATGTTGGGCGGCGAGTTCCTGACCCATGACGCCCAGGTCGGCATTTCCGCCATCAACCAGGACCCGTCGCACCCGGCCACAAAGTCCCTGGGACCCACCTATGACGTCTTCGACGAGATCTATCAGTTCAAGAGTTTCGACCGGTCCAAGGTTCACGGCCTGCTCGGTCTGGATGCGCATCCCAACTATAAATTCCCCGGTGACTACCCGGTCGCCTGGTGCAAACAGGTCGGCAAGGGACGCGTGTTCTACACGTCACTGGGTCACCGGGAGGATGTCTGGACCAGCGCAATGTACCAACAGCATGTCCTCGGGGGCATTGAATGGGCCCTCGGTCAGGCGCCTGGACGCGCCGTTCCGCAGAATCCGGCAGCCACGTTGACCCGTCAGGAGAAGTCCGAGGGATTCAAGTCCCTGTTTGACGGAAAGACGTTCACCGGATGGAAGGTCCGGCGCCCTGATGGACCGAAGACCTGGCTGGTGGAGGACGGCATGCTCATCAACCGCCTGGAGCACACCAAGGACAAGGTCACCGGCCACGGCATCGATCTGCTGACCGACGAAAAGTTCCGGGATTTCGTCCTGAGGTACGATTACCTGATCCCGCCCGGATCCAACTCCGGCGTGTACCTCCGCGGACGTCATGAGATCCAGATTTTCGATGACTACGGCAAGAAGCCGGAGCTCGGCGGAAACGGCGCCATTTACAACGTGTCGCCCGCGGCGCTGATGGCCTCGCGCAAGCCCGGCGAATGGCAGTCGGTGGAGGCCCGGATCGTGGGTGACAAGATCACCGTGATTCTCAATGGCGTGACGATCCAGGACAACGTGACCTGCAACAAGGGCACGGGCAGCCACCTCGACGACAACGTGGATCAGCCGGGTCCGATCCTCCTGCAGGGCGACCACGGCGAAGTCGCGTTCCGCAACATCCGCATCAAGCCCCTGAAGTAACCACCCGTTCCGTCCGCATTCACCGCCATGCATCCTCCTGATTCCGCCGGGGAAGTTCCCCGTCGCGACTTTGTAAAATCCGGTTCCCTGGCCGCATTGATGGCCGCGCTGGGAGGCGTCCCGATCACGGGTGCCGAACCGGAGAAGCCCGCGGACGGCACGCTGCCGGTTCCCAAGGCCGATCCGAACTACAAGGAGAAGCCCGTGGGGCCTCCGGTGAAGTTCGGAGTGATCGGACTCGGGACCCAGGGGCGCGAAGTGCTTACCCAGTTGGCGCGACTTCCGAATGCTCCGGTGGTGGCGATTTGCGACACCTACAAGGCGTCGCTCAAGCGGGCGGGAGAAGTGGCCCCCAATGCGCAGAAGTATGAGGACTCCGCCGCGCTGCTGGCGGATCCGGCGGTCCAGGCGGTGGTGATCGCCACGCCCACCTATCTCCACAAAGACGTGACGCTGGCCGCGCTCAAGGCCGGCAAGCACGTGTACGTCGAAGCGCCGATGGCGCACACCATCGAGGATGGACGGGAGATGGCGAAGGCGGCCCGTGCCCTGCCCGCGAAGCAAATCTTCCAGGTCGGTCTCCTGTTCCGCGAGAACCCGCAGCACCATCACGTGCTGAAATTCTTCCGGACCGGCGCCTGCGGCAAAACCGCCGAAGCCTCGGCCCAGGTGAACAAGAAGCAGTCCTGGCGCCGCGCCTCCCCCAACCCGGATCGGGAAAAAGCCCTCAACTGGCGTCTCGAGAACGCCACCTCCCTCGGATTGGTGGGCGAACTGGGGATCAATCCCGTGGACTGCGCGAGCTGGTATCAGGACCGCCTTCCGGTGTCCGTCACCGGATTCGGCAGCACCATCCTTTGGGAAGACGGGCGTCAAACGCCGGACACCGTGCAGGCGGTCTTCGAGTATCCGGGCGGGGTTCGGCTCGTATTCTCCGCCACGCTGGCCAGCTCCTTCGGCAGCGAGCAGCAGATCTTCAATGGCAGCGACGCCACCATCCTGATCCGCGAAAACAAGGGCTGGATGTTCAAGGAGGCCGATGCGCCGTTGCTCGGTTGGGAGGTATACGCGCGCAAGGACGACATCCTGAGCGAACTCGGCATCGCCTTGGTCGCCAACGCCACCAAGATTCTTGCCCAGGGCAAGAAGCCCGCGGAAGCGGCCAGCGACACGGATTCACCGCTCAAGTACTCGCTCGAGAAATTCGTGGAGCACGTCAATGAGGGGACCCCGCCGGCCGCCGACTGGAAGGTGGGCTTTGAGTCGCTCGTCACCGTGGTGAAGGCCAACGAGGCAGTCCTGAAGAACACCCGCGTGGCCTACGACCCGTCGATGTTCGTGGTGTGAACCCAGGCATCCCGGACGCAGCCTACGCCGACCGCATTGCGGCGATCCTTAGCCGGCTGGGGATTCCTCCAGATTACGGCGCCGCGCGGGGCATGCAGCTCCAGCCTGAAGCCGTGGAACTCGTGCCGGCCCGGGTGCTGTCCGATGGCCGGGAACTTCGCCTCATGCCTGCCGTGGCGTCCGCGTGGAAGGACATGGTGGCGGCCGCGGCGGCCGAGGGGGTGACACTCCTGTTGATTTCCGGTTTTCGAAGCGTGGACTACCAGGCCGGGATCCTGGAGCGGAAGCTCGCGAATGGCGTCCCGCTGGTGGAAATCCTGCGCGTCAATGCCGCCCCGGGTTTCAGCGAGCATCATACCGGACGCGCCGTGGACATCGGGACGCCGGGGTCCAAGCCACTGGAGGAAACCTTTGAGGCGACCGAGGCCTTCCAGTGGCTTGCCCGCGAGGCGGGGCGCTTTGGATTCCATCTCAGTTATCCCAGGAATAATCCCCTCGGGATCATCTACGAACCCTGGCACTGGCTCCACCAGGGCTGAGTTTTGGGACAGGCTCTGAGCAATCCGGGGCGTCTGCAGGGCAATTCGCCGGCAACAAGGGTCCGGTGAGGATTGGCAATCCGCCGGGAGCGCCGACGCGCAATCCTTTCAAGACTCACGGCCATGAAACCGAGTCCGGGGCGGATCGCATCGCCATCCTTCCTTTGTCTGCTGATCCTCATGGCGACCATTGCGGTCACGGGAGGGGAGCCCATCAAGGTCGAGTTTGAGGCACCGACGGCGGACCGCTGGATGTACGCCTACAACGCCACGCCCGGAGAACGTCCCGCGGCGCCCGTGTTCACCACCTTCACCGAGTCCGAGGATTCCGACGCGCGCGTCGCCCAGTTCCTCATGGGTTGGGAGACCTCTTCCCGGATCACCCCGGGGCGGCCGCCCTCCCGGTATTGGATCCGGTCGGCGCGCCTCACGCTCACCACGCTGCGGGACCGGAGCTTCGTGTACGATCCGACGGCGGACGCCTTTGAGACCGCGCTGCCCGCCGCCGATCCGCGGGCCGTTCCCGATGCCGACAGCGGACGCCCGGTCGAACTCTATGGCGCCGGATTCCGGGGCGGATTCACCGCAGACACCTTCCGGGAGAATTCCCCGTTTGGATCCACCGTCCCCGGAGGCCGTAATGCCTTCGCAGCGGGCTTTAACAACGCACGGGAACTCGTGGACGTCAGCAACAACGTAGGAAAGTCCCGCGAGCCATTGCTCCCCTTCCCGTCCCCTCCCTTCGCCATCGGTGCCATCCCGAGTGTCGCACCGGGCGAAGCCGTGCCGGCTGGAACCCCGGTGATCTTCGACCTTGAACTGGGGAATCCAGATGTCCGGGGTTACCTTCAGGAGGCGCTCAGCGCGGGCCGGCTCTGGTTTGTGGCCAGCTGGCTGGGGCGTTCCGCCGGGCAGACGGGCGGCTTTACCTACCCGGACTTCGCCACCAAGGAGAACCTGCTCGATCCCGGACCGCGCCTGGAATTGGACGTGGTGGAGATCGGGGACGAGGACGTCGATGGGGATGGGCTTCCCGACGACTGGGAGCGGCTCTTCCTCGGGGGTCTGGGCTCCTCTGCGGGCGACGACTCCGACGGGGACGGAATGTCCAATGCTGCCGAATGGGCCCTCGGCTCCAATCCGGGCGACGGCACGAGCCGGGTCGCCATCGTCGCTCTTCAACGGAATCCCGGAGGAACCGTTACGCTGGACTTGCTGGATTCCGGTGCGGGAACACTGGTCATCGAAACCTCGGCGGACTTCCGGACGTGGACTCCCGTCGATGGCCGCTTCGAATTTCCCAAAGCCGCTGCCGGCCGCTGGACCTCCCAGGCTGCGTTGGACACCGAGACCAACTTCTTCCGCTGCCGGCGGGGGACCACAAACCCCGGGAAAACTGGCGGGATTTGAAGGACTCCGGGCCCAATTCCCTCAGTCCGAGGCACGGTGGAGGCCCGGTCGCTCTCCGAGAAGGCCCGCAACTCGGAGATTCAGGACCTGACGATCGGACGGATCCGGTGGCATCAGAAGACCCGTTGGACGCTGCGGAGTCTCCTGAAGAGACAATCCACCCACGGAAGAGCCGGATGCGGGAACCTCGCAAGTCCGATTCGGAGGGAGGGGCCGCCCGAAGACGAAATCGCCGAGCCGGGCCCTTCCACACGATGGTCGCTCCGCGTCGCAGGTGGGTGCGCTGCGTTCCCCGTCCACGAACCTGTCACTTAACCCACCATTTAATATTAGGCGGCACGTTTTCCACGTCGCAAACATCCCACTCCCACAAGGAGCAGTGGCAACAACGCCGCGACGAGTCCGAAGCAATTCCTCCATGCTCCATACTCCCGTGCCGCTCGTGGCGTGCCGAACCAATCCGTCCAGTAAATGGGGAACAACACAATCCAGCCAACGGCCAACACACCGAACACCCAGCCGAGCCGACGCCGCCAGCGGCAAGCCGCAAAGGCAACCAGACCGAGAGCCACGCCCGTGACAAGCACTCTCGTCGCGTCTGATACGTTGTAGGATTGTTCCATGCTCGATGCGCGTCATGTCACCTAAACGAAAGCTCAGCGACGGCGGCTCCGAGACGCGCGGCTTGCATCCGTGATGTGCTGCCGCCGTTCGCTGCAGCGCATGACTAGGCCATCGATCGTCCTTTCTGTCCCGCGGGCTACACATTGGAGCGCGTGATGAGGAAACCAAAACGGATCGGTCGCAACCTCGACACCTCGGCGGTGAGCGAGCACTGCCAAGCCACAATGGGCCCAGCACCATCCACGACCGGGAACGGGCAGGCGGTCAAAGGCGATCACCTTTTCGCTGTCGGTCTCCGAAACTAGAATCCGGTACTTGCGTGCCCACTCCCACTGAGCTTTGAAGTCCTTCTGTTGAAGCTTCACAAACCCCTTCCAGTCACCCTCCAGCCATTTCACGACGAGTGCCTTCGGCGCAACTCGGGCGATGTCGTACCGGTAGGCTCCCCAAATGATCTCTGCTTGCTGGACGGCTTTCTTAATGTCACCAAGAACCCAGTACTTCAGCATGCCGCACCACGCCGCCGCAAAGAGTTCGCCATTGTTATTGGGCGGGCTGGTGTCCTTGCTTCGAGGACTGGCATCTCCCCTCGCGTCTACAACGCGCTCTGCGAGCTCTACAAGCTTGTGTGGGCTTGCGGCAAAGATTGCGCAATGGCGCAGCCACAGATCGTGCAGGCACCGAAACCGCTGGAAAGAACATCGCTCCTGCACCTCCATCCCGCGATCAATAACTAACTCCACGTCCTTCTGAATTGCTTCAGTTGGTACTTCCGAAAGCCACTGACACCAAATCCAACCAAGGCAGCCTTCGGCCCAGCAACGGGCGGTTGAGAACCCCATCTCAAACGGGTCGTATTCCTCTTCGCCATCCTCCTCAGGGGCTCCTGATCCCAACGTGTATGCTCTGCCCTCAAAGCGCACGTGCGTGGTACCTTTGGCTCGTTCGAGCACGTCGCTGAGTGAAACACCAAAAGAGGCAAGGTTCTTCGAGAAAAACTCAGCCCGGTTAATTGAATCCTGCAAAGTCAATTTCATCCAACAAACGTGCACTGTGTTTTGGCCCAACGACCCAAGCTCAGCGACCCGGCGCACGGGAGGCAAGGATTGCAACCGCGACGCTCCCGCCGGGTTCGGTGCAGCGCATGTTTAGGCGGCGTCGGTGTCACAGTAACTTCGAATAAAGATAAGCACGACTCTGGAAGCCGCGACGCTCGTAAAAGGCGTGTGCGTCCTTCCGGTGAAATGCGGAGTCCAGCTCGATGCGATTGCATCCCCGTTTGCGTGCCCATGAAATTAGGTGATCGAGAATCTGTGTGCCACACTCCCCGGCCTCGGTGCGCTCCATCCACCACCATCTCGTTCACGTAGCCAACAGGTGCCTCATTCCACAAGTTGCTTTTGATCGCAAGAGAACCAAAGCCGACCGCTTGCTGGTCACGCACGGCACAAAGATATACTTGCTGGTCAGAAGTCAGCGCTCGGTCATAGACGCACCGAAGGGACACCAAATCGATTACCTTGCCTGGCCAGAGTTGACGCAAGAGGACTATGATGCCGTCAAAGTCCTCGGCACCGCACTCTCGTATTTGAATCATGGTGGAGACGAGCGCGCTCATGCCGCCTAACGACCCAAGCTCAGCAACCCGGCCCACAAGGGCGTCCGATTGCAACAGGAGTGCGATGGCCGGGTTAGATGCAGCGCATGGTCAGGCGGCTGTAAATCTCTACTGTGCATTGTGTCTGTCGAGCGCCCGACTCCAGCCGTGCTCTCGCGGCGGGCCATCGAGGTCAATCAGTGTGGAGTAGTCTGGGCGAATAACCTCGGTCATGGATGTCGGGCGAGTCTCTCGCAGGTGCTCCTCCACAAGGAATGCGCGCGGTGGGACTGCGAAATCACCGCGGCCGTCCGAGCGACTGATGACGATGCCATCCTGCTCCGATATCCGAACAATCGGGCCAAAGAAATGCACCAGAGTCTGTGTGCCGCCGTTGGGATAACGCACGGCAACAACCAAGCTCTTACCGATGAATGAGGTGATGTCGGCATGAAGCACCGGCTCGCTCCAACTCCCGTCGGGCTGCCGCGTCATGGTCTTCACGAGATGGAAATGCTCGCCCGAACCCGAACGACGAGACCTCAGAACCGCGTAAACAACGGCGACCACCGCAAGGAGAATCAATGCTATCCAGATGAGCTTCATGATGACGGTGTCGAGACGCCTAACAGTATAATTGAGCGACGGTGACCCCGTCGCGATACTAGTAATACGACGAGGTTGATCCTGTGTATCGGGTTGTCGAGACGTTTGTTGGGAATGGCGGCAGTCGGATATCAGGGCATTCGTACGATTGTGCCGCGCCAAGCGTGTCGCAATATCTATATTGCAACAAGATTCAGTTTCGAGAACCGCCTGAATGGGAGTCGGCTTTCGAGGAAGGTTGTCGGATATCATGGAATACGACGACAGGGGTCCCGAGACCGTTCCTGCGGCGACGGAGCCAAACTTTGCCGGGGGCGCTTTCGGAGCCGTTCCCCAAGTCTGGCGAGTAAGTGGTCAGAATGTTGAGCCTGTCACCCTATCCGACGGCCGTGACTTGAACTTGAATGGGGCTCGCAACATGCAAGCCCTCCCCTGCGAAACGAGGGGAGGGATGGCGTGCGGAGCAAACCGTTTCGCTGATGCCGGCGGTCATCCAAGGGTAGGAAGGCCGTAATGTTTGAAAAGGGTGCCGTAGGGGGCTCAAAAGGGTAGCGGCGGGGGGTAGAGCCGCGGTACGGCCGGATAGCGGCGAAAAGGATGCAGCGGACATGCCGAAGGACGGCGGTAAAATTCATCAGACTGACCGTGACCATTCACGGATTCCTTGAAGGGATCGCATCCCCAGAGCCAAGGCCGTCAATGCGCCAACGATTGCCGTCGGGCCGTAGTGAGAAGCCAAAGTGTGTTCCTATCCGAGTGCCTTGAGGACCTGGGTCAAGTGCCACCAGAACGAACCAAACATTCCTTTCCTCGTCGAATGTCATATGGACCATCTCCAATGAGTCGAATCGTTCAAGGTTTACCGCGAGGCCATCCATATCCCGGCGGCGAGCGTGATCGATCTCATCCTGCGTCGCTGATGGATCAGGCAGAGTCCAAAGATCGCCAAACGCAGATAAATCCCCGTGAACTGAGGCCCAAAGGGCAGTCTCCACCGTATTTGTGACCGAATCCGCGCCCGAGTTTCTGAGCATATCCTTCCGAAAGTACCGCCCGAGGTGGATTCCCTTTAGGAAGCGATCAGGAACAGGCCCCAAATCTTCGCCGGTAGCGGAAACTGCCATTCCATGGGTGACTTGGACGAACTCTTCGCCCGGTTTTCGAACCCCCGTTTCCGGCTCCACTTGTGAGCCCTTTTGTCCTGAAAGTGCCCGGATGGTCCTCCGAAGAGCCCCAACCTCACTCCTCAAACGAAGTAATTCGGCATGTTCTTCTGGATCAGGAGCCGTTTCAGCGGGTTTTGTCTCGGAGACTCGAAACTTGCCGGACTCGGCCAAAGCCAGATCGAGTTCTGACCTCAGTCGAAGATTCTCTTGGTGAGCCAACCACCACAGGACCAGGACAAAGCCTGCCACCAGTAGTCCGAGGAACCGCGGGAGTATGGGCTCTTTCATCATTCGGGTTTGGGTTACCCTTCTTAGTCAGGCGGAAACCGCTCGTCTGTTCAATCTTGAACGAGAAGCCACGCGGTCACATTTATTCCTTCGAAACCTCCGGTTCAACGCGCCGCGTACGCGAAGTCCCGGCGGATCACCTGGGAGTCAATCATGCCCCCCTTTGCGGCGTAGGCATGGACGCGGCAAGGCCTCCCAACAACCACGTCGGCCGTCCAAGTGCTCCGGGTTCCCCCAGGTGCCGCCCCAATGCCCGTGACCTGGTAGTAGAGGGTCGCCCCGGCCGCGGACGTGCTGAGCCGAACCTTGACTGTATTGCTGGGGGTTGGAGTGACCGAGGTGATCACCGGGTTGGCCACGACGTTGTACCCGGCCGGTCGCACCCGGAGGATCACAACCGACCCGCCCCCGACCGGAGTCAGTGCCGCCTCGATCTGGCGGCCGCTCAGATCTGCCACCTTCATGGCAAAGCCCCAATCCCCGGCAGGCAAGGTGAAGACCGCCTCGATCTCCCGGTAGGCGCCCTGGACCGACCCCGCGAACAGGGTCTTGGCCAGATTGCCTGCCACGGCCTGGAAGTCGGCGCGGTCCAGGTCCCCGGTCGCATCCGTCAGGGCCCCGACGACCCTGAACTCCGTCGACGGATCGAAGTCGACCGCGAAGCTGGCAATGTTTGCCCAGGCAGTGGTCGCATTCGGTCGCTGCTGGATCGCGGTCCAGGTGACTGCAGGCGCGTAAGGGTCCAAGAATGTGAACGTCGTCTCGATGGTGCGGCCGTTGGGGTTGGTGCCGGCGTTGTAAACATCGGCTACGTCGGCCGTCTGATAAGCGGTCGCCGGGACAAGGCGGAAGGTGGCGCTGTCCCCTGCGGTTGCCAGGGCCTCGAACTGAGCCGAGTTGAAGGGGGCCAGGAGCCGTCGGTAGATCAGCCAGGCCCGGTCGCCCACCGCCCAGGTGTAAGACCCATTCCCGCCCTGCTGCGTCCCAAACCGCGCCCGCCTGACGACCAGGTCGAACGTCCGGCCGGAAACGAGGGTCGCGGACTTCACCGTCAGAATCTCGAACTGGGTCGGGGCAGCGGCCCGAAGAACAAACAGGAGGAAGGCGTCGTCCTCGATCGCGTCATCCGTCTGGACGTCGTCCACCCGGTCCAGCTCTGGCGCGGGAGTGCCAGCGGCGAACGCGACCTGGATGGCCTTGGTGTCATCGTCCACCACGGGATTCCCGCTCCCGTCCACGTATGGGGCGCACGTCGCCGACAGCAATCCACCCACGGCGAAATTGGGCACGGCCGCCAGCGCGTAGAAGTCAGTCGAGTCGAGCTTGCGCAGCCACACGTCCAGACGGCTCGTCAATGCGTCCCCACGGGCAGCCAGGACAACAAGATTGAAGTCCGTTCCATCCGCGAGGGAGGGCGGAATTTGGACCAAGTCGAAATCGGAGATCTTTGACGGCGAAGGAGGTTCATCGGCCACCCCGTTGATAGTCGTGGCCACGTAGGGCAATGCAGCCAGGCCCCGCTCGGTCTTGGGGGGCAATAGGGTCAGATCTATATTGTTGACAGTCTTTTGCGCAGCGATGAGGCCAAGGCCATCGTCTGCTTGTCCTCGGCACAGCGCGCCCAAAATCTTCGAATCCCTTGCGCCGCGGCGGCGTAGGACAGGCCGGGCACCTCCCGCACCACCTCGGGCAGCCGCCACCCCAGGTGCCGGGTGGACACCGCCAGCAATGCATCGCGTCCGACATCCCCGTAGCTAGCCGTCATCTCCCCCCATCCTCTTCCGGTAATCTCCTCAACCGCCTCTATCATCGTCTTCCACGCCGGTCGTCCGCTCCGGGCCATCCTCCGCGCCGGCGTCTGCTCCCGCAGATTGCTTCGCACCCGCTTCAGCACCCGCTGGG
>JAXMHR010000013.1:0-175189 GCA_046346705.1 Verrucomicrobiota bacterium | reverse complement strand
ACCTTCGAGAATGGTTCAGCCCGACGAGGAGATTTTATTGGAGGCGCAACCCACGACGCGATTCACCCAGTTCCTGGGTTGGTCGGACGGTTCAAAGGAGAACCCGAGGGCCCTGCGGATTTCGCGGGACACATACCTGACGGGAACTTTCGGCCTGGTGCTGCCGGATCCGATGGGAATTCGAGGAGACCGATTACGCTTGGGTGCCGATCGCAGCTTTCAAGTAGGGGTTGTCGGAAACGATCTTCCCTATCGGTACCGCGTACAGACCTCGCGCGACCTCGTCCATTGGAATCCTCCTCCCACCGGAACCACGGTTTTGTTCCGGGACGGCGTGTTCTCGGAGGGCATTATCTCGGCAAAGTCTCCGACGACGTGGCTATCCGTGCCCTACACCGGGAGTTGGATCTACGTCCGGTTGGAACCCCTCGACGAATAGCGGTCCCCGGGGGGGGATTGCGACCCTAGCGGGCGAGGTCGCGAGACACGTTTCGCGTCTTCAGGACCCAACAACGCCCAGGCGAATCCTCACGGTTCATCGCACCAGGGATTCGCCGCCATCCACGAAGATCTCGACTCCGGAGACATGACGACTCAGATCCGAGGCGAGGAATACGCAGACGTCCGCCACGTCGCGCGGCTCGCCGCGACCGCGGTTCAGCGACGGACTTCCCATCGGCATCTCGATCTTCAATCCCAGCTTCTCCGTGCCGCGCCGTTCCCTCTCCAATGCCGCTCGCCCCACCCGTGATGAACGCCACCTTGTTGTGCAACAGTCCCATGGTTGCTCCGTCCCGTTGGTTTCAGAGTGGACCTGACGGCAACGCCCACTCCCTTCAGGCGAGAATCTCCCGGATCACCTGGCCATGGTCGAGGTCGAGCCGTTTGCGTCCGGGCACTTCCAGGCGGCGCGAATCGAGTCCGAGCTGATGCAGCACTGTGGCATGGATGTCCGTGACAAAATGCCGTCCGTCCACCGCGTGGAACCCAATCTCGTCCGTGCTTCCGTGCTGCACGCCCCCGCGCACGCCGCCGCCGGCCAGCCACGCGCAAAAGCCCTGCGGATGATGATCGCGTCCCGTGCCCTCCGCCCCGGGTGAGCGGCCAAACTCCGTCCCGAACACCACCAGCGTGTCCTCCAACAGGCCGCGTTGGCGCAAATCCCGGAGCAATCCCGCCACGGGAAGATCCACCTGGGAGGCCAGGGAGGTGTGATTGGATTTGATCTCACTGTGCGCATCCCACGCTCCGCCTCCGCCACCACCGTGAAAGATCTGCACAAAGCGAACCCCGCGCTCGACCAGGCGTCGGGCCACCAGGCATTGCTCGCCAAACGTCCGCGTGCCGTCCTGATCGAGGCCGTACATCCGCCGGATGTGTTCCGGTTCGCGATCCAACTGAAGCGTCTCGGGCACGCTGGTCTGCATTTGGAACGCCAGTTCGTAGGAGCGGATCCGCGCCCGCAATTGTGGGTCGTCGGGATAATCGATTCCCGACAGCCGGTTCAGACGGCCGAGCAACCCAAGGTTCGCCGTCTGCTCCTCAAAGGTGAGCGCTCCCTCGGGCGGACGGATAAAGGGCAGCGGATTCTTCGGATCCGTGTTCAGCCGAACGCCGCCATGCTCCGGGCCGAGGTAGGCGGCACCATACGTGAAGGTCCCCCCGCAGCAATCGCCCGTCGGGGCTCCGAGCACCACAAACTCAGGAAGATTCTCGTTCATCGAACCCAACCCATAGCAGGCCCAGGCACCAAGGGTCGGATGCTCCAGTTCGCGCGGATGCCGTCCCGTCTGCCAGGTGAGCTGCGCCCCGTGGTCGTTGTGGTTGGTCCACAGCGAGCGCACTACCGCGAGGTCGTCCGCACAGGTGCCGATGTTCTTGAACCAGTCGCCCACCACGAGCCCGCATTCCCCGTAGGGGCGGTATCCGGTCTGGAGCGGCAAGATCACCTTGCGGTTTCCGTGCGCCGGATTTCCGCCCACGACGTCGCGTCCCTCCGAGGCGAGCACCCCCGCGTACGGCGTGTCCGCAATGGACTTGCCCGCAAACCGCGTCAGCTCCGGCTTCACGTCGAAGCTCTCCACGTGGCTGACGCCGCCGCAGAGAAAGATCCAGATCACCGATTTGGCCCGTGGAGCAAAATGGGGTTGGCCCCCGGCCGCGAGGATTCCAGTCGCGTCCGCGGCGCGAACTCCGTCCCGGTACATCAGGGCCCCGAGCGCGAGCCCGGTAAACCCCATGCCGGTGTCGGCGAGGAAGGAGCGACGGGTGACGCCGGGACAGTTCATGGTGACCCGCAAAGCGAAGCACGCCGACCGTGCCGTGGACAGCCTGAAGGCTGGACGACAAACGGGCCGTTCGTAGTGCAGGCTTTAGCCCGTCTTCGTTCCCGGGGGAAGCGGCGGAGAGGGTGCGCGGCGCCGGTTCGTCGACCTTCATCCCCCGAACACAGGCTGAAGCCTGCACTACAAACCGGGGGCGGGCAGCCTGAAGGCTGTACTACGAACTGCCCGTCGCACAGCCTTCCGTCCACCTCCCATGCACGCGCCTAAACTTCCAGAGGGCTTCTCCATCGGACCCATGACACGGGACGAGCTGACAACCTTGATTGACTGGGCTTCAAAGGAGGGATGGAACCCCGGGCTCACCGATGCGGATATTGCCTGGAGCTTCGACCCCGAAGGATTCATCGCCCTGCGTCATGGCGCTGAGTTCGTGGGAGGCGGATCCATCCTGTCCTACGGCGGCGACTTCGGATTCATGGGCCTGTTCATTGTCCGGGCCGACCACCGTCAGCACGGGCTCGGACGCCAGCTCTGGCTGTATCGGCGCGACCATCTTCGACGCCGGCTCCAATCCGGAGCGAGCATCGGCATGGACGGCGTGCTGGCCATGGTCCCCTTCTACCAGCGCGGCGGGTTCGAGTTTTCCTCCCTCGACCTGCGGTTTGAGGGCAACGCTGAGGGGACACCGTCGGAGGATGTGCGTTCACTGGACGCGTGGTCCTTCGCGGCCGTGGATCATTTCGACCGGCTGCATACCCCCGCACCGCGGACGGAGTTTCTCCGGCGCTGGATCCAACAGCCCGGATCCCATGCGGTGGGCATTGGCAGTCCGGACCTCGTCACTGGGTATGGCGTCATGCGTCCCTGCAAGACCGGTTTCAAGGTGGGTCCGCTGTTCGCGCAAAATGCCGCCGATGCCCGCCAGATCCTTGGAACGTTGATGTCCAGAATTCGCGGCCATCGGATTGCACTCGACGTCCCCGAATCCAATCCCGCGGGCCTCGCCCTCGCCCGCGAGTACGGGCTTCAGGAGTCCTTCCGCTGCGCGCGCCTCTACAACGGCGGCATTCCCCGTCTGCCCGCAGAACGCATTTTCGGCGTCACGTCGTTTGAGTTTGGCTGAGTCAACCCGGGGTCGCGCGCCGCATCGCTCGGGAGGGCTCGCGTGTCGCGGGCCCCATTTGAGTCGCGGTCTTTCGTGTCGGGATTTCCCCGTCATTCCATCCCCACGCCTGGCCCCGAACTTGTTTCCGGACGGCGACACGCCATCCCTCCCCGATGGGGATTCGGACAGGGGTTCTTGGAGAAGGGCCTTTGACGCTTGTTGAAATCGGACGCGCTCCCTATCGTCGAGCATCGTTTCATGCAGCGTCGAGACACCCATGGCCGGCCCGTTGGGACCAGGAACTTGAATGATTGGCAGAGGCCCGAGATCCATGGTTGAACAAAGTCACCCCGTTTTTCCCTCCGGCTGTTTCAGCCGTATCTCCGCGCTCGGACTCCTCGCAGTTTGGTTGGCGGGGTTCTTGGATGCCTCCCGGGTAGCTGGAGCCGAACTTCCCCGGATCCCCACCCAGAATCCGTATGTCATCAAGACATGGCAGACGGAGGACGGACTTCCGGAGAACTCCGCCACGGCCATGGTCCAAACCCAGGATGGATATCTCTGGTTCGGCACCTTCAACGGACTCGTGCGCTTCGACGGGTTGAACTTTGAAGTCTTCAACCGGGCCAATACCCCCGAACTGCCGTCTGCCGCCGTGGTCAATCTGCACCTCGACCGGAAAGACCGCCTCTGGGTGAGTACCCTGCAGGGACTCGTCGTGCGCGAAGGAAACCAGTGGCGCCGAATTGACGCCGCCTCCGGGGGCGACAATGACTTCGTTCGGACGTTTACGGAGCGTCCCAATGGCGACCTGCTGCTGACGCTGAGCCGCGGCGCCATTTTTGAGCAGACAAAGAAGGGGTTGGCGCGACTTCCCTCACCGCCGGGGCTGACCAACGGAGGATTTCTCGGGGGCTGTGATGAGGACGGCCGGTGGTGGGCGGCTCAAACGCAGTTTGTCGGCACGTGGGACGGACAACGCTGGGTCCCCGAAACATCCGTCACCAGCATTCCCGCCTCGACGGGTTCGGCGTTTGGATTCGCTCCCGCTCGCGACGGCGGCCTGTGGCTGGTGGTCAGCAATGACCTCCGCAAATACTCCCATGGGAAGCTAGTTTCCGTGCGTCCGATCCCGAACGATGGGGACCAGTCGCTGGGCAGTATTTCCGGGATGAACGAAGACAGCACCGGGAACGTCTGGATCGCGAGCTACGATGCGGGATTGACCCAGGTCCTGCCCCAGGGAGGACTGCGCCGCTGGAATGCGACGAACGGACTCGGCTATAAGGACGTCCGCTTCACCTTCGAGGATCAGGAGAAGAACCTATGGATCGGCACCAGCGGCGGCGGGCTCCAGCGATTTCGTCCGCGCCGGTTCGAAGCCTTCGGATACACGCGGGGCGACGAGGCGCGGGTGGTCTACTCTGTGGCGGACAGTCCGGACGGTTCGGTGTGGGCCACCACCTTCGGCCAGGGATTGTTCCGCTGGCATCCGGAACAAGGCTTCCACCGGACGCGCCCTCCGAGCAAAGCTCGCGAGAACTACCATTTCACCCACGTGCTTTGTGACCGGAAGGGACGCACCTGGGTCAGCATTTTCTCTGACGGGTTGCTCCTGTTTGGGGCGGGAGAGGACCGCCACTTCTCGACGAGGGAACTCGGCAGTGACGACGTTCACAGCCTGTTTGAGGATTCCCGCGGGAGGGTCTGGATTTCCGTCGGTCCGGGGCTCGCGGTTTTCGACGAGGGCCGCTTTACGACCTATTCCGAAAAGGACGGACTGCCATCCGGCGAGGTGAATGCCCTGGCGGAGGGACCCCCGGGGATTCTTTGGGTCTCCAACCAAAAGGGTGTCTTCCGATTCGATCAGGGGCGGTTCGAGGAGCTCAAACCCGGACAAGCCCTGCACGGCGTGTTGTGTCTGAAATGCGACCCGGACGAAACGCTGTGGATGGGCACCCGGGACCAGGGGATGTTGCGCTGGAAGAAAGATACCTTGTCCGTCCTCCAGGGTTCCTCAGGTCTGCCCGTACAGGAAATCCACGGCATCCTCGAGGATGCGCGAGGTTATTTCTGGATGGCCTCCAATCGCGGCGTCGTACGCGTGTCGCGACGCAATCTTTCGGACGTCGCCGATGGCAAGGTGCCCACCCTTTCCTGCCAATTGCTGGACCTCGGCGACGGGCTTCCAAGTGCTGAGTGTCCAGCCCAGGGACAACCGGTGTGTGCCCGCGACAGCGTCGGTCGGTTTTGGTTTGCGACATCGAAGGGAGTGGCTGTGACCGACCCCCAGGCCTTTGAGATCAATGCCATCCCGCCGCCCGTCACCATTGAGGCGATCGACTACCTGGTCCCCCTCGAGGGAGAAGGAGGTGACCGCTACGAACCCCGGCGTTTCATCGCCCCGTTCCCAAACCCGCTCGAGCTGCCGCCTGGCAGTCGCGAAGTCGCGATCCGCTACACCGCCGCCAGTCTCGCAGCGCCGGAAAAGGTGCGCTTCCAGGTCATGCTCGCCGGGGATGAATCCGGATGGCGTTCGGGGGAGGGCTCCCGGGTGGAACACCTGCATTCCCCGCATCCCCACCAATACCGGTTTCGCGTCCGCGCCGCGAACAACGACGGCGTCTGGGATGAGGCCGGTACCGAGCTGGCCTTCACCGTCCTCCCCTTCTACTGGCAGACCGAATGGTTTCGAGTGTCTATCGCCCTGCTCCTCGTGGGCAGCGGCGCGCTGACGGCCTGGATGCTTTCCCGGAACCGGGTGCTCCGGGCCTTGGAGCGGGAACAGGCCGCCGGGGAGATCCGGGGGTTGCGCGAAACTCTGGCCCACTCCAACCGCGTCTCGAGCATGGGCCAGCTGGCCTCCACGTTGGCCCATGAACTCAACCAACCGCTGGGGGCGATCCTCAGGAACGCCGAGGCGGGGGAATTGCTGCTGGGACATCCCCACCCGGACCTTTCTGAAATCCGGGAAATCCTCCACGACATCCGCGAGGACGATCAGCGTGCCGCGGGCCTGATCGACCGGATGCGCGGACTGCTGAAGCGCGGGACGGTGGAGCGCTCCGCGATCGCGCTCCCGGATCTGGTCCAGGAGGTTGTCACACTCACCCGACCCGAGGCCGTCCAGCGCGGCGTGCCGGTCAAGGTCGAGATGCCTCCCCAGCTTCCCGCGGTGGCGGGCGACCGCATCCAGATCCAGCAGGTGCTGTTGAACCTGGTCCTCAACAGCCTCGACGCGATGAATGCGACGACGCCGGAGCGGCGCTCCCTGGTCATCGAGGTACGCCCCATTGGGGATTCCCTGATCGAGGTGCGCGTCCGGGACACGGGTCCTGGGATAACCCCATCGCAGCAGGCCCGCCTGTTCGAGCCCTTTTTCTCGACCAAACCGCACGGCATGGGCATTGGCCTCATGATCTGCCACACCATCGTTGAGTCGCACGGCGGCAGCCTTCGGGCGGAGAACCTGCCCGAGGGCGGCGCCTGTTTTTCCTTCTCGCTCCCGCGGCACACTCCCGCGGAACCTCGCGTCCCGCCGACGTGAAGACCGATCCGCCGGAAAGTTCGCCGCTTGTCACCGTGTTCGTCGTCGATGACGACGCATCCTTCCTGCGCTCGTTGAGCCGGCTGCTGCGAGCCTCCGGATACTCCGTCGTCGCCCGGGCCTCGGCCGCGGAGCTCCTCGCATCGCTGACGCCCGGCACGCGGGGATGCATCGTCACGGACCTAAGGATGCCCGGCATGGACGGCATGGCACTCCAGGACGCCCTTCTCCAAAGGGGCAGCCCGCTCCCGGTTGTGTTCCTCACCGGACATGGCGACATCCCGGTCACGGTGCAGGCCATGCGGCGCGGGGCGGAGGATTTCCTCACCAAAACGGCACCCAAGGAACAGGTGCTGGCCGCCGTCGAGAGGGCCCTCGCCCGGGACGAACGGGAAAACGCCGCGCGCCAACGACGGGATGCCCTTCGTCGCCGGTTTGAGACGCTGAGTCCCCGCGAGTGCGAAGTTCTTCGGGGGGTGCTCGCCGGCAACCTCAACAAGCAGATCGCCGCCGATCTCGGCATCCACGAGCGGACCGTCAAGCTGCATCGGTTTGGCGTCACCGAGAAGCTCGGTGTGCATTCGGTCGCCGAACTGACGCGCCTGGCGCAGGAGGCGGGATTTCAATAACCGGACATCACGCTCCGGCCGGCGGCACCCTTCCCCAAAGGGCAGTGGCCAACGCCGGAGCCCGGGTGACACGCTTTCGTCGTGCGGGAATCGGAGTCAGCCGGACGAGTTGTCCACGTCGCCGTGGTGGACGACGATGCAAGTCTGTGCCGCTCCTTCGCGCGACTGTTGCGGGCCGCCGGGCTCCAACCGGTCACCTATGCCTCCGCCGAGGCGTTCCTCGACGACACCGGGCACTCCCGATTCGACTGCCTGCTGCTGGACATTCAATTGGGTGGAATTTCAGGACTCGAACTCAGTCGCCGCCTCGCGGCAGCTGGGGACACGACCCCGGTGCTCTTTATAACGGCCCAGGATGATCCCGAGTTGCGTCAGCAGGCCCTCGAGGGGGGATGCGCCGGGTTTTTCCGGAAAACGGATCCCGGCCGGCTCGTGGTGGACGCGATCGAGAAAACCGCAGGTATCAAAACCGCACCCTCTGGAGGCTCCGATGCCTCGACAACCAGCCCCGTCGAATCGGATCCCCAATAGCCTGTCCCAAATTTCCATCGATAAACCATGATCCACACCCAAGACAAACTCACCCAGGCTGCGCTTGCCGCGGCCTTTACGTCATTGCTCCTCACCGGTTGCACTTCGGGGAACGAGGCCCACGTCCACACCGGCACGACCCCAGGCGCCGGAATCCCCACCCTCGCCGAAACCAAGTCCATTGCCGAGGAGGGGTTCATCTATGGACTGCCCATCGTGATGAACTACGCGGTGATGTATGAATACGCCGTGGATCGGAATTCCGGCCAGTTCAAGGCCCCGTTCAACCAGATCCTCAACGAGCCGCGCGTGTTCACCTACAAGGACACGGCGATCATCACGCCCAACAGCGACACGCCCTACTCCCTGTGCTGGCTGGACCTCCGGGCCGAGCCCATCGTGTTGTCCGTCCCGGCCGTCGAGAAGAGCCGCTATTACGCGGTGATGCTCTGCGACGGCAACACCTTCAACTACGGCTACATTGGCAGCCGCGCCACCGGCAATGACCCCGGGGACTACCTGGTTGTCGGTCCCGATTGGAAGGGGGAAACCCCGCCGGGGATCAAGAAGGTCTTCCGCTCCAGCACCCAGTTCTCACTGGCGGCGTACCGCACGCAGTTGATCAATCCGGAGGACATGCCGAACGTGATCCGGGTGCAGTCCGGCTACAAGGCGCAGCCGTTGTCCGCGTACCTGAATCGTCCCGCCCCGCCCGCTCCGCCGGCCATCGAGTTCCCGCCCATCAATGACGCGGCGGCCCGGACCAACTTCTTCAAGTATCTCGACTTTGCCCTGCAATTCGCCCCGCCCGGACCGGAGGAGGTTGCGATCCGCGCAAAGCTCGCGCGCATTGGCATCGGCACCGGAAAGACGATGCCCCACGAGGCTCTCGACGACGCCCACAAGCTCCAGGTCGGTCTCGCCATGAAGGAAGGCACGGCGAAGGTGGAGCAGTATCTCACCGCCGGACAAAAGGACATCAACGGCTGGAAAGTGGGTTCGTTGTTCGGCGACCGCGCCTTTTATCATGGTGACTGGCTGAAACGTGCTGCCGCCGCCAAGGGAGGCATCTACGGCAACAACGCCATCGAGGCCATGTATCCCATGACGCGGACGCTGGCCAATGGCGAGACCTTGGATGGCAGCCAGCACGACTACATACTCACCTTCCCCGCCGGACAGCTTCCGCCGGTCAATGCCTTCTGGTCCGTGACCATGTATGACGGGAAGACCCAGCTGCTGATCGAAAACCCGATCAACCGGTACCTCATCAATTCCCCGATGCTCCCCGCCATGAAGAAGAACGCGGACGGCTCGGTGACGCTGTACATCCAGAACAAGTCTCCCGGTGCGGACAAGGAATCCAATTGGCTGCCCGCGCCCAACGGCCCGATCTACCTGGTCATGCGCCTCTACTGGCCGCGGACCCAGGCGCCTTCCATCCTGCCGCCGGGCGCCGGCACCTGGCCGCCGCCGGCACTGCAGGTGGCGCGGTAAGCGCCTGTGAACCGCGCGGGCCGTTCCTTCGGTAACGTAGGGGTGACCCGCGACTTCAACGGCGATTCGACACCGCAGATAACTGTTTCCTTCCTTCCCTATCTGGGAGACTCAACCAAACCTAAATTCGTTATGTTGATACAAACAAACCTCCGACAAGCGCTCGCGGCGTGCCTTGCGTGCGTCGCGTTCGCCACCACGAGCCACAGTACCCAAGCCAAGGAAAATGCCTTTGAGGCCGTCCACGACGGCGTCGAGGCCTACGTGTATGGCTATCCCCTGGTCACGATGGAGATGACCCGTCGGATCATGACCAACGTCCGGGAACCTGTGGGCTCCCGCGCCCCGATGGGGCAGTTTGTCCGGATGCGTCATTATCCGGACGCCAACTATCGAGACGTCACCGCACCGAACGCGGACACGCTGTACACCACGGCCTGGATTGATGTGGGTCGGGAACCCTGGGTGTTGAGCCTGCCGGACGCGCACGACCGGTACTATCTCTTCCCGATGCTCGACGGCTGGACGGATGTCTTCCAGGTGCCCGGGAAACGCACCACCGGAACGGCCGCACAGACGTACGCCATCACCGGTCCCGGCTGGAAGGGCACGCTCCCCGCGGGCGTGAAGGAATACAAATCCCCGACCGCCTTGGTCTGGTTGCTGGGCCGCATCTACTGCACCGGGACCCCCGAGGATTACACCGCCGTCCATAAGCTCCAGGACGAGATCTCCCTGGTGCCGCTGAGCAGTTACGGTAAGCCCTACACGCCCCCGGCAGGGACGGTGGATCCTTCGCTGGATATGAAGACGGCAGTGCGGGAACAGGTCAACGCCCTCAGTGCCTCAGACTATTTCAACCTTCTCGCCAAGTTGATGAAGGACAATCCGCCGGCTGCCGCCGACAAGCCGATCCTCGCGAAGATGGCGAAACTGGGGATCGTTCCCGGACAGCCGTTTGACGAGAGCAAACTCAATCCGATCGCCCGCGAGGCCTTCAGCATGGTGCCCAAGATCGCGAATGAGAAGATCATGGCGTGGTTGAAGGCGGGCATCCTGGCCGGGGACAGCAAGCTGGAGAACGGTTGGTTGTTCACCACCATGACGGGTCAGTACGGCGTGAACTATCTGCAACGGGCGCTCGTCACCGCCATCGGCCTCGGCGCCAATCGGCCTCAGGACGCGGTCTATCCGACCTCAGAAGGACCTAACGTCGTCGAAGACTATACCGGGGCGAAGAAGTACGTGATGCACTTCAACAAGGGCGAACTCCCGCCGGCGGATGGCTTCTGGTCGCTCACGATGTACGACAAGGATTACTTCTTCGTGAACAATCCGCTCAACCGCTATAGCATCAGCGCCCGCCAGAACCTGAAGTCCAACGCCGACGGCTCCGTGGATCTTTACATCCAGAACACGAGCCCCGGCGCCGACTTGGAATCCAACTGGCTTCCCGCACCCCCCGACAAATTCATCCTGATGATGCGGCTTTACTGGCCGAAGACCCAGCCGCCGTCCCTCCTGAATGGCACCTGGAAGATCCCCCAGGTGAAGGCCGTGCAGTAACCGGGTCCAGCCGCAGCTCACCGCGGGTCGCTTTAGAGGAAGCGACCCGCGGTTTCGGGACCCCGCTCCTGGGGCCACCACCCGGTAGAGGATGGTTTTTATCGGTATCAGCTGCTGAGAACGGGGCGATTCTCCAACGTATTTCCGCTGGGCGTCGGACAAGTGTCCCACAAGTCGATGAGGGGGTTCGGCGCCCGCTGACTCAAAGCCCACAAAAAAGCGGGGCAAAAAGGGCCTGGCTGGCCACTCGTCGGATTTCCAGCAGTTTGGGCGCAATCGGATCCCGGCGAACATAGGCCACACAGGCGAGTTTCCGGGCTTCGCACAGTAATCCGTGGATAAAAACCAAAGCCTTCTCGATCGGCTTCAGATTGTTATTGGAGATCACAAGGACATCCGGCCATGCGGCGGCCAGCGGCTAAGTCCAGCACAGCGGATGCAGCCGCCCCCAAAACGTGGCGCTTCCGGAATGGGTTGAAAGGCGCTGCGACGCGAAGCCGACCGCGATTGCCCTATTCCCACTGTTGAACTCGTAACCGTCATGCCTCGCAGGCGGGATGCCCCCTTCGAGGTCCTAGGTGACCTTTCCTTTCAAATCGGAGAGCCCAAGTTTGAGCTGGAAAGCATTCCCAGAGGTGAGGTCGTCCGCGTGGTACCCGTGCTCGCGACCGACTGCATGGAAGGCGCCGTCCACTCCGAGTCCGCCGAACGGCTACGCAGCCTTCCGGCGCCCAACCCAGTCCCGGTCGATTTCACAGGTCAGTACCACTTCCGAACGCGCACTTCGATGCCGAGGTCGGTGCCAACCTTCTGCCGGAACTGAACCAGGTTGGCCGAGTTTCCAGAAGACGGATCCTTGAAGTGATACGGATAGACCACCCGGGGTTGGAAGGCACGGACCGCGGCAGTGGCGTCATTGACGGACATCGTCCAGGGCAGGTTCATGCACACGAAGGCGACGTCGATGTCGGTCAATGCCCGCATGTCGGGAATGTTGCCGGTGTCTCCGCTGATATAGAGGCGACGACCGCCCATCGTGACGACATACCCGTTCCCCGTCCCCTTGATGTGATAGCTGTTGTAGGCCGGAATTGCCTCGATCCCGACGCCGAGGACATCGGTCCTGCTGCCGTTGGCCAGCGGGAGGGTCAACGCCTTCAAGGCGGCCGACATCTGCGCATAGACGGCCGCCGGGGCAATGATCCGCGTCCCGGCGTTGGTGACGGAGTTCAGGCTCGATGGACTGAAATGATCGGAGTGATCGTGACTGATGAGGATCAGGTCCGCCTTGGGGAAGGACTTGTACGGCGTCGCACCTCCCACCGGATCGTTGTAGATCATCCGTCCATTCCACTGCAGGACAAACGAGGCGTGGTTCACCGGATGGATCACGACGTCTCCGTCCGGCGTTTGCCAATGGTCGCCCGTCAATACGGACGCACCCGTCAGCGGGACGGCACGATACAACCGGGCGCCGGCATAGGGCGCGCCTGAATCGGCCACGATGTTGGTGCCGTTGGCCGCGCCGGTCAGCGTGAGGAACGGACTCCATCGTCCGAGCTCCGACGCCATGTCCACCTGATAGGACGCACCTGCCGGGGCCAGGAGCTGAAACTCCACATCGCCATTCGGCCGCGGCCCGAGGTTCGAGAGGATCGGATCCACCTGCGCACCCAGGGGGAGCGCAACCAATAGTCCAACCGAAATCAGGAAGGGGCGGATCATAGGAAGGCAACGAGAGGTCGAACGACAAAGATCTTTGAGTCGGGGCGAAACCAACTGTTGATAGTTGTAACTGAAAAACGGGTCAACCCTGCGTTTAAGGATGAAATCGATCTGATTACCAAGAGGAAATGGGTTAACCGCGGCACGCCCAGCTTTGAACGCCCCCCGGGAGACGGAATCCGATGAAGGAGGCTGGGGAACGGGCCAGCATCCCAACCCATCCGATTCCATCATCCACGTTTGAGCCCAAGCGCTTCAGTCGGTCGCAGATGGCGGCGCCTCGTCCTCGTCGGGGGACTGGTCGTCGCCGCGGTTGTCGTGGGCCTCATCCTTTGGAAGCGGACTCCCACCTACACTCTTCCGGGCAAATTCCGGTTTCCCGCCCGGCGCATTGACGGCTATGGGATGAGCGGGATCGTGGCCCCGGATGGATCCGTGTGGGTTTGGGGCGAGGATTCCTGGGGGGTGATCCGAACCAACGGCGGCTTTCATTCCCGCCCTCAAAGGCTGGGTTCGATCGACGACTGGCAGCAGATGGCTTCGAGTGGCGGTGCCTATGTGGGATTACGCCGGGATGGATCCGCGTGGGGATGGCGCGGACCTCGCATGCTGCACGGACCGGTCTCCTTTCCGGTGGGCACTCCCGAGCGATTGGTTGAGGGGACGAACTGGATCCAGGTGATCGGCGGTCTGCACCGGTTCTTCCTCCTGCGCGCGGACGGCAGCCTCTTCGCCGCGGGGGATAACTCCGAGGGTCAACTCGGAGACGGCACCACGATGACCCGCGACCACTTTGTTCCGGTGGCCTCCGGACAGCGCTGGCGAAAGGTCGCGGTCAACCCCGACGTCACCACTGCGATCGACCGGGATGGGGTATTGTGGCAGTGGGGCCGAGAAATTGGGCCCTCACCGGTGCTGCGTGGGGTTCCCACGCGATGGAGCGACGTCGCCGCGGGGGGGACCCTCGGCGTTGCTCGGACGCACTCCGGTGATTTTGCCGTGTGGGGTTTGACTCCCCCCGTCGTGATGTTCGGAAAATCCACCGCAAGGACCCCGGCGCCGCCGAGCTTGATCGACGACACCCGCGGTTGGAGCCAGGTCCTGGCCACCGACACCGCGCTGCTCGCCTACGACACGCGGGACGAAAGCTGGCACTGGATTTATGGGTATCCCGGTTCAGATCGTTTCCCGTACGACGACACCGTTCGGCCACGATTTCCCATACCTCGGGACATTCAGCCCCTCTGGATGGAGAACTCCGGCGAACGCTTCTACGGCTGGAGCGATGATGGACGCCTTTGGGTTCGGGGCCGGCCCATCGACGACGAAGTCGGATTTCTGAATCTTCACCGGTGGAAGCAGTCGATCGCCGAACGGCTCCGGGACCACCAGATCGATTCCGCCGCCCTGCGACGATGGAGCGCACCTTCGCATCGATACGACACCAACTTTGTTCCTGTGGCCCGCTTCGTGTCCCTGAGGCCGTAACCCGTTCGATCAGTGCGTCCGGGTTTCTCCGAACCGCGGATCCAGGTCCCGGACCTTGGAGAGAACCGCGGAGTAGATTCCCGGATCCGCCTCCTTCAAGGCGTCCATGAACCGGTGCATCTGGTCGGGACTCATCTGGAACGGTTGGCCATCCACAAGACCGGGCACCGACCCAAAGGCCGCCGCCAGACGTTGGCGCCGATTCCCATCGGCTCGAATCTCAGGGTCATCGAGGGCGGTCAGCACGACCCCAAGGTCGTGTTCCGTAAACCAGGCGCGGGGTTCATCGGGCGCGATCTTCTGGAGGGCCGCCACCAGGGCATCGCGGACCTGTGCCACTCCGGCCATATCCCCAACGGCCACCGGCTTCGACGCCAGCGCCGCCAGCGCCTCCGAGAGCGCGGGACGCGCCGCCTCGGCGTCCGGTCCCATCGCCGCCAGGGCCGCCGCGGTGGCGGGGAGGGCTTCCGGATTCCTCTGAATGCCCTCCACCAATTCCAGCAGCGACAACCGGCCCTCCCGTGCCGCCGCCGCGAAGGCCGCGTCCCGCTCCCGGGACTCCAGAATCCGGTGCATCTCGGGATTCCCTGGGCGCAAGCCGGGATCAATCGCATCCAATAACATCAACGCCTGCTGCTGCCGGTCCCGGTTTCCGCCGTCGTTTGCCAGGGCGATCAGCGCGGGCACCGCGGCGGTCGCGCCAGGTCCGAGGCGTTCCCGCGTGACCCGACCGGAGGGATCCGCGGGATCCGAACCCAGATTCCGCAGCGCGGACAGGGCCAGGCCACGCGCGTCGTCATCGGAAGACTTCAATCCCTCCACCGCCACCCGGAGGACCTCACCACCCGCACGACTCCGCAGCAGCATCGCGAGGGAGTAACCGGCCATCTGGCGCACGCCGGGATCCGAATCCGCCAACAGCGGCTTCAATGCGCTGGCCGTGGCCGCGGGTTCCCCCCAAAGAGTCGTGGAAAGGCTGTTGGCAATCGAGAGTCGGGCGGCGGGGTTTTGCTTCAGGGCGTCCACCAGGTCCGGAACCATCTCGGGAGCCGGGCCGATATTCTCCAGCGCGAGCACGATCAGAGCGGCGCTCGAGTTTCCCTCCCGAAGCTGCCGGAGAAGCTCCGGAATTGCGTCCCTGGCCTCCGGACCCAATTGCCTCAAGGCATCACTGGCCCGGTCGCGGATGCGTTCCTCAGGATTCCCCAGCGCGGCAATCAGCAAGGGCAGCGCCGCGGAGCGCCGTCTGCCGAGGGCCGCGAGGGCCTGTTCCATGTCCGGATTCGGATACCGACGCGTGGGCTTTCGATCCTCGAGGACCTTTTGAACCCGCAACAGCGCCGCGGCCAGGCGCGGATCCGTTGCCGAACCGGGGATGGGACGCTTCCCGCCATCGCCGTTTCCTGCGGACCCGTCCGCACTGGCGATTTCCGAAACGCCGCCAGCATCCTGCCCGGGCGAATCGGGAGTCTCCCGTGGGAAGAACCGGGAATATCCGACACCCAGGGTCAGGAGGACGACGGAGGCCGCGACCAACACGGCGAGGCTTTTTGCAGAGCTCATGAGAGTCAGGATTCCCAAAGTGGACGTGGATGCCGTGCCCGCGGTCGCCAGCGCAGTCCCTGTGAGATGCGCGCCGAGTCCCTCCGGGACCACCTCCACGCACCGGCTTTCGAGCATGCAGGAGAGTGCCGCCGCGGTGGTCGTGATCCCGCGGGCGACCAGTTGTTCCCGCAGTTTCTCCAGGGCGCGGGCCACCCGTTTGCGGGCGGCATCCTCGGCAACCCCGAGCGCGGATCCCACTTCGGCCAGGGAACGCTGGCCAAAGAATCGCAGCAGCAACGCGTGACGATCCGGCTCCCCCAGTTGCGCGAGGGTTTCGTCGAGCACCGGACGCAGCAACGCCCAGGCCTCGTCCGTTTCGGAGGAATCGTGTTCCTTCATCCAGTTGGCCTCCTGTTCCCGCAATGCCCGTCGCTTCTCCGCCCGAAGCAACTCCAGGGCGGTGAAGCGGGCGGTGCGATGCAGCCACCCCGCGAGAACGACGCCTTCCGGAAGCGACGACGCCGACCGGGCAAGGTCGGTGAAGACGGACTGGCAGATGTCCTGGGCCCGATGCGAATCCCCATTCACCATGCGGACGGCGGTGGAGTACACCAGCGGCAGGTGGCGTTCCACGATCGCGCGGAAGGCCGTCTCGGAACCGCAGGAACCGCAGTCCCGATACTCGGCGAGACTTTTGGCATCGTCGCTCGACACACTCTTCAAATGCCGCGGATCGACCAAACCGGACATGGAACCCGACTGTGGACCGAAAATCCATCAAGCTCGACCCCAGATCCCGGAACGTTTCCTCCAGCGCGGAACCGCGATTCATGCCCGACACCCATCCACCCGACTCCGAACCCTGTCGGGAATTGGGCTCGGCCCCTCCTGCGTCATCCTATTGAAGTCCGAACCTGCGTTCAGGCTTCCCATTCACTGGGACTCTCCGGAAGCTCGCCGGATGTCCTCGGCACCCTCCTGGATCTCCGCCGCCCGGAACCGGTTGCTGGACCGCCTCCACAAGCGTCCCGCGACCTTCGCTCGGGCCTGTGGCCTCCTGTACCGGACGCCGCTTCCCCCCGGCGATCTCACGGCCCTGGACGTCCTCGAGAAGGCGGATCGAGCGGCTCTGCGTCATCGCGCCGACGCGCTGGGACCGATCTTCAAGGGAGTCTCCTGGGATGAATTCTGCATCTGCATGGTCGGCCTCGAACGCTGCCGCCGCTTCACGCAGGAGCACCGGGCCGACCTGAAGGTGCTGACCATGGAACTGGATCACCTGATCCCCAAAGGATTCCTGTGCGCGATGGAAGGGGAGGATCACCGGGAAATCCGCCGGGCAACCCATCGGGCCCAGAAGGCGGTGACGCCGTCGCAGGGCGACGGCACGCCGGAGGACCCCGTCCTTGAGGGCATTGCCCGCGAGGGTCTCGCCCAGTTCGTCCAGCGCGCTGAGGAGCACCGGAACTCCGCCGAGGCCTACACCGCCGCGATGTCTGCGATGGCGACCTCCATGTTGACCTGGGTCTTCTTCGGCGCCCGGCCCGGATCCCCCGAACACACCCGCTTCCTGGGACACTTTCAGGAACTCGGCCCCCGGGG
This sequence comes from Verrucomicrobiota bacterium, assembly GCA_046346705.1. Taxonomy (GTDB): domain Bacteria; phylum Verrucomicrobiota; class Verrucomicrobiia; order Limisphaerales; family UBA9464; genus UBA9464. Next base: position 157,669 of record JAXMHR010000013.1, on the reverse strand, counting down.
CCTGGTCTGGACGCCCCAGGAACGGCAGGAGAAGGCGTTTCGCGCCTTCGGCGCGGACATGAGGTCGGAGGTGGAGGCGCTGCGCACGGGGCAGGGCCGGCTCGCTCCCCAGGGCTTGCTGGTCCGCATGCTCGCCGACCGCGCCCTCGACGAAACCATGCTGGGCAACCTGATTTACCAGGTGGAGATGTCGCGATCGGACATGAAGAACCTCTTCCGCTGGCTGACCCGCCACGCCTCGGACGATCCGGAGGTCGTGGACGCCATTGCCCGTGAGGAACCGAACGCGGTCGAAGGGCATTCCCTCGCTGAGGCCTTTGTCCTTGAAACGCTGCGAACCGACCAGAGCGAGCGCATGATGCGCCGCGCCATCCGGGATATTGTGTTCGAGGGTTTCCTGATCCCTCGACACGCCATGGTCCGGCTCTGCCTCTGGGAATCGCACCACGCCCCCGAGGCCTTCGCCAACCCCCACCAGTTTGATGCGGGACGCTTCAAGGATTCCGTGCCGGGCAACGACACCTATGCACCCTTCGGCGTAGACCATCACCAATGCCCGATGGGCGGACTCGCCATCCGCCTCGGGATGATCTTCCTCAAGACGCTGGCCCGCGGATACCGGGTCACCGCACTGACTCCAGGTCCCCCAACCCGCGGTGCTCATCACTGGGAGCCGTCCCCGCGTTTCTCCGTCCAGTTGACGCCCCGATGACGCCGCCCGACGAACACCTCCTGAACACTGGACTGCACGATTGGTTCGAGCAGCAGGTCGCCCGGCGTCCCGACGCCGTCGCGGTCCGGGACACGAACACCTCCGTCTCCTACCGGGCCCTGTCGGTACGCGTGGATTCCATCGCCGCCCTCCTGGCCGCCCGGGATCTTCGCTCAGAGCAACCGGTCGGGGTGTTGATGAGCCGGACCTGGGACCTGATCGCCGTCCTGCTCGGGATCCTGAAGGCAGGCGGTTGTTACGTGCCCCTGGATCCTGACGACCCGCCCGACCGCAACCAGCGCATCGTATCCGGCGCGGCCTGTGAGTGGGTGTTGGGCGAAGCCCCGCTCCTCGAGCGACTCCGTCCGCACCTCACCGACACCGGATCCACCGCGGCCCTCGTCGCGATCGAACGGCCCGGCAGCCCGGGTGACAGCGTGGCCGGGCCTCAACCGTCCCCGGCTTCGGCGCCGGGCGGGCGACGCCTCGCCTATATCCTCTTCACCTCGGGAAGCACGGGAATGCCCAAGGGTGTGGAGGTCGAACATCGGTCGGTGGTCCACCTACTGCTGGCGATGCAGGACTGGTTCGCTTTCACCGAAGCGGATCGATACCTCGCGGTCTCGACCATCGGATTCGACATCTCGGTGGCGGAGATCTTCCTGCCCCTGATCACCGGGGGGACCGTGGTCCTGCGCGACCGAAAGCTCCTGATGGAACCCCGGCGTCTCGCGGACGAGATCCGAAGCGAAGGCGTGACCGTGTTTCAGACCGGCCCCTCGGTCTGGTCGATCCTGCTCGATGAGGTCCAGGACTTTCCCCGGGTTCGCGTGGCCATCACCACCGGGGAAGCCGTGGCGCCCGCCCTTGCGGCAAGGCTCGTGGATCGCGGCGAGCTCGTGTGGAACCTTTACGGTCCGACGGAAACCACGGTTTGGGCGACCGGGCACCGCCTCGATCGCGCGGCTCAACCCGTTTCTTCCGCGTCCCGGGTTTCCGCTCCCATCGGCGTTCCGCTTCCCAAGGTCCTGGCTCGCGTGCTCGACGACCAACTCCAACTCGTGGCGCCCGGGTCGGAAGGCGAACTGTGGATTGGCGGTGAGGCGGTCGCCCGGGGTTATTGCCGGAACCCGGAACTGACGCGGGAACGCTTCCGAATCCTGGGAACGGACGGTGGGAGATTCTATAAAACGGGCGATGTCGTCCTGCAGGATGCCCAGGGCGTCCTGCATTACTTCGGACGCAATGACGACCAGATCAAGGTGCGCGGCGTGCGCATCGAACCGATGGAGGTCGAGTCGGCGCTGCTCACCCACCCCGGAGTGTCGCAGGCGGCGGCCACCTGGTTTGAAGGCTCCGAGGGATCGCGATCCATCATCGCCGGCGTGGTGCCCAGGCCCCACGTTACCCTCACCGCCTCGGATCTGCACGAGCACGCCGCCCGTCGCCTCACACCCGCGATGATCCCGGCGCGCTTCGTCTTCCTGGACGCACTGCCCCAGACTCCCAGTGGCAAGGTGGACCGCAAGGCCATCCGCGCCCGCGCCGCGTCGCTGGCGACGGGGGTCGAGGCGAAACCCGAGTCCGGGACGACCGAAACGGAGCGGCGCCTGATAGCCATCTGGGAATCGACCCTGAACCTCCGCCCGATCCGCCGTATGGATCACTTCTTTACGATTGGCGGCGATTCCCTGTCGGCGGTCACGATGATGCTCGAGGTCGAATCCCTCTACGGCATCACCCTTCCCGTCCGAGTCATCTTCGAAGTCCCCACCCTCGACCAATTCGCCGCACGGGTGGATCGGGTTCGGGGGAATCCGGACGACCTCGGAAACGCCACCTTCATCTTCCCTCTCTCGCAGCAGGGCCGCGGGAATCCCGTCTTTTTCAGTTCGGTCGATCTCCGCATGGCGCACCGCGGCTACTGGACCCCGGACTGCCCGCTCTACTCCATCGCCCTGTGGGCGCAGGGCAGTGGGTTCATCCAGGCCAGGTCCCTGGAGGAGGTGGCGGCGGGACACATCGAGCGGATGCGAGCGCTTCAACCCCGGGGTCCCTACCGTCTGGCTGGGTACTCGTTTGGCGGTCTCGTGGCCCTCGAGATGGCCCAGCAGCTTCGGGCCGCAGGCGAGACGGTGGAGATGCTGTTTCTCCTCGATCCCTCCTCAAACTTCGGAAGGGAAACCTGGGCGGAGGCGAGGGCCCGGAGGCTGAACCGCCCCGGGACTTCAATCCCGGCGGTGCAACACGAACCGGGTCCCCTGGCGCGGATCTGGTTCGGCGGATACGAACGCGTCCGCAGTGTTTTCGCCAGTCTGTGGCACTGGTTGAACTACTGGGTCGTGCATCTCCACGGTCGCAGTCCCAATCCGCTCTCCACCCGCCTGCTGCCCCGCAACCGATGGCCGGCCTTCTGGTACATCGCGAAGCGATTGGGGAAATCCTACAAACCCCTCCCCTACGACGGCCCCGCCATCGCCGTCTTTGTCGCCCGCGAGCAACAGTACAAGGCGTGGAAGCCGCTGCTGGGACCCGCGGCGGAACTCCTGGTCATCCCTGCAAACCATCTCGAACTGTTTTCCGAACCGGCGCGGTCCGCCTGGCTGGAACCACTGAAGACCCGTCTCGACGGTCGCCCCTCCACCCCGGCTAGCGGCGGTGCGAGGAGCCCACTCTCCACCCCACCCCGATGAAACCCGTTTCTCTCCCCAACGCTCGCCAGGTCCCCCGCGCCCTCGGAATCCGGGTGCAGCTCGACCGCTGGATTCCCGAGCTTTCGGACGACGAATTCAGGGACCTCGTCGCGGCTCTGGAACGGCACGGGGTCGTCTGTCTCCCCGGGCAACCGGTCACCCCGGCAGAACTCCGGGCCTTCGTGGCGCGGTGGGGTTCGGTCGTCGAACTTCCGCCCGGACTCGCCCTGTCGAATCCGGAGCCCGGCTTTCCCAGCATCACCCGGGTCGGCAACCTCCGACCCGACGGCTCCATCATCCCCTCGGTCAAATTCGCCGAGTACTGGCACCATGACGGCGATTTCTGGAGTCCGGGACAAAACTACATCCTCAATTTCCTCTCCAGCGTCCGAGTGCCTGAAAAGGGCGGCAACACCGGCTTCCTCGACATGCGTGCGGCATTCGAGACGCTGGATCCGTCCGTGCGGAGCGAACTGGAGGGAGCTTTCATCTGGGTGCGGGCCTCCGAGATCAGCGACTTCAAACGGGCCACGCCCGAGGAGTTGCCTCCCGACGCCCGGCACCCGGTGCTGTTGCCGCATCCGGTATCCGGACGCATCGCCCTGTATCTCCCCGACTCCTCCTCAGGCATTCAGCGAAAGGATGGCAGCGCGTGGGGAACGGTCGAATCGCTCATCGACGCCGCGGTGGCGCGTCTCGGGATCTATGAACACGTCTGGACCCCGGGCGACCTTGTGCTCATGGACAACCTCCAGGTCATGCACCGCGGCATGGGCGGCTACGGCGACCATCCGCGCCTGCTCTACCGCTGCCAGGCGCGCGTTCCGGTTTCCCGGTAACAGGGTACGCGCACCACCGCCACAGCGTTAAATCCGACGATCTCCCCGGAACACTCCGGCTTTACGGCCTCCAGAGTCGAAACAGGCGGAGCGAGCCCGGGGAGTTGGTGGTGCGAATCCGGGTGCCATTGTTGACGAAATTGCCGTCCACCACGAGCCAGATGGTATTCGACGCCTTCGGTGCGGTCGTGCCCAGCAACACATGGTCCGCAGCCTCCGCCGGCCAGGAAATCCACGCCCTTCCCGCGGGCGCCAACTGCAGATCCAGAACGGGATCCGCTTCGGGAGCCGGGGTGCGGGTCACCGCCCCGAACGCGATCGCCGCCATCACGGACGTGCCGCGCGCATTCGGATGCACCGTGTCCGGGAACCATTCCCCGTGGCCGTCCATCCGGTCGTGGAACTCGATCAGTTCGCGTCCCGGGACCGCCGCGAGTTCGCGGACCTTGACGGCGACGTTGGTGCGCACCACTCCGGGATTGATGTCGAAGGCTCCGTTTTTGAACACCGGCGCCGGAGTTCCCAGCAGGATCCGTGGTGCGCTGGGCAGGCTGGCGTAACTGGAAATCAACTCCTCGTAGTTGGAGACAAACTCCGACTCGTACTTCCAGTTGTAGGGTTTCGCATCGTTCGACCCGAGTTTGATGATGACCACGTCCGGCGCGAAATCATGGCTTTGCTTGAAGGCTGGTTCCTTCCAGTAGGGGAAGTCGCCCTTCTTTAACAAGGTGCGCCCGCTCACCCCAAAATTCCGCACTGTGTAGTTCGTTCCCAGCAGCCGCTGGAGGCGGGCCGGATAACTTTCCACCGACGGATTCCCCAGCCCCGCACCCTCGGTGATGCTGTCCCCGATGCACGCCACCCGAATGGGTGCACCGAACACCGCTGGGGCGAACACGAGCGCGAGAACAGACGCCAACGCGGCCGGAAGCCATTTCAGCCAACCCAGGGGGATCACGCGTTGAAACCTATTCCTTCAGAACGAGGCGCCAAGAGCAATTGACGAGAGCCCTCTGGAGCACGCCGAAGGAACGTTACTCGGAGCCCTTCTTCCGCTTCGCGGGTTTTCGCCGGGGTTTCGGGGCCCGCTCGGGGACCACGTAGCGCGCGAACTCATGCGCGGCATAGGGCGGGATCTGCGCCCGGAACCAGGCCTTGTTGCCGTCGTATTTGCTTTCCAGAACCTGCCCCAGGGCGTGCAGCCGCGCAGTGACCTCCGGGGCGTCGTGGGGAATCTCCAGCTCCACCGTGGCCCGGACGGGACGCAGCATGACCCCGAGTTCCGACATCAAGCCGGGAAGACCTGAACCGCTTCGCGCCGACACGGCCACCGCCTGTGGAAACATCGGCATCAGCCGCGCCGCGCCGGCCGCTCCCGCGGGGTGATCCACCTTGTTGAACACCATCAGCGTCGGCTTCTCGGAGGCCCCGATCTCCTCCAGCACGGCATTCACCGCATGAATTTGTTCCTCCGCATGCGGATGGCTCGCATCCACAACATGGAGCAGCAGTTCCGCCTCCACCACTTCCTCCAACGTCGCCTTGAAGGATTCCACCAACCCGTGCGGCAGCTTGCGGATGAATCCCACCGTGTCCGAGAGTAACACGTTCTGGTTCGTCGGCAGCCGGAGGCGGCGCGTGGTCGGATCCAGCGTCGCGAACAGCTTGTCCTCCGCCAGCACGCCCGCACCGGTCAGCGCGTTGAGCAGCGTCGATTTCCCGGCGTTGGTGTATCCGACAATGGAAGCAATCGGCCATTGATGACGCTGGCGTCCGGCACGCTGCGTGGCGCGCTGGCGGCGCACCTCGGCCAGTTCATCGGTGAGCTTCTCGATCCGCTCCTTGGTCTTCCGGCGGTCGGCCTCGAGCTGGGATTCGCCCTCGCCGCCGATGGATCCGGTGCTGCCGCGCTGGCGAGAAAGATGGGTCCAGAACCGGGTCAGTCGCGGCAGAATGTATCCGAGTTGCGCGAGTTCCACCTGGAGCTTGCCCTCGCGGGTCCGCGCGCGCTGGGCGAAGATGTCGAGGATCAGTCCGGTGCGATCAAGCACCTTGGTCCCGAACGCCTCCTCCAGATTGCGCGCCTGCGCGGGACTCAACTCGTCGTCAAAGATGACGGTGTCCACGGACAGCTCTTTGCAGTGACCGGCGAACTCGGCCGCCTTGCCGCCGCCGATGTAGGTGGCGGGGTTTGGACTGTCGAGTTTCTGGGTTCCCTCACCGACCACGTCCGCGCCGGCGGTCTTCGCCAGCTCGGCCAGTTCGTCCATGGAATCCCGGACGTCCCAGGCGGAACGGCTCTTGAGTTCCACGCCGACGAGGAAGGCGCGGTCGGTCTTCCTACCCGCGGTATCAAGAAGGGCCTTCAACGAATCACTCCCATTCGATCGTCCCCGGCGGCTTGCTGGTGAGGTCGAGAACCACGCGGTTGACACCGCGAACCTCGTTCGTGATCCGGAGCGACACCCGCTCCAGCACGTCGTAGGGCAGCCGTACCCAGTCCGCCGTCATGCCGTCCTGCGACTCCACCGCCCGGATTGCGATGGTGAAGTCGTAGGTGCGTTCGTCGCCCTGGACGCCGACGCTGCGCACCGGCAGCAGCACCGCGAAGGTCTGCCAGGTCTTGTAGTACAGCTCGGCGGACTTCATCTCCTCCACCACGATGGAGTCCGCCTCCCGCAGGATGCGGAGCTTGTCGGCGGTGATCTCCCCGAGGCACCGGACGGCCAGTCCCGGCCCTGGGAACGGCTGGCGTTGGACGATCTCCTTGGGCAGACCCAGTTCGACGCCGAGCTGACGAACCTCATCCTTGAAGAGGCAGCGCAGCGGTTCCACGAGCGCGAACTTCATGTTCTTCGGAAGCCCACCCACGTTGTGGTGCGACTTGATCATCGCGGCCGGATTCCCGGCGATGGGTACGGACTCGATCACGTCCGGATACAGCGTCCCTTGAGCGAGGAACTTCGCCTTGCCCGCCCGGCGGGTGGCGGCCTGGAAGACGTCGATGAAGGTCTTGCCGATGATCTTGCGCTTCCGCTCCGGGTCCGTGACCCCCTTGAGCTTCTTCAGGAACAGCGCGCTGGTCTCCTCATACTGGAGGCGGATCTTGAAGTTGCGTCCGAACACCTCCTGCACCACGTCGGCTTCGCGAGCCCGCAGCAGCCCGTTGTTGACGAAGATGCAGGTGAGCTGATCGCCGATGGCGCGGTGCAACAGCGCTGCCGCCACACTGGAATCCACGCCACCGGACAACCCGAGGATGACGCGTTCGGAGCCCACTTGGGCCCGAATCTCTTCAACGGCCTGGTCGATGTAGTTCCGCATCGTCCACTGGCGTCCGCAGCCGCAGATCTTGTGGACGAAGTTCGCCACGATCTCGCGTCCACGCGGGGTGTGCACCACCTCGGGATGGAATTGGATGCCGAAGATCCGACGCTTGGGGTGCTCGATGGCGGCGTAGTCGGAGTTGTCGGTGGTGCCCACCACCACGAAGTCCTTCGGGAACCGGGTGAGTTTGTCCCCGTGGCTGTTCCACACCTGGAGCGTCTTCGGAAGCCCGGCGAACAGGGCGCATCCGGAGTCGGCAATGGTCAAGGTGCCCTTGCCGTATTCCCGCTTCTGTCCCTTCTCGACGCGGCCGCCGAGGTAGTGGGCCAGCAGCTGGACGCCGTAGCAGATTCCGAGGATGGGGACGTCGAGTTTGAAGATGGCCTTGTCCGGAAGCGGGGCATCCGGCGCGTACACCGAGGACGGTCCGCCGGAGAGGATGATCCCCTTCGGATTCAGCTTCGCGATTTCGGACGCGGGGGTGTCGTAGCGGAGGATCGTCGAATAGACGCTGCATTCCCGGATGCGCCGGGCGATGACCTGGGTGTATTGGGAACCAAAGTCGAGGATGACAATCTGCTCGTTCATGGGTGGCCCTGCAAAAGGGAAGGATGTGCCGGCCCGCCGTTCCCTTGGCGAGCGTTTTTTCGCAACCAGGGAGTGCGTGTAGCGAGGCTGCCGCTCTAGATTCACGCCCCAACCACGACTGGCGCGCCAATCTCACTCCCCGCGTCGCCCGTGAGAAAGCGGGAGCTCCGCTCCTCTCGGAGTGCGTGCGGCGGTGGCTGCCGCTCTGGATGCACACCCCAACCGCGACCATCGCGCCAATTCCTCATGACGCGTCGGCCGCGAAAGGCGGGTGCTCCGCTCCCGCCCTCGAGATTGGCCTTCCGGCTGTGAAGAGTCTGGGAGTAACCCAGGGAACTCGGGCTTGAGGACACACGGGCGGCCCGCAAGAGTGCGCACGTGCAAGATCTCCCCGATGGCGCTGGCGGAACTCCTCCCGACTTCAAGAAGTCGCGGCGGACGCGTCCGTCCGCTCCGGTTCCCGGTTCCATCGACCGGCTTCCCCCGCACTCCCTCGAAGCCGAGCAAGGGGTGTTGGGATGCATGTTGCTGGATCCGGCGGAATCCATCGGGAAGTGCCTGGAGAAGCTCAAGGCGGGTTCCGAATGCCTGTATGACCTCCGGCACCGGACGCTCTTTGAGCACCTCATCTCGATGTACGACACCCGCCAGCCGGTGGACCTCATCACGGTCCAGCAGCGGCTGAAGGATCTCCAGCAGTTGGAGGCGGTGGGTGGGATTGCCTACCTCTCCGGGTTGATGGATGCCGTCCCGAGCGCGGCCAACCTCGAGTATTACCTGGGTATTGTCCGAGAGAAGCACCTGCTCCGGCGCATGCTGCAGGCCTGCAGCTCGGTGATCGGACGGGTGCACGAGCATGAGGGTGAGGTCGAACAGCTGCTGGACGAAGTGGAGCGCGACATCCTCCGCATCAGCGAGGAACGCGAGGAAGGCGCTTCCAAGAACATCAAGGATCTCGTCACCAGCGCGATCACCATCATCCAGGACTACCACAGCAAGCAGGGCCAGCTGAGCGGGGTGCCCTCGGGGTTTGCGGATTTCGACAAGATGACCCACGGCCTGCACGGCGGGGAAATGGTGGTCATCGCCGGACGTCCCAGCATGGGCAAAACCTCCCTCGCCATGAACATTGCCGAGCACGTGGCGGTGAACGAGCGGCTGCCGGTGGGAGTGTTCAGCCTGGAAATGACCGCCGAGTCGCTGATTGTCCGCATGCTGTGCTCGCTGGCCCGGGTCAACAGCCGTGCGGTTCGCGAGGGCTTCCTGCGCGAGCGCGACTTTCCGCGGATCACCGCCGCGGCGGCCAAGATGGCCAAGGCGCCGTTGATCATCGACGACACCCCCGGCCTTTCGATCCTCCAACTGCGCGCGCGGGCCCGCCGCATGTGGCAGCAGCACGGGATCCGCCTGTTCGTGATCGACTACCTCCAGTTGCTCCATTCCACCTCCCGGAAGGCCCAGGACAACCGCCAGCAGGAGATCGCCGACATCTCCAGCGGCGTTAAGGCCCTGGCCAAGGAACTCAAGGTGCCGGTCATCGTGCTGTCGCAGTTGAACCGCGAACTAGAGAAGGACAAGAGCCGGAAGCCCCGCCTTTCCGACCTCCGCGAATCGGGCTCGATTGAACAGGATGCCGATGTCGTGGGTCTGCTCTACCGGCCGAGCGCCGATGATGACGAAGACAAGGAAAAGGAGCGGGTGGATCCCCCGGACGACGGACTCAATGGAATCCAGGTCAACCTGCTCATCGCCAAACAGCGCAACGGCCCGACCGGCGACGTGGAATTGACCTTCCTCAAGGGAATCACGCGCTACGAATCGAAGTCCAAGATCCAGGACGAAGATGTCGGCTAGTCGCGAACGCCCTCCAGGTCCACCGGCTGACCCCCGGATTGAAGATTGCGCCCGCCCGCTGCATTGGGTCTCATCCGCGAGCTTTCTGGCTGATTCCCCAGCAATGGAATTTCTTGCACGATACTTTCGGGCGGGGGCGCAGGACGGAGTCCGTCCGCCGTCCGCGGCATGGTGGCGGACACTCTGTCTGCTGGCCTTCGCGTGCCTGTTTCTCAACACCCAGGCGCAGACTCCCGTCTCCGGGACGCCCCCTCCGGATGTCGGTCGCATCGACATCCGGTTCGTGGGTCCGGCGACGGTGAGCGAGGACCTGATTCGCGCCAACATCCGGATCAAACCCGGCGACCCCTTCAATCCGCTGGCGGCCGACAAGGATACCGAGGCGCTCTACGCGACGGGCTTTTTCTACAACGTTCGCGTCACCCAGCAGCGGCTTTCCGACGGAAAGCTGGCGCTGGTGTACACCGTCCAGAGCAAGCCCATCTTGACCGAGGTCCGTTACACGGGAAACAAGCGGTTCAGCGTGAACCGGCTCCGGAAGAAGACCACGTCCAAGGCCGGGGAGCCGCTTGATGAGCGCAAGCTCTTCATGGACGCCCTCGAGATCAAGAAGATGTACGAGAAGGCGGGCATGCAGAACACCACCGTGACGCCCAAGCCGTTCATCAACGAGGCGCTCGGGCGCGGCACGGTGACCTTCGAGATCGTCGAGGCGCCCAAGGTGAAGATTGAGAAGGTGTACTTCGAGGGGAACCAGGCGTTCACCCAGAAGAAGCTGCGCAAGGTCATCAAGACCCGCCGGTGGAACTGGATCTCCTGGCTGACCGGCAGCGGCAAGTTCAACGAGGACGAATTCGCCGAGGATCGCGACCGGCTCCGTGACTTTTACGCGAGCAATGGCTACGTGGACTTTGAGATCAAGGACGTCGAGTTCGAGCGCCCCAAGACCAACAAGATGATCATCACCATCGACGTGGCCGAGGGGACCCAATACCGGGTCGGAACCGTCACGTTTGAGGGGAACAAGCGGTTCACCCCGGCCGAGATCACGGCCAATCTTCGCGATGATCGCGGCGGGTTTACCCCGCAACGGCTGACCCACGGGAAGATCTTCACACCGGAGGGACTCGAGGCCGACATCGAGCACATCCAGAACTTCTACGGCTCCCTCGGCTACCTCGACGTGCGGGTTCAGGCGCAGAAGATTCCCAACGTGGTGGACGGCACCATCGACATCAAATACACGATCCGGGACATCCGGGGCGGGCTGGGCGAGGGTGAGAAGTCCACGATCGAAAAGATCGAGATCAAGGGGAACACCAAGACGAAGGACCAGGTGATTCGACGGGAGCTTGCGGTGTCGCCGGGCGAGACCTTTGACATGGTCCGGGTGAAGATCAGCAAGCAGCGCCTGGAGCAGATGAATTACTTCGAGAAGGTGGACACGAAGGATGCGCCGACCGACGTGCCCAACCAGCGGAACCTCGTGGTCGCGGTCGAGGAAAAGAACACGGGCAATGTGGCGCTTGGCGCCGGATTCAGCTCCGTGGACAAACTCGTCGGGTACGTCGAGGTCTCCCAGGGCAACTTCGACCTCTTCAATCCGCCCACCTTCACCGGCGGTGGACAAAAGGCACGCGTCCGCGCCCAGATCGGTACGCAGCGCCAGGACTACATCATCGGCTTCACGGAGCCGTGGTTCCTCGGACGCCGCCTCCGCCTCGACACCGAACTGTACTACCGGGACCTGCAGTACCTGTCCCAGACCTACGACACGACGGTCATCGGCGGCAACATCGGCCTGACGAAACAGCTTCCGTTCAACCTCACGCTGAACACCACCTACACGCTGCAGGACGTCAACATCACCTTCGACCAAGGCTACCTCAGCCAGTATCCGCCGAAGATCAATTCCTACACCTACCTGACGAACAACGGGCAGGTGTCGGTGGTGTCCACGAACACCGTGGACGGGCCGGTTCCGGTTCTGGTGGGCCAAGCCGGGGACACCCTGATTTCGAGTCTGAACTGGACGCTGTCGCACGACACCCGCAACAACCTGATGCTGCCGACGCGGGGCCACGTGATTCAGTTCGAGCCGATGCTGGCCGGCGGACCGCTCGGCGCGCAGGCCAATTTCTACCAACTGGAGGTCAAGGGGTCGCAATACTGGAGCCCCTCCCGCCTCTTCTCCCCGGCCAGCAGCACGTATGACTTCTTCAAGGAGCATGTGCTGGAAATCGTCGGCAACATTGGCGTGGTGGAGGCTTTTGGCAGTGGCGACCGCGGCATCGAGGGCATGGTCCCGGTCAACAACCGGTGGTACCTCGGCGGACTCTATTCCCTCCGCGGATTCAAATTCCGCGAGGTGGGTCCGGTGGACCCGCTGACCCAGGAGCCCATCGGCGGCGGCACCTACTGGTTTGCCTCCGCGGAGTACAGCGTCCCGGTCGTTCCCCGGGTCCGATTCGCACTCTTCTTCGACTCCGGCATGGTGTACCCCGGAAGCTACAGCTTCCAGCCGCAGCGTTTCGCGGATGGATCCACCACCGGCTTTTACAACTCCAACTGGGGTGTTGGTCTCCGCTTGAATCTCCCGATCGGTCCCCTGCGCCTCGACTACGGCATCCCGATCAAGACGGACAAATTCAACGACAGCAGTGGCCAGTTCCAATTCGGCGTTGGCTACACCCGTGATTTCTAGGAAACTCAGAGTCTTTCGAATGAATCTCAGCATGAAACGTATCGTTTGCCTGGCCGCACTCGCCTGCGGCCTCCTGTCCGTTCCCGCCCAGGCCCAGTCGCGCATCGCCGTCGTGGATCTCAAGAAGGTGTTCGATGGCTACTGGCGCACCAAGCAGGCAGACACCCAGTTGAAGGAGCGCGCCGCGGACTTCGAGAAGGCCCGCAACGGCCTGATCGAGGACTACAAGAAGTCCAACGAGGAATTCCGGACGTTCGTCGAATCCGCCCAGGATCCCGCCCTCTCTCAGGAGGAGCGCGACAAGCGGAAGAAGGAGCTGGAGAAGAAGCAAAACGACCTCCGGGAACAGGAGAACAGCATCCGCACCTTCGACCAGAACTCCCGCCAGGCGCTCGCCGAGCAGCAGGGTCGCATGCGCGAAAGCGTGCTCCGCGACATCCGCGGGGTCGTGGATGAGAAGGCCCGGGTGGGCGGCTACAATCTCGTCTTTGACGTGGCGGCGACCACCGTCAACCAGACCCCCATGGTGATGTACACCACGCTGACCGGCACCGATGCCGATCTGTCCGACCTCGTGCTCAAGCAACTCAACGCCAACGCCCCGGCCGAAGGCGCCAAGGCACCGGAGACCCCGGCCGCCGACGACAAGTCGAAGGAGAAGAAATAGTCACGGGAAGGGTCCGTCGTCACGGAACGGCGCACCCTCCGTCCTGGCGGGCAAGGGTCCACGGTCCCTCTGCCCCCAAAGTCCCCATCAAAACTTTCCCGGGCGCAGGACGCGGACGTCGGACTCGAAGGCGACCATCGCGTAGCGCGGGAAGTGTTCGTTTCCGAGCCGCTCCAGCAGCTGCGCCGCGGCTTCGGGCTTGAGGATCACCTCGATCTGCAGATTGGTGAACTCCGGGATGTCGGCCGTGCGCAGCCCCTGCGAGCCGTCACCCTCCACCGGGAACAGCGTGTAGCCGTGGCCCCCCACTTCGCGGATCAGACGGGTGACCGCGTCCTTGGCGTGCGCTTCGCAGACGATGGTCACCAGCTTCATGGGATGCGTGTTCATGACTCGGGATTCGGGGTTCAGGAGTAGATCCGCCGCGCCATCGCCAGGCACAGGGGAATTCCCACGGTGATGTTAAACGGAAAGGTCACCGCCAGGGACGCGGTCAGGGACAGCGTCGGATTGGCGTCGGGAAGCGACATGCGGATCGCCGCCGGCGCCGCGATATACGACGCACTCGCCGACAACACGCCCAGCAGTGTCGCGCCGCCTAGGCTGAGCCCGGCCAGCTTGCCCAGTTCCACGCCCAACGCCCCGTTGAGCACCGGGACGACGATCCCGAAGGCCAGCAGGAACGGACCCACCTTGCGCAACTCGCCGAGACGACGTCCGGCGACGATGCCCATTTCCAGAAGGAACAGCGCCAGCACGCCCTGGAACGGGGTTACAAAGAACGGCTCCACCTTCTTCATACCCGGCTCCCCACACAACGCCCCCACGATCAGCGAGCCCACCAGCAGGAAGATGCTGCGTCCGAAGACGGCTTCGTGAATCGCGGTGCGCAGCGACGCCCCGGAATCATCCCCCGCGGCACGCGTGGCGAGTTTTCCGAGGACCACGCCCACCAGGATCGCCGGGGATTCCATCACGGCGAGGAAGGCCGTTGAGTAGGACTCAAACGACTGATCCACGGACTTCAGGTAATTGGTCGCCGCGATGAACGTCACCGCGCTCACCGATCCGTAGTGGGCGGCAATCGCCGCGGAATCCACTGCGGACAGGCGTCCGCCAAATCGCAGCACGGGATACGTCCAGAGCGGGATCAGCGCCCCGAGGACCATGGCGGCGAGCGCCGGGACGAGGACGCGTCCGACCCCCGCCTCGGATACTGCGACGCCCCCCTTGAATCCGATCGCCACCAGCAGGTAGATCGTGAGTCCAGCGTAAAGGGGTTCCGGAAACTTCAGATCGCTCCGAGACACCGCCGCGATCACTCCCAGCACAAAGAACAGGACCGCGGGGGAAAACAGGTTGGCCCGAATGGCGTCAAAAATATCCATGATTGGGGGTTCGTGGTCCCGGCTTCACCCGATCCGACGGCTCAATTTCGTCTGAAGGCGGAAATACGAGTCCCGCCGCTTGTAGTCCAGGCTTTAGCCTGTCCCCTTCCCCGGCTCGGCGCTGCGATCCCACTGCCTTCGCTGCCGGGGAGTGGGGGACAGCCTGAAGGCTGCACTACGAACTCGAACTGGCTTCGCCGCTTGCCGGAAGTCTCCGCGATTTGGCACGGTGACGTCCAGCCTGCTCCCTCATGCACCTTGCCGACATGACTTCGCCCGCAATCCGGGCGCTGAACCGGGATACCCCGGTCGTGATCCCGATCGCCGCTCTGGAGCAACATGGCGCCCATCTTCCCCTCTTTACCGACAGCCTGCTTTGTGGGGAGATCGCGCGCCGCGCGGAGTCGCGCCTGCGCGACCGCGTCCTCTTCGCGCCGCTGCAGTGGCTTGGGAACTCCGACCATCACCTCGACTTTCCCGGAACCCTTTCGGCCGCACCGCGCACCTACCTCGACCTGCTGGGCGGGTTGATGGAGAACTTCCTCCATCACGGCTTCCGACGCCTCCTGTTCCTCAACGGGCATGGCGGCAATGATGTTCCCGGACGCCAGGCCGTCTTCGAACTCCGCCAGCGCCATCGCACCCGCAACGATCTGCTGCTGCTCTGCGCCACCTATTGGAACCTGGGCGGAAGACCGTGGGAGGCGGAACCGACGCTGGTGCAGCGCGAGATGGGACACGCCTGTGAGTGGGAGACGTCGATGATCCTGCGACTCCATCCCCACCTGGTCGGGCCGCTGGACGCCCTCGCGGAAGTGCCACCGGGCGTCGGATTCGAACCGGCCGCGCGGGGCTGGGTGACCCAGGATCGCACCGTGCCCGGGCACATTGGAAATCCCCGCCTCGCCACCGCGGCGAAGGGGGAGGCGTTGTTCCGGGTGTTCTCGGAGGACGTCGTGGCGCTTCTGGAACGGATGCTTCGCTGGAACGGGAAGGACTGGAACGGATGACTGCGGGAGCCCGTCCGCCGTCGTGGAAGTGGTGGGTCTGCGGACTCCTGCTCCTCGCCTCGACGATCAACTACATGGACCGGCAGACGCTGGCCAATGCCGCGACCCGGATTTCCCACGAGTTTGGTTTCAAGCAGGAGCAATACGGGAACCTTGAGTTCGGGTTCGGACTCGCCTTCGCCGTGGGTTCCCTGCTGTTTGGATTCGCGGTGGACCGGATCCGGGTCCGATGGCTGTACCCCACCGTCCTGCTCCTCTGGTCGGGGGTGGGGTTCGCCACCGGCTTCGTCGAATCGTATGGCGGCCTGCTCGTCTGCCGGACGCTGCTCGGCCTCTTTGAGGGCGGTCATTGGCCGTGCGCGATCAAGACCACCCAGCAATTGTTGGCGCCGCAGGACCGCGCCCTGGGCAACGGGGTTCTCCAAAGCGGCACCTCGATCGGGGCGATCCTGATGCCCCTCGTGATGCGCCTGATGCTCACCGACGCGCCGGGGAGCTGGCGGTTTCCGTTCCAACTGGTGGGAGCCGTCGGGATGTTGTGGATCGTGCTCTGGTTCGCGCTGGTTTCGCGGCGTGACTTTCCCGCGCCAGTTTCCACAACGGGGCGCGGGACGATGTCCGGAAGGGACCTCCTCGCCCTGGTGTTGAGCCGCCGCATGCTGGTGCTCTTCGCCCTCGCTGCGGCAATCAACACTTGCTGGCAGACGCTGCGGGCGTGGCTGCCGAAGTTTCTCATGGAGGGGAGGGGCTACGCGGAATCCGGGGCGTTGTATTTCAACGCCGGGTTTTACGTCGCCACCGACATCGGGTGTCTCGGCGCCGGGGCGCTGGCGTTGTGGATGGCCCGCCGCGGGACATCCGTGCATTCCGCGCGCGTCCGCGTGTTCCTCGGGTGCGCTCTCCTCTGCGCGCTGACCTCCACCGTCGGATTGTTCCCGCGCGGTGGAGCGCTGCTGGTCCTGCTGCTGCTCGCCGGCGCCGGAGCGCTCGGTGTCTTTCCGATCTACCATGCCGTGTCCCAGGAAATCTCCGCAGAGCACCAGGGCAAGGTGACAGGCATCGCCAGCGTCGCGGCGTGGGCGCTGCCCGCGCTGGCCCAGAAGTTCTTCGGACGCCTGGTGGACCGGACCGGTTCCTTCGACCTCGGATTTGCCATCGCCGGACTCCTGCCCCTCGCTTCATTTTTCGTTCTGTGGTTGTTCTGGAACCCACCGGACCGTAAGAGGGAGGCAACCCCATGAACGCTGGCTCTGATTCATCTCCGGGCTCGGTCCAGTCCCGCCGCGACTTCCTGTCCACGGTCGCCCTCGCTGCAGGCAGTGCCACCCTGGCACCGGCCGTCGCGACGCGGGGATTTGCCGCCGGCTCGCGGCCGTCCTCGCGGCGTCCCAAGGTCGCGCTGCTCGCCACGGAGATCCGCAAATACTCCCACGCCCAGCACTTCGTGGATCGCCTGCTTGAAGGCTACGGCTGGGCCGGAAGGCACCATCATCCGCCCTTCGAGTTTGCGGGGCTGTACGTGGACCAATTTCCCGAGGGGGACCTGACGCAGGATCGCGTGGCTCGCCACAAGGTGAAGCTCTTCCCCAGCGTCGAGGAGGCACTGACGCTCGGGAGTTCAAAGCTCGCGGTGGACGGCGTGCTGATCATCGCGGAACACGGGGTGTATCCGCGGACGGAGAAGGGACAGACGCTGTATCCGCGGAATGAATTCTTCCAAAAGACCGTAAAGGTCTTCGAGTCGAGCGGACGCTCCGTCCCGGTCTTCAACGACAAGCATCTGTCCACCGACTGGGCCGAATGCGTGGCCATGGTGGCCGCCTCGAAACGTTTGGGATTCCCCTTTCTCGCGGGGTCGTCCCTGCCGGTAACCTGGCGGATTCCCTCGGTCGAGATCCCGCTCGGAACTCCGATGACCGAGAGCGTCTGCGTGTGCTACGGCGGCGTGGATTCCTACGACATCCATGGACTGGAGACCGCGCAGTGCATGTCGGAGCGTCGCGAAGGTGGTGAAACGGGCGTGCGGCGGATCCAGGCCGTGCGCGGACCCAGGGTGTGGTCCCTGCTCGGCGAACGCCCGACCACCCAGCGCCTCGCGGCGGCGGCCCTCGCGCGCAGCTTCACCTTCCGCGGCCCCCCGGACTATCCGTGCGCCCCGCCCGACCTGAAGTGGCTCCGGAAAAACCATCGCACGCCGACGGCCTACGTCATCGAACACCGCGACGGGTTCCGGACCACACTCCTGCTTCTCAGCGGCGTGGTGAGCGACTTCAACTACGCGGGCATGACCCGGAACGGCGAGATCCTGTCCTGCCAAATGTACCTGCCCATGCCCGCCGCGATGTCCACGCTAGCCGACTTCTTCAATCCGCTCATGAACAACATCGAGCGCATGCTGCTCGAGAATGCGGCGCCGTATCCGGTGGAGCGAACGCTGCTGACCTCCGGCATGACGTTGCGCGCGGTAGAGTCGCTGTACCGGAATCAGTCGGCGCTCGAAACACCGGAACTCGACGTGACCTACACCGCACCCCGGGAATCCACCTATTGGAGGGCATGATCATGAATTCCCTTCGCAAGATGGCCTTCCTCTTCGAGGAATTTGGAGTTCCCTCGCCGTCGCAACAACTGCTCGACCGGTTCCTGATGGGGTATCCGCGGGACGGTGCGCTGCACACTCCCTCCATGGGTTCCTTCGTGGCCTACCTCCCGCCGACCAACGAGGGCGGACTGGAGCGGCGGAAGGCGGACTTCAATCTCGACGGCGCGCCGACCGTCGAACAGGCCGTTGAGGGTGCGGATGCCGTGGTGATCGTCCCGCGCGGATCCGGGGCGACCGCCAATGACCGGTTCGTGGAAATCGCCGTCGAACGCGTGCCAGAGGGCGCCGCCATTTTCGTGCACGGCGCGCTCACCAGCACCCTGGACCGCGGGCGCGCCGTGGCGACCCGGGCCGCCGACCGACGCATCGCCCTCGCCTCGGGGACGCCGCTGGCCGTGACCTGGCGTTTGCCGGGGTTGGAGATTCCGCTCGAGACGCCGCTGACCGAGGCGCTCATCGTCGTGCAGAAGAGTCCGCTTCAACCCGGACCCTACGGCACCCTCGCCGGAGCGGAACTGTGCGCGCTCGACGGACTGCTGCCCCTCGTCGAGCGCCGGCGTGGTGGGGAATCCGGAGTCCGCAGCATCCAGTTGCTGGAGGGCGACGCCGTTTGGAAGGGCGGCGACCGCAAGGCATGGTCGTGGGCCCTGCTCGCGGCCGCGTTGTCCCGATCCCACACGCCGCAGGGGGATCCCGTCCGGGACGGTCGGACCCAGGATCTCGTCGGACTGGGCCTGGTCCCCAAACTGGCGAAGAACCCGCAGGCCTGGCTCCTGGAACATCGGGATGGGTTCCGCAGCGCCATCCTCGTGCTGGACGGCGTCGTGGCGGATTTCAACGTGGCACTCCGCGACCAGGGTGGCGGGATCCGCTCCACCCAGTTGTTCCGTGCCCCCGCCCCCGCAGACCAGCAGTTCAGTCTTCTCGCGGCAACGGTGGAGACCTTCTTCGCCTCCCGGAAGGTTCCATGGCCGGTGGAGCGGGGCCTGCTGACGGCCGGTCTGCTGGAAGTCTTCCGCAATCCGGCCACCCGTTTGGGCAAATCGCTGCCCACGCCCGGACTCGACCTCGCGTACCGGCCCGCCGTGTGAGTTCAGAGCCGGCGTCCGAGCTACTTCGTGGCGAGCCAGACCAGCACCGCCTGCTGCCAGGCATCCCAGGACGGACCCCGGTACCCGTTGAGTCCATGGCCACCGTTGGGCAATTCCAGCAACTGGACGGGGATTCCGTGCGCCTGCAACGCGTCGCGATAACCCCGGCTATTCGAAATCGGGACCGCCGTGTCGTCCACGGCATGGGCCAGGAACGCCGGTGGCGTGCGATCGGTCACCTGCTGTTCGCACGAGAACTGGCGGACGAGGTCCGCGGAGGGATCGGGTCCGAGCAGGTTCTTCCTCGAACCGGAGTGAGTGCCCTCGCCCAGGGTGATCACCGGATACACCAATACGGTGAAGTCAGGACGACTCCCCTGGCGCGCGACGGGATCTGCGGCCTTGGGATCCCCGTCGTCGAATTGCGTGCTCGCCGTGGCCGCGAGATGCCCGCCGGCCGAGAACCCGGCGATGCCCACCTTGTGGGGATCCACGGACCACTCCTTTGCCCGCTGCCGGACAAGGCGAACGGCGCGCTGCGCGTCCATCAGGGGAACGCGGCTGCGTCCCGCCGGAAGCCGGTACTCCAGCACGAGGCCGTGGATCCCATGCGCGTTCAACCACTCGGCGATGCCGTGGCCCTCTGCTCCCGTCACCAGTCCCCCGTAGCCGCCGCCCGGACAGATCACCACCGCCATGCCGTTGGGATGGGGCGCCGGGTGAAACGTCACGTAGGCGTTCTCATTCGTCGACGTGCCGCCGCGTCCGTCGGGCGCACCCTGGGGCCAGAGCGGCTCCCGCGCCGGGGCCGTCGAATCTGCGGCGAAGAGAGAGCGTCCGAGCAGGAAGATAGCGGCGGTGAAGTTCAGGCGCGTCCGGGGTCTCATGGTGGTCCCACCAATTCATCGGGCCCTCGCCCGACTGTCGAGGGGAATCCCCGGGATCGCGCGCTTCACTCCGGATTTGACCTCGCCGACCTCCCGGCTGCTGGATGAGTCCGATGCATCGGAAGCTCTCCATCGCCGCCATGCTGGGGCTCGCGTCGCTTCTCCACGCAGCGCCGCAGCCTGGCGACGCCGATTACCCCACGCGGAATCCAAGTCCACGCCACGAAGAGAAGGTGAAGGCGGTCCGGTCGGGAACCTACGACCTCGCGCTCATCGGCGACTCGATCACGCACAGCCTCGGCGAGATGAACGACGGCAAGTACGCGCCGAACCAAGCGGTGTGGAAGCGACATTTCGAGCCGCGCCACGCCATCAACCTCGGCATGAATGGGCAGCGCACCGAGGAGATCCTGTGGAACCTCCAGAATGGCGAACTCGACTTCGCGAAGTCCCCGAAGGTGGCGATGCTGCTCATCGGCACCAACAACTCCGACGACCGCCACTTCAAACACGTCCACACCGCGGAGGAGATCTTCGCCGGCACGAAGGCCATCGTGGACCTCATCCGGCAGCGGCATCCGGACACGAAAATCCTCGTGCTCCGCATCTTTCCGCGCGGCGGCGATTCGGAAACGGGCGTGAGCCCGCCCGCCTTCAATTCCTCGAAGCAGAGCATCGAGACCTGCCGCCGCGCCGGGGAACTCACCGCGCAACTGGCCGATGGAAAGCACGTCTTCTGGCTCGATGTGAATGCCGTGTTCCTGCGTCCGGACGGCACCATCAACACCGACCGGATGTGGGATCTCCTGCACCCGAGTCCCGCCGGCGCCGAAGCCTGGGTCCAGGCCGTGGAGCCCACCCTCGCGACCCTGATGGGCGACCGGCCGATTGTGGATCCGGTCCCGCCGACAGCTCCGAAATCGGCCCCGTGACCGGGCGGAGTCTGATTTCCCGACTGCTCTGCTTCTTGGACGTTCGGAGAGTTCCATTCGCTGAAGGTACGCTCCATTGGACACTCGCCAATGACCGCGCCACCTTGCTAAAACGAATTCATGAAAGGGCTTGAACGAATCACGGTGAACCCATTGCTGATGTCCGGGAAGCCATGCATCCGCGGTATGAGGGTTACTGTGGCGAATGTTCTGCGCCTATTGGCATCAGGCCACACCCCCCAGCGCATCCTTGCAGCCTATCCCTACCTGGAGCCCGCCGACATTGACGCTTGCCTGCTTTACGCCTCCGTGCGCGTTGAGGACGAAGAATTGGCCTCCGTCTCCGCTTGAAGATTCTCGTGGATATGAACCTCAGCCCGGAGTGGCTGTCGGTTCTGGAGCTGGCAGGATGGCAGGCAGGCCACTGGCGTGACATCGGCTCGCCAACGGCCGAAGACGCGAATCTCCTCGCATGGGCGCGGCGGCAGGGATTCGTATTGCTATCCCAAGACCTCGATTTCGCGGAACTCCTGTTTCAGACCCAGGCGGGCTCTCCGAGTGTTGTACTGCTCCGTCTCCGAAATGAATTGGACCCGTCGCAGCAACTCCGAATCTGCACACTGCTGAAGGGCGCGACTCCCGCTTTGGAGTCGGGCGCGCTCCTGGTGATTGACGAACGCCGCGCCCGATTGCGCCGACTCCCCATCGGGGAAACCAGATAGACGTTGTGCCGGATGCCTCGGCGTGGAGGCAGACCGGTCAACAACCGCGGACACGAGGTCCGAGTATCCCGGAACGCAAGGTCCCTGGGTTCGACTCCCCTCGCGACTTCTCATCGCCAAGCCGGGGACGTCCGGAGTAGTTGTTGGGAATCGTCATGATCACCCGATTTCGGATTCTCCTGATGGCGCTGATGTTCGCCACCGTGTCCGCCGCGCTGGGGGCCAGTCGCCCGAACATCCTGTTCATCATGACGGATGACCACGCGGCCCACGCCATCAGCGCGTACGGGAGCCGGGTCAACCAGACGCCCTCCATGGACCGCCTCGCCCGGGAAGGCATGCGCTTTACCCACGCCTTTGCGGTCAATTCCATCTGCACCCCCAGCCGGGCCACGTTGCTCACGGGGAAGTATTCCCACCTCAACGGGGTGCCCGTCTTCAACCGCTTCGACGGATCCCAGCCGACGGTTGCCAAATATCTTCAGGCCGCCGGATACCACACGGGGATGATCGGGAAATGGCATCTCGGCAGCGATCCCACCGGATTCGACGAATGGATCGTCCTGCCCGGGCAGGGCGACTACTACGATCCCTCCTTCCTGACGGCCGCCGGACGCAAGGTCATTCGCGGTTACGTGACGGACATTATCACGGATCTCTCGCTGGACTTCCTGAAGCGACGTCCGACCAACCAGCCGTTCTTCCTGATGTGCCACCATAAGGCGCCGCACCGCGGCTGGGAACCGTCGGCGAAGTACCGTGCCGAGTTTGCCCGGCGCACCATCCCGGAGCCCGCCACGTTGTGGGACGACTACGCCACGCGGACCGATGCGTTGCATGAAAACCGCCAGCGCGTCTTCGATGACCTGACCCGGCGGGATCTCAAGATGACCCCGCCGCCCCATCTTCAGGGACAGGCCCTCGCCCAATGGCTGAACGCCATTCCCCGGGAGGCGGAGGTCGAGCGGGACGGCCGGCGCGAGGTCCTGACCGGCGATGCCCTCAATCGGTGGAAGTACCAGCGGTACATGCAGGACTACCTCGCGTGCGTGCAGTCCGTGGACGACAGCATCGGAGTGTTGCTGGACTGGCTCGCGGCGCAGGGACTCGCCGAGAACACCGTGGTGATCTACACGAGCGACCAGGGATTCTTCCTCGGCGACCACGGGATGTACGACAAGCGCTTCATGTATGAGCCCTCGCTGCGCATGCCGCTCCTCGTGCGGTGGCCCGGACAGATCCGTCCGGGCAGCGTCGAGGACGCCCTCGTCATCAACCCTGACTTCGCCCCGACCTTCATGGACCTCGCCGGGCTGAAGGTCCCCTCCGACATGCAGGGCCGGAGCCTCGTTCCCCTCTTCCACGGCGAGCCCCCGAAGGACTGGCGCACGAGCCTGTATTATCGCTACTACCACGACCCCGGACACCACAACACCCGCGCGCACTACGGTGTCCGGACCCAGACCCACAAGCTGATTTACTTTTGGAAGAAGGACCAATGGGAGCTGTTCGACCTCGTGAAGGATCCGGACGAACTCCACAATATTTACTCCGATCCCGCCCAGCAGGCGACCGTGGCCCGACTCAAGCAGGAGCTCGCCCGCCTGAAGCGTGAGTTCAAGGACGACGACCAGTTCGCGAACGAGCAGCCTGAAGGCCCCGGCGTGGACGGTCCCTTCCCCGACAAGCCGCTGCTGCCCTCCCAGCCATGAAGCCTTCGATATTGCTGCGGGCCCTCCTTCTCGCCGCGGGGCTGTCGATTCCCGCCGTTGCCGCGACGCCGCCGAACATCGTCCTGTTGTTCGCGGACGATCAGCGCGCGGACACCATCGCCGCGTGGGGCAATCCTTCCATCGACACGCCGAATCTCGACCGGTTGGTGGCGCGTGGATTCAGCTTCCGCGGCAACTACTGCTTCGGATCCAACAACGGCGCCGTGTGCGTGCCGAGCCGCGCCATGTTGATGAGCGGACGGACGTGGTTCGACATCCCTTCGGATCTGAAGGGCGTGCCGCTGCTTCCCGAACGCCTGCGTGCGGCCGGCTACACGACCTTTGCCACCGGCAAGTGGCACAATGGCGAAGCCTCGTTCGTCCGCGCCTTTCCCGAGGCGCGGTCCGTGTTCCTCGGCGGGATGGCGGATCACACGAAGGTTCCGGTGGTGGATGTCACCCACGGCGTCGTGGGGCCTCAGCGGATCGCGGAGAAGTTCTCCAGCGAGCAGTTTGCCGACGCCGCGATCGGATTTCTCACCAATGCCCCCGCGGG
The DNA here is from genome assembly GCA_046346705.1 of Verrucomicrobiota bacterium. Taxonomy (GTDB): domain Bacteria; phylum Verrucomicrobiota; class Verrucomicrobiia; order Limisphaerales; family UBA9464; genus UBA9464. Next base: position 133,385 of record JAXMHR010000013.1, on the reverse strand, counting down.
CAAACCCTACTTCTGCTACGTCGCCTTCACGGCGCCGCATGATCCGCGGAATCCGCCCGAGGCCTACCGCCAACGTTACTATCGGAAGCCACCGCCGCTTCCCACCAACTTTCTCCCGGTGCACCCGTTCGACAACGGGTTCGCCCGGGATCTGCGCGACGAAAACCTGGCGGCGTATCCGCGTCCGGTCGCTGCGATCCGCGATCAATTGTGTGAGTACTACGGGCTCATCACCCACCTCGATGAACAGGTCGGGCGAATCCTCGACGCCATCGCCGCTTCCCCGGGCGCCACCAACACGGTGATCGTTTACGCGGCCGACCACGGACTCGCCCTCGGAAGCCACGGACTGCTGGGGAAGCAGAGCGTGTATGAACACAGCATGCGGTGTCCGTTGATCGTGTCCGGTCCTGGAATTCCCGCTGGCGGAACCACCCGCGCCTTCACGTATCTCTTCGATCTGTATCCCACGATCCTGGACCTCGCGGGCGTCGCCACGCCACCCGGACTCGCTGGGGAAAGCCTGCGTCCGCTGTGGACGGGTCAGCGCGCCTCGCTCCGGGATTCTGTGTTTCTGCCGTTCACCGACACCATGCGGGCGGTGCGCGACTCCCGGTGGAAGCTCATCGTCTACCCGCGCATTGGACGCCGCCAACTCTTCAACCTCGAGTCCGATCCCCAGGAACTGCGGGACCTGGCTGCGGATCCGGCCTCGACCGCCCAGATCGAACGCCTCCTCGGCTTGATGGCGACGTGGCAGTCCCGCGTGGGCGACCGCCAGTCCCTGACCAATTCCAATCCGGCCTCCGGCGACCTGAAACTCGACGGCTATGTCCGGAAGCCGGACGAATGGCAGCCGGCGTGGATCGTGGAGAAGTATTTTTGAACTCCGGAGCCATCCCCGTGCGCGCACCGACCATCCGGGCTCTCGGGATCCGAAGTCGCCATGGGATCCACGGCCTCCTCCCGGCCGTACTCTTCGCGGTGCTGCTGCTGGGGATGGTTGCGGTGCGTGCCGCGGAACCCCGCCATCCCAACGTCATCGTCTTCCTCGTGGACGATCTCGGCGCCACGGATCTCGGGTGTGACGGAAGTTCATTCCACAAGACTCCCCACATCGACCAACTGGCCCGCGAGGGCATGCGGTTCACGGCGGCCTACTCGGCCTGCACGGTCTGTTCCCCGACGCGAGCGAGCTTGTTGACAGGGAAGTATCCGGCGCGCCTGCACGTGACGGACTGGATCCCCGGGGACTCGCCGAAGGACCGACCGCTGGTCTCCCCCGAATGGACCCAGCACCTGCCGCTCGAGGAGTGGAACCTGGCCAGGGCATTTCACGCGGCGGGATACGCGACCATCAGCATCGGGAAGTGGCATCTGGGCGGACCGGCATTCTATCCGGAACACCAGGGCTTTGATCGCAACCTCGGCGGGACGGATCGCGGACAACCCCCCTCGTATTTCTCGCCCTACAAAATCCCGACGCTTCCGGAGGGTCCCCCGGGTGAATTTCTCCCGGACCGGGAGGCATCGGAGGCCTGCCGGTTCATCCGGGAGAACCGCGAGCGCCCCTTCTTCCTCTACCTCGCGAGCTACGCCGTCCATCAACCCATCGCGGGAAAAACGAACGTCGTGGCGAAATACCGCCTCCACGCCGACCCCGCCGCCGCCCAGCACAACCCAGTTTACGCCGCCCTGCTGGAGGGAGTGGACGATGCCGTCGGGGAGATTCGCACCACGCTCGAGTCCTGCGGCCTGACCCGGGATACGATCCTGGTGTTCACCTCCGACAATGGCGGCCTGGCGATGGGTGGAGAATCGGCACCCACCAGCAATCGCCCGCTGCGGGCCGGCAAGGGAACTCCGTACGAGGGTGGGGTGCGCGTCCCGTTGCTGATCGCGTGGCCGGGCAGGATTCCGGCCGGGCGAACCTCGGACTTTCCGACCATCACGCCGGATCTGTATCCCACGCTGCTCGCATTGGCAGGAGTGCCCGATGCTCCATCGCACCTCGTGGACGGCGTCAGTCTCGCGTCCCAATTGCGCGGAGGTCCGGCGCCGGATCGCCCCGCGATCTACTGGCACTTTCCCCACTATCACTCCGGCGGAGCGACTCCCTACGGCGCCGTGCGGTCCGGGAGCTGGAAGTGGATCGAGTACGACGAACCGGGCCGGCGTCCCGAACTCTACGATCTCAGCCGCGATCCCGGGGAATCCACCAACCAGTCTTTGCAGAATCCCGAGGTGGCCGGGCGGCTTCGCGCCGATCTCGCAGCCTGGCGTGAACGCGTCGGGGCGCAGCGGCCTCGTCCCAACCCCAACGCGGTCCCGACGCCCAAGTAGTCGTCTGCAATCCCCACTTCCCACGGGGCGCGGGGCAGGCGTAGGATTTTCCCAACATGCCCGGGTCCACGCACAATTGTGCCGGCGTACGCCGCCGTGACTTCCTCCAGCTGGGGCTGGGAGGGGCGCTGGGCTGGGGACTTGCCGACCTGATGCGGCTGCAGGCTGCGAAGCCAACCGCCGCAGGCGTGGCTCCAGTTCCGCTCACAGCCGCTCCCGGGGCCAAGCCCGTCAATTGCATCCTGATCTGGCTCGACGGGGGGCCCTCGCATTACGAGACGTTTGACCCGAAGCCGGATGCGCCGTCCGAGATCCGCGGAAGTTTTCAGACGATTCCCACGGCGGTGACCGGGACGCGCTTCTGCGAGGCGGTGCCGGAGCTGGCGAAGGCCGCGGACAAGTTCACGGTGATTCGATCCGTCTGCCACAAGGATCCGAACCACGGCGGCGGCAATCACTATCTCATGACCGGGGCGCCCACGCCGGTTCCCGTCGCCTGCGGCGCGTTTGTCACGTTTCATCCGTCCTTCGGTTCGGTGGTGTCGTGGAAGCGCGGGCAGCGCGAGGGACTGCCGCCCTACGTGTCGATGCCGTCCGTGACGCGTAGCGGCGGACCCAATTTCCTCGGAGGACAACACGCCCCGTTCGTCATCGATGGTTCCCCCAATTCGACAGGCTTCCGCGTGCGCGACGTCGTGCTGCCGGCGGAGATCAGCGAGGGGCGCGCCGGAACCCGCCGCGAACTGCGGGCCGCCCTCGACGGAATGAAGCGCTACAGCGACCGCCTGACCGAGGATCCGGCGGTGACGTTTGACCAGTATCTCCAGCAGGGCGTGGACCTGGTGCTGTCGCCCAAGGCCCAGGCGGCCTTCGATCTGGCCCGCGAGGAGGAGAAGGTCCGCGACGCCTATGGACGCAACGACTTTGCGCAACGACTGCTTATGGCCCGGCGGTTGGTCGAGGTCGGAGTGTCCTGGGTCACGGTGAACTACGGTGGGTGGGATCATCACACCAAGCTCTTCGACGCCTACAAGGGGGACCATGTGAAGAACATGGACCGCGGTGTGGCGGCCCTGATCCGGGATCTCGACGAGCGCGGTCTGCTCGACTCCACCCTGGTCGTACTGCTCGGGGAATTCGGCCGGACGCCCAAGGTGAACAAGGACGCCGGTCGCGACCACTGGCCGCACGCGATGTCGATCCTGATGGCCGGTGCCGGATGTCCGCGGGGCGCCATCATCGGCGCCACCGATGCCAAGGGCTATGCCGCTGCCGAGAACGTGTACCGGCCCGAGGATTTCGCCGCGTCGCTCTACACCAAGATGGGCATCGATCCCAACCAGGTCCTGCACACCAACACGGGCCGGCCCGTGCAATTGGTGAACAACGGACGGCGGATCCGGGAGCTGTTCGCGTAGCGGCCCGTGGCGGAAGGGGCGTTTTCGGTGGGGGTTGTCACACCAACAGGCGGATGCCACGGGAAGAACTGGGAACGCATGTTCCCTTCGTCGCTGTCAGGGCGTGCCAGGGCCTGGACGTTGGCGATGGTCCTGCCCGCCGGGATCGCTCACGCCGCCGCCCCAGTGCTGGATCACATCTTTCCTGCGGCGGTTCAGGTTGGGTCCACCAACACGGTGACATTGATCGGAAAGTTTGATCCGTGGCCGCCGGAGGTGTGGACCAATCTCCGCGGAGTCCGCTTCGAGCCCACGACCAATCAGAGTGTGTTGACCGTCATTGTGGACGCCCAGGCGCCGACGGGTCCCGGTCTCCTCCGCGCCCATAACGCCGAGGGTGCCAGTGCACCCCGCTTTCTCATCGTGTCTCCGGCGCGACAGACCGCCGAGGTGGAACCCAACGGGGACCGCAGCGCGCCGCAGGTGTTGGAGTCGCTGCCGGCGGAGGTGAACGGACGTCTGGAGAAGAATGGCGACGTGGACTCGTACGGAGTCCGCCTGAAGGCGGGGGAGACGCTCGTGGCCTGGCTGGAGGCGTACACACTGATGTCACCGCTGGATCCGGTCCTGCGTCTCGTGGATGCGTCCGGAGTTCAACGGGCGTGGAACCACGATGACGGGCGGACGCTGGATCCGTTGCTGGCGTGGACGGCTCCGGAGGCGGGCACGTACGTCCTGCAGGTTTTTGGGTTCGCTTATCCGGCGGATTCCAGCATCCAGTTCAGCGGAAATGCCCGAGGGGTTTACCGGCTTCACGTCACCACCGGCCCCGTGGTGCGCTTTACGGTGCCCTTGGGAGGGCGTCGGGAAGGACGCGTGGACCCGGAGCTGCGTGGATGGAATCTCGGGAAGGCTGCGTGGGGCGGCGAATTACCGTCATCGGAATCCCTGACGTACCTGCCGGGTGCCGCCACGCCGTTGTCCATGGCCGTCTCCGAAGGTGTGGAAGTGGAGCCCAATGATTCTGCGGCGACCGCAACGCCCCTCCCGGTTCCCGGTGCCATGACTGGCAACCTGGATCGGGCCGGAGACATGGACCGATTCCGCTTTGAGGCAAAGAAGGGGGAGCCGCTGGTGATTGAAGTGCAGTCGGTGAGTCTTGGGTTCCCGCTGGATGCCTGGCTTGCCGTCGAGAATTCCTCCGGAAAGCGCCTGGTGCGAAAGGAGGACACAGTGGGTTCGGATCCGCGACTGGAGTGGAGCGCGCCCGAGGACGGTATTTACATCGCTGCCGTGGGAAATCTTCTGCAACGCGGCGGTGAGGACCAGTGGTACCGGCTCGGAGTGGGCAGGCCGAGTCCCACCGTGAAGCTGACGGTGTCCGAGAGCGCCTTCACCGTGATTCCCGGGAAGACCAATGAGATCAAGGTGACCATGGCCCGCAGCGGGGGATTCAATGCGCCGCTCACGGTCTCTGTCGGCGGACTCCCCGAGTCGGTCGCATGCGAACCCGTCCTGGTGAAGGATGCTGCGGCAGAGGCAATCCTGAAGCTGGTGGCCCGCGACGGTGCGGCGCCGTTTCGCGGACCGATCCGCATCCGCGCCAAGGAGGAATCCGGAGGAGCGGAACATCCGGTCGGTATGGATCTGGTCAGCGCCGGTGAGAACAACGGCGTCCCGCAGGGCTATCGCCACCTCGTCGTGGAATCGGTCGAGGACCTCTGGCTGACCGTCCTACCCCCACCTCCGGATCCCGCTACAAAGCCCGAGGAAAAGAAGCCCTGACGGTTCCCGGCGTGGTGAAGTCAGATCCGGGGATGTCGGCGTCGCAGCTCGTCCAACAACGCCCGCCCGGTGAGATCCGTTTCTGCGGGCTCAAAGCCGGATTCATGGATCAGTTCAGGCAGACTGAGGGCGTCCTCTACCACGGGAATGCCGGACAACGTCCCAGCCATATCAAGGGCCTCCGCACCTGATTCAAACAAGGCGCAACGCCGCCGCACCTCCTCGGGAAGGGTGAGAAACAGGTAGTAGTGCAACCAGGTACCTCGTCGCGTCAGGACGAACGAGCAGGTCCGCATCCGCGGATCGCCCGGCGCGATGCCATCCTGGACCACCATGAACGGACCCCGGGCTCCGGTTGAGGCCATCAACTTGCCGAGTTCCAGCAACTGAAAGTCCCGGTAATCGTTGGTGAGGATTCGACCTTCGCTCATGCCTCCCGAAATCTAGTGAGAGCCGAAGGAGGACACCACTTCCAAGGGTGTTGTCAGAGCTCGATCCGTTGTTCTGGCAAACATTGAACCTGTCACCCTATCGGGCCTCGATCATGGCCGCCGTATTGGACGACGTTCGCCTCCAACCGGCCTAGTGGGCGACTGAGCGGGTCCATGGGGGTAACCGAGATCAATGTCATTGAACCTGTCACCGTATTGGGATCTGGCGAGAGCGCGGCTTCCGGGCAGCTTGGGCTTTCGGCGACGCAAGTTAATGCCACAAAGACGATTGCTCCGGGCTGAAAGTGGCCCTGTGAAACTATGAACCTGTCACCCTGTTGTGTGAAACTATGAACCTGTCACCCTGTTGTGACCTCCGTTGCGGAGGTCAGCGCGGGCCGAGAAATGGACCCATTTGCGTCCAAATGGATTGGATGCCGGGGTGGGTCGAACCGCCTTCGTGGGGAACACCAGGAGGATCCGAGCGCCTACCGTGACTAGGGAACCTCCGGTTTCAGCACGACGGCGACGATGTTGCCGACGCGCCGGGGGCCATTGGCGACAACGCGGAGTTCCAACACGTGGCGTCCGCCGGCGGGAAAGGTGACGGTGCCCAGCTTCAGCGGTTCCAGGCCGAACGTCGGGGAACCCACGGTCATGACGAACCGCTTTTCCTCTCCGTTCACCCGGATCGAGAGTTCCGCCCCCGGACTGTCCGCATCCGCGGCCTGCAACACCTCGATGGCGTAGCGTCCGGGTTGGTCGATCTGAAACTCCCACTCCACCCAGTCCGAGGGACGGGTCCAACCCATCAGCCCATCCCGACGGGCGTTGTGTTCGTAGTGGAGATCAATGCCATGAACGATGGCGTTGGTGGCTCCCAGCGTCACAACCCCATTGGTTCCCGGACGCACGAGCAACGCATCCGCAGATCCCGCCGGTCGGACCGCGATCCCGGTAATCTTCCGGTTGCTGTCTCCGAGGAATCCCCGGATCCGCCCCATTTCCTCATCGAGCTGATTCACCACGTCGCGATGCTCGGCTGAGATGTCCCGGGTTTCCCCGGGATCCTCGCCCAAATGATACAACGCAGGTGTGGCCTGGGTGGGAACATAGGCCCCGGAACCTGGCTTGCCCCCGGACCCGGGATGCTCGAGATGCTGATAGGTGTGCGGAACCACGCGCTTCCACAGACCCAGCCGCATCGAGTTCAGGGCGCCATCATAGTATCCAGGGAAAAAGACATCCTTCGGCGCGGGCGCGGCCGCGTTGGTCCAGGACTCAGAGAGATTGCGGCCATCCAACACCCGCCCTTCCGGAACCGGTGCGTGGATCCAGGCCGCGAGCGTCGGGAACAAATCCACCGTGGAGGCGAATCCGGAATAGACACGCCCTGCGGGAACGTGTCCGGGCCAGGACAAGATCATCGGCACGCGGACTCCTCCTTCCCATGAGGTCCCTTTGCCCTCCCGCAATCCACCCGTGCTTCCGGCATGATCCCCGTACGCCAGCCACGGACCGTTGTCGGAGGCGAAGATCACCACGGTCTCACGCTCAAGGCCCTGCGCCCGCAACGCCGCCGCAATCTTCCCCACGGAATCATCCAGTTCCTCCACCGCATCCCCGTACAGACCTGCGGCGGAGCGTCCCCGAAATGCTTCCGAGGCGAACAGCGGAACGTGGGGCATCGCATAGGCCACATAGAGGAAGAACGGACGGTCCCGATTCGTCTCAATGAACCGCACCGCCCGGACCGTGTAGCGCGACGTCAACCGGGCCTGCTCCTCCGGGGTCACATGGGCATCCACCACCGCCATGCCGTCCATCAGGGGCAGCGGCGGAAAATCCTTCTTCGTGGGATGCTCCGGCCACATGTCGTTGGAGTACGGGAGCCCGAACCATTCGTCGAATCCGTGCCGCACCGGATTAAACGCGGGGGCGTCCCCCAGATGCCATTTCCCGACCATGCCGGTGGCGTAGCCGCGCGATTGGAACAGTTCGCCCAGGGTGGTCTCGTTGGGGTTGAGTCCGATGGGGGCGCCCGGATAGAGGGCTCCCAGCACTCCCACCCGGTTGGGAAGACAGCCCGTGAGGAGGGCGGCCCGGGATGCGGAACACACCGCCTGGGGAACGCAGAAGTCCGTGAACCGCGTTCCGTCGCGGGCGAGTTGGTCGAGGTTCGGAGTGCGAATGTCCTTCCGCCCGTAACAGCCAAGATCGCCGTACCCCAGGTCGTCCGCATAAAGCAGGACGACATTCGGCGGTCGGGACACCTCAGCCGCAGCAAGATTTGCCCCCAGATGGAAGGAAATCATTACAACCGTAATGACGATCGCCAGAAAGGAACGCCCGGGGTTCGACACAGGCACGGGGATCATGGGCGGACAATGAGTCTCCAACGGGCAAACGCCAAATGGAAAGCCGAACGAACCGGACGAACTCCCGTACCGAGTACGCCGCGTAGCACCGTTGCGACCCCAAACCTGAAGTTCGCCTCCTCTCAAAACCTCCAGAACGATGGACAAATCCCTTCCGGGAACAGATCCCAAGGACGCGATGGACACCGGATTCCCGCCCGCACTCGCCTAGCCAAAACCGTCGCTACTCCAGGGAACTCCACGTTCCGGACCTGGCTCGGTCGGCGATCATTCAACCCAACCATGGGCGGCAATAATTCGTCGGACAATTTCCCGTCGACGAAACTGAGTCACAGTCCCGCGCCGCTCCCTCAATGCCGATTTGGGCACGGTGTAAAGCAGATCGCATTTGCAGAGCGTCGGCCAGTCAAGTCCGTCCTCTTGGTCGAGCATCACTTCGTGGCCCTCTGCCGGTCGTCCTGCGCGCTTGCTGGAGCAAATCACCACATCCACTTCTGGTTTGTGGGTCACCCGGAGCGGATGGGACACCACAACCGCCGGATGCGGCTCAGGCCAGCCTGTCGGCTGGAAACTGAAGATATCCCACTGCTTCATGCGTCAGGCAGGGGAAAAACCTGGCTGGCTGCCATGGCCGCTTCAAATGCCTCCTGCCGGGGATTGGCTCGAAACGCCCGACGCGCCTGTTGGCTTGTCAACGGGGGAACGAGGATGGCCGAAGGAGCCTTGGTGCGGCGCACCCGGCGAACAATCCAGGTATCCGTGTCGGTGTGTTCCACCGTCACTGCTGACAAGGGCTCGATGTCCGGGGGCATCGTCAACCGCCGTCTCGCATCCAGCGTCGTACCTTTCATGCAGTGGGTATTGCCCACCTATGGCCGAAAATCAAGAGGCCAACCCTCTGCGAAGGAAACTCCTTGGAGGACGGACATCCGGTTACTTTTCCGCCCGGCCCAGGGTCACCGGGCGTTGGACCACCCCTGGGGATCCCGGGGTGAAAACCTCCAGAATCACCGTGTCGCCCGGGCGATGGGAGCGGATCTTCCGGAGGAAGTCGCGGATGCGGATCACCTTCTCCCCGTCCACGGATGTGATGACGTCCTGAACCCGCAGCCCGGCCTTCGCCGCCGGTCCCCCGTTTTGAAGCACGGCCACCACGAGGCCCTCGATTCCCGCGGGCAACTTGCCGAGAAACTCCCCCGACTGTTGCCAGAGTTCATCCACCCCCAGCCCGACACTCGGTGTCTGCGCGTCGCGCCGGGTGTCGAGCAAGACGCGCACAAACTCGGCGGGAACCAGGTAGGCGATGCCGACCGGACGTCCCTCCATCGACAGGACCCCGGATTGCAATCCGACCACCTCACCCCGGACGTTGAGCCAGGGACCCCCGGATGTGCCGCCCTGCATCATCCCGGAGACATGCACGACTTCCACGTATTCCTGAAGATCCCCGTAATACTCGAACGCGGTGCGGCCCGACGCGATGCGGCCCGCCTGAAGCACCCCGGAACGGTAGAGCGGCGCCCCATACTGGAAGACTTCCTCTCCGACGGCCGGGGCCTTTCCTGAGAAGGGCAGCCACGAGTCGCGCCCGCGTTGGGTCGTCGTCTGGAGCACCGCGAGGTCATGGCCCCGGTCCAGGGCCACCAGCGTCGCGGGAATCCGGGTATTGTCATCGGACAACAGTTCAATCCGCGAAGGCACCGGGTCGCTGAAGAGATGCGAAGCGGTGACCACCCTCCCGTCCGGCGACGCAAACCATCCACTGCCGGAGTGCCGTCCCTCCACCAGGACCTCAACGCATGCGCCCCGGCAGCGGCGGTAAATCACCTCCGTCGGGGTTTGGGATTTCTCAGCGAATGCCGGAACGGTGAGGGCCAGCGCCCAGAGGGCCATCCAGAATCGAATGAACGTTACGGAGCTCGCTCTATTCCGGAGTCCACACCCGATTTCCTCACGCCAACAAGTCATGGCCCAGCCTCGGGACGCACCGACACGCCGTCAAATCTGGGAGTGCGTGCAGCAACGCTGCCGCTCCGGATTCACGCTCCACCCGCGAAGTTCGCGTGACGCCACTCCTCCACGTCACTCCTGAGAAAGCGGGAGCTGCGCTCCCGCACTTGTATCTAGGAAATGCCGCTTGCGTCTGGCTGTGAGGTTGGACAGGAGCGGTGCGTCGGTGGGCCTGCAGGCCCACCGACGCGGCGTGGCCGGCAGCGTCCGCACTCTGTGTGCCCGAGTGGGCGACACTTTCTGGAGCCTGCTCCGGCCACGCCAGGCCCGTTGACTCGAACCATTGCCAGCGGCCGTGCGGCCTGTGTGCCCGCGGGCCGCGCATTCTGCAAGTATTAGTATCGCCGCCCTCACCTCCTCTGCCTCCCTCTCCTACGCAGGCCTCGATGTCTCCAAGGCCTCCCTAGCCCTGCATCTGGCCGGCCAACAGCAGGACCTCCCTAACACGCAGGCGGGCCATGCCCGCCTCGTCCGGCTCCTCAAAAAACACCCCGGCGTCCACCTCGTCTGCGAAGCCTCCGGTGGCTACGAGCAGGGGCCCGTCCGCGCCCTCTGGGCCGCAGACCTCCCCGTCAGCATTGTCGAGGCCGGTCGCGTCCGCCACTACGCCCGTGCCTGCGGCCGTCGTGCCAAAAACGATCCCATCGACGCGGCCGTCATCGCCGAGTTCGGGGCCGCCACGCGTCCCCGTCCAACACCTCCGCCAGAGCCATTGGCCGAACGCATCGGCGCTCTGGTCCAGCGCCGCCGCCAGCTCCAACAAACCTTGGTGAGCGAAACCAACCGCGCGGCCCACTACACCGACACCCTCCTGCGCCGTCAGAGCGCCCAGTTGGTTCGTCTGATTCGCGCCCAGATCCAGGCCACCGCTGCCCAAATCGCACGCCTCCTCGCTGAGGATGTCGCTCTGAGCGCCAAGGCCCACCGCCTCCAATTGGTGCCAGGGGTCGGCCCGGTCGTCGCCGCAACCTTGGTGGCCGAACTCCCAGAACTGGGCCGACTGCGCGATGAGGCTCTCACCGCCCTGGTCGGTGTCGCCCCCTACGACCGCGACAGCGGCGCCCTCCAGGGCAAACGCCATATCGCCGGCGGTCGCCGCTCCGTTCGCTGCGCCCTCTACCTCGCCACTCTCAGTGCCGTCCGCCACGACCGCATCCTCAAAGCCCACTACCAACAACTCCTCGCACGCGGCAAGAAACCTCTGGTCGCTCTCACCGCCTGCCTCCGTAAACTCCTCATCCTCCTCAACCGCCTCCTCAAAAATCCCAACTTCGTTCTAGTCGGCTGACACCATTGCTCCGGGATCGCCGGCAGCCGGCTTCGGCGCTCCAATCAGCGGCATGGAGCTGGATCCTGAATCGCTGGGCGCGCGCGACATGTACGAGTGGATGACCACCACCATTCTTCCGCGCCCCATCGCCTGGGTGTCCACAATCTCCCTCGACGGGAAAACCAATCTGGCACCGTTCAGCTTCTTCCAAGGTGTGTGCGCGCGTCCGCCCACCCTGCTCTTTTGTCCGGCCAATGACCGGCACGGCCGCCCGAAGGACACCCTGGTCAACGTCGAGGCGACGGGTGAGTTCGTGGTGAACCTCGTGCCCTTCGCCCTCGTGGAATCCATGAACGCAACCGCCGCCACGCTTCCCTACGGCGAGAGCGAGTTCGACCGCTTTCAGATCGCGCCTGTGCCTTCCGTCCGGGTGCGACCGCCGCGGGTGGCCGCGGCACCGGTGGCCTTCGAGTGCCGCCTGGACCGCGTGGTCCGAATCGGCGAGGGGCCGATTGCCGGACACGTCGTCCTCGGGCGCATTGTCCACTTCCACGTATTGGATTCCGTCCTGGCCCCGGACGGAAAACCCGACCCCTCCAAGCTCGACCTGGTCGGACGCGCCGGACGGAACGACTACGTCCGACTCGGGGAATTGTTCCGCTTGGAACGGCCCGCTTGAGGAACGACGCATCTTATCACCCCCTCGTCGCGATGCCCACTTTCCGTCAACCTGTCTCCATGTTCCCCGGCACCCTCCGAAAACTCCGGCTTGGATCCGCGACTCTTCTTTTCCTCTGGATGTGGAGTTCGACACGCGCGGAGCCGGTCACAGCGGTTCCCGAAGGCGTTCGATCTGCATTTCAGCTCGCCCCGTTTTACCAGAAGCACCTGTCCGTGGGCGGTCTCCCGGTGGTCGGCTCCACCAACGTTTCCGACGCGGCGATGCAGGAGGCGGCGTGGATCGTGCGGCAGATGCTGTCCGGACGTCCGGATCTTCTGAAAGCAATGGCCGCGGCGCACACCCGACTCGCCGTCATGGCCTGGAACGAAGTGACCACCGATGTGCCCGAGCACTCCCAGCTGGAGCCAAAGGTATATTGGGACCGCCGCGCCCGAGGACTCGGGGCAACACCCGATGCGCCGGCGGTTAGTTGTGCCGAGGAGAACCTGCTCGGATTTCCCGGGGATCCGTATTCCACGGAGAACATCTGCATCCATGAGTTCGCGCACGCGGTGCATGAGATGGGGATGCGCACCGTGGACCCCACGTTCGACCCGCGACTGGCCGCTGCCTATCACAGTGCGACCAACCGTGGACTGTGGAAGAACACCTATGCCGCCACCAGCCGACACGAATACTGGGCGGAGGGCGTCCAGTCGTGGTTCGACAACAACCGCGCCAACGATGCGCTGCACAATGACATCAGCACGCGCGCCAAGCTCCGCGTGTACGATCCTGCGCTCGCGGCACTCTGCACCGAGGTCTTCGGCGACGGCGCATGGCGGTACCGGAAGCCTTCGGAACGTCCCGCCGCGGAACGTGCGCATCTTGTTGGATACGACCCCACGAAATCCCCGCATTTCGTCTGGCGGGAGGCGCCTGTCGGAGATTCCCCGCGGGTGCTGGTACAGACGACTGCCGGGGAATTTGAACTCGAACTCGATGCCCGGGCCGCACCGAAGACCGTCCTGAATTTTCTTCGCTATGCCAACGCCGGCCTGTACTCAGACGGCGAGTTCTTCCGAACCGTCACTGCCTCCAACCAGCCGACCAATGCGGTCAAGATCGCGGTGATCCAGGGCCGGGCATCGCAGGCCCGGACCAACGAGTTCTTCGCCCCCATCGCGCTGGAGCGGACCCGTGACACCGGGCTCCGCCACCGCGACGGCACGGTGTCCATGGCGCGGGATGGTCCGGACACCGCGCAGGATCACTTCTTCCTCTGCATTGGAGACCAGCCGGAACTGGATTTCGGCGGACGGCGGAATCCGGACGGACAGGGCTTCGCCGCGTTTGGACGCGTCGTCCGCGGCATGGAGGTGGTCCGTGTGATTCACGAGTCTCCGGCGGACGGGCAATCGCTGAAGCCTCCGGTGAAGATCCAGCGCGTCATCCGGACCCGCTGACCTTCGGCGGCGCCTTGGCGGGCTGCTTGCGTTGATCCCATTTCCGGCCGGCCGCCAGCGCGACCAAAGTTTCCGCCAGACGTCGCTCCCGGGTTTCCGGCCGCTTGGCGGTGGAGAGCCAGACGAGGTATTCGCGCTGACAGCTCGGGGCGAGCTTCGCGAACTCGGCGGCTGCAGCCCGATTCGTCCGCCGCTTCAACGCCTCGGCAAAGAAGTCGGGAACCGGCCACGGTTCGCGGCGCACCTTCGGGGGAGGCGGCACTGTTGGATCCGAATCCAGGTCCACCGCGGAACGCAGCAACGTCCGAAACGCCGCGCGATTGAGCGTGTCGAGGGACAGGATGCGAATCGTCCGCGTGGTGACATTGCGCTCCGCCGGCAGGAACAGGCCCGCGGGATCCGGCAACTCAACACCCCGGAAGAAGACCACCGCGAGATGCCGCTGACAGGCGTTGAGTCCGCAAATGAGTTTGTTGCCGGAGAAACAGAGAAGCGTCCATTTGATGGACACCGTGAGGTCCGGCTCCCAGCTCAGGATCCATTCCTGAAGCTGCTCGGCCATGGGCGCCGAAAACGGCGGACAGGCCTCCAACCAAAGACCCGGATCCTTCGGAAGCGCCTTGGACCATTCCATGCAGTCGGACCCTACGGCGATTCACCCGCCTTCAACAAGTGCCGCGGCCCCAATTCAGTGACAATGGGCGCAGGTGCCCGCAGCGAGATCGGGACTTAGATACGGGATCCCGAGGGCCAGTCCTCTCAGCACCAGCAGCACCCCGACCACCGCCACGGAAGCGGGAACCAGTTGCTGCATGCGGAACCGCCAGGCGGGGGGAATGGCGCGACCGGACAGACTGATTCCCAACATGACGGGAAGCGTGCCCGCACCGAACAGGGCCATGTACTCCACGCCTCCGAGCCAGCCGCCCGTCGCGGCCGCTCCGGCGCAGGCGGCATATACCAGTCCGCACGGCAGCAGGCCGTTGAGAAGACCGAGCAGCCCGAGCGAACCCACCGAGCGATGCCGCAGCAGGCTGCGGAATCCGCCCTTAAGCCAACCGACGGCGCGAACCATGGCCGACCCCGCCACGGGACGCGTCGAGAGGGCGAGTCCCGCGAGGATCAGCACGCCCGCGGAGATCGACACCCAGCGTTGTACGCCCACGACGGCCAGTGACTTTCCGATCAATCCGAAGACCACACCGAGAAGGGTGTAGGTGAGGATGCGTCCTCCCTGATAGGCCAGCCGGCCCGTGACGTAACCCACCGTGCCCGTGCCCGTGGCGGGAAGCGCCAGCGCCAGCGGTCCGCACATTCCCGCACAATGCAGGCTGCCGGCGAATCCGAGGAGGAAGGCGGTCCAAAGCATGTCAGCGGGGGCCTCCGGAAATCACGACGGGCACCTCGTGGAAGTACTCCACACCGGCGACGGTCCACTGGACGGCGGCCTTCCAAAGTCCGGGCCGAATCGGACGCACATCCAGTGCCTGATGTCCCGATGCGTCGGGGGTCAGCGTCATTTCGCGATCCAGGCGGGCGTCGCTCGGCCGGTACAGCCGGATCGTCCCGGTGATCCCCCGCGCCGCGTGGGAGGCGGGGAGTGCAACCGAGAGGATCCCATCGGCGAACCCCAGCGAAACCTGTGCCCCCAGCGCCCGGGTCCTCTGCACCCGATCCATCTGCGCCTCATGACGCAGCTCCTGTTCGTAGTAATCGGGACGCACGAGCTCCTGGTTCTGGCGGACGGCGAACACCACGAAGCTCGCGATGGATCCCAGAAGCACGGCGAAAAACGCCATGAGCGACCAGGGCCATGGATTGAACGGGACGCGGAGGTCTGGAGCCGGGGCGGTGGAATTCATGGCGGATTCAGTGGTGGGGTCCGATGAAGGCGGTCTTGACGGTCTCAATGCGGCGATCACCGGAGTAGACGCCGATCTGCAGCGGGGTGCTGGATCCGGTCAATTTTCCGGGCTCCATCTCCACGAGCACCGAGGTGGACGCCAACTTGTTTCCGGGCGCCACAAAATGGGGAGCCCCCAGGACCACCACGCGGGCGGGATGGTTCTCGACGCGAAACTCGACGGGCAGATCCCCGCGCGTCTTGTTGATGACGCGGACCGTGTAGAGATTGCTGATGCGCCCCTCCGCCGCCGCCTGGAACAGGGAACCCGGCGCGCGCAGGAAGGTGGTCTGCACGTCGGCCCGCGTCAGCACCAGGAAGAGAAACAACGAGATCAGGGCGGTCAGCACCCCGGTGTACAGCTTCATCCGGGCGGTGTACCGCAGCGGCTCGCCGCGCTGGATGCCGTTCAGTGACGCGTAGCGGACAAGTCCGCGCGGACGTCCGATCCGGTCCATGACATCATCACACGCGTCGATGCACGCGGTGCAGTTGACGCATTCCATCTGCACCCCATTGCGGATGTCGATGCCCGTCGGGCAGACAGCGACGCATTGGTGGCAGTTGATGCAGTCGCCATGGCCCTCCGCGCGCCGCACCTCGGCCGTCTGGTCCCGGCGCCAGGGGGCCCGGCCTTCGCCGCGCCGGTGATCATAGGCGACCACCATCGTGTTTTCGTCCAGCAGCGCGGATTGGAACCGGCCGTAGGGGCAGATGAACGTGCAGGCCTGTTCCCGGAACCGCGCGAAGATCGCGTAAAACAGGAGCGTGAACGCGACCATGAATCCGAGGCCGACCAGGTGGCGGCGCGGATCGTCGGTGACAATGCCGAACAGCTGTTCCGTGCCGATGATGTAGGCAAACAGCGTGTTGCCGATCACAAAGGACAGTCCGAGGAAGATCGCGTGCTTCAGGACCTTGATGCCGATCTTGCGGGCGTTCCACGGCGCGGCATCGAGCTGGCGCTGCGCCTGGGAGTCGCCCTCGATCCAGTACTCCAGCTTCCGAAAGACCATCTCCATCATGATGGTCTGGGGACACGTCCAGCCGCACCAGAGGCGACCGAATGCCGTGGTGAAGATCATGATGCCGGCGAAGAACGTCAGCATCGCCACGGCGAAGATGATGCCGTCCTGGGGCCAGAAGATGCGTCCGAGAATCGAGAAGCGCCTCTCGACGATGTTGAACATCAGGAGCGGGTTCCCCTGGATCCGGATGAACGGCCCGGCGAACATGATTCCGATCAGCATCCAGCTCATCCAGGACCGCCACCGGTACCAGCGTCCGGACGGCCGCTTCGGGTAGAGCCAACGGCGAGCTCCATCCCGGGTCGCCGTGGCGAGGTGCTCCCGGAAGTCCTCCCAATTGACCGCGCGCGTGACGCTGCTTTCGGAAGCGCCGGCGCGGCCGTCGCCGCCACCGGATTCGGGAGCGCTCATGGACGTCCTGGGGCGGCGGTCACTCATAGACCTCGGTGGGAACCTTCGGGGCGAGATCCTCGCGCATCTTCGGGTTCGGCGGCGAAGTGCCGCGCAGGGTGTAGATGTAACTGGCGACCGCCTGGATGTCGTAGGGCGTGAGGACGCCCTTCCAGGTGAGCATGCCTTTCTCAGGGACGCCGTTGATGATGACCTTCAGGTTGTCGGCATAGGTGCTGCCGTGGATCCAGTAGTCATCGCACAAATTGGGTCCGACAAGACCGCCGCCATCGGCGCGATGACAGGGGGAGCAGTAGGTGAGGAAGACCTGGCCGCCCCGCGCCAGCAGCGCCTCGTTTTTGGAGGGCGCGAGGGAGCTCAGCGACGCCTCAAACTGGGCCTGGGCGGCGTTCTTGATCGCATCGCCTGCCGTCATCTCCCGGCGGTAGGCCGCGATCTGGAGATCCCCCTTGCCCAGCACGTGGTAGTAGGTGAGGTACACCCCCGAGAAGAGGATGCACAGGTAGAACAGCCATACCCACCAGCGGGGCAGGTTGTTGTCGAGTTCCTGGATGCCGTCGGCGTCGTGGTCGAGCAACAGCGGATCCTTCTTCGATTCCTTCGGGTCATTCATGGCGGGACTCTCCTTCGTTGAAGTTCGGCATCTCCCCATCGTTCAAGGGAAGACTTCCCATCTCGGTCATCAGCGCGCGCCGCTGGAGCAGCGTCCAGAGCAACGCTCCGCTGAAGACGATGAAGAACAGGCAGACGGAAATGACGCCGTAGAGGCCAACGCCTCCAAGGTCAGACAGCACATTCTTGATCATGGGTTTCAGCGGCTGGGGTTGAGGTTGAGGGCGGCGACGGGGACGGATCCGTCCCCGGCATCTGCGGCGGCGGGTGCGGACTTGATGTCCGTGCCGAGCCGCTGCAGGTAGGCGATCAAGCCGATGATCTCCGCATTGGGGGCGGCATTGGTGATCGAGCCGACCCGGAGGTTGACGACGATCTTGGCGGCCTGCGCGGCGAGTTGCTTTTGCGCGTCGCCATTTTCAAATCCGGGCGGATAGGGCACGCCCACCTTGCGGAGCGCGGCAATCCGGGCGGGCAGCGCATTGGTGTCCAGGGTCTGGGTATAAAGCCACGGATAGGGCGGCATGATGGATCCCGGGGACACCGAGCGCGGGTCCTCCATGTGGTTGTAATGCCAGGCATCGGGATACTTGCCGCCTTCGCGCTGCAGGTCGGGACCCGTGCGCTTGGATCCCCACAGGAAGGGATGGTCAAAGACGTATTCCCCGGACTTCGAGTACTCGCCGTAGCGCTCGGTCTCGGACCGGAACGGACGGATCATCTGGGAGTGGCAGCCGACGCAGCCCTCGCGGATGTAGAGGTCGCGTCCGAGCACTTCCAGCGGGGTGTAGGGCTTGACGCTGGAGATGGTCGGGACGTTGGACCGGATGAGGAACATGGGAATGATCTCCACCGCGCCGCCGATGAGGATCGCCACGGTGGCCAGCACGGTGAAGAGGATGGGCTTGGATTCGATCCAGCGGTGTCCGTGTCCGGCGGATCCGGTCGTGACCGCCTCGGCGTGGGCCACCGCCTGCGCCTCGGTCTCGGGCTCGAACACGCCGCTCCGGATGGTCCTGGTCAGGTTGTACACCCCGACGAGGGTTCCCACGAGGTAGAGGGTCCCGCCCACCGCGCGGAGGCGGTACATCGGGACGATCTGCATCACCGTCTCGAGGAAGTTCGGGTACTGCAGGAAGCCATCCGGGGTGAACTGCTTCCACATCAGGCCCTGGGTCACGCCAGCCCAGTACATCGGGATCGCGTAGAACATGATGCCCAGCAGGCCGAGCCAGAAGTGCCAGTTGGCAAGCTTCAGGGAGTACAACGGCGTCTTCCACAGGCGGGGCACCAGCCAGTAGAGCATCGAGAAGATGATGAATCCGTTCCAGCCGAGCGCCCCGGTGTGCACGTGGGCGATGGTCCAATCGGTGTAGTGCGAGAGGGAGTTCACCGACTTGATGGACAGCATCGGTCCCTCGAGGGTGGCCATGCCGTAAGCCGTCACGGCGACGACCATGAACTTGAGCACCGGGTCCTGGCGGACCTTGTCCCAGGCGCCGCGCAGCGTGAGCAGACCGTTGAGCATGCCGCCCCAGCTGGGGGCGACGAGCATCACGCTGAACACCATGCCCAGCGACTGCGCCCAGTCGGGCAGCGCCGTGTAGAGCAGGTGATGCGGCCCCGCCCAGATGTAGAGGAAGATCAGCGCCCAGAAGTGGATGATCGAAAGCCGGTAGCTGAACACCGGGCGGTTCGCGGCCTTGGGCAGGAAGTAATACATCAGCCCGAGGAACGGCGTGGTGAGGAAGAAGGCCACGGCGTTGTGCCCGTACCACCACTGCACCAGGGCGTCCTGGACGCCGGCGTAGATCGAATAGCTCTTCAGCGGCCCGGCGGGAATCTCCAGTGAATTCACGATGTGCAGCACCGCCACCGTCACCGCCGTGGCGATGTAGAACCAGATGGCGACATAGAGGTGCTTCTCGCGCCGCTTCAGGATGGTCCCGAGCAGGTTCACCGTGAAGGCCACCCAGATGAGGGTGATGGCCACGTCGATCGGCCATTCGAGCTCCGCATACTCCTTGCTGGTCGTGAAGCCCAGCGGGAGGGTGAGCGCGGCGGACACGATGATCGCATTCCAGCCCCAGAAGTTGATCCAGCTGAGGGCGTCGCTGAACATCCGTGCCTTGCAGAGGCGCTGCAGCGAGTAATAGACGCCCATGAACATGCCGTTGCCGACGAAGGCAAAGATGACGGCATTGGTGTGGAGCGGACGCAGCCGCCCAAAGGTGACGAACTGCAGGCTGAGGTTGGCCTCAGGCCAGAACAGCTGCACGGCGGCGAGGAGGCCGGCACTCATGCCCACGATTCCCCAGACCATCGTGGCGATGGCGAATGCGCGGACGATTCGGTTGTCGTATCGGAACGTCTCAGTCTTCATGGTTGAAAGGGATCAAAGCCTGCCGGGAACCCGCGGCGTCGGGACGAATGGAACCGGCCTTGGAGGAGTGCGGCGTCACTGTGCCCTCGTCGCCGAGCAGCCGGATCGACGGGGTGCTGGTGTCCTCGTACTGGCCCGAGCGGACCGCCCAGAAAAAGGCGCCGAGGAACGCTGTGGCAAAGACCAGACTCACGGGGATGAGGATAAGAATGACGCTCATGGCCGCTCATCCTCCCTTGTCCGGGTTACAACCGGAATTGAGGCGAATCCGGGCTCCGTCCGGCGCCTGGCCGGGTCCAGACGGCGCCCCATCCAGTGCGTGGCCCCCACTGCAAAGGCCACCACGGTCACCGAGCTCAGTGGCATCAGGATGGCACAGACGACCGGCGCCAGATTGCCGGAGGCCGCGATGGCCAGGCCGACCGCGTTGTACAGGGTTGAAATCAGAAAGCTCAGGCGCACCACCCGGACCGCATCCTTGGAGAACCGCAGCAGGGAACGCGTTCCCGTGACCTGGGAGGCGTCCAGGATGACATCGCTCGCCGGGGAGAAGGCCCCGACGCGTTCCACCACCGCCACGCCCACATCGCTCTGTCGCAACGCCCCGGCGTCATTCAGGCCGTCGCCCACCATCATCACGGCACGGCCGGATTCCTGGAGTCCGCGGATGAAGGCCAGTTTGTCGGCGGGACTCTGGTTGAAATGCAGTGCGGATCCGGGCGCAAACAGCGCCGCGAACTGGGCGAAATCGCGCGACTGATCGCCGCTGAGCAGCGCGGTCTGATACCCGGACGCCAGTTCCTGCAACAGGCGGTCGGTGTCGGGACGCACCGCGCTGGCGAGCCGAAAACGACCCCGGATCCGGCCGTCCAGGGCGATCGCCACCACCGTCCCGCGCTCCCCGGGTTTCGGGGATTCCTCCTCGATTCCGCAGCGATCCGCGACCCAGGCGGCGGATCCCAGAAGCACGGCGTGTCCATCGGCCCGACCTTCCACACCCGCTCCCGCGGTCTCGGAAAACCGGTCCGCGGACGGCACGCTGGCCGTTGCATGTCGATCCGCTCCCAGGAAGGCAACGATGCGGGCGGACAACGGGTGCGTGGACTGACGCGCCACGGCGATCACCGCCCCGGCTTCCTCCGGTCCCAACGCCGGTCCTTCAAACGAAACCGGTCCCGACTCCGGCGTGGTCAGGGTGCCCGTCTTGTCGAACACCACGGTATTGATCCGCGCCAGCGCCTCGACAACCTCGGCGTTGCGGAGATGGACGCCGCGCCGGCCGAGCACCCGCAGGGCCGCACCGAGCGTGAACGGGGCGGCGAGCGCCAGCGCACAGGGGCACGCGACGATCAGGATCCCCGTGAACGACCTCAGGGCCTTCGACGGATCGACGACCATCCAGAAGCCCGCCGCCGCCAGCGCCAGACCGAGGATCACCCAGGTGAACCGCCGGCTGTAGCGGTTGGTAAGCGTGTTGAAGGTGTCGTCCTTCTCCTTCCGAAACGCGTCCTGATTCCACAGTGAGGCCAGGTAGCTCTGCGAGACCGGCTTTACCGTCTCGACCTCAATTTCCCCGGCCACCTGCCGGCCGCCCGCATACAGGAGTTCGCCGAGGGACCGCGGGACGGGATCCGATTCCCCCGTGACGAAACTGTAGTCCACACGCGCGGTGCCCTTCACCAAACGGGAGTCGGCCGGGATCAATTCCCCGCTGCGGAGAACCAGGTGGTCACCCACCGCCAATTGCGCCAGGGCAACACGCTCCTCGGTGCGCACTGCGGATTCCGACGTCGGATCCGAAGCACTCAATCGGAGCACCGAAAGCGGGAAGAAGGCCTCATAGTCACGGTCGAAGGAGAGGCGGTCGTAGGTCTTCTGCTGGAAGAGCCGGCCACACAGGAGGAAAAAGACCAGACCCGCCAGGGAGTCGAAGTAGCCTTCCCCGCGTCCGGACACGATTTCCGCAACGCTCTGGAGGAAGAGGGCGGCAATCCCGACGGCGATGGGGACGTCCATCGTCATTTTCCGGACCCGGACGCTGTTCCAGGCCGTCCTCCAGAAATCCAACGCACTGAAGCCCACCACCGGTAGCGACAACGCCAGGCTCAGCCAGCCCACCAACGTTCGAAACGCCGGCCCGCTCGCGGAATCCAGGCCGAAATACGCGGGCAGGCTGAACAGCATTGTGTTGCCGAAGGCGAATCCGGCGACTCCGATCTGGAGCCACAGCCGGCGCGCCTCGGGACGACGCGCGCGCTTGCCGAGATCCGCCAGGGTCAGATCCGGAGGGTACCCGAGTGAGGACAGCAGCGCCGCGACCTCGGACAGCCGGACCTTCCGGGGATCCAGGGAGATCGCCACCTCACGTCGGGCGAAGTGGACCCGGGAGCTGCCGATTCCCTCGCGCAACCGGAACAGGTTTTCGAGCAGCCAGACACAGGCCACACAATGGATGTCGGGCAGGCGGAAGGTGACGCGGGTAACCCGCTCATCGGAGAAATCCACCAGGCGTTCGCGAACCGCGGGTTCGTCCAGGTAGCGATAGGGATCGGGTCCGGCCTGGGGCGCCACGGGACGCCCGGACATTTCCTGGAGCGCATAGAATTGTCCGAGCCCGTTCTCGTTCAGCAGCTCAAACACCGTCCGGCACCCCGAGCAACAGAACACCGACTCTCCCAGGACCTCGGTCGCCGCCCCGCAGGGACTCCCGCAATGGCGGCACTCCGCTCGCGCCGCGCTGGGAGCGCGTCCCAACAGCGCCGAATCCCCGGACAGGGGATCGGCGGCGAAAGTGTTGACGAGGACGCTCACGGTTGGCTCCAGACGCGGAAGAGCCAAGCCGGTAGCGTCCAAAGGCGCTCAACACCGGTTGTTCGACGTTGCACCGATTCTGTCATTAGCGGGAATCCACAGCGCCCAGGGTGGGACTAATGCGCGCCACCAAACCCGTTCGTAGTGCAGGCTTCAGCCTGTCTTCCGCGGGCGCGAGGGCCGCGGTTGGGCGGGGAACAGCCTGAAGGCTGAACTACGAACCAGCAGGTGCCCGCCCGAGCACTCGCATCCCAACGGTGAACTCCAATTCCACGCTTGTGTTCGGGTAAGGTCCGGCGATTTGCTCAAGGACATGGCCTTCCTGATCCCGCCTCACCGCCGCCGCGGCTTCACCCTGATCGAATTGCTGGTGGTGATCGCAATCATCGCCATCCTCGCCGGCATGCTCCTGCCGGCGCTGGGCCGCGCGAAGGCGAAGGCGCTGACCATCCGGTGCAACAGCAACCATCACCAGATCGGCATCGGTCTGCACCTGTACGCCGACGACAACCAGGATTCGTATCCGGCGTATCCCGACTGGGGGGTCATGGGGGGCAAGAAGGGCGTCATCGATCTGCATGGTGGACTGATTGGGGATACGAATCGTCCCATGAACAAATATGTGCCTGCCTTCGAAGCGTGGCACTGCCCCGCCGACAAGGGGGATTCCCTGTACAAGCCGCAGTTCAAGACCGCCAAGGTGAATAACTGCTACGACGCCTGGGGCAACAGCTACCTGACCGTGTGGGCCGTCGAAACGCTTCGAGTCAAACACGTCACCGGCGATTCACGCGCCCCCAAGGGCACCCCGACCGCGACCCCCATCAAATCGAGCGAGATCGCCATCAGCGCCTCCAACAAGCTGATCCAGGGTGACTGGCCCTGGTGGGCGGACCGCGACAAGAAGGACCCCTGGAGCCAGTGGCACAATTACAAGGACCAGTACCGCTTCAACGTGCTCTTCGGCGACGGCCACACCGAGTTCTTCGCGTTCCCCAAGGAGACCTACCAGTGGAACTACACGGGCCCGAAGCCGGACCCGACCTTCAAGTGGTGGTGATCTCCCCGCTCCTTTGAACGACACCCGGATCCCGGCACGCAAACCGCGGTCTTGTCATATCGGCGTTTCCCGATATGATGACTCCCAGTGAAACCACTGGTTGCCGCTGCCCGGGCCTTCTCGGATCCTACGCGCACCCGCATCCTGCTCGCCCTGCGGGACGGCGAACTCTGCGTGTGCGAACTGAGCGATGCCCTGAAGGTGACGCAGTCCACGCTGTCCACGCACCTGCAGGTGATCCGCGCGTCGGGACTCGTGGGGACACGCCGGGAAGGTCGCTGGAGCTATTATTCGCTGTCGAAGGCCGGAAGGCCGGTGGTGACGGCCCTCGCCCGGCTCTTTGCGCCGTCCCTGTCCGGGGACGCCGCCCTGCGCGGCGATTCGAAGCGCCTCCGGGCCCGGCTCTCCCTGCGTGACGGTGGCGCCTGCTGCGTGGGGTTCGCGTGCGGCCCGCGGCGGGCGGGAACTTCGGCGAAGGGATCCCGATGAGACGCTGGCTCGCCGAATATCTGGGCACCCTGTGCCTGGTCTTCGCCGGCACGGGGGCGATTGTGGTCAACCAGGAGACCCAAGGCGTCATCACCCATCCCGGCATCGCCCTCACCTTTGGGCTGATCGTGCTGGCGATGATCTACACCCTCGGGGATATCAGCGGGGCGCACCTGAATCCGGCGGTCTCCACCGCGTTCGCGGTGGCCGGCCGGTTCCCGTGGCGCGATGTCCCCGGCTACATCGCGGCACAGTCCGCCGGTGCCGTCACGGCGAGCGTCCTGCTTCGCGTGCTGTTTCCGTCCGAGGCGCTGCTCGGGACCACGCTGCCGGCGGGACCCGTGTCCCAGAGCTTCCTGTTGGAGGTCCTGCTCACCGCCCTCCTGATGTTCGTCATCCTGAACGTCTCCACCGGTGCCCGGGAAAAGGGCATCACGGCGGGCATCGCCGTGGGTGCCGTCATTGCCCTGGAGGCGATGTTTGCCGGTCCCATCTGCGGCGCCTCGATGAACCCGGCCCGGTCACTGGGTCCCGCCCTCGTGAGCGGCCATCGGGAACACCTGTGGCTCTACCTGCTGGCCCCCACCCTCGGCGCGCTGCTGGCGGTTCCCGCCTTCCGGGCGGTCCGCGGCGCAGAACCCCATTCCCATCACCCATGAAACTGTCTGAATTCAAGGACGCCCTGGCTGGGCATCCCAACTTGGCGCTGCGATTTGTTCTGCCCGATGGCCTTCCGGTTCCCGCCCACGCGCACGTGACAGAGGTGGCGCGGGTAGACAAGCGGTTTGTGGACTGCGGTGGCACCCGGCGCGAGGAACGCCATTGCCGGCTGCAGACCTGGGTTGCGGAGGATCTCGACCACCGGTTGCATGCCGGCAAGCTGCTCAAGATTCTCGACCAGGCGGCGTCTCTTCTCGGCACGGAGGATCTTGATGTGGACGTCGAGCACGAGGTGGCCGTGATCAGCCAGTATCCGCTGACCGGCTTCGAGATTCGCGGGGACGAGTTGCTGCTGCGCCTGGGAACGCGGCACACCGCGTGTCTCGCCCCCGAGTTGTGCTGCCCGCCCCCCGAGGCTCCACAGTCCATTTCCTTCAAGCTCCCCGCGCGCAAGCCATGACCCCGGATTCCACGCTCCCGCTCGTGCTCGTCCTCTGCACGGGCAATTCCTGCCGCAGCCACCTCGCCGAAGGAATTCTGCGTGCCGCGTCGCAGGGTCGCTTCCGCGTGGCCAGCGCCGGCAGTCGTCCCGCCGGATACGTGCACCCGATGGCCGTCCGCGTGCTGGAGGAGATCGGCATCGACATCCGTGACCATCGGTCGAAGCACCTGGAGGAGTTTTTGTCCGAACCGGTGGAAACCGTGATCACCGTCTGCGGGAACGCGGATCAGGTGTGTCCGGTGTTCCCGGGCCAGGTCAACCGCCACCATTGGCCCTTCGACGACCCGGCGCACTTCCAGGGAACCGAGGCGGAAATCCTCGCGGTCTTCCGGAGGGTCCGGGACGAGATCCGCCGCGTCTTCGAAGCCTACGCGGCGGGACGTCTCGATGCCCCGGCCACGGGACCGGGCTGATCGCGGATCGGGTGCCGCCATGGCACCAGGGCGATGTTCACCGGGAGGGGGAAGGCCCTCTGGATCCTTGCATGCCCACCGGCAGTTCAAATAATGGCCGCGTTCCCTCTGCCCAAGCCAAATGCTCCGGCGATCCCATCCGGTACGTCCAAATCCAACCCTTCCGTCCATGAACCTTACCCTTCGTCCCCTCTCGGGCCTCCTGAAGTCGCTGGGCTGGCTCGCCCTCGTCGCGACGGCATTCGCCGGGACCCCGACCGAACTCATTGACGCGGTCCGCGCCGCCGATGGCCCCGGTGTCCAGCGAACCCTCCGAAATCCCGGCCAACTCCAGTCCCGTGACGCCCTCGGCAACACCGCCCTCCACTGGGCGGCCCTGGCCGGGGAGGCGATCTGGGTGGAACAAATGCTGGCCGCAGGAGCCGATGCGCGGGCGACGAACCATGCGGGTGCGACCCCCTTGCACTACGGAACCGCGAATGACCGCATCGTTCGCGCGCTCCTGAAGGCGGGTGCGGATCCCAAGGCGAAATCCCTCAACAGCACCACTCCGTTGCACACCGCCGCCGCCAAACCGCAGGGGTACCGGAGCGTGCGACTGCTGCTGGACGCCGGGGCGGATCCGAACGCTCCGCGCTCGCTGTTTCCCGCCGGCGTCAACGTCCCGATCTCCGATCCCGCCTTCGGCGAAATTCGTCCCCTGGCCCTGGCGATCTACTATGGCGACCTGCGCTCCGCGGAGCTCCTTCTCAAACGCGGTGCATCCCCCGGGGGAACCATGGGCCTCACCCCCGTCGCTGCCGCGGCATTCACCGGACGGGGCGACTGGGTTCGCGAATTGGTGCGACGGGGTGGCGAGGTGAACTTTGATGAGGGCTTTGTCGGTCACGCCTTCAACAACCTCATGTACAGCGGTCACCGGCGGGACGCAGGATTCGTCCTCGACCACGGCGCCGATCTCCACCGGGTCACCTCCATTGGCGAGAAGACGCCGCCGATGGTTTGGTCGGCCTATTCGGAGACCGGTGATGCCTCCCCCGCCCGGGCGTTGCTCGCAAAGGGCGTCGACATCAATGAATCCACGCTCTCCGGACACACGGCGTTGGACTGGGCGGAAAAGCGCGGTGAGACCCCGCTGGTCGCCTACCTGCGGGCGCATGGGGCCACCCACGGCTCCGCCACCGCCAAACCCTGGAGCCCGCCCGGCAATTCCGTGCCGACCGACAGCGCCGGGCGCACGGCCGCCGTCCGGGACGCCGTCACCCGAGGCGTGCGCATCCTGCAACACACGAGCGACCAGTTCCTCGACAGCGGATTTGTCCGGCAATCCGGATGCGTCTCCTGCCACCACCAGACGCTGCCCGCCGTGGCTTTCGGCCGCGCCCGCGAACGGGGTATCCCTGTGGACGAAGCCGCCCTCGCCCGCCAGTTGCAGCGACAGTACGACTCGTGGTCGAAGGGGCGTGATGGCGCCTACGAGATGCTCGAGCCCCAGCCCGATTCCCCTGCGAACCTCGGATACGGCCTGTTCGGGCTCCAAAGCCTCGGCTACGTCCCGGATGACATGACGGAAGCCATGGTGTGGTTCGTCGCGCAGTCCCAGTTCGACGACGGATCGTTTCCCGCGTTTGACCGGCGCCCCCCGTTGGAGGAGGGACAGGTCATCGGGACCGCCATGGCGGTGGGGGCACTCCGCCGCTACCCGCAGCCGTTGAAACAGGTGAATCTGGATCAGACGTTTGCCCGGGCACGCCAGTGGCTGGCCAGGTTCCAACCCGAGGATCCCAACCAGGAACTCTTCCGCCTGCTCGGGCTGGGCTGGGCGGGGGCCTCCCCCTCGGAACTGCGTCCGTATGTGAAGCAGATCCTAGGCAAGCAAAACGCGGACGGCGGCTGGTCGCCACTCCCGCGACTGGGAAGCGACGCGTACGCCACGGGGGCGACGCTCTTCGTCCTCAACGAGGTCGGTGGTCTTTCCCCCACGGATCCGCGGTACCTGCGCGGCGTGGATTATCTGCTCCGCACCCAGTTCGCCGATGGTTCCTGGCGGGTGGCGTCCAGGACCTGGCCGCTCCAGCCCCATTTCGACAGCGGATTCCCCCACGGCCGGGACCAATGGACCTCCGCGGCCGGCACGTCCTGGGCGACCATTGCCCTTCTGAACCTTCTCGAGCCGTCCGTGCCCCGCGCGAGTTTTGTCTCCGCGCAGGATCTGATGAAGCAGCACCGCGCGGATTCCCAGGGTTCCCATGCGTCGTCCCTTGCAGGTGGGAGCGCCCATCTGGATGAGGCGGTGTTCAAGCGCGAGATCCTGCCCATCTTCCAAAGATCGTGCGTGCCCTGCCACGGGGGAGAGACGGCGAAGGGCGGATTGAACTTGGAGACTGTGACGGCGTTGCTGAAGGGCGGTCAGAGCGGGGAGGGATCGGTGATTCCCGGCAGCCCGGAGGCGAGTCCCTTGATGCGATTCGTCCAGGATCAAGTGGACGACCTCGAAATGCCGCCGCTGTCCAAGCGCAGCAAGTATCCTCCGCTGACCCAGAGCGAAGTGGCGACGGTCAAGACCTGGATCGCCGCCGGGAGTGCCGGAGACCATGGGAAGTAACGACCGAGTCCAGGGCGCATTTAGCCCGTTGTGAAGCTCCCGCGTTGCGACTATGACGCGGGCGCTTCCGGGGCCAGTTCGACCTGAAGTTGGAAATAGCGGGGGTCAGCCTCCACCGGAACCGGAACCCGGCGCTCCTCCACGTCCGCGGAAATCGGAACCACGGTGGTGATCGCCTCGACATCCCCCCACGTCTTCAGATCCGTGGACGTCCGGATTCGGAAGTTCGTGCCCACCTCCCGTCGCGACGCGAGATATCGGAATTCGGCCCCGCTCCCGGCCGGATTGCCCGTGACTTCCAGCCAGGGAAGTCCCTTTGTCACGGGTTGGCGTGGATCAAGGCCGAGGGCATAGCACAGACCATTGGACCAGCCGTCCCCGTTGGCATCCGCGTCGGGGCCCGCAAGGGCGGAGGTCACCTCGGTTGGGGGAAGCATCCGATCCTGCCACCGGGAATAGGACTCACGATGACCGGAAAAGTCCTGGAGGAGGTCCATCATCGTCCGGTCCATCTGACGGCCCCGCCACGATTCGTACGTCACGTCCGCACGGCCGCTGTCCAGCGGACCGAAGCTCCCGCCAAAATTCCAAACGGCCCATCCGAGGTCCGCCAACTCGAAATTCGTCAGGGCATCCCGCATCCAATCCAGCGTCACCCGGTGTGGCGTGTTCTGGTGGCAGCCCCACTCGCCCACCATCACTCCCACACCCTGCGCGCGCAGCGCGACCCAAGGGGCCAGTGTCTCCTTCCAGAGCCAGGCGCGGTCCAGCGCTGACGTGAATCGGAAGGGCGCGACGGGATCCGAATCCCGATAGGTCACCGTCTGGGACTGCTTCACCCCCCAATCCGTTACTCCCGGTCGAAGAATGTCCTCCTCTCCACCGGCGGCGGGACGGAGGCCAATTTCACGAAACGTCATCCAGTCGCCCTCCGTGTTGGCGATGGAGACGGTCGTCGTGCCCGCAGGCAGTGTTGCCGTGTAGTCCCGGTCGTATCGGTTTTGGTAGATCCGGTACTCCGGCACATAGACCACCTCCGACCACTCACCCGTCCCGGGCCCGGGGACGAAGAGGTGGTTCAGGACCGACACTCCGTTGGCGCGAATGACGAGGCGGGATCGATCGGACACCTGCGTGACCCGGATCCGCAGTGTGGTGGGACCGGACAGCGTGGTCTTGAGATTCAGGGTGCTCCGGAACTCGGGTTTGACCGGACCGTAGAGGAAGTTCGGGACCAACGGGGACGGCCATTGCGGCTCCGACCATTGGTCCGATCCCGCCACCCAACTGGCGCGGTAATGGGTCAGGGCAAAGGGAGTATAACCGCGGGTGGCCTGCGCCACCTTCAACGGGATCAACTCGGGAACCGGCACCCGCCCGTAGCCCAGGCCGTCGGCAATGATGAGACGACCCGGATCCACCCCGCGAATCGCGGCGCACAGGATGGCCACGACATTGGAGTAGGACGCGGGCGTGATGTCGGGAGGCTCGTTGAGCAGATTGAAACTGAGGTTCTCATTGGGGATGCCCGCATACCGTTTCGCCAGCATGGCCCAGTGCTTTGCGGCCACCTGCTGCACCTCGGGATCGGTGAACAGATTGCGCGCCTCAGGCGGGGTCGCCACGGTGTACCCGGGGATCCGATGCAGATTCAGGCAGACATGGATCCCATGGGTCCGGCCCAACGATACCGCACGATCCAGTTCCCGAAGAGTCGTCTCCGAGAAGTTCGTCCAATTGCCGGACCGGATGTAGATCCGGTAGTCGATGGGGATGCGAAGGAAGTTGAATCCCAGATCGGCGATCTGCTGGAAGTCCGCCTCCTGGAACTTCGGGGTCCCGCCTCCGCTTTGGAAAAAGTTGAGCAGGTTGAATCCATGCCAGCGCGGCAGACGATCCCAAGTGGCGGCGGGAAGCGGAGTCGGCGTCTGGGCCCGCAGCGATCCGAGGACGAGGAGCGCGGCGGCGGCCAGAAGGAAGCGGAGGCCCCGGAACAGGAACATGATGATGGACTTTACAACGTCCCCACGGGAATGCCATCGGGACCTCTGGAGTACTGGAGCGGAGCTCCAGCTCTTTCACGGACGCAGCGCAGTACAAACGATCCAGGTGGGTACCCCGCGGCCGGGGTATTAAGCCAAAGCGGCAGCTTTTTCGGAGGCGGACCGCTGCCGCACTCCCAGATTTGCGCCGGCGCACGACGGACAGGCAAAAGCCTGCACTACGAACGGTGGGCTTGTAGTGCAGGCTTTAGCCTGTCCCCCCTCCCCAACCATCCGCCAAAAAATTCCCCGTGCTCCCGCCACGGATTCATCGCAGCGTTGGCGTCCACCAGTCCCAGCATGAATCGAATTTCCATCAGCGTCGTTTGTTGTGAGTCGGCGGAGCCCCACTATTCCCGAATCGTGGATCTCACGCTGGATGCCGCGGAGTTCGAGTCCCGCGTGCTGCGGACCGTCGAACAGAACCTCGCCGCCGGGGAGGCGCGGGAACTGCACAATGCCGCCCATGATTCGGAGCACGGACCCGTGACCTACGTCCAGCAGGTCCACACCGGCGGATTCTCCGTCTTCGTCGGCCCCCCCAACCAACTTCGGGAGAAATTTTTCGGCCCCGGAACCTACGTGGGATTCATGGACGACCGGGGTCCGGGTCATGCCTCCAAGGTGGGACCGGACGGCATTCGCCGGACGCTTCGGGTGCTGAAGGGGCACCTCGCTCCGGGCGGTGCCTGACGGACCGACGCTCCCCACGCCGTGGATTCTGAACCGGCACCCCCTGCGGCGCCTCCGACCTTTCACGAGGCGCTCCGGTTCTGGTGGAAGCTGGGGCTCATCAGTTTTGGCGGCCCCGGCGGACAGATCGCCCTCATGCATGAGGAGGTGGTCCGTCGGAAGCGATGGATCGGAGAGGAACGGTTTCTCCATGCCTTGAGTGTTTGCCACCTGCTCCCCGGTCCGGAGGCTCAGCAGCTCTCGATTTACCTCGGCTGGCTCCTGCATGGCACCCGGGGAGGGCTTGTGGCAGGGACGCTCTTCGTTCTGCCCTCCGCACTGCTGTTGTGGATTCTGAGCTGGGTCTATGCGACTCACGGTCAGTTGCCCTGGATCCGTTCGGCTTTTCTCGGACTCCAAGCCGCCGTACTCGCGATCCTGCTCTCCGCGGTCCTGCGCATCGGGAAAACCGTCCTGACCTCGCCGCTCGGCGGAGGACTCGTCCTCGCGGGAGCGCTCCTGATGCCGCTGCGGATTCCGTTTCCCGTCCTGCTGCTCGGCGCGGCCCTGGTGGGGGTAGCCGTCTCAAGGGTCGTCCCGCGCTGGTTCCCTCCCGCCGCCGTCCCGGCTTCTGAGGGACTCGAATCCCTGCACCGGGAACGCAGTGCGGTTCGCTCCCTGGGGCTGCTCCTGTTGGGCCTCGTCCTGTGGTGGGGGCCCGTGGTGCTGTTGGGACTGTGGCTCGGATGGAGTCACGTCCTCGTCGAACAGGGTCTCTTCTTTGGGAAGGCGGCGATGCTCACGTTCGGAGGCGCCTATGCCATCCTGCCGTACGTTTCCCAGCAAGCGGTCGAACACTTTCACTGGCTGACGGCGTCCCAGATGCTCGACGGACTCGGCCTCGCGGAGACCACCCCGGGTCCGCTGATCATGGTGCTTCAGTTTGTCGGCTTCCTTGGTGCCTGGCGGGATCCGGAACCTGGCTCGCCGCTCCTGGCGGGAACGCTGGGGGCCGCCATCACAACCTGGACCACCTTTGTCCCGAGCTTCCTTTGGATTCTTCTGGGAGCGCCCTACGTGGAGCGGATCCGCCGCAAGGCCACGCTGGCCACCGCGTTCCGGGCGATCTCGGCCACGGTGTTTGGGACCCTGCTGTTCTTTTTCGTGACCCTTGGACGGGATATCCTGATTCCGCAGGGCCGACCCGTCCAAGTCGCTGGGATTCTCCTGAGCGTGCTCGCCTGGCTGGCCCTGCGCTTCGGGAAATGGAGTCTGCCCCTGCTGGTGCTCTCCGCGGCCACCGCGGGCGTTCTCAGTCACCTTCTCCGGAGCGGGGGCTAGGTCGCAGCGAGATTTAGTGTGAGCCCGGGGGACCTGCCCTCCGCGTGGGAAAGCTGCTCGTGCGCGGCGGTTCCGGAGCGGCATCCTGGATCAGGTCCACCAACCCCCGGTGCGTGGCAAACCAGAACGCGCCGCCGGCCAGCGCCATTCCCGCGGCCGGCAGGGTCAGGCAGCCGGGTCCGAACCGGTGGTGCGCCAGTGCCCCAATCCAGCCGCCCACCATGAAGCCGAACACAAGGGAGCTCAGGAACCGGAGCTTCCACCACTCAATCTGGCCGTGCCGGAGCCAGTGTCCGAGCATCACCCCCACGTCGGTCACGGTGCCGGTGACGTGTGTGGTCCGGATCATCAATCCGCAATAACTGCTCGTCATCGCATTCTGGAGTCCGCACGCCAGCGCCACCGCCGGCAGGCCCCAGCGGGTCTGATGCGTCAGCATCGCGGTGGCCGCCACGAGCAGCCCACCTTCCACCATCATCACCACGCCGTAGCGCCGGTTGGGCACCAGCTTGAGGGCGCCCACCAGGACGCCTGCCACCAACGCGCCGAGGACAAACCCCAGGATGATGCTGAAGGACGCCCAGGCGTCGGGCGCGTTGCCCGCCGCCAGATCCAGTCCGAAGTGGGCCACGGCCCCGGTCATGTGGCTGACGGGCGTGTGGAAGAATCCAAGGACCACCGTGTTGATGTAGCCCGCGGTGGCCGTGAGGGCGACGGCGCCGGGAAGGAGGAACCGGATGTCGCGAAACGTCGCCTTGCGTTGCGCGTCGGGGGAACTCGAAAAGGGCATCGGGAATGCAGGAACTGGAAAACAGACTCGGGCGACCGCTCGCCGGAACCAGCGTCCTCCGGGAAGCCGGACCACGCAAGGGGCGCATCCCCGGTGTGGACCGGATGTGAACGGGACAACACGATTTCCCCACCTTGGGTGAAACCTTTCGGAGGGCCGCGGGGTCTCTGCCGGTGTTACGAGCGCCGGCCGGGATCCCCACCCGGAGTCCGGCAATCCCACGATGAAACGTTCCTCCCTGAGACTGGTTCGCCGCTCGGCCGGGACATTGGTGGCGGTGCTCCTCGCCGCGCTGGCCGGGTATCGCGTGCATGACCTGCGCCTCACCGCGGGCGCCGGATCCGCAACCGAAGCGCGATGGGACCTCGATTATTTCGTCCGGCCCTCGTCCTTCTCGGAGGTCGAGGCAACCCGCGCGGAACTCGAGGGCCTGGCGTATCGCTATCGCACCGAGATCCGCACCCGCTATCTCGGCACACCGACCGTGGCGGGCTCCGACACAAAGCTTCGCGACTCCATCATCCACGACCTGGAAACGGCCCTGTCCGAATTCCGCAACGCGCCCGGGGAGGCCTACATCGCCCAGGATCTCCTGATCCTGTTGAAGCGTTCCGGGGACTACGGCCGCTGGCTCGACCTCTATCTGGATCTGCTGTACCGGCGGCCGACCGAGGACGTCATTTCCCTCTTCGCCACCGAGGCGCGGACCCTGGCCCTGGCGACCGGCCGACAGGAGGAGGTCGAAACCGCGCTTCGTCACGTGACCGAGATTCCGGTCGAGTTTTCCGCCAAAGGCCATCTGCAGACTGCGGACGTCCATGGATCAGCACTCCCATCCCACCCGTCCGCCAAGCCGACCCTCTGATCCCCGGCGGCGGCGGCGCCGCTTCCGGATCGCCGTACTCACGCTGGTGTTCCTGGGGGTCTGCGGACTGGCTTCCCGTTACCGACTCGTGTGGGTGGTGGGGAACAGCATGTTGCCCACCTTTCGTTCGGGCGATCTCCTCCTCGTGGACCGATGGGCGTATCGTCACCGGGAACCGGATCGCGGCGAAGTCGTGGTGGCCTCCCATCACGGGGAATGGGTGATCAAGCGGGTGGTCGGGCTCCCGGGGGAAACCGTGGAGGTGCACGAAGGACGCGTGGAAATCGACGGCTCACCGCTGGAAACGGGCTCGTCCAGCCCATCGGGCAGTCTCAACATCGCCTCCGCCCGACTCCTATCCCACCGCTTCGCGATCCTCGGCGACAACCGCGCCATCGATCCCGCCTCCTTCATCCACGCCGTGGTCGGTCCGGAACAACTCCTCGGCCGCGTGGTGCTGCCGGCCGGGCGTTGATCTGCCGCCCCCTCCGGAGCCGCCGTTCAGGGCCCCTGGGGAAAGATCTTCGCCCAGTCGTCCTTCATGCTCACCACGGTCCAGCCGTAGCGCGGTGCCGCCACCAGCGCCTTGTCCAGGCGCCCGACCGCGGACTGCGTGTCGTAATCGTACTCGCGAACGCCGTCGGTGTGGTGGACCAACAATCCGAAGCGCGCTCCCGAACCTGCCGTGGTCCACTGCAGCATCTGGAAATCGCCGTCCGCATTGCCGAACGCCATCACCGGACGCTTTCCAATGAATTTGTTGATCCCAATCGGCTTTCCCGGGCCGTCGTCCACGAAGTCCACCTTCGGCTGACGCACGATCACCGGCGTCGTTCCCCGCAATTCATACGAGGTCTTGAAGGTGGTTCCCACCACCTGGTCGGTCGGGACGCCATACACCTGGTCCGCCCACACCCGCATGAACTCCACGCCGCCTGCGGACACGATGAAGGTCTTGAACCCGTGTCCGCGCAGATAGGTGAGCAGCTCCAGCATCGGCTGGTACACCATCTGGGTGTAAAGACGTCCCGTGCGTGGATGCTTCGCCGTGGCGATCCAGGCCCGCACAATTTCCGCGAACTCGTCGGTGGTCATTCCGGTGTGGGTCACCTTGATGATCTCAATCAGCTCGTGATCGGTCACGGACACCAGCCGGTCCGGCCCCGCCTCCATGAGCTTCTTGAACGGCTGTTGCCGACGCCATTCCGGATGCTTCGGGGCGAGGGTGCGCAGGCGGTCCACCGCAAACATCACCTGGGCGTACATGGGCTGCTCGCACCACAGCGTTCCGTCGTTGTCGAAGGTGGCGATGCGCTCGGAGGGCGGAAGGAAGTCGGGACTCCCCTCCCGGGTGACCTTCTCCACGAACGAAATGATGGCGCGCTTGGGTCCGGTGTCGTTCCACGAGGGCAACGGATCCGCCGCCCGTGCCATCAGCGAGGCAAAAATGATGACAACGATGGCGGCCGTGCGCAGCGCGGAGGGCAGGGGCAGGGTATTCACGGATGAATCGGGACGTACCGGGGGCTTTTCCTCCCGGCCGGAGCAGCGTGACGCAACGGCCCGGGAAAGCCATCCGGATGTTCCCGACGATTCACCGTCGCAACATCAGGTAGGCGATTGTGGATGCCGTCAGGACGAATCCCGCCGACAGGATCCCCCAGCCGAGGCGACGATCCCGCGTCATGCGATGCCAAAGCACCAGTCCGGTGACGGCGAACACGATCATCGACACCGCCGTCACATCGACGAGCAGTGCCCACAGGTTGTAGAGGCCGCCCCCGCCATAGCCATGAAGCCGGTGCAGCCCCACCATGACGCGCTGCCATCCCTGGGTCTTTTCCACCAGGGACAGCGTCGAGCGATCCGCGGGGATCGTCACCTCGGTGACGTGTCCCGGATGTGCATAGTTGACGCGCCAGGTGCCGTCCCCGCGGTGCTCCACTTTAGACGGCTTGCCCCGGAGGCCGAGATGTTCCCGGAGTTGGATCGTGAATTCCGCGGCATCCGGCGACGCTGAGAACTCCCGGGGAAACGGCTCGGTACGCCGCACCACCTGCTCCGTCGCCTCCCCGAACCACGCACCGTGCGTCACGACCAATCCGGTGACGAAGTACATCACGACGAATCCGAGGAGCACGAAGGCGCTCCCCAGGTGGATCCGACGGATGAGGACATTCAGGTTCATCCGAAAATCCAGACCCGCAGCATCAGCGCCGCGGAAACCAAAAGGCCGAGCACCACCACCACCGCCGCCAGACGCCGGTCCCTCGCCCGTCGCCACCAGAGCACCACGCCGCTGACCGAAAGGAACAGCACCAAGCCCGTGGTGAGGTCAGTGTAGAGGCCCCAGAGTTGCAGGAAGCGGCTTCCCGGAACCCCTTCCGTGGAGCCGTGCATGAAGTTGATGGCGGAGCCGACCCCCGTTGCCCGTTCCTCAACGGAAACGCGTCCCCCGGCGCGGTCGGTGGTCACGCGGTAGTTCCGTCCCGGCCGGACCAATTCAAAGCGGAGGTCTCCGGATGGCGTCTTTTGGAGATTCCACGGCAGGACCCATCCGATGAGGTCCAAGTCGTCCCGCACCGCCTCCCCCAGTTTGTGGTCATCCGGCAAATTGGGAATTCCCGAGGCGCGCTCCCACTGGGTGGCGGGTCCCCGACGCTCCGGGAGCAGCCCCGGATGATTGAACCGCAGCGTCGTGATGCTGAAGACGAGCAGGTACCAGAAGCAGGCCAGCCCGCCATACAGGTGGATCCGCATCCACCAGGATTTCCACCGCGGACGACGCGAGGGAATCCCGTCCGCGAGGATGGCGACCGGCTGCGATGCGGGTGCGTTCAAGAATCAACCGCGGTTGGCGCACCCGGTTGCGCCCAGGGCGGGTGCATCCGGGTCAGTCCACCCACTCCGGGTGTTCCCAGAAGGCGTAGCAAATGAGGTGGAGGATGTTCATCTGCACGTCCTCCACGCGGCCGTAGTGGCCGTCGGGGATGACCACGAGCTGATCAGCGAGATCGGCCATCTTCCCGCGCTTCTGTCCGACGAGGGCGATGGTCTTGACGCCGGTGGCCTTGGCCCAGTCGAAGGCGCGGACGAGGTTCGGCGAGTTGCCGCTCACGCTGATGCCGAACAGCACGTCTCCGGGCCGCGCATAATTCATCAACTGGCGGACAAAGATGTCCTCATAGCTGTAGTCGTTTCCGATTGCGGTCATCCAGGCGACATTGTCGGTCAGGGACAGCACGCGGAACCGGCGGGGCAGGACGTCGCTGGCGCCCTTGCCGAGATCGACGGCGAAGTGACTGGCATTGGCGGCGCTGCCGCCATTTCCAATCGCGAAGATTTGTGCGTCGGCGCGATAGGCGTCGCGAAGCGTCGCCACCAGCGGGGCGAGGACTTCCGGGGAAACGCCCGCGAGGGCGCGTTGTTGGGAGGCGATGTATGAGGCGATCCAATCCTTCATCGGGCGAAATCATTGGGGACCGCCGCAAAAACCTCCAAGCGGAAATGCAGGGGCTCACGAAACCTGCCGCCAGGTTCGTCCCGGGAGGAACCCTTTGGTCGGACCTTAACCCTTGCGGGCGAGCAGGCCGCCGAGGAGGACCCCGGTCAGCGTTCCCAGCGCGCAGATCAGCCAGAAATTCAGGGTCGTATCCCGCAGCGGGCTGTGGATCTCCATCCCAAACACACTGGAGAGGGCCGTCAGGGGGAGAAACACCGCCGCCAGGATATTCAGCCGGTGCGCCGTCACAGCCATCTGCTTGGCCGTGGCCGCCTGCGACTCGGCCTGTTTCGCCACCGTGAAGTTCAATCCGAATTGGGCATCCTGCATCAGCAGCTCCGAATTGCGCTCCGCCGCCGCCGCCTGGTCGCGGAAATTGATCAGGGAATGCTCGGTTTTCACGAGGTCCCGGGCCTGTTGGAGGGCGCGGTGCAGTCCCCGGGCCGCCCGCACCACCGGCGCCAGCTGCTCCAGCACGGAATGGTACTCGGCCGCCGTAGCCGCCTTGTTCTCCGCGGTCTCCAACCGGGTCAGCCGTTCGTCATAGGCCTTGAGGAGCTCCTGAAGCGGATTCAATCCGGCGCCCCCGAGGTTGGAACGCCATTCCCCCGCAGGGGACCGCCAGAAGAGGGCGGCCTTGCGGGTGTGCTCATCCGGCTCGGGAATCTGGTGCAGGATCAGCAGCAGGTGGTCCTCCTCGAACATCGCCCGCTGCGGCCCCGCGTCGCGTCCGAGCCGGTTGCGAATGGCGTCCGGAAGGGTCCACAGCTTGGGAAGCACGGTGCTTTCGGGGTTCACGGCGGCACGATGCCCCTCCGGTCCGACACTTGAAAAGTACGGAAACCCGGTCCCGCTTGTCGTGCAGCCTTCAGGCTGTCGGGGCGGGGGACACCACGCGCGCAACGATGGTGCGACGTAGGCGGGGGACAGGCTAAAGCCTGGACTACAAACGGGCCGTTCGTAGTGCAGCCTTCAGGCTGTCTGCCCACCCCACGCGATCGGAACTGCGCGAAGGATTTGGAACCGGGCGGCGTATTTCAGGATGTATGCGACCTTCACTGCTGCTTTGTACGCTCCCGGCCCTCCTCCTGACGGGTGCCGTCTCTTTTGCCCACGCCCAGGCGCCGAACCCCCCTCCGGGTCCCGTGGCCGT
This sequence comes from Verrucomicrobiota bacterium, assembly GCA_046346705.1. Lineage (GTDB taxonomy): Bacteria > Verrucomicrobiota > Verrucomicrobiia > Limisphaerales > UBA9464 > UBA9464. The sequence goes on along the minus strand of JAXMHR010000013.1, from coordinate 94,402 downwards.
GGTCCGCCCTGGGCAACCCCTTGGCCAACCTCCGGAGGACCGGGGCCCACAGCTCGACTTCACCTTTCACAACCTTCCGCTGGCGCTGGTGATTCACGAGATCCAGACAGAGTACCAAAAGGCCTCCGGAAAGCATTTGAACGTCATGATCCCGGAAAACCTGCGTGACGTCGCAGCAACCAACCGGATCGACGTGGAACTCAAGCAGATCACGGTGCCCGAGGTCTTGGACCTGCTCGGAATGGCCAGCCAGCGATCTGAGAAGAATCCGAACCCGAGGCTCAACCCCCAAGTGATTACGGTCGGGTACACATTCCGTCGCGTGAGCTCCAATGAAGGCACATTGACCTATCTTCTCGTCGGGCAATACCCGCCCCCTTCCTTTGCTGAACCCGAGGCACCCCAGCTCCCACCGACTCCCGTCGAACCCGCTCCGCCCCGCACCGTCTTCTTCTTCAGCCTCGATCCCTATCTCGAACGATTCACCGTAGAGGACATAATTACCGCGGTGAAGACCGGTTGGGATCTCGATGGGAAGAAGGACCGTCCGACGCTGAAGTACCACGACCAAACCAAACTCCTCGTGGCTTCGGGCGACCCGTTCCAGGTGGAGATGATCAAGTCGGTGTTGGCCAACCTCGGACGGTCTTCCTCCAAACCCGGGACGCCCTCCAGGCCGGCGCCCCCAGCGGTTCCCGCCGATCCCAGTGTTCCCCCCGCGCCCGCCAAGCCGTAGGCTCCTCCCGTGACCCCCGTCGCGCTCAACCCCACGATGCCCCTCGTCGGCACTCCAGTCGGGACCGAGTCCCTGCCGGCGGTGGAGTCGTTGACGCGTCGCATGCGGGACGGGGACGAGGCCGCGTGGCGGGAGTTCCACGGAGCCTATGCACCCCGGCTGCGCCGCTACCTCCTCGTGCTCTGCCGCGGGGACGAGCACGCCGCCGCCGAGAGTCTGCAACAAGCGCTGCTCCGCGCCGTCCGGCACCTCCGGGTTTGCCGTACTGAACCTGAACTCTGGGGATGGTTGACGCTGCTCGCGCGCAGTGCTGCCGCGGATCACCGGCGCAGCGAGTCCCGGCGCGCCGGCTTCCTGGAACGCTGGTTCCGCCATCAACCTCCACCGCTGCCCGAGCCCGATCGCGAGACTTCCGAAGTGCTGGCCGACCTTCTGAACGCCGAACTCGCTGCGCTTCCCGACACCGACCGGGAACTGCTGACCCGCAAATACCTCGACCATGAATCGGTCCGTGACCTCTCCGCCACACTCGGCACCACGGAGAAGGCGGTGGAATCCCGCCTGACCCGCGCCCGCCTGAAACTGAAATCCTCCCTGCTCGCCCGCCTTCGCCATGAAGACCCGTCCTGACGAAACCCTCCTGCTCGACGACGTCCTGGCCGAGTCCGTTCCGGCGACGGATTCCCTGGAGCCGCTGCTCCGCGCCGTCCGAACCCGCCGTCGCCGCGCGAAGGCCGCACCCGTCGCCGCGGCCATCACGGCCCTCCTGTTGGCGGCGTTCGGACCGGCGCTCCTGAATTCCCGGAACCCCGCTGAGTCCTCCGCCACGCCGCTCGTCCACGTCAGTCTGGACTCCTCCCGGCCCGCGCCCGTCGTCGTACGGGTGCAAAGTCGTCCGCTGGAAAAACGGGAATGGGTGACCACCGCGGCCGACGCAATCGCCGTCGAGCGCGTCGCGTCCCGTCCCGAGCGAGGCCTGCGCGCGACCGATGGCGAACTGCTGGCCCTGGCCGGAGGCCACGGCGTCGGCCTGTTTCGATACAGTGACGGCACGGCCGTCCTGCTGACCTCGGGCAATTGATCGCCAATTGCCCCTCGCGAAGCATCTCGGAGTGCGGGAGCGCAGCTACCGCTTCCCATCCCGGCGGGACGCGCGTCGGGTCATTCGTCACTGCCCCTTCGAACTCCGCGTGGTTCCCAGAGCGAGAGCTCCGCTCTCGCACTCCCAAACCTCGAGAGGGTCCTACCGCACCGCGTAGCACCACAGGGTGCCGTGGTCCCGCAGGTAAAGCTTTCCGTTGGCCACCACGGGGTACGCCCACGATTTCTCCATGGGACTGCTCTTCGCCGGCGCTTCGGGGGGAGTAAACCGCCCCTTCTCCCGATAGCCATCGGCCGAGGGTTCCACGAGCGCCACTGCGCCATTCTCGCCCCGCAGGAACAGCAGGCCGCCCGCGTGATACAGCGAGGCCGCCCCGATAGACCGGTCCTCCCACTTCAATTTTCCGGTGGCCGCCTCAAAACACAAAAGGGACTGGGCCGTGGTGCCGTACAGGTACGGACCCACCTGGACCGTTCCGCCGATGGCGGTGGGAAGCTTGGACTCAAAGTAGAGTTCCTCGAACGGCGCCGCATCGGCCGCCGCCTTCAACCGCACCGCGCCCCCACCCGTCCCGGCGGCGGCTGCATAGACCACACCGTCGGCGAGCAGCGGCGAGGGAATGTTTGCGCCGTACTTGCTGACGGACTTGTTCCATTTCCACAGGAGCTTCCCGCTTTTGGCGTCCACGCCCGCGAGTCCCTTTTGCAGCAGTTGGACATATTGTTTCCCGCCCGCGGACTCCACGATGATGGCCGACGAGTACCCGGCTTCATCGCCATCCGGTGAAGCAAACTTCCACAGCACGTCTCCCGTCTTGGCGTCGAGCGCCAGCATCGTGGCATTGGTTCCACCCGGGGTGACCACCACGGTGTTTCCGTCAACGAGTGGGGACTCCGAGTACGCCCATTGCCCCGGCTTGCCCGCGAATTCGGTGCGGAGATTCTTCCGCCACCGGACGGTGCCGGATGCCGTCTCCACGCACGCCAGGTCGCCGTCGGATCCGAGTGCATACAACACCGGACCCACCACCGTCGGTGTCGAACGCGCCCCGGGGAAGCTGGGCTTTTGATCCGGCTTGCCGACCTTGCCCAGGCGGACGGACCAGAGCTTGGAGCCGTCGGACGCGGACAGCGCGTGGACCGACTCATTTTCCAAACCTTCGTTCCCAAGCAGGAAGACGCGGTCGCCCACCACGGATGGCGTGGCATAGCCGGATCCGCAGTGTGTCACCCGCCAGGAGAGCTTCGGGCCGTCCTGCGGCCATTGCGCAAGAAGTCCGGTCTCGGAGGAGGACCCGTTCCGGTTGGGACCGCGCCATTGCGGCGAGTCGGTGGCGTGGAGCGCAGGAATCTGCGAGACCAATCCCACCACGCAGGCGAACGAGGCCGCAGAGGGAAACGGGGACGGGAACAACTTTGGGAGCTTCATGGTCGAAGGAGGTGACGGGCCTTCAGGAGTGTCCAAATGGACCAAAATGTCGAGGATGTGATTGGACCACGCCTTCACCCGTTCAGCAGTTTCCGGGCGGGATCGGCACCTTGGGTTGGGCTGCGTCAGCGGTGTCGTCCAACAGCGCCTGGAGATCCTTCATGAGATACGGCTTGGAGAGGAAGCCATCCATGCCCGCGGCCAGGCAGACCTCGCGTTGTCCCTCAATGGCGTTGGCGGTCAGGGCGATGATCCGGCGCCGGGGACCCGCGAGTTCCCCGCTGGCCTCGAGGGCGCGAATCCGACGGGTCGCCTCCCAGCCGTCCAGTTCCGGCATGAGGCAGTCCATCAGGATCGCGTCGAAGCGCGCCCGCATCACCGCCGCCACCGCTTCAATGCCTGTCGCGGCCGTCTCCACCTCGTGTCCCAGCTTTTTCAACATCGCGGTCGCCAGCCTCCGGTTGACGGGGTGATCCTCCACGAGAAGCACCCGAAGTGCCGTGGGGGATGCATCCGTAGCGGCGGGCACCGGCGTAGGATCCGGGAGGGGCGCCGGCGGTGGTTCTGCAGGAAAGGAGGGAGCCCGGAGGGTTGCCACGAAGGTGGATCCCTGTCCGGGTCGGCTGTCAAAGGTGATGCCTCCTCCCATCATCTGCGCCAGCCGATGGGAGATCACCAGACCCAGTCCCGTCCCGCCGCGGGCCCGGGTGGAACTGTCGTCGAGCTGGCCAAAGGGACGGAACAACCGGTCCCGATGTTCCGGATTTATTCCAATTCCGGTGTCCTGCACCGTGAATCGGAATTCCGGTTCGGGAGCATCCGGTTCGCGGACCTCGACCGTAAGGCGGACCCATCCGGAATCGGTGAACTTGATCGCGTTGCCAAGGAGGTTGATCAGGATTTGTCGGAGGCGGGCCCGGTCGGACCGGATGCGTGACGGCACATCGGGGGCGATCTCCAGAAGGAGCTGGAGTCCCTTCGCCTCCGCCTTCGCACTGAGCAATGCGATCACGGCCTGGAGCAACTGGGGAAGATCAAACGGCTCCGGCCGGATATGGAGCTGGCCCGCCTCCACCTGGGAAAAGTCGAGGATGTCGTTCACCACCGTCAGCAGGGCGGACGTGCTCTCCAGAACCGTCTCCGCCTGCTCCCGCTGCGCGGGTGCCAGACTGGAATCCAGCAACAGCTGGGTCATCCCCATCACGCCGTTCATCGGGGTCCGGATCTCGTGGCTCATGTTGGCGAGGAAATTGGACTTCGCGCGGTTTGCCGCCTCCGCCGCCTCCTTCGCCTCCGCCAGTTCCCGGGTTCGATTCCGAACACTGCGATGCAGGAACAGATTCCAGATCACCACGCCGGTTCCCACCAGGGCCAGGGCGAGCAACGCCATCAAAAGCCGTCGGAGGTTCATCGCCACGGGACGGTGGCGAATCTCCACGTCCTTTTCGGAAGCGAGGTATAGAAATGTCCCCACCAAAGGATCGGGCGCGAGGGTGGGCGTCGGATCCAACTCCGGATCCGCCGACGGGACGGTGGTCAGAAGCGTTCCCGTGATGCGCACGCCGGTCTTCTCCTCGACGCCGGCCATTTCCGCACCGCGCTCCGCAAGCAGGGCGGAGAAATGAATGCCCCCGGCATCACAAAAAAGCATGGGAAACTCCGTCCGCGGAGAACGCCCCCGCGAGGCCACCACCGCGTCGAGAACCACACGGCGCGCATTCCACTCACCGGTGGCCAGGGACTCCGGACGGATGGGCGTGGGCGGAGGTAGATTGGTTTTTCCCACCACCCGAATCCGGGCCCCGTCCAGCACCGGAATTTCGCGTTGAAGGAGAGGGGTGCCCACCGCATCCAGGAGGTCCCCCGGCACCGCCTCCGTGGAACGGACGACGCGAACGACCACGCCACCCGAATCATCACTCAACGTCAGGACGTCGGATCCCAGCCGGGCGGTGACCACCCCGCGCAACCGGACCGGGCCCGCTGCGGGCGCGTCCGGATCAAACCTGAAGAGACGCCCTGCCTTTCCAAGGGGCGCCGAAAATGGGTCCTGGGGCGGGGCGGCCAACGTCTCCACCCAATCGATGCCCGGGATAAACAGTTTGATCCCCACCTGGCGCTGCTGGGAGAAGAAACCTGACAACGCTCCTCGAACCCGGATCTCTGAATCCACAAGGCTCTCAAGGCGGACGCCTCCAAAGGCCTCCGGCACGGCGATGGAGATCCGATCCCCGCGGGATAAGAGGGTCCCGAAGACCAATCCCTCCCACCGCGCCACGGACAACAGCGTCCCGGAGAACTCTCCCCAGTCCGAATCACGACTCCCCGACCGGATTTCTTCCCGGCTGGCCGGGGTCAGACGGGGCATGGGAGCGGTGCCCAGGATCGAAAGATCGCGGACGAGGATGTACGGGGCGAACAATCCCGCCTCCGCCACTCCTGAAATTTGGACGACGGATCCGGGAGAGACCCCCGCCAATGAAACCGTTGCCTCGTGTGCCGCGGCATAAATTCCGTGCCGGCCGTCATGGAGAAACAGGTTTTTGGCCGTGAGGTCCACGTAGGTGACCGTCCCTTTCAGCTCCACCGGCGGATGCGCCGCAGCCGCCGGAGAATCCAGATGTCGCACATCCCGAAGTTCCCGGAGGACGGGAATGTCACGCGAGGGCGTGGGAATGTTGGCCGTCTGCGCCCCCAAAACTCCGGATGACCCAGCCTCCAGCAACCCGGCGACGACCCAGGTCAGGATTCCGCGCAGGCACCCCGTCGCCGCGAGATTGAACCGAATCGGTGCTGGGGGCCGGTGGGCCATTGCATGGGATCCCTCCGGAGGGAAACCGGAGGACCCCGGACCCTAGAGAGGACTCAGGCCCCAAGGCAATGCCGACGGACGAAAAATGGGTTAGGACTGATGACGGGGACCGGAGACAGGATCAGGGTCCTGCGGGTCCGAGTGGGGTGGGGTTGGGCGAAGGGGTCCGTCGGTTGGTGGGACGGAGTGGAAGTGCCTTTGGCCGCCGGCCACTTTCGGCCGGTTCGGAGACCAGCGTTCTACCCACCGTCCGAGAAATGTTCGGATGAAGTTCCCTCCCCGGGCAGATCCATCCCGACGCCCTTCAGACTGCGTTTTCCGTACACTCCGCTGAAGCGCCTCATACCTCAGGTCACGACATTCGGCGTCCCGGATCCCGGGGACAATCTCCAGGGCCCGTCCGGTCATCGCAGCCAACGATTCCACGGAATAGGACCCCAGTTCCGCGGTCCGAAACTGGGCATATCGCGCACCCAGCACCAGGGTTGAAATCTTCGCCGAGAGCAAAGCCCCGCAGCACATCGGACACGGCTCCAACGTGGTGTAGAGCGTCAGCCCGGAAAGGTCGGGGCTTCCCAGCCGCGATGCGGCGGCGCGGATCGCGAGCAGTTCGGCGTGGGCGGTCGGATCCCGGGAGGTGAAAACGCGGTTGCGGCCTTCGGCAACCACTTCGCCCTTGGAGACGATCACGCATCCGGCAGGCCCGTCCCCTGCCTCAATGGCTTCGCGGGCGAGCAGGATGGCCCGATCCATGAATACCGTGTGATCCGGATGCATTTTCAAATGCGGCGCTGAACGCGTCCACGGTACGGACCACAGCTATTCCCGCAATGACAGGAACCGCTCGCCCGAGGGACGTGGCGTTGACTCGTCCCGATGAGGACGCGATAACGCTGCGGACTCCGGAAATCATTCTACCGGGCCGGCTCATACTGCACGACCGTTCCATCACCATCCCATGCCTCTCCTCTCCACACTTCTGCTGTCCCTCCTCGCTGAGACCGCGTCCGTCGCCGCGCCCGCGAAGGCCCCCGTTCCGGCGGCACCCGCCGCAGGGGCGGTCGAGCCGGGCCTCGTGGGGCAATACTTCCAGTGGTCCGATAGTCTCTCGGAGATGCCGGAAGTCCCAAAAGGCCAGAAGCCGGACCTGCAGCGGGTGGATCGCCAGATCAACTTCCCCAGCACGCAGGGGGCGTGGACCGGTACGCCGTTCGAAGACAATTTTTACGTCCGCTGGACGGGCCGTCTGCGAGTTCCCAAGGCGGGCACGTACACCTTCTTCCTGAATTCCGACGACGGCTCGCGCCTCGTGATGGACGGACGTCAGGTCGTCCTCAATGGCGGCACGCACGACATGATCGAGATCCCGGGGACCATCGACTTGACCGCCGGCGACCATGAAATCCTGGTGGAGTACTTCGAATCCGAACTCGATTCCGGATGCATCCTCTCGTGGCAGGGACCGGATTTGCGGAAGCAAATCGTCCCGGCCGAGGTGTTATTCCATCCCGCACCCGGCCCGACGAAGTAGCGGTGCAAATCCCAGGCTGAAGCCTGCACTACGAACGACCCGCCGTGTTTGTAGTCCAGCCTTCAGGCTGTCCCCCCCGCGCCTTGGATGCTGACCGCACCGTCCGAAACCTGCATGGTGACGCCGTGGGCACGGACGCTTCCCCTCCACAGACTCCGGTATCAGAGCGGTGCGCCTTTTGTAGCGCGCCGCTGCCGGTGGATTTCCTGACGGGTGCCGGGAATCCCGAGACGGGCGCGCGTCACTATTGCTGCTACGGATGCCGGCTCCTCGGTGACCGGCGCCCGGCGAGCCTCCCTGCGGCGGAATTTGTAGCCCCAACCGCCAACACGCCGTGGTTCCGGATCGGCATCGGCGTCGCGCTCGCCAGCCAGGCCATGCTGCTCGGTTTCGCGGTCAATCTGACGCCGCCGGAAGGAGGGTTGCGCTGGATCCTCCACGCTCTCCTGGCGGGTTCGTCCCTCGTCGTCCTGGCCGTGCTCGGAGGTCCACTTCTCCAAACCGCCTGGGCATCCGCATGTCGCCGTCGCATTACCGTGGAGATGCTGTTTCTCGCGGGCATCGTCGGGGCGTTTGGGGCATCCGCATGGAGCACATTGACTGGCGTGGGCGCGGTGTACTACGAGGTCGTGGCGGTCCTGCTCGTGGTGTACACGGTGGGCCGGACGCTGACCGCGCGCGCCCGTGAGCGGGCCTTTGCTGAAAGCCGCCGGCTGCGGGACACCTTCGACACCTGCCGGCGCCTGGCGGCGGATGGAACCGCCGTGTTGACGCCGGTCGCCGCCGTGGAGCCGGGGGACCGGGTCCGCGTGTTTCCCGGCGAACCCGTGCCAGTGGACGGACGAATCCTCGATGGCGCTTCGTACCTTCGCGAAACGCCACTGACCGGCGAACCCTTCCCTGTCGTCCGACGGGCAGGAGACCGCGTCCTCGCCGGCAGTTGGGCTGAGGATGGCGAACTCCTGCTCGAGGCGACCGCGTCCGGACGCTCCCGCCGCCTCGACGAACTGCTGGCCCTGGTGGAACAGGCCCGGGACGCCGCGGTGTCCCAACGCACGGGACCGATGGACCTGGCGGACCGGATCACCCGGTGGTTCCTCCCCTTCGTGCTCATCGTTTCCGCGACGACGTTTGTGGCGTGGACGGCACACGGACAGGCTGCCGTGGGATTGTTCAACGCCCTTGCCGTTCTGCTGGTGGCCTGTCCGTGCGCCCTGGGACTCGCCACGCCGCTGGGCCTTTGGAACGCGCTGGCGACCCTGGCAGCGCGCGGAATGGTCGTGCGGTCAGGAGACGCCCTGGAACGTCTGGCCCAGGTGGACCTCGTCATGTTCGACAAGACGGGCACGCTCAGTGAGGAGCGGCAATCGCTGGTCGATTTCGTCGCCCGCGAGCCCGGTCAGCGTACGTGGCTGCTCCACGTGTTGCGCGAGGTCCAGAGCCGGAGTCCGCACCCCGCCGCCCGCGCCTTCGCCGCGTTGGAACCGGAGCGGGATTTCGTCCCCCCGGTGATCCTCTCCCTCAAGCCCGTCCCCGCCCGGGGCATCGAGGCGTGGATTCGGGACGGCGAACGGGAACATCACCTGCGCGTGGGTCAGACGGACTGGATCGGACATGACTCCGACCGGCGATCGCTTGCCGGGGAGTTACGGGACGGCAGCACCGACCCCGTGGTCGCCATCGAAGTCGATGGGCACCTCGCGGGGTTGGCGGTCGTGCGCGAACGGGTGCGGGATTCCGTACCGGACACGCTCCGTTGGCTGGGCGGTTTGGGATGTCGGATCACGATCCTCACCGGGGATCAGGTTTCCCGGGCCAGGAACCTGATCCAATCCGCTGGAGCGCCGGAGTCCATCACCGCGATCGAAGGATCCCTGAATCCGACCGGGAAATGCGACCGCGTGGCCGCCGCCGAGGCGGGTGGATCCCGGGTCGCCTTCGTGGGGGACGGCGTGAACGACGCCCCGGCTCTGGGGGCGGCGAGCGTGGGAATCGCCCTTCTGCACGGAGCGCCGCTCGCGACGGCGACCGCGGACGCGGTGTTGTGCGGGGACGACCTGTTGGAAATCCCACACGCCATCGCACTGGCCCGCCGGGTCCGCGGGGCCATCCGGTCCAACCTGCTGTTCGCCGCCTTTTATAACGCCCTGGGCATGGCCCTCGCGGCGACCGGACGCCTGCATCCGATCACCGCCGCGCTTCTGATGGTGGGCAGCAGCACGGTCGTCTCGTGGCGCGCCCTCCGGTCCGGACGCGCCGGGGACTGCCATCCGCAATCCGACGGACGCAGTTCCGATTCCGTCCCCGGAGCCCTCCGGCTGGCCATTCCCGCAACGATGCTGATGCAGATCCCGCTGGTGCTGTATCTCGGTGCGCTGGCACCCGTGCCTGCGGTCCTCGCGACGCTCGTGCTCGGGGCGCTTGGCCTTGGGTTTTTCCGGTTGGGTCGAATGCGGCGGGTCGCGTCCGGCCCATGGGGCTGGCTGGTTCCCGGCCTCTGGATGACGGGAGCAATGCTGGGTCCGGGCAACCTGGGGATGCTCCTCGGCTGGTGGGTGGATGCCGGATGGGGACCGGTCATGCGCGAGGGCGTGTGCCTCTGCTGTCAGTCGCACCACTACTTCTCCCTCAGTGGCCGCATTCCGTGGATGTACCTGGGCATGCTGGTCGGCGGATTGCCGGCCATGCTGCCGGGAATCGCAGCCCTCGGAGGCCGGCTCGGTCGAACGGCGCTGCTCGGACTCTCCGCGCTGGGCATGACTCTCGGAATGTCCTCGGGTGCGGACGCAATCCTGCGCTGGGCCGGCCCGGGACACCCGCTTCAATTCCTGCTCGCGCTCGGCGGCATGACCATCGGGATGTTGATCGGGATGTTCTTCGCGTGCGCCGCCGGAGAGGCGGTGGCGGCCGCAGTCCTGGACCGTCCGTCTCACAGCTCCCCATGACGCGACGCGAATTCACGCAATGCCTGGCGGGAGCCGGCGTCGCACTGGCGCTGGACACGCCGATTGCCACCGTCGCCTCTGCTCCATCACTTCCCGAGGCGACCTCCCGGAGCCTGCCCCGTTGGCGTGGATTCAACCTGCTGGAGAAGTTCGATGCGCCGAAGTCGGGTCCGGCGCCGCCCTTCCGCGAATCCGACTTCGCACTGATGGAGGAATGGGGATTCAACTTTGCGCGCCTGCCGATGTCGTACCGGTGTTGGACGCCCCCGGATCCAGCGCGAGGGGATGAGATGGACGAAACGCAGCTCCGGGAAATCGATCAGGCCATCGCCCTCGGGAAGTCCCACGGCGTCCACATCAATCTCAACCTCCACCGGCTTCCCGGATTCTGCGTCAACGCGCCCGCCGAGCCCCTTAGCCTGTGGAAGGACGCGGCGGCGCTGGAGGCTGCGTCGCATCAATGGGTCCAGTTTGCGCGGCGGTATCGGGGCATTCCCAATTCGCATCTCAGCTTCAACCTCCTCAACGAACCGCAGGACATTCCGACGGCCACCTATGAACGGGTGATTCGGACGCTGGTGAAGGAGATCCGGTCGGTCGATCCGGACCGTCTGATGATCGCCGACGGACTTCACTGGGCGCGACGTCCGGTGCCCGGGCTCGCGGACCTCGGGATCGCCCAGAGCCTCCACGGCTACGATCCGCATTACCTCACCCATTATCGCGCCGGATGGCCCGCCGGTTCCGAGAACAAGCCGCTCCCCACATGGCCGTGTCACGACAAGGACGGCCTTTGGGATGTGGCCCGTCTGCGCCAGGAGCAGATCGCACCCTGGAAGCAGATCGAGTCCCGGGGCGTCGGGGTCCATGTAGGCGAATGGGGCGCGTACCACTTCACTCCGCACGACGTCACGCTGGCCTGGATGCGGGACGTGCTCGAACTGTGGCGTGAGGCGGGTTGGGGATGGGCGCTGTGGAATCTGCGCGGCAGCTTCGGTCCCGTGAACAGCGGACGGAAGGACGTCCCCTACGAAGTCCGGGGAGATCTAAAGATCGACCGCGCCATGCTGGATCTGCTGCGCGCCGGTTGAGTGGGACAGTGGTGGATCCGCGCCGAGTGCGTCGCGTTGCTCATATGAACGAAACCCCTCGTTCGACCGGGAGGGCTTGCATGTTGCGAGCCCCATTCAAGTCACGGCCGTCGGATAGGGTGACACGCTCAACATTCTGACCACTCCCTCGCCAGATTTGGGGAACGACTCCGAAAGCGCCCCCGGCAAAGTGCGGCCCCGTCGCCGCAGGAACCAACCCGGGACCCCTGTCGTAATATTCCGTGACATCCGACAGGCATACTTAAAGACCGACGCTCCTTCAGGCGGTTACCGGGAATGAGTCTCGTCGCAATACAGGTACTGCGACACCCCTGGCGCGGAACAATCGTACGAATGGCTTGGTATCCGACTGTAGCCTTTCCCAACAAACGTCTCGACAACCCGATACAGAGAATCAACCTCGTTGTAGTACTAGTATCGCGACGGTGTCGCTGTCGCTCAATTATACTGTTCGGCCGCTTCACACGTCATGAAACAGAGATGCCTTGCTTGCGGGCTGGAGAAAGACACTTCGGTCAAAGAAGTTTACCCTTACCCTCACGACGGCATCATAAATGACAAGCCGATAGAGCCGCTGATGGACATACATTGCCAAGGGCCTCGGGTTAATGAGGTCACTGACTACCGGGTTGTCACCGTTTGCCACAATTGCTTTCACAAGTTGGACGTGGACACGTGGATTAGCGAGCGTTGCTGGTTGTCATTGACCCCCATCACGCCATTTGAGCGGTTACCAAAATTACAGACGTCATGACGATAATGCCGAACAAGCACTCCAGCGAACCCGGCGTGAGCGTCCTGCTTGCAGTCCGTGCGCCCTGGACGCCGGGTCGCTGAACTTTTGTTTAGGCCACTTCACACGTCATGGGCATCGAGTATCGCATTTCCTGTCCGCGAGAGAGTTTACCGAAGCTTGACGAGTTCTTGCGACGTGAGGGCGGTCAGCCTTGCGCGCAGTTTCCAGAGCAGCTTCAGTTTCGCTTCGGTCCGCCTGCTCCCGATGATATGCCGGACGCTACTGCGGTGGTTGAGGCGGAGGGTTTATATTTTTGCGACCACGGCGGCGCACGCGAGCCAGTGGCTGTGCTTTTTCGTCGCATCGTTGACGAGATGCTCGCACTTTCCGATCCTTCGGACAGTGTTGTGATTACGAGTTTATGACACCGTGGCCTAACGTGCGCTGCAGCGCCGTCAAAGGAGGCGAGACCTTCGGCTTCCGGTTGGCGCGTGAGTTGGATGATTGCGGCAAGGACATCATGGCTGTCTTCGGAGTCTCGGACTTCTATCGCGATTACGAGAACACCTGGGAGTGGGTCGAGGGAGACGGTTTGGGCGGTTTGCATGTCAACATCTCTCGCCCTCACAACTGGAAGACTGGCGACTATGAGATTCCTGTCGTAGTTCGTGTTTCAGGCCCGATTAACAAGCTTACCAGAGATTTTCTTTCACAGTCGGCACAGAGACTCGCGGACTGCTTGCAGACAGAGGTTTGGATTGGCAACGTTCTGACTGACGACAAGAGCCGGAGGCATTATGAGTTTGAGATTGAGCAGAGATTCGCACCAGTGGGCTAACCAGGCGCTGCATCGAATGGCGGCCCAGCGACGCCTGGTGAGAATATGGGTGCTCCCGGTGGGCCGCCATCGGTGAGCTGAATCGTTGGGCCTCCGATGCATCCTAGCGGTCTAGCTTGGTGGTTCTTTCAACGCCGGACGCTTCCCGGAGCGAGGAGGATACGGCGGGGCACTGCCCGCCAACAAGTACGTCGTCTGTTGGGAGAGCCTGCACGGATCTGGCGGGACGAAGGGGCCGATGACCCATATGAAGCTTGGGAGTACGACTGCGGTGTTTTCAGGCGAGAGCGAGTCGTTTTCACAGTTTGCTTTTATCGGTCCGGCGCCACGGGGGCGTCCTGGGGCATCTGGCCGGTTAGGAAGGCCTAACATTAAAGCGTGTATTGCTGCGGAGCGAAGCGGAGCCAGCAACTACGCCCTTGGTTGAACAAGCCCGGGGGGACTGCGGGAGCGGGCGGGTAGTCGGGAAGAGGACACCGCCGTGCGTGGCGGTCCCCATTGACGATGGGTGGGGGCGATGAGATTCAGGGACGCATCGGCCGGCGACAGGAGCGACAGAGCGTCACGGGGGGCGGCGGCGAGGCGAGTGGAGTGAAGTCACCCCAATGGACGGCTCCGCCGGCATGGCACTGGATGCGCATGCGGTTCGAGTGATTGGAATGACAGTCTCATTGAGGCCGGAGAGGCAATCGCGACAGGATTTAAACCAATCCCCTTTAAGCCATGTCAGCGGGGTACAGCTCAACGGGCCCGCGTCACGAGGTAGTAGAGCGTCTCGGGCGCAAGGGTGAGCGACGTGCCGTCAGTGGCATCCCCCTTCGGATACCCGTTGAAGTTCAGCGGTTGGATGCTGAGGCGATCCGTCGTCTTGAATTCGACCACGCCCTGCAGCTTCCGCACCTGCCAGGGATCGCGACCAATGTCGGTGATCTTCTTCAGTCCCTTTCCCGCGTCCTCCGTGGCAAAGCCGGTGGGGCGTTCCTCCGACATGACCTGAAGCAGCATCCGGGTGGACGTGGCGATGGGGTTGCCGTCGAGGGACACCAGGAGGACGTGTCCGTTGTCGAGTTCCGACCGGAGAATCAGGTCCCCCAGCGAGAGGGTCCCGCCTCCCTTCAGATTGCCGCTCGCCCCCTGCGCGGCGGGGGCGTTGATGGTGAGCAGACCGATCCCATAATCCAGCGCCAGTTCCCGGGTGGAACTGCGGACCTGCGCGCGTCCGCGATCCACGAACGGTTGCAGGTCTTTCAAGACGACCTTCCCCGGAGTGGTGGTAAAGTTCACCTCGACGCGTCCCGCGAAATGAATCAGCGGATCCATCCGCTGACCCGGCTTCACCTCCGTGCCCGCCGGCACATCCTTGAGTCGCAGTTCATCAAAGTTGGCGTCCTGGGGCAGCGGCGTGCCCTTCAGGTTCAACAGGTCGCCGGTATTAAGATCAATTCTTGCCAGCACGTCTCCCGGCTTCACCAGGCCGCGTCGATAGAGGAATGCGGCCGCGGGAAACTGCGCCATCTGGGAGGGGGCCATGAGCGTCCACGGCTGCATGAAGAAATTCGGCTTCACCGACCACCGGTCGCCGTCGAGGGCGAAGTGAACGAGGGCATCCGAACCCTGCAACGCCCCATAGGCCGCGAAGTACAGCGGCGCCTCGCTGCGGTATCGGTTCGGACGATTCCACGTGGTCTCCGAAATCATCTGCGGCTTCCCGGCATAGGTGATCTCCATGGCCGGATGCACAAACTGCCGCGGCCGACCGGGCTCGACCGGATCGAACCGCAGCGCGCTGCGGTCGGCGAAGACGTGCCCGTTGCGAATCGACCAGTCCGCATTCTCCCCCTTGTGGGTGATGCTGAAATAGCCGTGGCGATCGATGAAGTCGCCCGGGGTGTAGCTCCAGCGTTCCAGCGGCCCGAGGACCTCCGGACTCGCGGTGGCCCAATTGGACGCTGTGATCAGGCCCTTGAATCCGAGGCTGCGTAGAAATGCCACCATCCCGGCGTAGAAGGTCCGCTGGGTCTCGAGAAGAAACTCCGCGGTGTCGCGATCGCGGGCGGTTTTCTCGCTGAAGAGATTCCAGAGCGGACGAAACCCCACGCGACCAGCGGCGAAGGCGTCACGCTTCGCTGTCGTGCCTCCCCACGCCGCCTGCGCCGCAGCAAGCGAACCATGCTTCCGGATCAACCACGCGCCGAACTGCGCCTCGAGGATTTCCATTTGCGCAGCGGGAATCTGGTCCGGATTGAAGGTCCAGAAGAAGAAGGAGTCCTCGTTCTGGATCTCCACCCCGAAGATCGCGGGTTCATCCACGAGACGGCGCCCAGTGGCGTCCGGAGTGAGGAGCAGCGCCTTCCACCAACCGCGATAATGCTCCTGGAACTCCGGATTGAACATCAGCGCGGCAAACGGGTGGGTTTTGCCGTCGTATCCCTTGAGCCATGGATGATCTGCGGCCGGCGTCATCCAGAGCGGAAAATAGATCGAGAGGTGCGAGTAGATCCCCTCCGCCTTGAGCGCCGCCACGGCTTCCTGGACGTGCGCGACGCGCTTCGGATCCCACCCGCCCGACTTTTCGAACACCGCCCCATGCATCCGCACCAGGTTGACCCCGTACTTGGCGAGGCGGCGCGCACAGGTCGCGAGGGCCGGACCGCTCAACTCGGCCGGTGGACCGTTGACCGCCCAGAAGCGGACCGGTTCCTGATTGGCGGAGTGAACAAACGCGTCACCTCGAACCGCAATCACACCGTGCTCCCCGGCGAAGGCCTCGTTCAGGGACCGCAGGTCCAGGGCGCTTTTCACGAATGGATCGGGAGGGGGATCAAACGGGAACCAGTCCGCGGCATCCTCCGCCTGCGCCGGCCCCCAGAGCCCCACGACGATCTGGAATCCGAGGAGCATCCTCGCGAGGCCACGACTCGACGGGCATTTCCGAAGAACGCCCGACCACCGACCACGTGGAAGTTTCCTGTTCATCCCGTCACCCTCAACGACCGTCAGGGTCCGTTCCGTGGAATGCGAATCAATTTCCCAGAGATTCTGATTGGGTGCCGCGCGTCTCCCCGACATCCCGGCCGCGACGTCACCCGCCATTCCTCCCCCTCGTTTCGTGCGCACGGAATCCGGGCTCGACCCGGTCTGGTCCTTCATCCGACCTTGAAGTTGTGCGGATTGAACTCTGCGACGTCACCAAACGATATGGTTCCGCGACCGCTCTCAGCCGCGTCTCCCTCACGCTGGAACCAGGACAGATCGTGGCCATCCTCGGTCCGAACGGCGCCGGGAAAACCACGCTGCTCCGGTTGCTGGCCGGCATCGCCGGACCGGACCACGGCGATGTTCTTTTGGACGAGGTGCCGTTCGATCGAAATAACTTCGGGATGCGCCGACGGATCGGCTTCCTTCCGGATTTTCCGGCGCTCTTCCCCGAAGAATCCGTCCTTCGGAATTTGGCCATCACGCTTCGCCTCTACGAGGCCGATTCACCCGGAGCCGAAACCCGGGTGCTGGATCTCCTCGAAGCCCTCGACCTGCTGCCCCTAATCGAAATGCCCGCCGAGACGCTGTCCCGCGGCCAGGCCTACAAGGTCGCATTGACCGGACTCGTCGCGGCGGCGCCCGAGCTTTGGCTGCTCGACGAACCGCTGGCCTCCGGCATGGATCCCCAGGGTCTCGCGGTGCTGCGACGCGAGGTCCGATCCGCAGCCGCCCGTGGCAGCACCATCCTCTATTCGACCCAGTTGGTGGAGTTGGCGGAGGACTTCGCAGATCGCGTTCTGGTGATCGCTGAGGGCGCCATCCGCGCCTTCGGGACACTGTCCGAACTTCGCGCCGCCGCCGGAGCACCGGAGGGAGCCGACCTGGCCACGCTGTTTTCCAAACTCGACGGTTCCCGGCGATGAGGAGGTTCCGCGATCACGACCCGAAATTCCTCGAGCGGCTTCGTTGGGAAGCCCGGGAACGGTTGGAGCGCCGAACCATTCGTCCGAGACGTCCCCACTGGAATCGCGAACGGTATGTCGATGGCGAGGCCCTTTGGATGATCTTCCTCATGGGCCTGGTGGCTGCCGGGTTCTCCCGCGGACGCCTCGGAGGTGAGGACCTGACCCAGTCCGCGGTTGGCGCCGGATTCGCAATCGGGGCGCTCTTCCTGATCACCACCACGGAACGGTCCCTGCACGGGCGGCTGTTTCATGGACCGGATCTCCTGGCGCTGGTGCGCCTTCCGGCCAGCGGGGCATGGATGGTCCGTCGGCAATGGGCCCGGGCCGCCCGTCGAATCCCGTTCGTAGCCATCGCCGCATTGGTCGGGGCAGGCATCCGGATTCTGCTCACGGACGGGACCGCGTCCCAATTCCCGGGATCGCTGTTGTTCGCCGGACTGCTGTCGGCCGTTGTCCTTTCCGCCGCCACGTGGCTTTCGGGGACCGGACGCGGCGCGTGGGTTAACGGTGCCCTCTGGACGACCCTCATCCTTTATTGGATCGGCTCCCGGTTTTTTCCGGGCGTCGTCCGTTGGACCGCCGAAATGCTGAACCAGTATGGCGGCCTCCTCGTGGCGATGCTGCCCACCGGTTGGGTCATTCACCCTTTCCAACTCAGCGCGGACGGAACCGCGGGTCGCGACTGGCTGTTCCTCATCCCGGCCGTGGTCCTGATCGTCTCCCTGCCCGAAGGCTTGCAATGGCTCACCTCGCGCGTGCGCCTGCGCGACCATGCGGAATTCCTCTACGCCGCCCAATTGCCCGAAGACGCCGGGGACGAACTGCGCGAGTCCGTCCATGAGTCCCTCACCCGGCCCCCGCCACGTCCGTTGGGAGAGCTCCGGGACGACGTGCTCAGCCGGACGTTCCTCCAACCCGAATTGGATCCTCCACAAGCCGGCTGGATTGAGCGTCGGATCTCGCGGTCCTGGACTTCGCGGGAACGCCTGTTGAGCGAGCTCGCCTTCGGCACCCTGCCTCGATGGACGCGGACTTATCTGGTGAGCACCGGACTTCTCGTCGTCTGCCTCGGGGCCGGCGTCGCGGGCCACCGACTGCAGGTGGACTGGCTCCAGGGCGGATGGTTCGCCGCGGTCGCGATACTGCTCCTCGGAATCATGCCGGCCTTCTCTCCGGCCGGCTCGGACGCGTCTGGGAATTCAGTCAGGGAGTGCTGCCGTTTCCAGGCCGTCCTGCCCGTCGGCATTCCGGAGATTGGCCGCTGGTCGCTGCGGGCCGGAAGGATCCGGATCCTCCCTGGGCATGCCCATCGCCCTGGGAACCGGAAGCTTCCATCGGCTGGTATCATTCGGACTTCATGACCTGGCAGCAGGGCGCCTGGGGCGCGGTGGTGGTCTATTCGCCTGCTTCCGCTCTGGCTCATCGAGTCCTTTGCTGGGCCAACGCTGGCCAGTTCTCGTCATGCCTGGGCGCTGATCCTGCTACGGACCTGGTGCGGTTGGGCTTGCTGTGGTTGCTCCTTGCGGGTGGTTCCGTAGCCACTGTTTGTCTGAGCCGTCCCTGCCGGCGCTGGCACTCGCAATCGGGGCCGCACTCACCGGAACGGGTGGGTTCCGCTGGTTCTGCGGGAAACCGGCGTGGCCGGCTGGATTGATCTACCCCGGCCCGTCCGAATCCTCCAGCCCGTAGCGGGCGAGGTTGCGAGGCACACAATGCGTCTCCGCAGCGCCGCTGCGGTCGGGCAGGGACGAAGGAGAAATGGAATCTCCAAATGTCCTCCACCTCGCGAATTCATGGCTTGACCTCACCACCCCTTCTCCTGTCTGTTCTCACTCGTAAACCCATGAAGGCAACCTTTGCTTCCCTTCGCGATCACCGGTCTGACTTTCTGCGCCGGTGCCGATGTCCTCGACCCTTCCTTTCGCGGCGGGGTCGCACCCAATTTGCGTGGTCCGGATGGCCCGGTGTTCGCACTGGCGGAAGGCACGGACTCGACGGTGGTCCTCGCGGGCGACTTCGCGCGGGTAAACGGCGTCCCGAGAAACGCCATCGCCCGACTGCTGCCCGACGGAACCCTCGATCCCGCGTTCGCCCCGAACGCTGCTCCCGACGGTGCCATCCGGTCGGTCACGGTGACCCCCAATGGCTCGGTCATCGTCGCGGGAGACTTTTCGCACTGGGGCGCCACGGCCGCTGGGGATCACTGCGTCCGCTTGAAACCCGACGGGTCCCTTGATGAATCCTTCACGGCCTCGCCTCCGTTCACCGGTTCCATCACCCAGGTCCTGTCGCTCGCAGACCAAAGCCTCCTGATCCTCGGCAAGAAATCCGAAGGCGGCGGAACGCAGGCCTTCCTTCAACATCGGGGTCCGGACGGCACCGTCGATCCCGGGTTCCAGCCCGCGATCCCGTCCGGGGCTGCCCTGAACTCGGTGGCCCGGGAGTCCACTGGGACCCTCCTCGTCGCCGGCCGCTTCCAGGAATTCGACGGACGCCCGGTGACGAATCTGCTGCGGCTGCGCGCGGACCTGACCCTCGATGAGACCTTCCAGTCCGCTCCTGCAGCCGCGGCGGGAGAACTCCTCGCCGTCGCCGCAGCGACCGACGGACGGATCGGCATTGGAGGCGTGGTGACGAATCCCTTTCCCAGCTCCGTCCTCGGTGTGCTCACGAGCCAAGGCGAGCCGGATCCAGTGTTCGTGCGATCCGGGGAACCCTTCCAACCCGCATCCGCCGTCGCTTTCGACACCGCGGGTAATCTCCTCGTCGCTGAGGACTTCCTCGGTCGCTTTTTCTTCCATCGATTCTCCGCTTCGGGAGCGCATTCGAATCTGGAGTTCGAGGGTATTCCGGGCGGGGCGGCACCCCTGGCCCGCGGCAATGGTCACGTCCTGTGGGCGCTGGACGGCAGTACTCGTCTTCAAGACGCGGTCTGGAGCTGGCTGTTGGAGACCCTTCCCGATGGCACTCCGAATCCCCAGTTCAATCCCGGCCCCGGCATGCCCGGGGACCTACCCTGGCCGGTTCGGGCGCTGGCCCTGATGCCCGACGGGGGAGTCGTTGCGCCAGGACCCACCGGCCTCCGGACCAACCTCAACACCGGGGCGATTGCATTCCAAACGGACCTGGTGCGCATGGATACCACCGGCGCAGTGCGCCCGGAGTTCCAAGTGAACGCCAGCGGCTTCAATTTGGACTTCACGGATGTCATCCCCACCGAGGACGGAGGCCTGCTGGTGTCGGGCGGATTCAACGCCATCCAATGGGATACCCGCTCCCCCCTCGTCGCCCAACTGAACCCCGATGGCTCGCTGAATCCGGAGTTCAGGTCGGGAATGAAACTCAACGACTTTTTTTGGCCCGCTTCGGTCTATTCCACGATCCGACTGGGCGATGGTCGGGTCCTGATCGCCGGAGATTACACGCTCCAAAAGGCGGGTGGCGTCAATGAGACTACCTTGTTCGGCCGATTCCTTCCCGACGGATCGCGGGACCCGTCATTCAAATTCATCACCAGCCTCCAGACTGGCTTCAGTGGGACCATCCGCGCTTTCGCCGTCCAGGATTCCGACCACTACCTCCTTTGGGGACGCACCAACAATTTCGGCCCCTTCGCCCTGTTCACGTACTCCGCCCAAGGGGAATCGACGCCAGGACCGGCACTTGAAGCGGAGCCCTCCCTCTCCCTCTGGGTCAACCAACTCACCGGGCAACCGGACGGACGCATCCTCATCGCCGGCTCCTTCGAACGCATTGGGACGGTGCCGCGCCGGAATCTCGCGCGCCTGCTCCCGGATCTTTCCGTGGACCCGGCCTTCGACACCGGCGGGGGTCCCGATGGCCCTGTGACCGCCGTCGTCGAACTGGCCGACGGCCGGCTCCTCGTCGCCGGCGCCTTCACCCACTGGAATGGGGAATCGCACCGGCGACTCGTGTTGCTGCAGCCGAACGGTTCTGTGGATTCTGGGTTCGACGCGGGCACCGGTCCCGACGACGTCATCTACAAACTGGTCGAGCAACCCGATGGACGCGTGCTGGCGGGCGGACGGTTCGGCAGCATCGACGGCCGCGGTTCCCCCAGGCTGGCGCGGCTGCAGATCCCGGCCAGCACCCCACCCCTACCGGCGCGACTGACCGTCCAACCCATCACCACGGTATCTACAAATTCCACGGCTCCCCTGACGTTGCGGGCGGCTGGTCTTGGGACGCCTCCGCTGCAATGGCAATGGTACCGGAATGGATCCCCTTTGAGTGCGTTGGATGGCGTTCTCGGAGCGACGTCCCCGGAGCTGGTGATCCCGGCCGGTAAGGCGACGGAACCGGCGGCGTACTCCGTTACGGTTTCCAACGCCACCGGACGCGAGCTCAGCCGGTCCGTGGTGGTCGGCCTTGCCTCGGGATCCATCGACCCGAAATTCATGATCAATCCCGCAAGCGGACAACTCCGCGTTGGAGGCGCGGTTCCCTCCGAAGCCATCACCGGACTGGCCGCGGATCGAGACGCCACAGGGCGCGCACGCCGCATACTCCTCTACGGATCGCTTCTCTCCTATGACGGTGTCCAGGGGCCGGGATTGGTCGTCATCCGTCCGGACGGCAGCCGCGACGAGAGTTGGAGTCCTCCGGAAGGACTGCTGGGAACCGAGACGCGCGCCGCCGCATTTCGTCCCGACGGACGCCTTGTCCTCGCGGGCAAATTCAACCGCCTGCGGGGTGCGCCCCGGGATGCGGTCGTCCAGCTCAAAGCCGACGGTTCCCTCGACGAATCGTTTGACCCCGGGGACGAACTCACCGTGAGTCCGCCGCCCGGATATTCCAAACACGCCACGGTTTCCAGCCTGGCCCTCGACGGCGACGGACTCTTCATCGCCTCGGCGTCCGGAGTTGGCTCGCAGAACGGAGCCCTTCGCAGGCTCGGGAGTTCGGGGAAGACAGACCTCTCTTTCCGAGCCATTGGATTCAGTTTTTATGGGACACCCACCGTGCTGCAGGTGGAGCCGGGACCCGAGGGACGACTCCTCATTGGGGGCGTCCAGTTTGCCGTGCAGCAGACGTCGGGAGGCCAGACCCTGTTCCGGGGCGTCGCCCGCTTCCTGCGGGATGGAACCCTCGATCCCACGTTCAACGCAAAACCCCGCCGGCCCGACTCCAGCGCCAATGGCGACGTCAACGCGGTGATTCCCCTGGAGGACGGTCACCTCTGGGTGGGCGGCAGCTTCACCGAATTTGACCGGGCCCTTGGTCCACTGGTGTGGCTCGACTCCTCGGGTACGGCCGACACCAATTTCTTCATCCGGATTCCTGCGGATCCTCCGCTTCGCTTCCCGGGAAGGACCCTGCTCGGGATGGCGCCGTTGAAGGATGGGGATTGGCTCCTGAATTTCCGTCCGCCCGTCACCGGAGCCGACAGCATCGTCCGGATGCGGGCGGATGGAACCGTGGCCCCCACCGCAGGCGGTGTAGTGGACACGCTCCGAAACTCCGGCCCGGTACTGAACCTGGGCGACGGCAGCTATGTGACCCCGATCACGGTGAAAACGGTCTTTCCTTCGCAATCCAAACCCGCCCTGGGCCGCTTCTGGCTGACGGAACTTTCGGCGAACCCGTCCGCATCCCTGCCCCCGGTGGTGCTGCGCAACGTGGCCAGCGTCACCCACACGGTTCGGCCCGGATTCCAGCAACCGCTGGTATTGAATCCCGTCGTTCAGTCCGGTGGCGACGTCCGGTTCCGGTGGTTTCACAATGGCACGGTGCTGGACTCCGAGACCGGACCCGAACTTCGGATTCTGTCCCCGCAGCCCGGAATCCACGACGGACAATATCGGGTGGAAATCTCCAATGCCGCCGGCCGCGTCGTCGCGGAAACCCAGGTGACGATCGTCGCTGCGCCTCCGGAGGCCCCGCGTGTAACCGCGGTCTGGACCTCCGGGTTGCGTCCGCTCCGGCTCACCTTCCTGCCGTCCGCGGGCATCCCCTATCAGCTTGAAGCCTCGGGCAATCTCACCACCTGGGCGCCGGATTTGGATCCGGAAGCCGTGGTGGGACCCGGTGAATTCGCTCCCCTGGTCGGCTCCGACCCGCGTTATTTCCGCGTGAGCGTGAAGCCCTGATCGACCATGGCAGACGACGTTGGGAAACTCCGCATCGAGCGCCTTCGCCCATCCGCAGCGATGCGCCGAAGACCGGGCTTGGGACAGGGACGGAGTTGCGAAACAGGCGGAGTTTCGTAAGAATTCCCGCCATGAACCTCGTCTGTTTTCGAAGAAACGCGCCAGGGGTGTTCCGGACCCTCACCCTTGCGGTCCTTTTCGGAAGCGCCCAGGTCCGGGCGGCGGAAACCCCGACTCCCGCGACTCCTGGGGCCAAGATTCAGGCGTCCAAGGAGCATCCGTTCGAAAATTCCCTCGGGATGAAGTTTGTCCCGGTCCCGGGCACCTCCGTGCTGTTCTCGATTTGGGAGACGCGACGGGGCGATTTTGCCGCATTTGCAAAGGAGACGGGCTACGACGCCACGACCAATGTCTATTCCCTGAGCACCAACCGCTGGACCCTGGCTGGGGACTCCTGGAAGTCGCCGGGCTTCCCCCAAACGGACCGTCACCCCGTTTGCGGCGTAAACTGGAATGACGCCCAGGCCTTCTGCGAATGGCTTTCCAAGAAGGAGGGTCGGAAATACCGGCTGCCCACCGACCTCGAATGGAGTGCCGCAGTCGGACTCACCAATGAGCCGGGCGCCACCCCGAAGGCCCGTAGTGACAAGACGCCCGACGTGTACCCGTGGGGCAGGGAGATGCCTCCCAACGTCAACGGACTTCCCGCCGGCAACTATCCTGGAGCCGAGGCGTCCGAAACCAACTGGCCTCCGCAGTTCCGGGTCATTGAGGGATTCCGGGATCCCTTCCCCCGCACGGCACCTGTCGGCAGCTTCCCTCCCAACGCCTATGGCCTCTACGATCTCGGAGGCAATTGCTGGGAGTGGTGCGAAGACCCGTTTGAGCCCGGCAAGGAACCCCGGTTCGTCCGGGGCGGTTCCTGGGTGGATAACATCCCTGCCATCCTCCAATCCTCCTATCGTCACTACTCGCGTCCGGTCACCCGGAACACCAGCGTGGGGTTCCGTTGCGTCCTCGTCCCGGAATAGCGGCCGGGTTCCAGGATCGGTTTCCCGGGAAAGGTCTCACCGAAGGGTCCCGAGGAACTCGATCACGTCCCGAAGCTCAAACGGCGTCAGCAGCGCGCCCAGGCCCTCAGGCATTCCGCTGAGGCCCTTTTCGCGGCTCTGGATCCTGGTCTTCTTCAGGACGACATCACCCTCCTCGGGCGAGATCACCACGAGTTCGGAATCATTCTCCGACTTCACCACGCCGGCATAGGTTTGTCCGTCCTTCAGCGTGATCACCGCGCTCTCGAATCCCTGCACCACCTGCTGGTTGGGAGCGACCACGCTTTCGAGCAGGTACTCGCGGGTCGTGCGGCCCGCAACCCCGTCCAACTTCGGGCCCGCATTGCCCCCGCCGTCCCCGCCGATCTGGTGGCACCGCGTGCAGGCCACTGCGGCATGTTCATAAAAAATCTTCCGGCCGCGGGCCGCGTCGCCTCCATACAACGCCTCTCGATACGGCGACAGATGGTCCTTGGGCAGCTTCCAGTCCTGATAGGCGGCCAGGCGCGACTTCACCGCGGCCGCATCGCGCTTCCCGGCGGCCTGGACGAGATCCAGCATCACTTCATTGGCCACCTCGCGCTTCATGAGGCGGTCGAGCGACTCCACGAGCAGGGCGTCCGCGGCATCGGATTTCAGATCTCCGAGCAGGGCATAGGCTGCCTGCTGTTCTGCGATGGATCCTCCCGTGAGCTTTCCGGCGATTTGGCCCGCGGCATCGGCCGGATTCAGCACCGCACGAATCCGGGATCCCTCCAGCCGCAGGGGTTCCTCGGACGCCCCGGCCGCCAGTTGCAGCGCGCTGCCCAGCTTTCGGAGGTTCCTCTTTTGCTCCGGGCTTCCCCCCGGAACCTCGACGTCCACCCTCGGTCCCTCGAAGGTGAAGCGGGCCGCCACGGTGAAGTCTTCGGTGGCGAGTTCCGCGAGGCAACGCAGCGCCGTGGTCCGGGCCGGTGCCGGGGCTTTGGAGGCCACCATTCGAAACAGAAATTCGATGCCCTCCGAAGGACCCAGGGTCAACACCGCCTCCGCGGCGGCGGAGAGCACCGCCGCGGGAACGTCGGTGGTGTAGCGGGTGTCCAGCAGTTCGAATCCCGGATCCGCGGCCCGTGCCCGCTCGACTGCGGCTTGTTGCTCGGGGGTCAGCGGCGGCGGTCCCTGAAAGGCCGCAATGGCGGGAAGGGATTGCTTCAGCGCCTCGCGGGCCGGTCCGGGATCGCGTGACGGGAGCGGGCGATACGTCCCCACGATCCTGTCGCGCGGAAAAGGCTTCGCCCAGTGGGCGAGTCCGTACAGGGCTTCGGTGCGGATCAGGACAGGGAGGTCTCCGCGCGCGGCGAGTGCGGCCAGGCGCGAAGCGGACTCCGGGGTGCCGGTGCGAACGTTGGCGTTCACGATCCGCAGCAGCATCGGCGTGAGCTGGTCCACAGGGGCATCCCACCACGGGAGCGGTTGATCGGACCGGACGTCGCGGATCGCGCCATGCAAGTTTTCAGTTTTAAGTTTTAAGTTTTCAGGACGGAGGGAAGCGAACTGTTGGAGCAGGGGATTGAGTTTCGCGGGCTCGGCGAGGGCAGCCAGGGCGGGCATCGCATTTGTGATCGGAACGTCGTTGATCGCGCGCGACGCCTCCAACACGAGCAGCGGATCCGGGTCGGAGAGGAACTGGGCGATGCTGCTGTCGCCGCGGTGACGCTCGGCGAGGAGGAAAACCATCCGCACGTCCGGACGCCCATGACGGATCTCGGGCCAGCCCTGGGAACGAAGCTGTCCGTCCACACGAGGTTCCGGAGGGAAGGCACTCGCGAACCAGAGCGCCAGTGCCGCTCGGGTCATCACATCTCCCGCTCCTTCCTCCAACAGCTGGTGTACCGCGGCATTGTGCGCGGAATCCCCTCCCGGACCCTCCGTCAGCCGTCGGCCCAGGATTTCCTCGGTGGCATCGCTGACCTTGTCGGCGACGGATTTGGAATAGCGGTAGAAGCGTCGCCTTGGATCCGGATGCATCATTCCGAACCGCAGATCCCGGCTTGCCATCAGTGCCGCCACCCGGACACGGGGACTCGGGTCCGTCATCAGCCGGTCCAGTTCCCGGTTCAACCGCAGCACCCGGGCGGCACCCAACACCCGGGTGGCCGCTTCGCGAACCTGCACGTCGGGATCCCGGGTGATCGGAATCAGCGATTCCAGTTCCTCCGCCATTTCGTCGCGAGCTGCGCTTCGTGCCAGCTGCCCAATCCCCCACAAGGCATGAATGCGTGCGAACGGATTCCTTGAATCGGCCGCGGAGGACCGCAATCCGGGAAAGGACTTCATCCCTCGCGCCGCGAGTTCAAACTGGGCCTCCTGCCGCACGCGCATGTCGGGAAACCCGAGTAAGTCCACCAGCATCTTCTCGGATCGGTTCGTCATGCCATCCGCCAGCAGCTTCGCCGTCTGCTTCATCACCGGGCTGGCAATGACGTCGGGAAGGTAGGCGCGGTAGAGGCGGCCCTTGTTGCTCTTGGGCCAACCCTCGTGCCAGTCGGCGAAAAACACCGAGCCGTCCGGCGCGAGATCCACGTCGGGAACCAGCGAGTTCCACAAAAACTCGTCGTGTCCAGTCAGGGCGTACCCCGCGCCCCGGGGCTCCACCCCGAGCGCATAGACCCCACTCTTGGCGCTGGTCCCCTTGAAGTAGGCCAACAGAAACGTGTCCCGGGGGGCACCCCGCCTCACCGTCTCCTGTTTCCCGTACCGATGCGTGGCATCGAAGACAAGACCGCTGGGCCCATCGCCGATGTTCGCGATGGGCGGAAGCAGATATGCCGCCTGTCCCTCAAAGTGCGGCACCCAGAGACGTTCCATATTCCATGGACCGGCATTCCCCAGCGGAGCGTGCTGATATCCGACACGCCAGCCGCTGTCCGCGCCCTCCATCACCTGCACCCAGCGTTCGCGGTCCCCCTGGTCGGAGTCATTGTCGCCGGTGAACAGATCCCCGTATTCGTTGAAGGCCAGTTCCTGCGGATTGCGCAAGCCGTGGTGCACCACCTCGAGATTCGATCCATCGGGCTCGCATCGGAACACCGCCCCTTCGTCCGGAAGGTCAATCACGGCGCCTTCGCGAGTGACCACATGCGCGCCGCGGTCGCCGCAGGAGAAGTACAGGCGGCCGTCCGGACCCAGCTTCAGGCCGTGCAGATCGTGACCGGTGAAGCTGAACCGAATCCCAAATCCGGTGAGCAGCTCCTCCGCAACCACTCCGCGATCCGGGGCGTGCGGGTGGGAGGACAGGGCGTTTTCCCGATTCCCGGCCACGCGGCTGACGGTCAGGCTCTGTCCGGGGCCTTTCAGGGAGTCCCGCTCGCCGGCGGTCGCGGTGCGGAACTTCCAGAGCGACGGAATCTCCGTCACCCACACCTCCCCGTGACGCGCGAGGACGCCGCTCGCAATGCCACTCAACGGACTGGTAAAACCCTCCGCATACACCGTGGACTTGTCGGCCACGCCGTCGCCGTCGGTGTCCTCAATCAAGCGGACCACCTCCGTCTCGGTGCTCAAGGCTCGCTCGCCGTCGGGTCCGAACCATTTCCGGATGTTCGCCAGGCGATCCTCCAGCGAACGCGACGCCAGATCATCCTCCAGCATGAACATGTAGTGCCGGATATCGAGCACACTGCTGCGATACCGGTAGGTTTCGGCGGTGAAGACGCGACCCTTTTCATCCACCGAGAAGGCGACCGGATTGGCCAGCATCGGCTCCGCCGCCCAGAGGTCCACCTTGAGTGCCGGATCATGTTTGAACTGCTTGAGGCGGATCTCTCCCTCGCGACTCGCGGGAGCGATCACGGGTTGCGAGACGCGGTCCGCGGTCACGAGCGTCCGGAAGCCGTTGGTGGAAGTCCCGGAGACCGCGGCACCGATATCGGCGGCATGAAGCAACGGAGGGAGCCCGATGAGAAATGCGGACGGCAGGGCGCTCCGGAGGAGCCGATGCAGGGCGGACATGCGTCCATAGTGCCCAGCCGCGTCATCCCCGCAAGCGGGTGCACCGCCCTGGGAGTGAGGCAGCATCGCTGCCGCTTTGGATCCACGCCCCAGCCGTAAGGCCTATTTCCTCCTTACTTCATCTGCACCCGATAATACCGAACCCCATGCGAACCGGCCTGAGGATCCGAGGCCTGGTAGTTGCCGGGCGTGACTTCCAGGACGCTTCCGCTCGGACTCCACTGCGATAAGGGCACCGAGAGATCCGCCGCCGCGAGCACTTCATAGCGTCCTCCGGGAACGGCTCCGAAGGTGAATTGAAACGTACCGTCCGAACGCAGGATTGGGTCGGTGAGAACCACGGGCTCCGGCGTCGGAGTGACCTCCATGTTGTCCGCGAGGAAGATCGGACCCCAATCCTGGCAGGTGGGCGGACGCGCATCGTAATGGATGACCACGTGATTGAACCCCCCGGACGAATTGAACTGCAGGGTTCCCGTGGGCCAGGTGCCGGGAGACGGTGCCGTGGCCACCGCCGTTCCGACGGGCGTTCCATCCAGATCCGCTGTCACCCGGAGTCGGGCGGAGTCGTCGCACCCGAGTTCCTGCGGGGAATAGAGGATCGAGAATGTGGTGACTGGACGGGAGAATATGATTCCCAAGTCCGCCGCGAAAACGCTGTTGGGATAGATGCAGAGTCCCGAGAATCCCGTGGGACGGAATCCCAGGGTGTCCGCAGGTTGAATGGAGAATCCCTGTCCCGTCGCGGACAGGTGTGCCGTAAGTCCGCCGGAGGAAACGTCCACCGGCAGCGACGTCCGAATCGGGGCATTGTCGAAATCAAACAGGACCGTTTGAGCTCGGGCTGAGGACGCGGCCATCAGGAATCCCGGGACGAGTGCCGTGAGGAGGACTGGCTTCATGAGGACACCATCGCGTAGGTTCGCCATTCCGCTGCGCGGATCTTGGCGAGGGCCCTTCAGGAATTGTCCACGCGTTGCCACACGCCGCGTCGCGAGTGCCGGATCTTCGCGATGGTCCCCTACGGTGCGCGCTGGGGCTGGGTCTTGAAGATCTCGAGCGCCTCCCGGCATTCCGTCTCCAACGAGTCCAGATCCAGAGTGCTCTTGAGGGCCCCGATTGCAGTCAAGGTTTCATCGGCCAGCCGGATCGCCTCCGCGCGGTTGCCCACATGATAATTCGCCCAGGCCAGTCGCCACCGGGCGAACTGGGCCCAGCGGGTACCGGGCTTTGCAGCGGCATCCGAGGTTTTGGCTGCTTCATAGGCGACGCGGACATCAAACCGTGCCTCCTCGCCGGTCGCCACGAGGCAGGCCGCGACGAAGCTCACCACGTCGTCATTCTTCGGGAACGCGTCCAGGAGATGCCGGGCGTAGTCGTTCACGTCTGCTGGACGATTTCGCTTCAGGAGCAACATCAACTTCCACTGGTAGGCACCCTCGGCCTCGGAGGCGGGACGCTCGTGAAACGCCGCGTTCAAGGACGCCAACGCCGCCGCGGAATCTCCACGCGCCATGGCCGCCCGATAGCCGGGAAATGCGCGGTCTTGCTCTTCGCCTCCTGCCCGGGCCGCCGCAATGTCAGCCGCGCTGCGACGCTCTGCTTCGCGTTCCGCCTCGCGCTGGCGCTCGACTTCCTTTGCGGGATCAAAAGTCCCAGCCAGCACCTCTCCCGCGATGCGGTCCACGACGGCGGCCTCGCCAATGCCCACCCAGGCCACCCGCCCCTCGCGGTCGATGACGTAGGCCGTGGGGATGCCCGCGGTTCCGGCGGGCTTGAACCAGGTCCGGTGCATCGCCTGATCCACGGTGTCCACCGCCACCGGGTAATCCATCCGAGCACCCATTTTGCGCACAAACCGGCGGACGGTGTTGACGTACCCCAGGTCGTCCGGACCCTCCCGTTTCTCGGAGATGCTGATCCCCACCACCTCCAGATTTCCGGGGTACCGATGCGCCAATTCTGTCAGGTGGGGAATGGCCGCCTGACAGGGACCACACCACGTCGCCCAAAAATCGACGACGTACACCCGCCCCTTTTGGAACTCCCGAAGTTTGGGACCCTGAATCCACTCCCCGACCTGTAGCGGAGGCGGGGGCGATCCCACTGGGGTTGACACAACCGGTGAATCCGGGAGAGCGGGGTCGCCGCCCAGTGCCGGTCCTGTCAACCCAAAGCCGACGGCCAGACTGGCGAGACCTGCGAACCATCGGCGGAACATGCGCAAACCCTCCGGAGGAACCGATGCGTGGGCAAGCGGGCATTCGGATTGAGGAGCAATCTGGGACTGCGGCAGCATCGCCGCCGCTTTTTCGCGGCCGACGCGGGGTGCGGGAGGACGCGAAGGTCCTTGGTGGGGCGTGAATCCAAGGCGGCAGCTCCGCTGCGCGCACTCTCAAATGCGCGACAGCCTCGCTCTCGCACTTCCAAAACAGGATTCGTCACCTCCCCCCACCAATGTCCGACCCTTCTGCTATGGTTCCCCCATGATGACTCTGCACCGCCTTTCACTTCGAACCAGGACCTCGTATCGCGGTTGTTCGCCTCCCCCGTTGGGTTACCGGGTCTCTGCCCGGGTCCTGTCCCCGCGCAATTCCTGCCGAAACGCCTTCATTTCGGATCGCTGGACCGGGCCCGCCTCGCGGTCTGTGATCGAGTACCTGATCGCGACCTCCGCGGTCTTCGGGATCCTGTGCGCCCTGTTCCTGTAGGAACCCGGGCACGAAAAAGGGCGGACCGCACCGGGACATCCCGGCAAGGCCCGCCCTGGAAGGAACCGGATGTCAGGCATCCGGTCCGGAACAATTACTTGGCGTTGGTGTGCGCCATCACGATGGCTTCGGCCATGCGTGCGGACCAGCTGTCGATGATGCCGCGGGCGCGCTCGCCGTCCCACCAGGAACCCAGCTGCGCCGGGGCCAGCTCGGTCTTCATGACCGCGGCGGCCTGATAGGCGGAGGCATTGTCCACGATGGAACCTTCCACCGTCAGGCCCAGCTGGCTGCCGGACTTGTAAATGTCGGTGATTGCGGTGCGGACTTCGGCCACGTCGCCGTAGCCGCTGGGAACAACCTTGTATCCCTTGGACTCAATGGCCTTGGTGAGGGACTCGCGGATGTAGGCGGCCGCTTTGTCCTTCTGCTCGGCCGTGAGCGGCTTTCCTTCAAACTCCGTCACCGTGATCTTCACGGGGGCGATGACGAACTTGCTGTAGAGCGCCAGGCGGTTGGTGTTGACGTAGCGCCAGGTGGTGTCGTCGACCTTTTTCAGGTTGCTATAGTTGTACAGGAACCCCGAGCGCTTCGGGGCCTGCGGCGTGCCTGCGCAGCCGGCGAGGAGCAGAAGTCCGGTGACGGCGAGCGAGGCGGTGATTCCAGCGGTAATGCGGTTCAATTTCATGGTCATTTACAGGGCAATCCGGGGGCGAAGCAGAACGCCCGCCCCGTTTCCAAACCCGGAACTTGTTCCGCCCGGGGCAAAGCTGTCACGCACTTTCGGGAGTCCGGAAGGCAGCCGCAAACGGACCGATTCAGAAGCTCCCCCGGTTTGTAGTGCAGCCTTTAGGCTGTCCAGACGCCACCGCGGAGTCGTTAAAGGATCCTCCCCCAACTCGCGTGATCCGCGAACCAATGGGACCAACTTTGCCCCGCGCGAGACAGGCTAACGCCTGCACTACGAACTCGATCCTGGGTTCGCCCGTGGACCGGAATGGTATAGGATCGCCTCCATGATGCGCCGCTCCCTTGCCCAGGTCCTGCTCGCCGTGCTGATCCCACATCTCGTAACAGCGGCCGGACGCCCCATGACGCTGTCCGACCTGATGGCCTGTCGCCGGCTTTCGGAACCGGTGCCGTCCCCGGACGGCAAATGGGTGGTGTACGTTGCCGGAGCCGTGGATCTCGATGAGAACCGCGTCAACTCCGACCTCTGGCTGGTGCCCGTCGCAGGAGGAGAGCCCCGACAGCTGACCCAGGGGGCGCGTCATGATCGGCATCCCACCTGGTCGCCGGACTCCCGCTCAATCGCCTTTGAATCCAACCGCGACGGGGAGTTCCAGATTTACAGCCTGCGCTTGGACGGCGGGGAGGCGCGCCGGCTCACCAGCCTCGCCACCGGGGCGTCACAACCCCAATGGTCTCCCGACGGCACCCACATCGCCTTCGTGTCCTCCGTCTTCCCCGAGTTCTCCGAACGCCCCTTCGCGGAAGCCGACCGCCTCAACCGGGACCGCATTGCCGCCGCCGAGAAGAGCAAGGTGAAGGCCCGCGTCATCACCAACCTGCTGTATCGCCATTGGGATTCCTGGGTCGACGGACGCCGGCAACACCTCTTCGTGCTGCCGATCCGCGACGGCGCGGCCGCGGGCGACCCACGCAATCTCACTCCAGGCAACCGGGACGCGGTTCCCACCTCCTCCACCTTCGCCGCCGGGGATGAGTACACTTTCTCGCCGGACGGCACCGAACTGGCCTACACCGCGACGCCCACCCCCGTCCACGAAGAGGCATGGAAGACCGATCACGATCTCTGGGCCGTGCGCATCGCCTCGGGCGAACGCCGGCAACTCACCCACAACCCGGCGGCCGACGGTTGCCCGAAATATTCCCCGGACGGCCGCTGGTTGGCGTTCCGCGCCCAAAGTCGTCCGGGCTTCGAAGCTGATCGCTGGCAGCTGATGCTTCTGGACCGTTCCACCGGGACGACGCGCAGCCTGACGTCGAACTGGGATCGTTCCGTGGAAGGACTGACGTGGAGTCCGGACAGCCGCACCCTCGTCCTGGAAGCGGAGGAGCAGGGAATGAAGCTGCTCTGGCGGATTCCCGTGGACGGTGGCGTCCCAACGAAATTGCTGACCAGCGGCACCAGCGGTGAAGCCTCCGTCACGACCGCAGGCGGCGGCACCGTGGTCTTCTCGCGATCCACGATGCGTTCCCCGGCCGAGATCTTCTCCGTTCCCCTCGCCGGTGGAACCGTCGCCGCGCTCACCCACGTCAATGACGCCCTGCTTGCGGGACTCGACCTGCCATTACCCGAGTCCGTCACCGTCCCGGGAGCAGGGGGCACCCCGGTGCAGATGTGGGTGTTGCGTCCGCCCGGATTCGACCCCGCGAAACGCTGGCCACTCGTATTCTGGGTGCATGGCGGTCCGCAGAGCGCCTATCTCGATTCCTGGTCCTATCGCTGGAACGCCGAGCTCTGGGCCGCTCAGGGTTACGTGTTGGCGATGCCCAATCCGCGCGGCTCGACCGGATTCGGACAAAAGTTCACCGACGAAATTTCCGGCGACTGGGGAGGCAAGGTGTACACGGATCTCATGGCCTGTCTCGCGTGGGTGGAGTCCCAACCCTATGTCGATTCCAAGCGCATGGCGGCCGCCGGGGCGTCGTTTGGCGGCTACATGATGAACTGGTTCCAGGGTCACACGGACAAGTTCCGCACCCTCGTCACCCACTGCGGCGTGTACAACTTCGACACCATGTATGGGACTACCGAGGAACTCTGGTTCGACGAGTGGGACCACGGCATCCCGTGGGAGAATCCGAAGTTTGGTGAGTTCTCCCCGCACCGTTTCGCCGCCCAGTTCAAGACGCCCAATCTGGTCATCCACAACGAACTCGATTTCCGCGTGCCGGTCGCGCAAGGCATCGATCTCTTCACCGTGCTTCAGCGGAAGGGAATTCCTTCGAAGTGGCTGTACTTCCCCGACGAGGGTCACTGGGTACTCAAGCCCCAGAACAGCGTGCTCTGGAACGAGACCGTCTTCGACTGGCTGGCGAAGTACCTGAAGTGACCCGGCGTCCGCGAATACGCCAACGGCCGAGCCACGATCTTAAAAGCACTTCCTTCAATTCGCGACGTCGCGCCTCGCGTTCGCGCCGGGCGCAGACCTCCTGGGCAATCGTCAGAGGCAGGATCGGCAGGAGTAGCGATACCAGCACTCCCCATTGGGGCATCCGTTGAATCCGGGATTCAAGGCAGCGCGCGACCGGGATCCCGCTCAGCAGGAGAATGCCGACATAGATCCACCCCAGGGTTCGCCAGCGACGCACCGGAATCTTCCTTGTGATCCAAATGAACACTAAGTGCCAGGTCATTTGTCTGGACGCGTTGTTTCCGCCGGGAACTGTCCTTGCGGTAGGTTCTTTGGGTCCTTGTCGGCGGGTGAACTGCCCTGGATCCGCCCTTTTCAACCCAGGCGAATGAACCCCACGCGACAGTAGGGGGACGTCGAAGACAATTCCCGCCCGCGCCACTTCCAGAGGGCGGATCGTCGCAGATGGAAGGTCGAAGCTGGGGAGTCCTTCAGGTAATCACGCGTAGACGGAGGGCGCGCAGTGGAACACTAAGTGCCAGGTCATTTGTCTGCCCTGAAGAACACTTCATTCCCGCCCTTCGAAGAATGATCACCAAGTGCCAGGTCATTTGTTTGGACACGTTGTTTCCGGCGGGATCTGTCCTTGCGGTAGGTTTCTTGGGTCCTTGTCGGCGGGTGAACTACCCCGGATCCGCACGTTTCAAACCCGGCGAATGATCCCAACACGACGGTAGGGGAACGACGAAGACAAGGCCCGCCCGCGCCACTTCCAGAGGGCGGATCGTCGCAAATGGAAGGTCGAAGCTGGGGAGTCCTTCAGGTAATCACGCGTAGACGGAGGGCGCGCAGTGCACTCAGTCCGGGAAGGCCCCGCATCGGACGGGCTCCGTAGGTCCGCTTTGGATCCCCAAGTGCCAGGTCATTCGTCTGACGCTCTGGCACCGCAACTGCTTAACTGACGCGCATCTTTCCCCAGACACTCTAACTCTCATCCGACGCGGTGTGTCCAGTTCCGCAGAACCGCCCCACTCATGAAATCCTGTTGCCTCCCCACGGCCCTCTGGCCCCTTCTTTCAGCAACCATCGCCCTTGGTTCCATACCGCTGTCCATCGAGATTCATCCCCCGCCACCTGCCGGCTTTATCGGCCTGGAAGACGAAGCCATGGACGTCCCGTTCACCGTGACCCCGTCGAACAGCCAGGACCGCACGATTCGAGTCGAAGCGATCGCAGAGCCGACTTTCGGAATCCAGGCTCGTACCGAAATACTGCTGGACGGACTTCATGGGTTGGTTCGCGTCCAACCCGGGCCCAATCAATATGGAACCATCCGATTGACCCTAAGGGCTACAGACTCGGTGGACTCAGGACCCGAGGAATCCACCAGCCTTACGTGGAAATCTGTCGAAGATGACCCCGTCCTCCTGCCGCTTCCGGACCTCGTTCTCACCGAGGGGGAACCCGCTCCCTACCTTCCCGTCACCATCGCGGATCCTGAGACACCAGAACCGGCGCGACTGACTTGGAAGGCATCGCGCCCCGGAATTGTGGAAACCATCGAATTTTTGGGGGCGGGAGCCCTGAGGCACGCAAAACTTAAACTCCTTCCGGATGCCGTCGGTACCGTCACCGTCAGCATCGGCGTCACCGAGTTGGGTCCCACCCACTGGTCGCAATTTCAACTGGGTGTCCGGCCACGTGAATTCCTTCCCATGGCCACCGGAATCAGGCCTCGACGCGAGTCCTTTGCTACGTGGGCCGATTTGAATGGAGACGGGCTGATGGATCTCTTGCCACTCGGGACTAATTCCGGACCGCAAACTGTGGCGATGAACACAGGAAACGGGACGTGGCCCTCGTACGAACTCCCCGTCGGTGACTTCAATCATTTTCTACAACAGGCTTACCATGCAGCTTGGACGGACTTCGATGGCGACGGCCGGGCGGACGCCATGTTGTCCTGGTATGAGCGGCCAGTCCTGGCCCTGAATCGGACAGAACCCCTCGGCACCTCACCTCAGTTGGATACCACCATGACCAACGGAATTCCCCGGCTTCGTTCCTCGGAATCCGCCTGGGGTGACTTGGATGGCGATGGTGACAGCGACCTGATTATCACCGGCATCACGCTCCCGGGCTCCGGTTCGAAACCGATGCTGGCCGTCCTTCGGAACGATTCAGGCTCAACACTAATACCCGTGTCGACCGACCTGCCCAACACCCGGGGACCGGTGGTGGTGGCGGACTTTGACAATGACGGGCGACCGGACGTTCTGATCTGCAACCCCTCCGCGAAGCACCCGGGCCAAGTCTGGTTGAACCGGGGCGACTTCGTCTTCCAAGCCTCTCACCTAATCCTACCCTCCACCAACGTCGTGGCGGCCGGAGCACTCGATTTCAACGGGGACGGTCAGTTCGATCTTTGGACCTTGGAACGGATCCGGTCATTTGAGGGAGGCTTCATCGCGAATGACGCAAAGCTCGTCCTTTACGAGCAGACGCGCGCCGGATTCGTCATCTCACAGTCGTGGGATCAATCGGAGATCAGCGACGGTTTCGATCCCGCCTGGGCCGATTTCGACGCCGACGGAGACCTCGATATGGTGGCACCCGGATTGAGCGAGGAACTCATCTACAATTCAAACGACGGCCAATTCCCTCCCGCCGATCAGCCCGTCCTGAGCCGGACTTCCGTATTCGTCCTCTATCGGAACGACGGTACCGGTCACTTCGTCCGGGATTCTTTCGTTTCCGGAATGCGCGCCGTCCGACCCATCATCAATTCGCTGGCCACCCCGGGTCAGGGTGTTGCGGCCGCCGACGTGAACCGGGACGGCGCTGTGGATCTCTGGGTTCCGCCAATGGGTTTGGGAGCGTTGTCGGGTGTCCTGACCAACGCCAGCCGGGTACTCAACCTGCTCACCTCCGAGCCCGCAAACCCCTCGGCTGTGCTGGTAGGAAGCGAGGTTCATTTTCGCTGGAGCCCCGCCTCCGATTGGAACCAGTCGGCTCCCCTGACCTACAACCTGCGCATAGGCTCCCGGCCCGGCGCCAATGACATTCTCCCCTCCCTCTCCCTCCCCGATGGGACTCGCCTCATTCCCGCCGTCGGCAACTGCGGACTGGTCACCTTTCGTATCCTACAGCTCGGCGAAGTGCCGCCTTCCACTCTCTACTGGGCTGTTCAGGCTGTGGATAACTCCTTCGAAGGCGGCCCATGGAGTGCAGAGCAGGAGATCCCCTTGAAGCCGGAGCGCTCGGCCGGGATTCGGATTCTACCTCATCGCGCTGACGAGATCCTCGTCGACATCTCAGGCAAGCCCAGGACCCGGGTCCGGATTCAGCAGTCGGCCGATCTGATACACTGGGAGGATTTGGACACCGCGTTGATCGCCGATTCAGGCAATGTTCGAGTTCCAATTCCAGTCGCGCCTCAAACTTGCGGAAAGTTCTTCCTCGCGGTTCCAGGGAATTAATCTCCGAGTACCAAGAACGAACTGCCAGGTCATTTGTCTGGACGCGTTGTTTCCGCCGGGAACTGTCCTTGCGGTAGGTTCTTTGGGTCCTTGTCGGCGGGTGAACTGCCCTGGATCCGCCCTTTTCAACCCAGGCGAATGAACCCCACGCGACAGCAGGGGGACGTCGAAGACAATTCCCGCCCGCGCCACTTCCAGAGGGCGGATCGTCGCAAATGGAAGGTCGAAGCTGGGGAGTCCTTCAGGTAATCACGCGTAGACGGAGGGCGCGCAGTGCACTTAGTCCGGGAAGGCCCCGCATCGGCCGGGCTCCGTCGGTCCGCTTTGGACCGAAACGCTCCCGATGCCGCGCGAAGAGTTCATCCACAAAGGAACGGCTCCCGATGACCGCGCCGTCCACCAGGTAACGAACCCGTAATCGCAGCACTTCCGCACGTCCCAGTGCTCCCCCCTGAGCCATCACTGCCAGTACCGCCGCCCGATCAAATCCCCGGCGCAACGGCCGTCCCACCTCATCGGTACCTGCCCTTTCCTCCCCCTGACCAAAGAGCCACTTCCGGTATTCCGGCAGGACCGCCTCGCGAGGCACCCCCAAGCTGGTCGCCAGACCGCTCCGGGCTTCCGGATCCCCGGCCACCGCCTCGGCGTATCCGCACCAGCGGTAGTCCTTGGGATCCTCCACCAGACCTGCGCGCACGGGGTTGAGGTCGATGTAGGCTGCGACAGTCGCCAAGCCCGATCCAGGTCCCTCAATCAGGACACTCCGGAAACGTTCCTCCCACAATGTACCGGTGCGTTGGTGGGCGCGGTTGAACCACTGGCTGAAGCGCTGTTTGAGCAGCTTCATGAACGAACTCAGGTCGTACATCTGGGCCCAGAGCCGCTGACGAAGGCGTTCCGGAGACTCAGTGTCCCCGGCAGCTTCCCAGCGGTTCACGCATTGACGCGCGGTCGCCGCACTGACGGCGGTACTGGAAAGGAACTCCAGGCGGGCAATCAAGGCATCCAGCGGCGGCGGTTCGTCAGGTTTTCGTGGGACTTCCAGCAGGAGGTGGAAATGGTTGGAGAGCACGCACCAGGTGAGAACACGAACCCCGCAGAAGGCAGCGTATTCGCGTAGAAACTGACGGAACTTCCGCCGTTCCAGCGCTTTGAGCACGAACCTCCGGTCCACGATCCGGGAGACACAGTGATAATAGCCGGCCGGATGCTCCGGCAGCGCCTTCCATCGCGGGCAACGCATGTCGGCCAATACATCACACCCACCCGTGCCTATCTATCCCCACGTTTCGCTACGACTGATGACCTGGCACTTTGTTCTTTCGGTTCCACACCCCAACCGGCGAGAAGGGGACCCCACGAACTGCGGCCTCCGGGTGAGTACCACGGCGTTGCTAACGACCTGGCACTTTGTTCTCCCGTTTCGCTCCGAAACAATACATCATTTAATGTTAGGCGGCATTGGGTGGTGTTAGGCCATACGCGACTGTAACGAACGCCAACTCATAAGCAAAGCCTGTGCGACGAACCTTCGGTAAGCCGGTCTCTCGGAACACCTGCAAGTGGGTGCGATAATCAGCAAGCAAGTCAGGCCGCGCTCGGAAGAATGCAGACAGTGCCGAATCAGCGGCGAGACGGTCCGCGAAGCACAGTAGAAACTCAATCGCGCGTGCCGTGTCCATCGCTGGCAACTCCTCGCGCTGAAGCAGCGCGCACAGGCTGGAAATGTCTGCGAACCGCTGGAAGTAAGGCAACGCGATGGAATGAACTGTGGACGTCGCGTCAGCAATCGCAGCTGCCCGCGTAGGAGTCGCGAGATTCCAGTCTCGCCATCCATATGGTCGCACGAGATTACCGATCTGGCCTCCGGCGACACCGTCGCCGACGCCGAGCGCGTGCGGCTGTGATGCTCGCCACTCAGCCAAACGCTTCGACCCCACCGTCGCGTGAATCCACAACGCAACATACTGCCCTGGGACATTCTTGTGGCTGGACTGGAACGCAACTCGGTAAGTGAAGTCGCCATCCTTGCGCTGCGTATGCGGGCCACTCTTGGCGGACTTGAAGCCGAGCGGTGACAGAGACTCTTCAATCTCAGCGCAAGCTGTGAGAAACAAGTCGCGGGGTGAGTCCATCGCGCGTGATGCCGCCTAACGCCGCGGCTCACCGACGCCGCGCCAAGGAGCCTCGACTGGAAGCCGGGCGCGATCGCGGCTTTCTATTGGAGGCGCCTTGTTCGGCTATATGGATAACATCGCCTCCATGACGCTTCCTCATCTCGGTGAACATCGTTTTGGCCTTTTGGAAATCTTTGCCCGGCTTTGCAAGAGCAAACTCGACTGTCTTCGGAAACTCCAATGAATGTCTTCCGTTCTCGTTTAGAGTCAGCGTGACCGAATTCGCCTTAATCGAAATCTTAACCGCACCATCATAGCAGCTCTGAGATTGGTCGTCGTGTTCGAAATAAACCGGAACGAGACTACGGCCTACAGGCTTCGCCGTCGTTTCCTCTCCGGCGACGATATACAGAGAATGCAACTCTCCGTCTTCCGAGCGATACCTCATTCCAACCCACATGCCGGCTTGATCGTCCCCGGATCTAATTTGGAGGAGGGAGTATTTCACGACTCGCTAGTGGCTGAACAGTTTGATTGAGCGACAGGATCTCTGTCGTACGACTATTCGTACCCCAGGGTGGGAAGGTTTGTAAATTCCCTTCACCCTTCGCCGAGGCTTTGGCGGGACGAATCTCTGCCTAATGAGTCCATCCTGGGGAGGGTGCGAGTTCTCATCATGTCGCAGCGCTCGTGCGATATCTCACCCGCCGCCACATTCCACAAACGCGACCTGGGACTTGTTTACGGACGGTGGTTGCCATCCCTCCCCCAAGAGGGGATGCCGGCGGCGGTCGCGGGGATGGAAACGGATCGTTCCAACGCGCGTCCCGCCGGGACGGAAAGCGGTAGAGGACTACCGCAATCCACGACGCTTCGCGACCACTCGGCGACACGGCGTTCCTCCCACCCGATCCAATTCCTTGGCGGTGCAGGCGTCCGCCTTGCCTTCGTGGGCCGGTACGGCAGGGTTCCGCGCATGACGTCATTCCCGCTGGCCCGCCGTCTCTTCGCCGGGTGCGTTGTGGCCGTAATTCCCTTCCTGGCAGCCGTCCAGGGAGCGGAACCCTCGCCGGCGCCCCTGATCCCCCGGTTCTCAACCAACTACATCGACCGGACCATCAATCCGACCGTTGATTTCTACCGGTTCGCCTGCGGACGGTGGCTGCAGCAGAATCCGGTGCCCTCGGACAAGTCGCGCTGGGCGGGCTTCGACGAACTGCAGGAACGCAATTACCACCTTATCCACGACCTCCTCACCGAGGCTGCCGCCGACACCAAGGCGCCCGCCCGCTCTCCGGCGCGGCTGATTGGCGATTTTTATCGTTCGGCCATGGACACCAACCGGCTGGAGCAGACCGGACTCAAGCCGCTCGACGCGGATCTCGCACGCATCGCGTCCATTTCGAGTGCCGAGGATGGCGTCCGCCTCGTGGCCGACCTGCACCGCAAGGGCGTCGGCGTCCTGTTCGACGCCTCCGTGGTTCCCGATCCGAAGAACAGCTCCGTCTATGCGGTGATTCTGTGGCAGGCGGGGCTCGGACTTCCGGATCGTGATTACTACCTCGGGGAGGGTTTTCAGAAGCAGCGTGACCAGTACCGCAAGCACGTCGCCTCGATGCTTCAGCTGCTCGGCGAGGATGCTGATTCGGCGGCGCGGTCCGCGGACGACATCGTCGCGCTGGAAACCGAAATGGCCAAGGCCAGCCGGACGCGAACGGAACTGCGGGACGACGAGAAGAACTACCACAAGAAGACGCCCGCGGAACTCCAGGCCCTGACCCCCGCCATTTCCTGGGATACTTACCTGAGTGCCCTCGGCACCTCGATGCCCGAGTACGTCATCGTCGGTCAGCCTGAGTTTCTGGAGGCCCTGAACCGGCTGGTGGAAAACACCGACGGCGAGACCTGGAAGGCCTACCTCCGCTGGCACCTCCTGCGCAGTTCGGCGGCCTACCTGAACGCCGCGGCCGAGGACCTCAACTTCGCCTTCTACGGTACCACACTGCGCGGACAACCCAGCCCCGAGCCCCGTTGGCAGCGCGCTGCCAAGACCCTCGATGGAGCGTTGGGTGAGGCGCTCGGGAAGCTGTATGTCGAACGCCATTTTCCGTCCGCCGCCCGCACCCGCATGAACGAGCTGGTGGAGAATCTGAAGGAAGTTTTCCGCGATCGCCTCTCCAAGGTGGAGTGGATGGGCGAGTCGACGCGCAAGGAAGCGCTGAAGAAGTTCGCCCGGTTCTCCACCAAGATCGGGCATCCGGAGAAGTTCCGGGATTACTCCTCCCTCGATCTGCGTCCCGACGACTACCTCGGCAATGTCCGCCGCGCGACGGAGTTTGAGGTGAAGCGCCAATTGGCCCGAATCGGACGCCCCGTGGACCGTGCGGAATGGGGCATGACTCCGCAGACGGTGAACGCGTATTTCAATCCGGCCTACAATGAGATCGTGTTCCCCGCCGGCATCCTGCAGCCCCCGTTCTTTGATCCGGAGATGGATGACGCCGTCAACTACGGGGCCATCGGCGTGGTCATCGGTCACGAGATCACGCACGGCTACGATGACCAGGGACGACGCTACGACGCGGAGGGCAACCTGCGCGACTGGTGGACGGAGTCGGACACCAAGGAGTTCGAGCGACGCGCCCAGAAGCTCGTGCAGCAGTATGGCAAGTACGAGGCGTTGCCCGGGCAGTTCGTCAACGGACAGCTCACCCTCGGCGAGAACATTGCGGACCTCGGAGGACTGGACATCGCCTTCGAGGCGTTGCAGCGGGCGATGAAGAAGCATCCCGAGAAGCGGCGGGTCGTGGATGGCTTCACGCCGGAGCAGCGGTTCTTCCTCAGCATGTCCCAGCTTTGGCGGGTGAACTGGCGCGAGCCCGAGCTGCGCCGGCGGCTGGTGGTGGATCCCCATTCCCCGGGGCAGTTCCGGGGCATCGGACCCCACGTGAACCTCCCCGCCTGGTACGAGGCCTGGTCGATTCCGGAATCATCCCCCATGTACCGTCCCCCGTCTGAACGGGCGAAGATCTGGTAGCCGACACGCCCGGTGACGACGTGAAACGGCCTCTCCTGACTTGCGCCGGGGAGGTCGGCTTCCGCTGAATGGGCCCGTCACATGGACCCCGGAACAAGAACCCCGCCGCTGCACCGCCGGCTCGATTGGGCCTCCGGAGGATTGCTGCTGTTCCTGACGGTCTGGGCGCCCTGGACCTTCGCAGGAACCGTGTGGTGGGCCTCCTGGATGCTCACCGGGTTGGGTGGAGTCCTGGGTGCGCTCCTCCTTGCCAAGCATGTCGTGCGTTGGCGCACGGGGTATGCGCCCGCGCGCTGGGTGAATCCGAGTCCGGGGGGCGTCTGGGTGGTTCGAGGTCTTGCGGTGCTGTCCCTGGTGATCCTGGAATACCTCCTGGTGAGCTGGCTGAACGCACGAGCCTCCCTCGTGATCGGGCATCGAGGCGTGGATCTGTTGTACCGGTCCCACACTCCATGGGCCGGACTGCCGACGACCTATGACGCCCCGGCCACCCTTCGGACCCTGACCGCCATGACCAGCCTGACCCTGGTA
Source organism: Verrucomicrobiota bacterium (assembly GCA_046346705.1). GTDB lineage: Bacteria > Verrucomicrobiota > Verrucomicrobiia > Limisphaerales > UBA9464 > UBA9464. The sequence goes on along the minus strand of JAXMHR010000013.1, from coordinate 51,090 downwards.
TTCTGGTCCGCGCGGGACTGGCTTCTGGGCCGGTCGCGGCATGAACGTCATGCGGGCGAACCCGTCACCTTTCCCCCGGCCCGTTTGCGGCGTCTGCTGTGGACCTTGTGCATCAGCAGCGGTGTCCTCGCCGTGGTCAGCATCGCCCAGCGCCTGGATGGCTCGGACCGACTGCTGTGGATCCGACGAATTCCCATCCCCTGGCAGCTGAGTCCGGTGATTCCCAATCCCGCGTCGCAATCCTGGGGTCCGTTTCCCTCCCGGGCCAACGGTGCGGCGTATTTCAATCTGGTCTGGCCGGTCGCGCTGGGATTCTGGTGGGCCCTGCAGCGGTCCCGGGACCGCAGTTCCGCGGCGATCCGCCGCATTGGGAGCGACGCGTCCGTGATGCTGCTCCCGACCCTGATCCTGATGATGGTTTGTCCGCTCCTCGCTGCGGGGCGGACCGGTGTCCTGCAGTGCATCGGACTCATGGCGCTCAGTCTTCTCACGCTGGCGGTGCATCGGTCCCATGGCCGGCGTCGGAAGTTCTGCACGGTGCTCGGGGTGACCCTGCTGCTGATCCTTCCCGCGGTCTTGTTTCCTACGCCGCTCCAGCGGGTGTTTTTCGCGGTGTTTGAGGATTCCCTGCCCGGTCGTACCGCCGTGAATGCCGTCACCCAACGCATGGCCGGCGAGGCCGGACTGCTGGGAACGGGCGCCGGATCGTACACCGGACTCTACGCCCTTTACCGCTCGGGACCGGACGAGCCGTGGCTCGCCCACGCGCACAACGACTGGATGGAATCCCGCATCACGCTGGGTGTCTTTGGAACCGCGCTTCTCTCGGGCGCCCTGGTGCTGCTGGTCGCCGCCTGGAGGACCAACCGGGGATTGCGGGCGCCGCAGGAGTTCCTCTGGATGCTGGGAGCCTCACTCGCCGCCGGCCTGATCCAGGCCCTTTTCGAGTATCCCTTCCAGGTGCCGGCGCTCGCGTTCCTCTTTGTCCTGCTCGCCGCCGTCGGACTCGCCTCGGCGGGATCCGGCAAGGACATCATCGAGGGCTGACGGAACGGGAGGCTTCCGCGCGATACCACTCGACCGTGGACGCCAGCGCCTCCGGAAGCGGGGCACTCGGGGACCATCCCGTATTTCGGATCCGATCCACCGCCGCCACGGAATGACGGATCTCGCCTTCGCGGGCTGGAGCATGGCGGATTCCCGACCGGCTTCCGGTCAGTCGAAGAATCTCCCGGGCAAGTTCCCCGATGGGCGTCGCGATCCCGTGTCCCAGGTTGAAGGGACCGCTCAGTTCCCGCCGGGAGGCCAGGTGGAGCAGGCCCGAGGCGATGTCGGAGGCCGCGACAAAATCGCGGGTTTGTGTGCCGTCCCCGTAGATGACGAGATCGTCGCCGGCAAGGGCGCGGCAGATGAACCGCGGAACCGCGGCGGCATATCCACTGGCCGGATCCTGCCGCGGACCGAACACGTTGAAGAACCGGGCACAGGCAGTCGTGAGGCGTCCCCGCCGGTGAAACAATCCGCAGTAGAACTCCCCATCCAGCTTGGTTTGCGCGTAGGGACTCCGGGGATCGGGGGCAAGCTCCTCGCGCTTGGGGATGACCGGATCATCCCCATAAACCGCGGCCGAACTGGCGAAGACCAGCCTTCCGACTCCGGCATCCTCGGCCGCCCGCAACACCCGGAGCGTGCCGAGCGTGTTCAGCTCCGCGCAGGCCTCGGGTTGTTCCATGGACGCCGCCACGCTGACAAACGCCGCAAGGTGAAACACCGTGTCCACCCCGCGCATCGCACCGGCAAGATCCGTCGGACTCAGGATGGACCCGCGCCGGAAATCCACGTCGAGCCCCGTCAGATTCCCCGCGTGGCCGGACGAAAGATCGTCCAGCACCCGGACCGCCAGGCCGCGGGACCGGCATGCGGCAGCCAGGTGGCTACCGATGAATCCGGCACCCCCGGTGATGAGTACGGATTCGTTCATGGCGTGGCGGGCGGGCCTCCGGATCTCATTGAGGCTTGGACAGGAAGGCGAGCAGGTCCAGCACCTGGTCGCGGGTGAGGGAATCGAGCAATCCGGAAGGCATCGGGGATCCCTCCAGGAATTGCCGGGATTGGATCCGGGCTTTTGGAATCTCCACAGGCGCCGCGCCCGCTTCCGTAGGCTGCAACACGAGCGGATCGCCGTCCTGTTCCACCACGCCGGTGACGGTGGTGCCGTCCTTCAGGGTTGCGGCCACGAGGCGGTACTTTTCATCCACGGCCTTGGCCGGATTCAAAATGTGGTCCAGCAGGTCGCGCGGACCGAACCGGGAGGCGACGGACGTGAGGTCGGGCCCCACCACGCCGCCGTCGGCGCCGACTCGATGGCACTGGATGCACCCGGCCGCCTGGAACGCGGCACGCCCCCCGGCGATGGAACGAACGCCAAGTCCGGACGACAGGTCGAAGTCCGGCAGGGTCCATTCATGAACCGAGGGTCCGGTTGGCAGCACCGCGGCGGCAGGACGGGTCGCGGCTTGGACCAGTCCCCCTAGCGCCAGCCGTTCCGCGGAACTCATCGAATTGGTCAGGCTCTTCCGAAGGTTCGCCACCACGCTGTAATAGTCGCGCGCCCCATGCGCCTGTTCGGCGTCCCGCAGGGCCTCAAAGAAGGTCCGCCGCTGTTCCAGGGTCCATCCGGTGCGAAGTCCCCAAAGCGACATCAGGTAATTCAGGCGTTGTTCGGAGGATGATGCCGACTGGAGCAGGGGAAGGCTGCGGGCGATGGTCTCCGGGGCCCGGAAATGGGCGAGCAGACGGCACAGATCCTCATTTCGTTCCGCATCCGCGGCCGGGTAGAGGGGCAGGAGCTGTCGGATCACCGCGCCCGCCGTGTCGTCTCCGGGCCATCCCAGCCGGAGGACCGCCGCCGAGTAGATTCGGAACACGGTCAGTTGGTCGTCGCGACTCAGGGTCGCCAGGGGCAGTCGGAGGAGCCGGGCAAAAAGATCCGCGCGAACTTGGTTGTCCGACACCCGAACCAGCGCCAGCAACGCGGTCACTGACCGCGTCTCATTCGTTTCCGCCAGGGCTCGCGCGGACCAATCCTTGGAAGGGATCCGCTCCAACGCGCGCCGCGCCGCATTGCGGATCCACGGATCCGGATTCCCCAACGCGGGCCACACCACGCCGAGCTCCGGCGCGGGACCCGCGGTCCAGGACTCCAGCTTCCGGCGAGCCGCCCGCGCCGCCACGGCTCCGGCATCCGGAGGCTCCGGGTTCCACGGGACAGGACCTCCGCCCCACGACACGCGGTACAATCCCGACCGGGTCCCGCGGCCTCCCGTGACAAAATACATCGCGCCATCCGCACCAAACGTCAGGTCGGTGATGTTCAACGGACGGCCACTGAGAAATTCCTCGGACTTCCCCTCGTACGTCGCGCCCTTGGGTTTGAGGAACACAGCGAGGATGCGTCCGTAGGCCCAGTCCCCGACAAACAGCGCGCTCCGGTACGGTTCGGGGAATCCGCTGCCGGTGCCGAACGCCGCTCCGGTCGGCGACCCCACGCCGACATCGAGGGCGGAGGGAAGGGTGTCCGGGGCCCACAAGGGAATATTGCCCATGCCGCGCCGCCATCCGTAGTCCCCGCCCGGCACGATTTGCAGAATGCGGGTCGGACGATACCACGGCGCCCCGATATCCCGCTCCATGTCCGCCTCGTAGGTGAACATCTCCCCGTCGGCGTTGAACGCGACATCCATCGGATTCCGCAGCCCGGTGGCAAACAGTCGGAAGAAGGAACCGTCCTTGTCGGTCTGCAGGATGTGTCCGACCTGGATGAAGCGTGAAACCGGCGTCGGTTGACGGGGATCCAGCATGGGCAGCAGCGCGTCGTTGGCGGCCTGCTGGACCGGGGACGTCACCTCAAGTCGCTTGGACAACACCACGTCATCCCCGTGCACAATGTAGATGAGCCCGTCGGGTCCGAGCCTCAGATGATTCCGCCCGTGTCCGACACCTCCCTCGGTGGCGAGCAGCAGAGTTTGGTCCTCGAATTTCCCATCCCCGTCGGCATCCCGCAGGCGGTAGAATCCGCGGCTGTTGTTGGCGTTCACGTACAGGCTGCCGTGCGCATACAGCAGCCCCCGGCATTCCTTCAACGTGTCCTCAATGACCTCCGCCTTGTCCACCTGGCCCCCTTTCAGGGTGAATCGCAGGAGACCCACCTGCTCACGGGCGACCGTGATCCGCCCCTCGGGATCCATCGCGAGGGCAACCCAGGAGTCCTCACCGGACTGCGCGGTGCGCAAGAGTTCCACGCGAAAGCCCGGACGGACCGAGAAGGTCGCTGGATCCGTAGCGCGCTCCGCACCGCGCGCCAGCATCCAACTGTTGTAGGCATCGGCGGACGCCGTCGCCCCGAAACGGTTGCCCCAACGTTTCAATCCCTCGGCCCCGTGGTCCACCGCCGGCGTCCAGCCTGCGGCGGCGAATCCCGGCTTCGTCCATTCCCCGGTCGCCGCTGCGGACGCCTGCCAGGAGGGATCCGAGACCAACCATTGCTGTCGTCCGTCGGCACGGGCGAGTTCCAACATCATCCGGACGGCCGGTGTGCCTGCTCCGTTGGTGGCACGGACCGCCAGCACGTTGACCCCCGCATGCAGGAAGCGGGTGACATCCAACGTCGCCGCCGAGGCAAACCCCGAGGCCGTGCCGGCGTTGGTCCCGTTGATGAACACGTCCGCGCGCGCATCGGCGGCGGCGAGCAGCACCCCCTTCACCAACCCGGGCTCCACGGGAAACGTCCGCCGCAGGAACAGCGTCCCTGCGGGTGCATTCGTCGCCAGGGAAATCCAGTCGGCGTTGGCCGGCAGGGCATCCTCGCTGACCACCGCCCGAAGCGCGGGGAGCGCGAACAGCATCGTACCGGCGAGAATCGCGAGGTGCCGGATTCGTTTCCACACGGGGCTCACGGCGTGAACATAAGCAGTGCCCCGCGCCCCGTTCCAGCGCGGGAACCGGGAAAGAGAGGGGGAGGGGGAGAGTGGGCAGTTTTCAGTGTTCAGTTTTCAGGAGTGATCGCCAACGACCAACGACCACAGCCCTGGGCCGACTGACCAATGACCAATGACCAATGACCAGTGACCAATGACGAGTGACCAGTGACTTCCACTGACCACTGACCACTGACGCCATCTGCCCCTACTCCCACCCCTCATTCCTTGGCATCCAATCATAGGTGGGCCGGACCTCCGCCCCGCGGAACGTTGCGCCCGCCGGATGAAATGGGATTCCCGTGGAGTGCTCCTCGGGATGACACTGAAGTTCGGTCAACCCGGCATCCCGGACCGGCACGACCTCGCCCGGGTCGCTGACACCATTGGAGTTCGCGTCCCGCCACAGGGCCAATCCTTGAAGCTCCGCGCCCGAGAGCACGCCGTCCCCGTTGTCATCCAGAGCGTCGAGGGCTTCGTATCCGTTCCGCCAAAAGATCCAGAAGGTGACGTTTCCGAAGAGCTGAAGCCCCGACGTGATTTTTCCCGTTCCCTCGGGATCCCAGACCAGCCAGGCGGCGGAATCGCGGATCCATCCCCAGCGCTTCCGCAGCCCTGACCCATCCAAATCGAAGGGCACCGACGCCACGGGATTCACCAGGACCTCGAGGTCCCGTGTCGAATCTGTGGGAATCAACACGGGTGAGATGGATCTGGGCATTGATCCCAGGTGCGCGCTACGGCGTTGGAGGTCGGCGATCAGGGAGGCGTCTCGTACGGGATCGAGCAAGGGGAGAAGGTATCGGATGGTTTCCCCGCTGAAACAGACCCCAGGCCCGATGGCTCGTACCGGCCGCCCCAGCCACCGCCGTGACGCCCAGGAATTCTTCAATTGCTCCCACCAATGCCGGGGCGAGATGGACACCTCCTCCGCCCACGCAAGCTTCAACGTCTTCCGGTATTCCCGGATCGCGTCGTTCGTGCGTCCTGCCTGTTCCAGGGTCCACGCGTACCCGAGATGGGCCGGCAGGATCATCCACTTGTCGGAGGCATTCGTTGACCGAACCAGTCCCGGCAGGGCGCGCTCATAATAGCACAGTGAATCCGCCAAGTGTGCGGTCCGTTCCTTCGAATCGGGGAATCTCGGTTGGGAAGCGTCACCCTGAAAGATTCCCGTGTCGCTTCCGGGGAATTCGAAGACCGGATTCAGGTCCGTCTTGGCGGCAGTCACCTCAATGGGCCCAAACGTTGCGCGCAGGGCGTGGAGCCGGGCTAAGCGATAGAGCGTCACCGCATCGAAAGTCCGGTTCGTGAGTCGTGCCTCCTGATTCGCAATCAGCCGGTCCACCGGCACCGACCGGGTGGCATCCCAACCAAACCAACCAAACTCCGCCCGCGCCCGGACTACGAACAGCAGCGCGGCGAGGGCGAGCCAAAGCGGGTTCAGCTTCATGGGGGATTGTTGGCGTCCCAATCCCTCACAAATCCGCCCGCGGGTCGAGGCAGATCCCACGGGCCAGCGCGCGGGGACAGGCTAAAGCCTGGACTACAAACGGGCCGCTTGTAGTGCAGCCTTTAGGCTGTCCGCAGGGCGTGGAGGAAGGGTTCGACGTCGGGCGCGTCACCGCGCACGTTGGCAGGCTGAAGCCTGGACTACGAACGGGGGCTACGCCCGGAGTCGCACGAGCAGATCCTTGCTGGCGACCGTTTCGCCGAGGGCGCAGTGCAGTTCCGCGACGACGCCGTCCGCGGACGCCGACACGGTGGTCTGCATCTTCATCGCCTCCATCATCAGGAGCTTGTCCCCGCGGGACACCTTCTGGCCAACGGTCACGGCAATGCTGGCGATGAGTCCGGGAATCGGGGCGCCGACCTGAAGCGGATCCGCATGGTCCGCCTTCACCCGCGCCCGGGTCTGCGGCGTGACCTTCTTGTCCGTCACGTAGGTTTCCCGGGTGATGCCATTCAATTCGTAGGTCACGGTGCGCCGGCCGTCCTTGTCCGGCTCACTCACATTGACCAGGCGGATGATCAGCGTCTTGCCCGCCTCAATGGCCACACTGATTTCCTCCCCGGGCCGCAGGCCGTAGAAGAAGGCGGGGGTCGGCAGCACGCTGACATCGCTGTATTCGCGCAAATGCCGGGAGAAATCGGTGAACACCTGCGGATACATCAGGTGCGAATACAGGTCGTCGTCGGTGACGTCCCGCTTGAGCTTGTCGGCCAATTCCTCGCGGAGTTTTTTCAGGCTGACCGCGGTCGCCCGGTTGCCCGTGCGCCCCTCACGGAACGCGGCTTGCGCCTCCTTGAAGCGCTTCTCGCCGAGGACCACGCGCTGGACGTCCTCCGGAAACCCGCCTGCCGGCCAGCCAAGTCCGCCACTGAGCATGTCCATCACGCTTTCGGGGAAGCCTGTGGTGCCGGGCTCAAGGTTCACGACGTCCGCAGGCCGGATGCCGCGGCTGAAGAGGAACAGCGCCATGTCGCCGACGACCTTGCTGGACGGCGTCACCTTGACGATGTCGCCAAACAGGGCGTTGACCTCGGCGTACGTGCGGGCGATCTCCGGCCACCGATGGGACACGCCCATGCTGGCCGCCTGTTCCTTGAGGTTCGTGTACTGCCCGCCCGGCATCTCGTGCAGGTACACCTCGGCACTGCCCGTGCGGGGCGCGGTGTCGAAGGGTGCGTAATACTCGCGGACCTTTTCCCAATACTCGGAAAACTCGTTCAACGCCGGGAGGTCCAGCTTGGTGTCCCGCGGCGTGTGCTGGAGCGCCGCCACCACCGAGTTGAGGTTCGGCTGCGAGGTGCTGCCCGACATCGCCGCAAGCGCGAGATCCACCACATCCACCCCGGCATCGCTGGCGCGCAGCACGCTGGCCGCATTCACCCCGCTGGTGTCGTGCGTATGGAAATGAATCGGTACCCCCACCTCGTCCTTGAGGGCGCGCACCAGCTTCTGGGCGGCATACGGACGGCACAGTCCCGCCATGTCCTTGATCGCAATCAGGTGCGCCCCCATGCGCTCCAGTTCCTTCGCCAGTTTGACGTAGTACTTGAGCGGATACTTGTCGCGCTGCGGATCGAGGATGTCGCCCGTGTAGCACACCGTGCCTTCGCAGAGGGCGTGGGTCTGCTGCACGGCCTCCATCGCGACGCGCAGATTCGGCAGGTAGTTCAGCGAATCGAAGATGCGGAAGATGTCCATGCCGGACGCCGCGGCATGCTTCACGAATCCCGCCACGACATGGTCGGGGTAGTTGGAATACCCCACCGCGTTGGATCCGCGGAACAGCATCTGGAAGCAGATGTTCGGAATCCGTGTGCGGAGCTGGCGCAGGCGTTCCCAGGGATCCTCGTTGAGGAACCGCATGGCAGTGTCAAAGGTCGCGCCGCCCCACATCTCCAGGGAGAACAGTCCCGTGCGGGCATCCCCGGCGCGCCGGGCCAGGGCATCCGCACACGCCAGCATGTCGTAGCTGCGCACCCGGGTGGCCATCAGCGACTGGTGGGCATCCCGGAAGGTGGTGTCGGTGATGAGCAGCCGACGTTGCTTCAACACCCAGTCGGCGAACTTCGACGGCCCCATCTCCAGCAGGAGGTCGCGCGTGCCCTTGGGCAGGGCGTCCGGACCGGCCTTCGGGACCACGGGTACCTCAAACGCACGCGCGGGCTTGTAGCCCTTGGCGTGGGGGTTGCCATTCACGATCACGTTGCCCAGGAAGTTGAGGAGCTTCGTCGCGCGATCCCGGCGGGCCTTGAAGTTGAAGAGTTCCGGCGACGTGTCGATGAGCGTCGTCGTGGCCTGGCCGCTGCGGAATTGCGGGTGCCGGATGACATTCTCGAGGAACGGAATGTTGGTCTTCACCCCGCGGATGCGGAATTCCGAGAGCGCACGGCCCATGCGGTCCATGGCGATCGGATACGTCTGTCCGCTGGCGATGACCTTCACGAGCATCGAGTCGTAGAAAGGGGTGATCACCGCACCCGAGTAGCCCATGCCGCCGTCCAGCCGGATCCCAAAACCGCCCGGGGACCGGTACGCGAGCAGCTTGCCGTAGTCCGGCGTGAACTTGTTCTCCGGGTCCTCGGTGGTGACACGGCACTGGATGGCAAAGCCGTTTCTCGGGATCTGGTCCTGGGGAGGCATTCCGACCTCGGGCGAATGCAGCGAGTGCCCCTGGGCGATCAGGATCTGGGCGCGCACGAGGTCGAGTCCGGTGAGCACCTCGGTGACGGTGTGCTCGACCTGGATGCGGGGGTTCATCTCGATGAAGAACCATTCGTGGCGGTCCAGGTCGTAGAGGAATTCGATGGTGCCGGCGTTATCGTACCGGATCTCCCGCGCGATGCGCGCAGCTGCGGCGCAGAGTTCCTGGACGACCTCCGGGGGAAGCCCGAAGGACGGCGCCACCTCGACGACCTTCTGGTGGCGCCGCTGCACCGAGCAGTCGCGCTCGTACAGGTGAACCACGTTGCCGTGCTGATCTCCGAGGATCTGCACCTCGATGTGCTTGGCCCGCGGGATGTATTTCTCCAGGAAGACGGCCGGATTCCCGAAGGCGCGTCCCGCCTCGCCCTGCGCCTCGTCCAGAAGTCCGGCCAGGTCCGCCTCCTTCTTCACCACGCGCATGCCGCGTCCGCCGCCGCCAAAGGCCGCCTTGATGATCAGCGGGAACCCGATTTCGCGGGCGGTCTTCAGCGCCTCGTCCCGGTCACTGATCGGTTCCTCCGTGCCGGGAAGCACCGGCACCCGGATCCGCTTGGCCAAAGCGCGGGCGGCGGTCTTGTCGCCCATCATGTCCAGGAGTTCCGGACGCGGCCCCACGAACGCAATTCCGGCCCGGGCGCAGGCGCGGGCGAACTCGGGATTTTCGCTGAGGAATCCGTAGCCGGGATGGATGGCATCCACCCCGGTCTCCTTGGCCAGCGCCACGATGCTCTCGATGTCGAGGTAGGCGGCGACCGGACCCTTGCCCTGTCCGACGAGATACGATTCATCCGCCTTGAAGCGGTGGATGCAGAAGCGGTCCTCCTGGGCGTACACCGCCACCGTGCGCAGCCCGAGCTCGGTTCCGGCGCGGAAGATCCGGACAGCAATTTCGGACCGGTTGGCGGCCATCAGCTTTTGGAACGGGCGGCGGACAACCGGGGACGGGGTAGCGGAGACTCGGGACGACATAGCGTGCGCGCCGAGTGTTACGGAAACCCCTGCCAGATTCCCAAGGGAAAGTCGCTGGAGCCGGGAGCGGGGAGGAATCCCGCGGTCACCACAGCAGATCCAATTGGAGCTGACCCGCCCACTGCGGTCCCCCGCCCGGAGCGTAGGCCGCGTCCCAGAAAACCTGCAGGTCCGGCTGGATCTTCAGCGTCGGGGTCAATTGGAGGACGTAGCCCGTCTCCATTCCGAATTCGTTTTCGTGATAGACGGTCTTCTTCCCCGCCGAAGGCTGGCTCCAGATGAATCCGAGTCCCGCCGAATCATACTTCCGGGATGGAAAGAGGCCCATCAACTCCAGCGGTCCCTGAATCACAAACCCGGTGCCCGCCTGGGCGGAGGCGCCCGCGGTGACCTCGCTTCCGCCGAATCCGAAGCGGCCGAACCACGCCCACGGGACCTCCTTGCCCAGTTGCTGTTGAAGATCCAATGCCACACCCCCCTGGGTGGGGCCTTCCGACCGCGCCACGAAAGGTTGGATGCGGTAAACGCCGGGCCCCAATCCGAAGGCGTGCTCCGGCGCGTAACCCAGCTCCCCGAGCACCGACCACGTTCCCTGCGAGAGTGCGGTCCAGGGCGCCTGTCCCGCCGCGGCCTCCCCCGAGCTGGCTCCCGCCATCACGTACCAATCCTTGTGGGGCTGCCACTGGAGGTTGAGGCCCAGGTTGTACTGGGCGAGCGGCAGGACCTGACTGTGGACCAGCGCGGAATTCAGAAACTGGCTGTGGGCACTGTGGGCATACGCGTTGGCGTCGAAATAGTTTCTCTGGCTGACCATCCCGGCCACCACCACCCAGTCGCCCCCCGGGAGGGCCTGCTGCCACGCGAGCTCCGGGAGCCGGACGCCATTCCGGGAGTTCCAGTCATAGTTGGGTGACGAAATCGTCCCCAGCGTGGACTTGGGATTCTCCGTGGCCCCCGTGGAGCCGAGTCCGGCCATGGCCTCCAATTGACCGGTGATCCAGCCGGCAGCCCCCGACCCGGGGTCCGAAAAGACCGCCCACTTGCCTTTGAAATCGAGGGCGTAGAAACCCTGGGCGCTGCTGTCGCCGTTGGCGTCCACCAGCCCGAGGGCCGTGAAGTTCTGGGCCAGAGTGAAGCGGAATCCGTAATCGGAGAGCTTGAATTTGGCGTTCTGCAGGATGCGATCGAATGGCGGAGCTGGAAACATCGCCCCCGGCTTGAGGGCGGTGTTCCCGAATTCATCGAGGCTTGTCAGATACGGCGGGAGCAGGGGAGGCGTCGCGGGCAGGAACTCCAGTCCGGAGTCGCCGGACAGCGCGGCCTCATGGCGGGACCGGACAACGGAGGGAGCGCGGGAACCGGGAAGGAGCAGGGGAAGCTGGCGGATCAGCGTGGCGGCATTCTCCGGCAGCAGGTCCGCCGGAATGGAATTGGTGGGCAACAGGACGGCGCGTCCCAGCGAATCGGTCAGCAGCACCTCCCCCGGAGTGGCACTCGGCGGCATGACCTCCGCGGCGGCAGCCGAGCCGCACCCGGAAGCCATCAGAAGCAGAAGAAGACCGTTGGCGTGGGACCGGCGAAGCCCGGCCCGGACGCCAACGGTCTGTCCTGAACGCCCGCGGTCTCCCGGTGGCATCGGCGACCGGATCAGTCAGGAAGGTGAAGCGTCGCAGCCGCCTTCTCGAGGTCCATGTTCGGGACCGGATTCTCGGGATCCTGAAGATTGGGAATCATGTCGGTCGAGGCTCCGCCCGGGAATCGACGGATGCTAGGGAAATCCACGATGGACTTGTCGAACTCGCCGAGCGCGCCCTGGGTCAGGGACAGGGCCCAGCCATTGTCCATGCCCGCCCATTGAGCCGGCGAGGTCTTGGGAAGGCGCGACGCCATGCCGCCGTTGAATAGCATGTCACACTTCTCGAAGGGATCCAAGGTGAGGCAATACAAAGTGGGTGCGCCCCCGGAATTCTGGGTGGGCCCCAGCCAGGTGTCCTTGGAGGTGAAGAGGCTCTTCCAGGCGATGTTGAGATCCGGATTCTCCGGATCGTCGGCAACGTCCACCCGCACTGCCCCCAGCGCCTCGCCATTGATGTAGATCCACGAGCGGCGGGCGGAATGACGGGCCTTTCCGAGGATGTACGCGCTGTTGTCGATGCTGTCGAAATAGATGGGCTTTCCGTTGTTGTCCTTCCAGGCGCCATGGGGGGCGGTGTCAGACCCACCATCGAGGCCAGCGTCGACCAGCAGTCAATGTGGGTCATCATTTCATGGTAAACCGCGCCGGCGGGAATGTGTCCCGGCCACCACATGATTCCCGGGACGCGCCATCCAGCCTCGAACGGGGTGCCCTTGTCGCCGCGGAAGGGATGGGTACCGGCATCCGGATAGGCGTCCTGCCATGCGCCATTGTCCGCAGTGGTGATCACGATGGTGTTGGGCGCCACCTCGCGGATGGTATCCAGGATGCGCCCGATGTTGTCATCGAGTTCGAGGATGGAGTCCGAATACCGGCCCAGCCGGGTCTTTCCGGCGAACTTCGGGGCGGGGTTGTTCGGGTTGTGCATCTTCATGAAATTGACATCGAGGAAGAACGGGTTCTCGTCGCCGGCGTGCTTGCGGATGTACTCCACCGCGTTGTCCGTCTGGCGGACATCCACCGTGGCCAGGTGGTTCCAGTCGATATAGCCCTTCTTCTGCGCCGGCTTTCCGGCCACGCCCTCCCACTCGTACATGTTCACCACCTTGAAATACATGTTGGAGAACGTCTGGTTGTAACCCGGGAACCAGGGATGAAACCACGTCGACGTGTCGCTGTAGGTGTACACGCCGGGGTAATAGGCGCAGAAGACCTTCATCTCATCGAACCCATGCTCGATCGGATAGGCCTCCGGACGGTCGCCCAGATGCCACTTGCCGGAGAAGTAGGTGGAGTACCCGCCCTTCTTGAAGAACTCGGCAATGGTCGGGGTTTCCTTCCTCAGAAAGTTCCGGTCCCCGGGAACGGTGACCACGGAGAGTGCGGACCGGATGGGTACGCGTCCGGTCAGAAACGAGCACCGGCCGGCCGTGCAGCTTGCCTGTCCATACCAGGAGGTGAACCGGGCTCCCTCCCGGGCCATGCGGTCGATGTTGGGCGTCGGATGCCCCAGCGCGGCGCCACCGCCATAGCAGCCAAAGTCAAACCAGCCGGTGTCGTCCTGCATGAGCATCACGACATTGGGTTTTTTCTCCGCGGCCTGTGTGCGGTCCGGTAGCGCCAGGAGCGCGACCGTGGCGAGAAGCAGGGTGAGGAGCCGGGTCAGGGTCGGAGTTCGGAAGTGAGATCGCATGGCTTGTGAAACGTGGGATAATTGGCACTGCATCGGGGACAGTGCGGTTCTATCCAAGGGCTGTTTCCCCGTCCAGCGCCCAACAATCCTTGCCCAATGTCCCACAAATCCTGCGCGTCCTCGGGATCCCGGAGCCCGAATTCACGGTCATTGAGCCCCGCGGGTTCCGCCTCGAATCGTGCAAGGAGGGTGGCGGTTTCCCGCGGAATTGTCAGAATTGGTCTGAAGCCCGGTTCCGAATGCGCGTGGATTCGCCAAAATCACCCTCCGCCCCCCGGCCTGCCGCGTTCACCTTGGTGGAACTGCTGGTGGTGATCGCGGTCATCGCCATTTTGGCGGGCCTGCTCCTGCCCTCCCTCGCCCGGGCGAAACAGGCCGGATATGCGGCCGCCTGCTCCAACAATCTCCGTCAGCTCCAGCTCGCCTCCCTCAGCTACGCGCAGGATCACCGGGACGAACTTCCCCCCAACAGCTTCTCCTACATCGTGGGCGAAACCAACACCCCCGCCCTCACCAACCAGTCGTGGGCCCCGGGTGACGTCACCCGCGATACCACTCCGTCCAACCTCATGGCCGGGGTTATTTACCCCTACCTCCAATCTCCGGCGGTGTATCGCTGCCCCGCGGATCGCTCGCGGATCTTCAGCCCGGAAGCCGGATACAGCGTCCCGCGTACCCGCAGTTACAACCTCAGCGTCTGGCTCAATTGCGAACTCGAATTCAGGAGTTCCCGGACGGTCGCCGAGGCGTCACGCCCGTCCGCGTCCGACGTCTTTTCCTACATCGACACCCACGAACAGGGCATTGTGGACGCCACCTTTGGCATCTCCCCGGCCTACGAGGACTACTATGGAACCCGGTGGGTGGACCAGCCGGCGGACCGCCACAACCGCGGGGCCAACCTCGCCTTCGTGGACGGACACGTGGAGAAATGGCGCTGGCGGGCTCCCAAAATCTTCGTCGAATGGGGCCAGGATGCGCGACCCGACGGAGATCTGGACGATCTCCACCGGCTTCAGTCGAAGTTGCCCACCCCAAGGGATCCGCAGTGAGATCCGGGACCGGCGGGCGTCCCGCTTTGGAGGGGAAGGATGCTCAACCGGGCGAAAGCAGCCGTCGGACGGCCTCCAGGACGACCGGGGAGACCGGCTCCAGGAATACATTGTGGTGGTTGCAGGCCATGCGAATGAACTCGAAGCGCGGCCCCGCAAACGATCCCCATCCATTCTTCGGATCCTGCACCCAGTATCCGGTGTGTTCCGGGACGGGATCCAGCCCCTGCAGGAGGACCACCCGGCCATCGTAGCGCGGCGGCTGAAACCGTTCATGGGCCTCGAGGCTGGCCGCCTCCACCCGCTCCCGGGCAGTCCACCAGCGGCGCCGGGCCCGGTGCACCTTCGCCTTCGTGAATTCCGACAGCTTCCTCGAGACGAGTCGTCCCGCCGCCACCGGGCCCTGTGCGGCGACCTGTCGGATAAACTCGGGAAGCGGACGCCGCCAGAGAGCCCCGGGTGCACAGGTGTCGAAGAGAACCACGCAGTCCACCGGACGACCTCGCGACTGCAAACGCCGGGCAAGTTCATAGGCCACCGACCCCCCAAAGGAATAGCCGCTCAGCCACAGTGGTCCCTGCGGATAAATCCGCATCAGTTGCGTCTCCACCGCTTCGGCAATTGCTTCAACCGTCCGGAGCGGTTCCGTGTGGCCATCGAGTCCCGGGAATTGGAGGCCATCGAAGTACGGTCGATGTGCCCCGACGACGGCCGCAAGTTCCGGGGTCAGGAACTCAAATCCGAAGACCCCCGGGATGTGGAACCAGGGCACCCCGGTCGCCGCACCGCGGAAGGGTCCCTTCACCGGACGAGCGTTCTCCTCCGCGGGCGCCAGGATGGCAGCCATCTCGGCAATGGTCGGATAGTGGAACAGGTCGGCGACCCGCACGGGACGCCCCAGCACTTTCTGCAGGCGCCCGGTCAACTGCAGCGCCCGCAGCGACTGTCCGCCCACATCAAAAAAATTGTCGTGGATTCCAACCGGGGACCGGTTGAGAACGGCCTCCCATTCGCGGCAGAGTGTCTCCTCCAGGGGCGTTCGAGGTCCCTCGGAAGCCTGGGGGTCGGACGGGGCTGTGAGGATGGATCCCGCCAGGGCCGCCCGGTCCACCTTCCCCGTCGACGTGAGCGGGATCGTGTCCAATTCCTCAAAGCGGGACGGGATCATGTATTCCGGAAGGCGCGCTGCGAGCCGTTCCCGCAGTTCCGCGACCGGCACCGGAGACCCTGGTGCGGCCCGGAGACAGGCCACGAGATCGAGTACCCCGCCTTCCACAGGACGTCCCACCACGACCGCAGTGCGCACGGCCGGATGCTCCTCCAGGATCGCTTCGATCTCGCCGGGCTCGATTCGATGACCCCGAATCTTCAACTGGGCATCGAGACGGCCCACGAATTCCAATCGTCCATCCGGAAGCCGTCGAACGAGGTCCCCGGTCCGATACCGGTGGGCCCGTCCCCCGGGATCGGCAGGATCCGGACGAAACCTTTCCGCGGTGAGATCCGGGTCGTTGACGTACCCGAGGGCGATCCCGTCGCCTCCGATCCACAATTCCCCGGGCTCCCCGTCGGGCACCGGGGACCCTTTCGAATCCAGAATCTCACAATGCGTCCCGCGCAATTCCCGGCCGATGGCGGTGGGAACCCCGTGCTCCCACTCGGACAGCGGTGGCACCTTTCCGGTTACGGCAAACGTGGTGGTCTCCGTCGGACCGTATCCGTTCACGAGGCAGATACCGGGCAGACGTTCCAACGCCCGCCGAGCGTGGGCCTCGGACATCGCCTCGCCCCCGGTGACCAGGTGCGTCACCCCCGCCAGGGATTCCGGCTGATTATCCACGAGGAAGTTGAAGAGCCCCGTCGTCAAAAACAGGCTGTTGACTCGATGGGCGGCGATCTCGGCCCCGATCACCCCGGCATCCACATGGTCCGCCTCCAGCACCACACAGGTCCCTCCATTGAGCAGCGGCGCCCAGACATCCAGGGTGGACGCGTCAAAGGCGGGTGAGGAGAGATAGAGGAATCGAAGCGCCGGACCAAACGGAAGGAAGTCCTGTCCGACCACCAGCCGGTGCACAGCCCGGTGGGGAACCAGGACGCCCTTGGGAATTCCGGTCGATCCCGACGTGAACAGAATATAGGCCGGGGATTCCGAATTCAGTTCCGACGGAAGCGGCAGCGGGCGGGAGCCTGAGGACGCGCTTGAAGTCCGAGCACTCAAACAAGGGACCTCCGGAGGCAGCCACGCCGGCCGGACCGCGGTCATTCCAACGACCACCGACACATCGGCCGCGTTTGCCAGTTCGGCGAGCCGGGCATCAGGCCATCCCGGCAGCAACGGGACGTAAACCGCACCCGCCTTCAACACGGCGAGAGCCGCGACCACCCATTCGGCGCAACGACTGAGATGCAGTCCCACGCGGGCGCCGGGCACAACGCCGGCGCTCTCCAGAGTTCCGCGCAGGGCATCGGAGGCCGCATCCAGTTCCGCATAGCTCCAATGGCGCGATCCCGCACGCAACGCCTCCGCGCCCGGATCCCGGGCCACCTGCTGTGCGAACCGGAACGGAACCGTTCGTTGACGATCACCGCCCAATTCCGCCCGCGGCGGGAGCCCGGGCATCGGGTGATCGGGCGCCCCGACCCCCTGGCGCAGGAATGCCTCAAACTCGTCCGCCAGCGACCGGGCGCGATCCGCGGTGAACCAATCCCCGGAATACTCCAGGAGCCCCCGCCGGGTGCCGTCCGGGCCCGGCCCAATGAGCAGCGTGAGCATAAACTTCGCACCGCCCCGTTGACGGGGAAACGGCTCCGTCCGGGTCCCCTCAAACGTGAAGGAAGCCGCAGGCTGGTCCACGAGCGCGAAGGCGCATTGATGCAGGGCCTCCCGCTGCGCGGATGTGCGCAACAGGGCACTGATCCGGGACATGGGAACCGCCGCATGCGCCAGGGCATCCGTCATTGCGAGACGGACCCGGTCCACCAATGCCCGGAGGGTCGTGCCGGAGTCCACCGTTGCCCGGAGGGGCAGGGTCGTCAGGAACAGGCCAACGAGGGATTCCACCTCGGCGAGTTCCTGTTGGTCGACCGGGGAGGCCACCACGACATCGCGGGATTGGGTTCGCGCCGCAAGCCACGCCTGCCAAACGGACAGCAGCACGAGGTACGGCGTCGCATGGGTCCCGCGGGCCAGCGCTTCAACCCGTTCCCAAAGTTCCCTGGGAATCGGAATTTCCTCGACGCCCCCCAATCCCGTCCGGGAGCGGCCCGGACTCCGATCCACCGGCAGCGGAATGGGCCCTGCGAGGACCCGAAGTTGGTCCCGCCAGTACGCTTCATGGACCCCAAGATCCGGAGACGACGACTGTTGGTGGCGCCAGACCGCGTAATCCGCGAACCGGATGGGAAGCTCGGGAAACACCACCGACTCCCCGCCGGCGGCCTGATAGGCGAGACTCAGTTCACGGGCGATGGTGCGAAGGGAGCTCTCGCCCACGAGAAGGTGGTGCACCAGGAACAGCAAGACGTTCTCGGTCGGGGAGGCCCGGAACACGTGAAACCGCCACGGCGGAAGGTCCCCCGAAGGATCCAGACACGCCTGGGTCGCCGCCGCCACCCGCTTCAATAAAAGACCTTCCTGAAGTTCAGGAAGCATTCCTGCCAGATCCACAAACTCCAGAATCGGTTCCGGAACTCCGGTGATCTCCTGGACCAGCCCTCCACCCTCCTGTCGGACCCGGGTCAACAAAATGTCCTGCCGCTCCAAAACCATTCGCCATGCGCGTTCCAGCTGAGTCCGGTCCAGCGGTCCGAGAATCCGGCTGCAAATGACCACGTTGTAGGCCGAGGGATTCGACGAGGATTGATGGGCGAGCCAGAGGTTGACCTGTTCCTCGGTGGCGGGGATGCCCGGGTCCCCGGGTTTCGTCGTCCGGCGGATGGCCGTCATCCCTGGTCCCGATTCATGCACCTGGAGCGCCAGGGATGCGATCGTCGGATTCTTCATCAGGGTTTTGACCGACAGGTCGGAGGAAAGCCGCGTCCGGATCCGCGAGACGATCCTCATCGCATCCAGTGAATTTCCACCGAGGGCGAACAGGTTGTCATGAACTCCGATGTCCGGGACGCCCAGGGTCTCCCGCCAGATGGCCACGAGGGCGGACTCCGTTGGGTTGGATGGTTCCACGGAAACGCCCCGGGAAGGTGCGGGATCCTGAGCCGGTTCCGGAAGGGCAGCCCGATTCAGTTTTCCACTTGGAGTCCGGGGCAGCTGATCCACCGCAACCAGCGCGGAGGGAATCATGTATCCCGGAAGCAACAGCTGCAGGTGGGCCACCAGGGTGGGGGAATCCACCGTGTCCCTCGGCACGTACCACGCCACCAGTCGCGGGATCTCCGAAGGCCCCGGGCGAACGGACGCCGCCGCCTGCCGGACTGCGGGATGCCGCTCCAGCGCCGCCTCCACTTCGGAAAGTTCGACGCGGTATCCATTCACCTTCACCTGATCGTCCAGGCGTCCGCGAAACTCCAATGCGCCATCCGGCCGCTCCACCACGCAATCCCCGGTCCGATACCAGGGCTCTCCCGGCCGGCTCGGATCCTCCAGAAAGCGCTCCGCCGTCAGGTCCGGACGATTCCAATACCCCAACGCGACGCAGACTCCGCCGACCTGCAGCTCCCCCTCCGTCCCTGGAGGAACCAGATGACCCCCTTCACCCACCATCCGGTAACGGGCGCCGTCGATCGGACGTCCGATCGGAGGCAGTGCCGGCCAATCCGAGGGTGCTCCCGAAAGTTCGTGTTCCGTGACGACGTGCGTTTCTGTCGGACCATACTGGTTGCAGAACCGGCATCCCGGCAGGCGCGAGAACATCCACAGGATCGCCGGAGTGATCCGCAGGGCTTCACCGCTGGTGAACACCTCGCCCAGGGAGTCCGGAACCAGGCCTGCGGACTCCGCGGACTCGGCGATCGCCTGCAACGCCACAAAGGGCAGCAGGAGCCGCCGGACCCACTCCTCGCGCACACGTTGCAGGAGCAGCCCCGGATCGAGGCGTTCCTCCTCACGGACCAGAACCAGGACCCCGCGCTGCGCCAGGGTTGTGAAGAGTTCCTGAAAACTGACGTCGAAGCTGACCGGGGCGAACTGAAGCGTCGCGTCCCCCGGCTTCAGGACCGACGTCCGGCACTGCCACTGCACCAGGTTGACCAATGCCCGGTGTGGCATCGCCACACCTTTGGGACGTCCGGAGCTGCCACTGGTGAACAGGAGGTACACCGGATCCTCAGGGCCCGCCGGACAGGCGGGGACAGGCGGTGAATTGGATGACGGATCGAGATCCTCCAATACGAGCACCGGGATGTCGGTGCCTTCAAAAAGTCCCGCATGCGCACGGTCCGCGATCACGAGCCTGGGCCGCGCATCCTCCAGCATCCACTTCCGACGCTCGGCGGGATACGAAGGGTCCACCGGCATTCCGGCGGCGCCCGCCTTGATGACCCCCAGGAGCGCGGCAACCTGCTGCGGAGATCGGCCGGCACACAGGGCCACGGCATCCCCGGGACGCACACCTCGCGCGAGTACCGCCGCCGCAATCCGGTCGTAGCCCCTGCGCAGTTCCTCGCGGCTCATCGTGCCGAAGGCTCCCCGGATCGCGGTTTCCCCGGGAAGCGCCCCGGGAATTCCCTCCACCAGATTCATGATGTTCCCGGAAGCCAACAGGTCCGGCAGCCGTGGTCGAGACTCCACGCCTGTCACCGGCCTCCCAAACGCAGGAGCGTCCGGATTGCCGGCCGCCATGCCCAGGAATTCGATGAATCCATCAAAAATCTCACGCGCGCGTCCGGACGAAAAACGGTCCGCAGCGTACTCCAGTTCCACCTTCCACTGATCCGCCCCTTGGGACGAGATGTGCACGAACAGGTCAAATTTTGACGTGAACGTGTGAACTGGAATCCGGGTCGCGGACAACCCGGGGAGGCTGGGGAGCGCGTCCTCTCGATCCACGAGCGCAAACGTGGTGGGAAACGGCGACAGGGACCGGGGATCCCGGGGAATGGACCCCAGGATTCGAGCCAGGGAAACGGCCGAATGGGCAAAGGCGTCCGCCACCCGTGCGCGGACCTGGCGGATGTACGTCCGGAAGTCCTGTCCCGGATCCACGGTGGTTCGGATGGGCAACGTCCGGAGAAGCAACCCCGCCAGGCCCTCAACCTCCGGCTGTTCCCGTTGGGCGACCGGGCTTCCCGTCAGGATCTCACGTGCCCCGGAACGGACGGCCATCCATGCCTGCCAGCCCGCCAGTGCCACCACGAATCCGCTGGTGGACTCCTCCCGTGCGAGGGTTTCCACCGTCGATCGGACTGCGGCATCCACGGTCTGGGACATGCGACCGCCCACGCCCGAGCGCCGCTCCGGCATGGGAAGATCCGCCGGAAGGGAAGCCGCGCCCGCCGCGCCGCCCAGGATTCCCTTCCAGTACGCCTCCTGGACCACCAGGTCGGCTTCCGCGCGCCGTTCCGATTCCCAGACGGCAAAGTCGGCGAATCGAACCGGCAACTCCGGCCACGTCACGACCTCCCCTCCCAACTCCCGGTAAGCGAGCTCCAGTTCGGAAAAGATCAGGTGCAGGGACCATTCGTCCACCAGCAGGTGATGGAAGTCGAAGGAAAGGACGTGATCCTCCGGTCCCAGTCGCAGCAGCAGTGCCCGCCACAACGGAGCGGTCGCGAGGTCGAAGGGCTCCCGGACCAGGGCCTTCAACCGCTCCGTTGCGGCCTCATCCCGGGTCGCCTCGGGCAGGGACGCCAGGTCCTCGAAGCCCAGCAGCGGGCCGTCCAGGGGCACCACCTCCTGCCGCAGCCCGGCATCATCGAGTCGGAATTGCGTGGCCAGGATGTCCTGTCGCTCCGAAAGGATCCGCAACGCGCGCTCCAAACGGTCCGGACGGATCGGGCCCTGCAACCGTACGGCAACAGGGACGTGGTAGGTGCTCCCTTCCAACGCCAGTTGGTCGACGAACCAAAGGTTGGTTTGTTCCCCGGTCGCCGGAACGCGTCCGGCTCCCGGGCGGGTCACTCGGCGCAGGGGAATGACCTTCTCCTGCTCGCGGCGGCGCTCCAGGATCGCCGACAACTCCGCGACGGTGGGACCCTTCAGGAAGTCGGTCAGGCGAAGTCCGGCATCGAATCGCCGGTTGATCCTCGAAAGCACCTTCAGCGCCGTCAGAGAACTCCCCCCCAGCCGGAAGAAATGATCGTGGATGCCGACGCGATGGATCCCGAGCACGCCGCCCATGATTGCGGCCAGTTCGGCCTCCAGCGGCGACGAAGCCTGCACCGGGGCCGATTCGAGGTCCGGACGTTCGGCGTCCGGAGCCGGGAGCGCGGCGCGGTCCAGCTTCCCGCTGACCGTCCAGGGCATCGCCGACAACGCGACGAAAAAAGACGGGACCATGTATTCCGGAAGAGACCGAGCGAGAGCATCCCTCAGGGCCTCAGCCTCCAGTCGAGTTCCACTCCGGGCAACGACGTAGGCCACCAACCGGGGGTCCCCCGGACGATCCTCGCGCTTTAGGACCGCGGCCTCCACCACGTCCGGAATGTCCCGCAAGGCGGCTTCAATCTCCCCCAGTTCAATCCGGAAACCCCGGAGCTTGATCTGGTGGTCCAACCGTCCGAGAAACTCCAGGGTTCCATCCGCCCGCCATCGGCCCTGGTCTCCGCTGCGGTACATTCGAGCCCCTGCATCCGCGGAAAAAGGATCTGGGAGAAACCGTTCCGCCGTCAGCTCCGGACGATTCAGATAGCCCTCCGACAAACTCCCGCCACCGATGTACAGCTCCCCAACCTCACCCACGGGCACCGGCTGCCGACGCTCGTCGAGCACGTACACCCGGTTGTTGTCGAGCGGCTGTCCGATGCAGCTGGACTCATCTGAAACCATCCCTCCCGGAATCCGCAGGGCTGTTGAGTAAATGGTCGTTTCCGTCGGCCCGTAGGAATCCCACAGCACGCCACAGGACGCCGCCAATCGCCGTCGCAGGGGACCGACCAGGGTTTCACCGCCGGAGATGGCGACGAGCTTCGGATCCCCGGGCCAGCCCGACTCCAACAGCGCATTCCACAAGGAGGGCGTTGCCTGAAAAACCTGCGGGGAAACCTCCCGGAGACGTTGAACCATCCGCCCGGCATCCCGAGCGACCTCCCGGGGCACCAGCTCCAGCACGGCCCCCTGGGAAAGCGGCAGAAAGTAGTCCAGGACCGAAATGTCGAATCCGGGCGACGTGATGCTCACCAGCCGCTCTCCCGGGCTCATCGGGATCCGCCGCCGGTAGGCACAGATCAACGACACCGCACTGTGCTGCCGGACGGGCACGCCCTTGGGGCGCCCCGTGGATCCCGAGGTGTAAATAATGTAGGCGCATTCCCTGGGGCCGACCGCTGGACACGGGACCACCCCGTCCACGGGGACGTCTCCCTCCATCGCGCCCCAGGAATCCAGCATCACGCGCACGGCACCAGTCTCGGGCAACGGCGGAAGGTCCGAAGACTGGGTGACCACCACCTTCACCCCCGCATCGCAGAGCATGTCCGCAAGGCGGGCGGAAGGATGGGCGGAGTCCAGGGGAAGGTAGGCACCGCCCGCCTTCAAGATGCCCAGGATCCCCACCGCAAGGGACAAGCCGCGATCCAGGTACAAACCGACCGGGTCGTTCGTCTGGACGCCCAGCGCCCGCAGTCGGATTGCCAGCGAATTCGATGCGGCGTCCAGCTCGCCATAGGAGATCTCCCGCCCTTCATATCGGACCGCCACCGCCGACGGAACCCGCTCCGCCTGCTGTCGGAACAGTCCGTGCAATCCCAACTCGCCGGGATAGGGCACAGCCGTGTCATTCCAGGTAGTGGGGACTGCCATGCCGTTCATCGACACCGCCTGCTGCCCATGGCCTTCGGTTGAGGTCTCCCCTGGGGCGGATGTCATGATTTACTGTCCACGTCTGCGGCGGAAACGGTTCCACACTCGCCGCCTTCGGGTCAAATCCTCCGAACTCACCTACTTCACTCCCGAGGTGCCAGGCCGGAGGTGGGCTGCGCTCCGGAGTTTTCTTTTGGTGCCGTTCGGGACTGAATGGCCGCGCTGCGGTCCCTGCCCATGTCGTCCCGATCCACGATCCGATTCCGATGGTTGCACGTGCTCTTTGCCCTCTCCGGCGCAGCGGGACTGGGCCTGCAACTGACCTGGGCGCGGCGCCTGTCCCTCGGACTCGGCCACGAGATCCCGGCGACGTACGGAGTCGTCACCACATTTCTCCTTGGACTCGCCGCCGGCGCCTGGATGTCCGACCGACGGCGCGTCCGCAGGATCGCTCCCCCGATCGTGTGCGGGCTCGTGGAAGCCGGCGCCGGACTCTGGGCTGTCGCAACCCTGGCGACCATTCCCTGGCTTTCGGAATTGTCGTGGCGCCTGGCGGGCCCTTCGCCAGGCGCGGGATTGCACTGGACGATTTCCTTTCTTCTACCGGCCGCCGCCCTCCTTCCCGGGACACTCGCCATGGGAGCCACGCTTCCCGCCATGGAGCGCTGGGTGTCGGAGGAATTTCCTGACGGGCGCCGGGTCGGCCCCCTGTACGCCGCCAACACCGCCGGGGCCGTCGTCGGAATCCTCCTCGCCGTGGGCCTCCTGCAGCCAGCCCTCGGCTTTCGCGGAGCCACTCTCGTCTTCGCCGCCTTGAACGGAGTCTGTGCCTGCATCTGCCTGGTCGCGGGAATATCCGCCCGGGATCCGAATTCGACGCGGAAGAGGGCCCCGTTCCTTCCCGCCGCCGATCGGATCCCGGTTCGCCTCGCGGCAACGTTGTTCCTCACCGGATTGCTCGGCATGGGATTCGAGATCCTGACCGTGCGTCTCCTGGGACAATCCCTCGAGAACACGGTGTACACATACGCCGCCATCCTGGCCGCCTATCTGTCCGGAACCGCGCTCGGCGGCTCGCTCCGGAACCGTCTTGCGCCGCGCGGCGTGGCCTCCATTCCGACGCTTCTTCTCGCCCTCGCCGGTTCCCTCGTCCTCGCGGCCTGGGTGCTCCTGCTGACGCCGACCGCCCACGCGCAGCTGCGGACGGTATTGGGCAACAGTCCGGCGGCCATCGCCGCTTCGGAGTTCCTCGTCGCGGCCTCGGTTCTCGCGATCCCCACGTTCCTGATGGGAATGCTCTTCAGCATCGTCGCCCAGGACGCGTGCCGAAGAACCAACCGTCTGGGCGCGGCGGTCGGCTGGAACACCCTCGGCGGATCGCTTGCACCGCTGGTCGTGGGACTCGGCTTCCTCCCGATCGCCGGCAGTCGTTGGACGCTCGCCGCGCTCGGCCTGGGATATCTCTTCCTTCTTCCGGGCCTGCGCTCATTGCGGATTCCCGGTCGCGTGGCGGCGCTCGCCCTCCTTACCGCGCTCCTCGGGTTGCCCGCCGGACTTTCCCTCCAACTTCCGCCGCCCGGTGCCCGACTGACCGTCGTCCGGGAAGGCCCGGGAGACACCGTCGCCATTGTGGAAACCCCCGACGGGAACCGTTCCCTGCGGGTCAACAACCGCTTCACGATGGGCGGGACCGCGTCCGCCGCGGCGGAACGTCGCCACGGACACCTCCCGCTGCTTCTGCATCCGGATCCGCACCGGGTCCTCTTCCTCGGGGTTGGCACCGGCATCTCCTTTGCCTCACTCGACGCCCACCCCGGCGTCACCGCCGACGGCGTGGAGCTGGTTCCGGAAACGGTCGCGTTGCTCGGCGAGTTCGCTCCGCACAACCGGTTTGGGACCAACCTGTCCGTCCACGTCGCGGACGCCCGCCGCTTCGTTCGGGCCCCCGGCCCCGCCTACGACGTCATCATCGCCGACCTGTTTCATCCGGCCCGGGACGGCGCCGGGAGCCTCTACACCGTGGAACAGTTTCAGGCCATTCGGACGCGCCTCGCCCCGGGCGGCGTCTTCTGCCAATGGCTCCCGTTGTTCCAACTCGATTTGGCGAATCTCCGGACCATCGTCCGGACGTTCCTGCAGGTCTTTCCCGATGCCGACGCCTTCCTGCTTCGCTTCAACGCCGACACTCCGGTCCTCGGGCTGGTGGGTTCGACGGGTTCCTTGAAGTTCGATCCCGCCACCTACCTTCGGCGCCAGGGGACCGCCGGAGTGCGGGAATCGTTGCGGCCCCTCGGATTGACCGATCCGCTGGCATTCCTGGGACTCTGGTTTGCAGGACCGGAATGGCTTCGCGACCTTGCCGGGGACGCGCCGCTCAACATCGATGACGCCCCGGTGGTGTTGTTTCGCGCTCCGCGGACGCTTGCGGGTCCCCCTCCTCCAGGCCATGCGCTCCTGGCGCAATTGTTGGAACGACCCCGCCCCGGCGGCAGTGCGCGCTTCGCAGTTTCCGGGATCGATCCCCAATGGCTCGTCCGGCTCGATGCCTACGAGCGGGCCCGCGACCGGTATCTGGCAGGACTGATCGCGGAAACCTCCGGAAACACGGCCGACGCGGAGTCGGCCTTCCTCGAAAGCGTCCGACTCAGCCACGACTTCACTGCGGGTTATTCCCAACTCCTTTCCCGAGCTAGCCTGCACTCTCGGAGCGATCCCCCCGGCGCCCGCCGCCTGCTCGATCAACTCATCGACGCCGCCCCGGACCGCCCCGTCGCCCGCGACCTGCGGACCAAGCTCGGCCTCTGAATCCGTCCCCCCAGAAACGGAGGACGGCGTCTCGCCGTCCCTGATCGAGTCCGGGTCGGGTATGGGAAACGAAGTGATGGATGACTCCCACCACCACAAGCCCAAGGGAAAACGGATACAAAAGAAGCAGCCCTTCCCTCCGACGACGCGCCTCTCAGTACGTCACCTCGATGCGATAATACCGATCACCGCCCTCGGCGGACGGAATGATCAGGAAGCGCTTTGCCCCCGCCGTTGATCCCTGCACGGAAAGGAGGGGACTCCACGGGCCCTGCAGCGTCGGCGCTTCGCTCACGACGAATCGGTGATCGGCAAGCGGCGGAAACTCCAGATAGGTCTCCCCGCCGTCCTGCACCACGTGCGGCTCGCGATCCACAACCAACAGGCTCCCTTCCACCACCGTGACGGCGTAGTTTCGGAGGCGCCCCTCCGGATCCTGGATGTCCGGAATCAAGCGATAGCTTCCCGAGTGGGTCGCCGGACCGGCCTCCAGCATCCAGCCAATCGTCACCCGCGAAGCATCCTGCGAAATGAGTCCTTCCACGGTACCCGCCGGCAGGGAGGTTGGCTCGCCTGTGACCCAGATCGCTTTGGGCCCTTTCAGCTTGAGCGGACCTTGTTGGATCTCGAAGACAACCCGGTTGGAGATGATCTGGGCGGGCCAAGTTCCGTCCGTCGTATAAACCTCCGATT
Source organism: Verrucomicrobiota bacterium (assembly GCA_046346705.1). Lineage (GTDB taxonomy): Bacteria > Verrucomicrobiota > Verrucomicrobiia > Limisphaerales > UBA9464 > UBA9464. Next base: position 24,133 of record JAXMHR010000013.1, on the reverse strand, counting down.
CCAGGATTCCGGCTTCCAGAAATTGACCATCGATTCTTCCGTAAGGAAAGCCGTTCGCCGGACCGACGAAATGGATTCCTGCCGGCAGATTCCCGGCGCCGGTGAGCAGGAAGGTCTGGGTGAAGAACGAACTCGAACCCTTGGAAGGCATGAAGCCGCCGTAGCGCCCGGAAACGTGCACGTCGGGAATGGGCTGCGGAACCGCCGTATCAGACAGTTCGATCCGGACGAGGGCACCAAAGACCGGGACCACCAGGGATCCATCGGGTTCCAATACGGCACCGGCAAATCGGTCCGCGATGGCAAACCAAGGGGACGTTCCCCGCATGCCCCATCGATGCACCCCTCGCACCTTTCCCGTCGCCGGATTCAGCGAATAAACGGCCGTCTCCGGAGAACGCCCCAGTCCCACAAGTTCCCCGCTGGGAGTCGCGATCAACCGGCCCACGGGCCAAACATAGGGTTCCTTGTCGACCGCATTCTCAAAAATCACCTCAATACGTCCCGATCCTGCTCCTCCCTCCGGCAGCGCCGCCCTCAGAATCTGTCCCGCAACGGGCGCTGCTGTGTCCGACAACGAGGAGAGCCCCCTCACCCAGTAGAAGCGATGGTCGGACGTTTCGGCGAGGCCCCCGGTGATTTGCAGCGTACTCCCCGCGGGCCGGTCGATAGTTCCCAGGACCTGGTATCCCGAGCCATCCGGAGCGATCCGGAACCAGCCATCGGCAGAACCCGAGCCCTGGTTTTCACCGGTCCCCAGCCCGTAAATCCAACCATCCGCTCCCTCCAACAACTCCGGCCACGGCTGCCATCGGTCGGCATCAGTCGCGCCAAACTCATGGAGCACGGTGACCCGGTTCTCGGCGGGATCGTATCGGTACAGCGTCCCCAAATCCGCGGCACCTCCGTACGGAGTGGTGCCATAGAGCAGTCCGTTGCGCCCCCGCATGAGGCCATAGGGCAGTGCCGGACGCCCGTCTTCACGTCCCGGCAACGAGGCCAATGTTTCGATCTCCCCGGTGTCGCGGCGCATCCGCCACAAATGGGGTGCAAAGTCATACGAATCTCCCCGGTGACTCGTCCCGTAAATCCAATTCCCGTCGCCCAAGGCCAGGAAGCCCGACGGACGCAGCACATCCCCGGCCCCACCGGAAAAGGAATGAAGGATCCTTCCCTGTGTCCCGTCGCCATTGACGGAGGCAACCAAGCCCTCCCGATACGCGCCCCCATGCGGATTCACCGAGAGGTATCCTCCCTGCCCATCTTGGAGGAGTGGGCCGATCGGATTCAGAAAGCTGCCCACGGCATCGGTCCGGTACACTGGCTGCACCCCGTTCCTTCCCGGGAAAATTGACACGATTCCCTGACGGGTTCCTGCATATAGGATCCCCTCGGCTCCGCGCACCCATGAGACGGCCCGTTGGGAATAACCCGCCCCGGATGAGGGTTCCCAATTCAGAATCTGGGAATCCTGGCTGAGGGTTTCCAGGGTGGCATTGGGAACTGGTATCCTCATCACTGCAGGCATCAGCATGGGGTAATCCCCCTCGGCTTCGGGTTGGGCAATTCCGTACAGGCCGCCATCCGCTCCTTCCGTGAATCCGCCCACCAGCCCACGGGCATAGGGCCCCTCCCAAGTGAAGCCACCCAAACCGTTGGTGAAAACCACGGACGGTCCAAAGGACCATTGGTTGTAGAGGACGACCGACGGCACTCCCTCCGAGGTCACCCGGTAAACGATGTTGTCGAACCGCCCACGCAGGGTTCCGTAGAGGCTGCCATCGCTCGCGAAGCAGAGCGGTGATTTCGCCAGCGTCGCAAGGGCCTCCCGGGAAGGAAGGTGGTCTGACGGGGAGCCCGCAAGTTTGGAGAAAGGCAGGAACACCGATGCCTCGGTGCCATCCTTGCGACACCGGAGAATGCCCCCGGCATTTCCATCCCCTCCCGTTTGTGCCACCAGATAGATCCAACCTCCGATATCTTCCACCAGTCCCGCGCGGAACTGCCGCAATCCGGAATTTCCCAGGGACATCCCCCGGGCGGCGCCTCCATTGGAATCCATCGCGACCAATTGGGTGTCCGTGGAGCTGTAGAGCCTGCCATCCGACAACTCGTGGACCGGACTTCGCAACCCGGGGTATCCCTGCACCCGGGCCAATCCGTGGGTGGAGGGGTCAAAACGCAGCAAGGGTCCATTGGCTTTGGCAACGAAAAGGCGCCCCAGCTTTGTCATCGTCAGGCTGTATTCCGGTTGATCCGTTTCATTGGTGGTCAGTCGGTTCAGTCGTTGGAACTGGCCGCCGTCTGCGTTCACCGAAAAAAGGGTGGCACTCCACCGGAAACCAAAGTCAAAGGGGGGCGCATCGCGACGGTCCAATCCGATGCCAAACAGGGTTCCATTGGTCGCCGCGGCCAAAGCCACTACTCCAAAACTGAATCCGCTTTCACTTCCCTGAAGGGTCAGCAGCGCGCCGCCATTGAGATCGGGAGGTGACGGCGGGAATTCCTTCGGGCCGGCGTCGAGCCTCGGAAGCCACCGCGGCGAATCGGGAAGGCCCAAGGCGATGGGTTGATTGGTGCTCCGGGCAAATTCGGCTCGCGCCGGCCCCGAAAGGGCCGAGGGCCATTGCATCCAGCCGTGGCGCTGGCCTCCTCCGACATCCTGGACGGTGACGGCATACCAGTTATCTCCATTCTCCGCGCGAACCGGTTCAAATCCCGCCGCAATTCGAAACGCTCCCTCCGCACCTCCACCCACCAGCTCCCCCAGGGGGATTCGCTTCGTGTCGGTGGACTTCCAAAACTGGGTGCCGCCCATGGGAGTGAATCGCTCATCCCGGGTCGTGGTCGTAGGGAACTCCGGCGACGGGGGATCCACGGGCCAGGTGCAGACCGTGAGGCTCCAGTCCAGGTCCAAGGCGAAGTCTCCATCGAGATCGAACCGTTCGTAGGAGACCTGACACGGATCGAACGGGGGAGGGAATTGCGCCGCGCTCCGTCCTGCCAGGACAACGACGGCGGTCACGACGACGAGACCTGCCTTCCAACGAAGGACATGGAGAACGTTCATGGGGATGTCGAAACGGATTGGCGGGGGAAACTAGGAGGTCGGGGCAATTTGGGTACTCACGAGTTGAGTCGCGACGCCAATCCAGGTCAAGGGAGAACCAGTTTCTGGCATGTCCGTGGTAGCCCATATCGAGCTAGGGCGGCCCGACCGGAACGACGAGCCGTTCTCAGAAAATGGAGACTGGTTCCAATCTGTCTCCAACGTTATGGGAAAACATCGAAGTGGGAACCACACTCTGCGCCCACCCAATTCGAAACGATGGGAGGGACGGCGTGTCGCCATCCCAAATCGAGTCCGGAGTCGGCACGTGGAGGAAAGGGCTCCTACGCCTTGGGGACGGGGCCAACTTCTGCCGAGGCGCGGTACGGCGACGCCCCGCCTCGAGGAGGCGTCGTGGATCCAACGCGAGGACGCGGTCGCTTCGTTGAAACAACCGCGTCCCGCACGGAAACGGCTTCAGCCGCAGTTGGCGGCGGCGAGGCCTTTGCCCGTCTCCAAAAACGATTTCAGGCTGGAAAGGACGCGCGGCCATCCGCCGTTGACCCGGTCGGGCATGGTCGAGCTGGCCTTGAACTGATCATGCGTCACGGTGAGACAGACCGAGTCCTTGACGGTCTTGATCTCATAGGTGACCCGCGACACATCCCGGCGGTTCTCCGGGTCCACCCAGGAAAGCACGAGCCGTTTGGGAGGCGTGCTCTCCAACACCGTGCCGGTCGTGTAAATCTCCGGCGTCTCACCCTCCGTCGCCATGTCCCAGGTCGATCCCTTCTTCCAATCCGAGATGTTTGCCAAGCCACCCCAATATTGGCGGGTAAACTTGGGCTGGGTAATGGCGTCCCATACCTTTTTTGGGGTGGAACGGATGTAGGTGGTATAAACCAGTTGTGGCTTTTTCATGATGTTATTCCTTCTTGTTGCTCTCTTCGAGACCTGCCTTTAAGTCGCGCAACGCCTGCAGACGATGGCGTTCGTATTTTCCGATCCAGCGCTCGTAAATCTCCTGCAACGGCACTGGATTGAGATAATGCAGCTTTTCACGCCCACGCCAGACGACGACCACCAGATTCGCGCCCTCCAATACGAGAAGATGCTTCGTCACCGCCTGACGGGTCATTTCCAAGTGCCTGCAGAGTTCGCCAAGCGTCTGCCCGTTGTCCTGGTGCAGGACATCGAGCAGCTTTCGACGGCTCTCGTCCGCGAGCGCTTTGAACACGGCATCCATCGAACGAGAAGACTATATGCAACCTTTTGGTTGCATGTCAACCGCGGAAGAAATCCGGAATGCCTGGGCGGAATGGGACCGTGGGGCTCTCCCATGCAGAACGGGGGAGGGAGGGCGTGCCGCCGTCCGTAACTCGATCCCGCTTCCCCGCGCGCTTCTTCGCAACGAAGACGCAGTCAGCGGCTCCTCACGTCGGCCGCTACGCCTTCGGGACGGGACCGGCCTGGGCGCTGCTCCATGCGGCGGGCAGGTCCTTCTTGGTGGCCCGCAGGATCTCCAGCACGGCCTGGCGGTCGGCCTGCGTGAGACGGCTCCATTCCGGCCCGGTATCACGTCCGGTCAGGATCTCCAGCAGACGTGCATACAACCGCGTCTTCAACTCGGGCGGCAGCGCGTCGAAAGCATCGGTGTAGATGAGATAGCTGCACGGATACCGGAACAGCCGTGTCTTCAGATCCAGTTCCCGCAGCGAGCGTCCTTGCGGATCCCGCGGGCCTCCCGCCATGAAGTCCCGGGTGAACCCGGGCGTCCCGTGGATGGGCGCCGTCAGAGGGGTTTCCTCCGTGAAGAGCAGATAGCGCAGAAAGGCCTCCAGCGGACTCTTGATGTAGTTGCAGTGACCGTAGGCCTTCAACTGCAGGGTCGCCTCGTAGTTCAGGCGGGTGAGGAAATTGTGCATGTGGAGCTGATGCTCCAGGACCATCAGGGCGGCGATGTCGCTGGTGGGAGCGGGATACACCCCCGCGTCGAAGTATTCGCTGAATGCGGTGAGGTCCTTGCGGTTTCCGGCGAAGTTCGGCTCACGCGCCTGCCGCTCAAAGGCGGCGTTGCCCACCAGGTTTCCCCGGTGGGTCTGGGACCCATGTTCGCCCGTGACAAACCATCCACCCCAGCGGTCGGAGAGCGGCGTCCGGTGCGAAATCACCTCGGTGCCGGTCAGCAGATCGGTGATTCCATGGTCGTCGGTCTGGAAGGATCGGACCAGGTGGCCCGGCACCCCCATGGTTTTGGCCGCGGCATGGCATTCCAGGCAGTTGTCAGTACGGACAAATTTCGGCGACGCCGTGCGCTTGTTCTCCAGGGTGTAGAACACCCCGCCCAGCTTCGGATCCGCCATGGACATCTCCAGCAGGGGGGATCCGGGGACAAATCCGATGTACACGTCGTCATTGTAATAAAGGGCGCGCGGGTTCTGCGGGGAAATGCGGTCGCGCTGGAAGGAGGTTTTGGAAAAGACCAGGACCTGGGTGTTCGTGGAAATTCCCAGCGCCGCCAGGAGTCCGGGGAGGTAGCCGCGCCGTTCGTCCCAGGCGAGTGTGGTCTCCCCGCGGTCCAGGCGCGCCTGAAGTCGGGCAATGGCACCCGTGGCGGCCGTCTTCCCGTACTGGAGGTTGTCCTCCTCAAACGGCAGCACATGGGTGGCCCCCTGGAAATCCTGGGCCAACGCCCCGGAAATCGCGGACGTCACCGCCACCAGGGCCGCGACGAGCCACCCCATCCTCCGGGAGGCCGGGTACCTCTGAACGCTCATTGCGGAAACCATGACGGAACCCTAGCGGGAAAGTCCGGACTTTCCTTGACCGAAATCAAACTGGAATTGGCCTCCATCGTAGTCCTTGTCCGTTTCCGCCGGGTGCCTAGTGTTCCCCCTCCTTTGCGGGCTCCCCCGCTGCGCTGATGAACGAACCTGCCATCACTCCGGAACTGGTCGCCAAGCACAACCTCACTCCCGAGGAGTACGAGAAGATCCTCGGCATTCTCGGGCGGACGCCCTCCTACACGGAGCTGGGCATCTTCTCGGTGATGTGGTCGGAGCACTGCTCGTACAAAAACACGCGTCCGGTGCTGAAGACCTTCCCCACTAAGGGCGACCGCATCCTCGTGGGCGCCGGTGAGGAGAACGCCGGCATCATCGACGTCGGCGACGGTGTGGCCATCGCCTTCAAGATCGAATCCCACAACCATCCAAGCGCGGTCGAGCCCTTCCAGGGTGCCGCCACCGGCGTGGGGGGCATCATCCGGGACATCTTCACCATGGGCGCGCGCCCCGTGGCGGCGCTGAATTCCCTCCGATTCGGCGAACTCGACAACCCCGAGGTGCGGCGCCTGTTCACCGGAGTAGTCTCGGGCATCGCCCACTACGGAAACTGCTTCGGCATTCCCACCATTGCCGGCGAGGTCAGCTTCGACAAAAGCTACGAGGGCAATCCCCTGGTCAATGCCTTCGCCCTCGGCGTGCTTCGGCATGAACAGATCACCCGCGGCGCCGCGCGCGGGGTCGGCAATCCGGTGTTCTACGTCGGGCCGGCCACCGGACGCGACGGCCTCGCCGGCGCCGCCTTCGCCTCGCAGGATCTCACCGAGGAATCCGCCGAGCAGCAGCGCGGAGCGGTGCAGGTGGGCGATCCCTTCATGGAGAAGCTGGTCTGCGAGGCCTGCCTCGAACTCCTCGCCACCGGCGTTGTCGCCGGCATGCAGGACATGGGGGCCGCGGGCCTGACCTGCTCCACCTGTGAGACCGCCGCCCGGGCCGGCACCGGGATCGAGATCGAACTGGACCGCGTTCCGCAACGCGCGCCGAACATGTCCAGCTACGAAATCATGCTCTCCGAATCGCAGGAGCGCATGCTGATCGTGGTCCAGAAGGGCCACGAGGAGGCCGTGAAGCGGATCTTCGACAAGTGGGACCTCCCCTGGGCGGAGATTGGTGTGGTCACCGATACCGGGCGCATGGTCGTCCGCCACGGCGGCCGTGTGGTGGTGGACGTCCCGGCGAAGAAACTCGCCGATGAGGCGCCCATCTACTTTCGCGACTCCAAGGAACCCGCCTACCGCGACGCCGTACGCGCCTTCCGTCTCGACGGGATTCCCGACACCACGGCTCCCGCGGCGGACCTCGCGAAGCTCCTCGCCGACCACACCATTGCCTCCAAGAACTGGGTGTACCGCCAGTACGACCACATGGTCCGAGACGGATCCGTGGTGTGTCCCGGCAGTGACGCCGCGGTGATCCGGATCAAGGCGGACTCGCTGCCGGTCATGAGTGCGGACCTTGCGGCGAAGGTCGGGGACCGACCGGTTCCCGAGAAGTACGTCGCCTTCACCGTCGATTGCAACGGCACCTACGTCTATCTCGACCCCTATGAGGGCGGGAAGGCGGCGGTCACCGAGGCCTGCCGCAACCTGGCCTGCTCCGGAGCGGTCCCCGTGGGTTCGACGGACAACCTCAATTTCGGCAATCCGAACCACCCCGAGATTTTCTGGCAGCTCAAGGAATCCGTGCGTGGACTCGCCGAAGCCTGCCGCGCCTTCGCCGCCCCGGTCACCGGCGGCAACGTCTCCCTGTACAATCAGCGCGGCGCCCTCGGGGCCATCGATCCCACGCCGACCGTCGCGGTCGTCGGTGTGGTCGAAGACCCACGGCACATCACCACGCAATGGTTCAAGGACGACGGGGATGCCATCCTGTTGCTGGGTGCTCCGGTGGACACCGCGGATCCTTTGCAGGGACTCGGCGGTAGCTCCTACCTGAAGGCGGTGCACGGACAGAAGACTGGTCTGCCGCCGCGGGTGGACCTTGAGGCGGCGACGGTCCTGCACACGACCCTGCTCGGCCTGATCCGCGAAGGCGTGGTGAAGAGCGCCCATGATTGCAGCGACGGTGGCCTTGCCGTGGCGCTCGCGGAATCGTGCTTCAGCCAACAGGTGGCCCGGGAAACGTTCCAGTTCCGCGGCGCGACCGTGGACCTCACCGCGCTGGGCGGCGAATCCGTCCGGCTCGATGCACTTCTTTTCGGTGAAACGCAGAACCGCGTGGTGATCTCCGTCGCCGCCAACGACGCCGCCCGGGTGGTCAAGCAGGCCCAGATCATGGGCGTGCCCGCCGCCATCGTGGGGAAGGTCGGCGGCGACACCCTCACGGTGAAGACGGCGCGGGGCGAGTTCTCCACTCCGGTTGCGGACCTGCATGATCCTTGGTGGAACAGCATTGCCCGGGCGATGTCGGCCTGACGGGATGCCGGAGGCCGGCCCGATTCAAGGAACCGCCGTCATGATGCCTCCCCAACCTGCCTCGTCGCGCCGGACCTTTCTCAAGACCGCCACCGTCGCCGCCGTGGGATGGCGCACCGGTCGCGCCGCGGCCCCCGTCGTGGTGGGGCAGGGGGCGTTCCGATATCGCCTCGTCGAAAACTGGGGCCACCTCGGGGAATCCACGCCCGTCCAGAATTGCCACGGGATCGTGTGCGACCGGCAGGGACACCTCATCGTTCTCACCGACCACACCCGGAACAACGTCCTCATCTACGACGCGGCCGGGCGTCTGCAGCACAAGTGGGGTACGTCCTGGCCCGGCGCCCATGGGTTGTCGCTGGTGGTGGAGGACGGCCGCGAGGTGTTGTACTTCACCGATCTGCAGCGCCATCGGATTTTCAAGGCCACGCCTTCCGGCGAACTGCTCGGGGAATGGGGCTGGCCGGAACAAACCGGAAAGTACGCGAAGGAGGACGACTACCGGCCGTCGTGGACGCTTCATCCGTCTGCAGGGGGCTTTTACGTGCTGGATGGCTACGGACGTGACTACATCGCGCACTACGATTCCCGGGGAAAGTTCGTCGGCCAGTTTGGAGGTCCCGAGGGCGGCATCGTGCATTGGGGTCCGCACGGAGGCATGATGGACGAAGGGGATCCGGCGAACCCGGTCCTGCTCATCGCCATGAGTGACCAGCAATATCTGCTGAAGCTCAACCCCGAGGGACGCGAGGTCGCGCGCATCCCCCTGCCCGGGGGCAATCCCCGCCAGATCCGGCGCAGCGGCAACCACTACTTCGTGGCGCATCTGGGGGACAACTGGCCCAAGGATCGCGACTGCCGCGGATTCGTGTCCGTGCTCGACGCGCAGTTCCGCGTTCTCGCCAATCTTGCGGGAACCCCGCCCGAATACTCGGACGCCGGCGTCCTCCGTCCAATGAGCCATGACGGGGACGTTTTCCGTCACCCGCATGACCTCTGTGTCGGCCTGGACGACAGCCTTTACGTGGCGCAGTTCGCATCGGGAAACACCTATCCGCTGAAGTTCGAGCGTATTTGAGGGTTCCGCACGACCTCCGACCAAGGTCCGATGGCGGGGCTCCCGGGGAACGAGGCAGGCTGACCCGCATCCAACAGGATCCGGCCCTGCCCGATCCCCAAATCCATGAGCACTGCGCAACTGATTGAAGCCCCCGCCTCGATTCCCGGAGGGACCAGCTACCAAAGCCTCGGATATCTGGACGCCTATGACGCCGTCCTGAATATCGACTACGCCTTCGTGGCCTACAAGGAAACGGACAGCAACGGCGACTGGCGTGTCCGCATCAAGTCCTCCCAGACCGCGGGCGCCGTCTTCGAGCCCGCGCAGATGAAGAGCAATGCCCGTTCGACGGGCGCGCAGGGGAAGCCCTGGTTCCAGTGGGGTTACAGCTTCGATCCGAGCGCGGGGGATCCGCGCTGCATCCAGTTCCGCGTCCAGGTGGCCGATGGGCAACCCAAGGCGATTGAGATGTTCGTTCAACTTCGCAAGGCCGACGGCACTGCGGACGTCCCGAAGACCACCACCATTCCCTGGCCGTCCTGAGCCAACGACCTCCCGCCGCTCCGGGCCCCCATGGGTTGCACCATTGATCACCTTGGATCGGACCAGCGCGTCCGGGTCCTTGCCCAATTCCGGGACCTCTCCGGAATCGAAGTCCAAGCCGGGGACACCGGGGTCATCCGCCGGCTGGAGGCCGATTTCATCCAGGAACTGATCGCCATCGAATGGGAGCGGAATGACAGGCCCGAGCGGCTGACGTTCGCCCTGCGCTCCCGGACGGGGCCGGGAAATGGCCGCATGCGCCAGTACTTCGAGGATCTCGGCCCCGAACCTCCTCCGATTCCTCCGAAGGCGGCGGCTCCTCCCCCGGCACCACCGACGCCTCCCCCGCCCCCTGCGGGCGGGAACAGTCTCGGTGAACGCACGGTGGCGTGCGCCTGTGATCCCGCCTTTTACCGTCCAGTGATCTCCGAGAGCGTCGGAGTCAATGCCTGCCTGCGCTGCGGCACGGTGACCGCCACGCGGGCCGTGGGGGATGACGGCCGTTACACCGGCGACGCCTGGACGGCCTACCTGCCCCTTGAAATCCCCGAGGACCATCTTTCCTGGCTCGCCCGGTGGCCGCGTATCCGGGTGATCCACCGCCACATCCTGTGGCCAATGGCCGCGGAACTCGTGCGAGAGGAAGTCGTTTATCTTCCGGCCACGCGTCGCTTCCGAAGCGTGGAGGATCTCACCCGCTTCGAGGCCGATCGGAAGGCGGACGCTGCGAAGACGCCCCGCGGCCTTCGGCTTCGGGATGCTGGGACGCCTTCCGCACCTCCCCCCAAGGATCTCGCGACGCTCTTCGCGGAATTCCACGTTTTGTGGGACTCGCTCCAACTCCGGGCCAACCAGCCGCTGCCGGAACTCATCCGGTATTCCCAGCGCCGGTGCCCGGGCCGCTTTGTGGCGTCCGAACTCATCCTGGAACGCCGCGACCGCCTTCCGATCGTCCTCGACGCACTTCGCAGTCCGGATTCGGAGTGGCAAAGCGCCGGACACGTGCTCGCGCTGGCCCTTCAGCCGACGCCGCCGGAGGTGATCACGACTGCGCTCGAACTGCTGGAGGGTATTCCCATGTTGCCCAGTGCGGACGTCCCGGGGCGCATCGCGGCCTACGGGCGTTTCGAGTCCCTCGTGCTCCTGCTGGCGGAACTCCGGACGCGGGACCCCGAGGTGATCGCCGTGCTCCAACGGCTTCTCCGCAAGGTGGTCCGGCACGACGCCAACCTGGTGGATCCCATTCGCACCGCCCTCCGGATTCTACGGGGGGAATCCCCGGCTCCGTTGTCCTTTCTCCCATGAACCGATCCGCCACCTGGTTTCTGGGCCCCGAGGTCCTGCTTTCCGCGCTCCTCGCCGTGATCTTTGGGTTCTGTCATCGACACGGCTCCGGCACCGGACGGGACGTCGACCTGGCGGAGCGCTTCCTGATGTGGCTTCCGTTTCTTGCGGCGCCCCTGGCATTTTCCCCTCTGCTGCTGCCGTCGTTGCGCACCTGGTGGGGCCTTGGCCGGATTCTCCTGGCGCTCGCCGTCGTTCTCTCGGTGGGTTCCGTGAAGCTGATCGGGGCGTTTGGAACCGGAGCGAAGGGACAGGACGCCGCCTTTCTGATGGTCTTGATCTTTGGAACGATGCTCGCCTCCGTCGGCACCGCCGTGGGCGGCGTCGTAATCCTCGCGGCGGAACGTCCGGCAGTTCACGACTGGCTTCGCCAACATCGGCTCCTGGGTGGATTCCTGACCCTGCTCGCCGCCGTGCCGCTCGGCGCCCTGATGATGCTCGGCACCGCCTGCGGGTTCGGATTGATCGGAGGCCTCTGGACCTCCCTCCGGCGCTAACCTCCCCTTTCCCAACTGCCATGTCGCTCCTCCGCACCCATCCCGGCCTTTTCGTCTGGGTGGTCCTTCTCTGCGTCCTCGGCGTCGTCTGTCTCATCGTCGGTACGATCATGGCGAAATCCGGGGCTTCGCTCCGACCCATTCTCTGGTTCGCAGGGTTCGCCCTTCTGGTGGGACTGCCGCAGTTCCTCGGTCACCTCGGCGCGGCCCTATCGGACGCACGGCGCGACAATCCGAGGCGGGAGGCCCTCGCCATCCTGGATGCCGACGTTGACCGGGAAGCTCTCCGCGCTGCCGCCCGAAGCCTGTTTGGCCCCGACGCCGATCCGGACCTGGTGACCGATGCCCGCGCGGTCTTCGCCGACGCAATTGCCGGAGCGACCCGCGCCCGGTTCGCATCGCTCCCGGGCGGCGAGTCCCTCCTGGTCGCGGAGTTCCCCGGCTTCTATGACGCCCAGCGCGCGTGGGTCCAATACCTGCGGATCACCGGACTCAACCAGGTCGGAGGTAAAGGGGACACCGGGGTGGGATACGCCGTCAGCCGGCCAACCGGGGACCGCGCCTACGTGGCCCAAGTCAACAACCTCCTCGTTGTCTGCACCGGACCCGACGATGGGTCGATCCGGCGCCGGATGGTCGCCGCGGGATTCAGCCTCCCGCGCAGGGCACCGCTGGGACCGGATCCGTCTGGTAGAACGCCGGCCGCCGGGAAATCGCCCTTCGGCTCGGTGGGCCTCGCCGGGGGCGTGACCCTGTTCCTAGTCTATCTCCTCGTCGTGGTCGGCTACTTCTTCAAGGGAGCATCCTGGTCGGCGAGTTCCGATCCGAAGCCGGGAACCCCCCGGCTTCCCGAGGCGGAGGTCCGCGCCCGGATCGAAGCGCTCGCCCAAACCAACACCCCCTTCCGAATCGAGCGGGGGACCCGGGACAACGAGCTCTTCGTCAGCTGGAATTTTGCCGATGCCCGTTGGCTGGACCTGGCCCGGGCCCGGGAACTCAAGCGGACCGTTCGCACCCGGCTGGTCTTCGATGCCCGGTCGGGCGTCGTGCGAACCACGGACTACACCACGGACTTCGAATGGTCCGCCGGTCGTGGCGGCGCTGACCTTCGATGGAAGGCCGAGGTGGGGTTGATCCTGTTTCAACGGGAGTACTCCAAGGTTCTCGGTGTCCAACTCGCCCCGGACGGTTCCGTGACTCCCAACCTGTCCTATACCTACTCGTTCAATTCCCGGGAGCTGAAGGACCCGCTGACCGCCATCGTGACGCAGTCCGGCTGGATTTGGTGTCCGGTCGTCTGGGAGGGACCTCGTTGGTTGCGCTGGCTGACCGAATGAGGACCCGCCGCCGAATTGAATCGAAGAGGCCGGCGTAACAGTGATAGCGTCCCGACACCATGCGGACCGTGATCTACCCGGGGAGCTTCGACCCGCTCCACAACGGACATCTCGACGTCATCCGGCGGGCGGCCCGGATCTTCGATCAGGTCATTGTCGCCGTGGCGGCGAACGAGGGAAAGAAGCCGCTGTTCAACATCGACGAGCGCTACGAGCTGGTCCGCGCCGCCGTCCGGGAGCTGCCCAACGTTTCCGCCGACCGGCTCGACGGGCTCCTGGTCAACTACGTGATCCAAAAGGACGCCTGCGCCGTGGTCCGCGGATTGCGCGCCGTCAGCGACTTCGAATTCGAGTTCCAGCTGGCCCTCATGAACCGGAAACTGAACGAGCGCGTGGAGACGTTGTTCCTCACGCCGAAGGACACCTACACCTTTGTGAGTTCGCGGCTGGTGAAGGAGATTGCCCGTTTGGGTGGGGACGTTTCCCCGTTTGTGCCGGACAATGTGGTGGAATCGCTGCGGGCGAAGCTGGCCGCCCACTCGTAGTCCGGCCTTCAGGCTGTTTCCGTCCTGCAACCGCCCTCGTGTTCCCGAACAGAACAGGCTAAAGCCTGCACTACAAACGCACCCGCGATCCCCGGTTGTCCATTGTTCATTCCGTGCAACGTTGACCCACTGTGCCGTTAACGCGCCTCACACACTCTTTGGACGCCGCGCTCGGATGGTTCGAGCTCGGTCTCTGCTGCGAGGCTTTGCGGGAGTTGGATGCCCTTCCCGAGGCGGACCAGCAACGGGTGGAAACCCTCGAACTCCGCGCCGTGCTCCTCCAGCAACAGGGACGCTGGGCGGAGGCTGCCGCCACCTACGCCGAACTCTGCCGCCGGGAGGGTGCCTGCGTGGATCGATTCATCGCCTGGGGCTGCTGCCTCTATGAACTGGACCGGATCGCAGAATGCCGGGACGCCCTGCTCGCAGCGCCCTCCGTGGCCCGGGATCACGGCCTGTGGAACTACCACCTCGCCTGTTACGAAGCCCTTCTGGGCCGTCGCGAGGAGGCCCGTCGCCTGATTCACCGGAGCCTGGAGATCGAACCCCGCCTCCGAAGCATGGCCGACCGGAACGAGAACCTCGTTCCGCTGCTTCCCCGGTGACACTCCCGGCCAACCGGTTCCCGCCGCCTCGCCTTTCCGTCCAACCCCGGTAGGGTGCACGCCGTGGGCCGTTATTACGACGAAGGCGAAGCGCGCGCCGCGAAGGTGGAGGACCTTTTCGCGGCGGTGGCGCCCCGCTACGACCTCGTCAACGACCTACAGAGCTTCGGACTTCACCGGCTCTGGAAGCGCCGTCTGGTCCGTCTCGCGGAAATCCGTCCTGGGGACCGTGCCTTGGACGTCTGCTGTGGAACCGGGGATGTCGCCTTCGCGCTGGCCGGCGCCGGCGCCGAGGTCACCGGACTCGACTTCAGTGAGCCCATGCTGGCCGTCGCCCGGCGGCGGGCAGGGGAACGGGTCCCCTCGAAGGGTCCGGTGCCGCGGTTCCAACAGGGCGATGCCCTCCAGCTCCCGTTTCCGGACGCCGAGTTCGACGCAGTGACCGTGAGCTACGGACTTCGCAATCTCGCCGACCTAGATCGGGGCCTGCGGGAGCTTTACCGCGTCCTTAAGCCGGGCGGACGGCTGCTCATCCTCGACTTTGGCAAACCCGATTTCGCGGCTTGGCGTTGGATCTATTTTCAGTACCTGCGCCTGGCCGTGCCGTTGTTCGGACGCGTCTTCTGCGGCGACGCTGACGCCTACGGCTACATCCTGGAATCCCTGGAACGATATCCCGCCCAACGCGGCGTGGACCTCCGTCTTCTGGGCCTCGGCTTTGGAGACACCCGGGTGCACAATCTCCTTGGGGGCGTCATGGGCATCAACGTCGCGAAGCGTCCTGGACTGCGGTAGCAGCGCTGCCGCTTTCCATTCCGCCGAAGCGCCCCGCGGAGGCGGAACTCCTAGAAATTTCCCGTTTCGTTCGGGAACCCCGTTCCCGCATCCTTCGCCCATGCAGCTGCCGGACAGGCTCTTTTTGGACGGCGCCCGCCAGGATTCCTCCTCCGGCCGGCGCACCACCCTGATCAATCCCGCCACGGAGAAGCCCTTCGCCGAGGTGGCCGCCGCCGATGCCGCCGACGTGGCGCGTGCGGTGGAATCCGCCCACCGCGCATGGGAGGGCGGTTGGCGGGACATGGCTCCCGGCAAGCGGACGGAAATCCTGTTCCAGGTCGCCCGGCTGCTGCGCGACTACGCCGAGCATCTCGCCGAGTTCGAAATGCTGTCCGTCGGCAAGCCGATCAGCGAGGCCCGCGACGAGGCGGGCCTGGGCGCCCGGGTGTTCGAATACTACGCCGGCGCCATTACCAAGTTCGGCGGCCAGACGTTGCCGGTGTCGCGCGGCGGATTCGACTTCACCCGCCGCGAATCCATGGGCGTGGTGGCCGCCATCGTCCCCTGGAATTTCCCGTTCCCCATCGCCTGCTGGAAGGCCGCTCCCGCCCTCGCCGCCGGCAATTGCGTGGTGCTCAAGCCCGCCTCGCTGTCTCCGCTCACCGCGCTCGCGCTCGGCGAGATTGCGCATGCCGCAGGACTGCCTCCCGGCGTGCTCCAGATCCTCCCCGGCTCCGGCGCCGCGCTGGGCGATGCCCTGGTCACGCACCCGCTCATTCGCAAGGTGTCCTTCACCGGATCGACGGAGATCGGACGCCGCATCATGGAGCTCGCCTCGCGCGACCTGAAGCGGGTGTCGCTCGAACTCGGTGGCAAGTCGCCCAATATCGTCTTTGCGGACTCCGACTGGGAGAAGGCCGCGGATGCCTCGCCCATGAGCGTGTTCGCCAATACCGGACAGGACTGCTGCGCGCGCAGCCGCATGTTCGTGGAGCGGCCGGTGTTTGACCGCTTCGTCGAGCGGTTTGTCGCCGCCACCCGCACGATTGTGGTCGGGGACCCGACGCGCGCGGAAACCCAGCTCGGTCCCATGGTGTCCGCCTCCCAGCGCGCCTCGGTCGAGGAATATCTCGCCGACGCCCGGAAATCCGGAAGCCGAATCGCCTGCGGCGGCGGACGTCCGCATCCGACGGGATTCTACCTCGAGCCCACGGTGCTGCTGGATGTGAAATCGGCGGACCGCTGCTGGAAGGAGGAAATCTTCGGCCCCGTGGTGGCCATTGTCCCATTTGATGACGAGGCCGCCATGCTCCGCGAGGTCAATGCCTCCCCGTACGGTCTCAGCGGATCCATCTGGACCAATGATCTCCGCCGGGCGCTGCGGGTAAGCCGCGCGGTGCAGAGCGGCGTGCTCAGCATCAACTGCCATAACAGCGTCCACGTAGAGGCACCGTTCGGCGGGTATAAAACGAGCGGACTCGGACGCGACCTCGGCATGTCCGCCCTTGAGGGCTACACGGAACTCAAGAACGTGTACGTGGCGGAGTAGCTTCCGCCCCGGCGGGCCGGAGTCGGTAGAATTTTGCGTCGGCGTCCGGACTCAACCGGACCCGGCGACGTCCTGCCACGACCTCCGCGGCGTTCGGGAGCGGACTCCACGGTCCTTCTGCGGTCCGTGCGGACTCCAGAACCCACCGATCCGGTTCCGCGGGCCAGCCCAATTCCAGATCCGGCGTGCCGTCTCCCGTCAGACGGAGCTGCGGAGCTTCCATCGGCCCCACGTCCACTCGGCCCACGGAGAAGGCACCGGCGGCTGAGGTGGTGTCATCCCCGAGGTAAAGAAACCCGGGAATCTCATACACATCAGGAAATCCACTGAACGCCGTGTAGTCTCGCATCGGACCGGACAGGACGGTTGCCCCCCCGGAGTTCAACGCGTAGTGGCCATCCACGAAGGTCAGTTCGTACGCCACCGTACGCCCCAACGCGGAGACCTCCGCCTCCTCGGCATGCGTGAACAAGGGCGAATCCGCCTGGGCCCAGATGCGGTCCTCCCAAAAAGCCAGTTCGAGTCCGCGTCGCTCGGCGTCCAACGCAATGATCGAAACCCCTGCCCGATTGGGTGTCGCGTGGGACTCGGCGATGAGTTGAAGATCGAACCGGAGCGTGAAGCCGTCCGACGCACGGGGAAGTCCCGGCATCTGCGCGAACATTCCTCCCCGGGTCCCGTTGCCTCCGGCGCGACTGTCGAGCGTGAACCGTCCATCTGAAAGGGTGCCTTGCATCGGAGCCACCGCCGACACGAACCAACCCTGGGCATCGGGAGTCGAACCCAGGGAGGCATCGAAGAGGACAGCCCCCAGCCCGCAAGACCCGGCCGCGACGGAAAGTCCGGCGCCGAAGTAAAGGGAACGAAGGGGGGACTGCTCCCGGAGTCTGATCCCTCGCATCATGGGTTCCACCGATCCACGCCCGTCACTTCGTCGGCACCTTCGCCGGATCGCGGTAGAACTTCTCGAAGCTCCATTTGCCCGAAGACAATTTGGGACCCATCAGGACGTTGGATTTCATGCTCTCCACATGACCGTCGGTGAAGGACACCGTCTCGCGCTTCAAATGCCGGTACTGAAGGATGAACAGATCCTCGTGCGCAAAAAGCATCGAGCCCCAGCCTTCGCCCGGATTGGACACCCCACCAAAGGCGTAGGTCGCATTCTGGTCCCGGATCTCCGTCAGGGCCACGGTGTCGCTGGGTCGCGCCAGGGACTCGGGTCGAACCGAAAACCCCAGGGCCATTACGCCGGTCTGCTTCGGGTTCCCCTCGCTCTGCTGTCCATTCTCGATGTTGGCGTTGGGCCAATAGTGGCGCCGCCCGTATTTATGGCTCGTGCAGAACAGCAGGTTGGTGATGCCGCCATAGGGGACGACCTGTTCGTCCCAGGTGAGATAACCCTTCGCATTCCTCCCCGGGGCGTTCATCGAGCCGCAGGGCAGCAATCCCCGCTGATCCCCGACATACATCATGACCGAGAGGAGCAATTGCCGGCAGTTGTTGAAGCAGCGGGTCTTCTTGCCCTGCTCCTTGGCGTTGGCCAGGGCCGGCAACAGAAGTCCGGCCAGGATCGCAATGATGGCGATCACCACCAGCAGCTCAATGAGCGTGAAGGCGAATCGCCGACGCCGGGGAAGTGGTTCTCGCCGGGTCCGGTTCATGCGTGGGGGAGACTATCCATCCGCCGCACAATTCTCCATCCCCTTTCTTCCTCGCGACGCCGCAAGCTCGTAGTCCAGCCTTCAGGCTGCTTCCCCACCCAACCGCACGTCCTCGCGCGCCCCGGACAGCCTAAAGGCTGCACTACAAACTCTCACGCTCGCTCGTAGTCCAGTCTTCAGGCTGCTTCCCCGAACCGCAGGCTCAAGCCTGCACGACAAACCCTCCCGCTGGCATGGACGGACATTGACGGTAGTCAGCCTCCAGCGTATCCGCTGCCGCATGCCCGCCACTCCCTGCGTTTCCCGAACTTCTCTGATCCCGGCCTCGGTTTTGGCCGCGGGCGTTCTTGCCGTTTTCTCCATCGCCGGACTCCAGGCCGGCCCACAGGACGGGCGATTCGACCTGTACTGGATCGACTCGCAGGGAGGCGGCTCCACGTTGCTCGTCAGTCCGGGCGGGGAATCCGTGCTCATCGACACTGGGAATCCTGGCGGACGCGACTCAGGACGCATCCTCAAGGTCGCCCGGGAGGTCGCGGGACTCACCCAACTCGATCATCTGATCATCACCCACCTACACTCCGACCACTTTGGAGGCGCTCCCGAAATCGCCGCCGCGATTCCGGTCCGACACCTGTACGACAATGGAGTTCCTGATCGGGACCCCGACGGAAACGCGGATGCCTCCTGGCCCCTCCGCAGCCGGGGGTACCGCGAGATGCCGGTCGGGGAACGTCAGGTCGCAAAGCCGGGAGACCGGATCCCGCTTCGCAGTGCAGCGGGTCCCAACGCCCCAACCGCTTCGCTCGTTTTCGTCGCCGCCCATCAGAAGCTAGCCCTCCATCTTTCGGACACCAACACGGTGTCGGCCTGCCGGGACGTCGCGCCCAAGGCACCGGACGCCTCCGACAACGCCAATTCCATCGTCACGCTGCTGCAGTTCGGCCGGTTCCGATACTTCAACGGCGGCGACCTGACCTGGAACGTCGAGGGGGCGCTCGTCTGCCCTGTGCCCCAGGTGGGTTCCGTGGACGTGTACCAGGTGAACCACCACGGATTGGACATCAGCAATAATCCACTCCTGCTCCGCCAACTGGCCCCCAGTATTGCCGTGTTCAATAACGGTCCCCGCAAGGGCTGCATGCCGGAGGTTGTCACCCATCTCCGGGAACTGCCCTCGCTCCAGGCGATCTACCAGGTGTGGCGCAATCAATCCGATGCTGCCGCCAATGCCCCGGCCGCGTACTGCGCCAATGACACGGGCGAAGGCGGAAATTATCTAAAGCTGTCCGTCGCACCGGACGGGGCATCGTACACGGTGACCGTGCCGTCCACCGGACACGAGCGCACCTTCCTCACCCGCCTCTGAACTCTCCGCGCTCCGCTCAATGACCCGCGCGCAGGACGACCTCGCCCTTGAGGATGCGATTGCAACAGGTGAGTCGGAACTTTTCCGGGTCCTTGTTCCACTGGTCGAGAACATCGAGTTCCTCGTCCGTGGGTTCGGAAATGTTCTCCATGCCGCTCACCACTTCGGCGGCGCAGGTGCCGCAGGAGCAGTTGAAGCATCCCGCCTCCATTTCCACGCCGGCCGCCTCGCCGGCCTCAATGAGGTTTTCCCCGTCGGATACCTCGGCGGAAACGTTTGCGGGCAAAATGGTGATCTTGGCCATGTGATAAAGCGGACGTTCGGAGACAAACCGCGCCGCAGGATGCGTCGGGTCGCGGGCGGTGTCCAATGACACCTGCACTCGAACGGCGGACAGCCTAAAGGCTGCACTACCAACGCCGCCCGTTTGTAGTGCAGGCTTCAGCCTGTTTCCCCGGCGTCGCTCCCCCGAACAGCCTGAAGGCTGTACTACAAACGACCGTTCATCGTGCAGGCTTCAGCCTGCCTTCACCGCCGCCGCCGCGCCATCAGCGCCTCGATGTCATCCGCCTCAATGGGAATGTCCCCCATCAGGTCCACATTGCCACCCGCTCGGATCAGCACGTCGTTCTCCAACCGCACGCCGAAGCCCTCCTCCCGAATGTAGATCGCCGGCTCCACGGTCATCACCCAGCCCTCCTGCATCGGTCCCGCTGCGGGACCCACATCATGGACGTCCAGTCCCAATGGATGCCCGCATCCGTGCATGTAGTACCTCTTCACCGGCTTCTTCATGGGGTCGTCCACCTGCACCTTGAGATCCTTCGGACGCAGCAACCCGAGGTCCACACACTCGCGCGCCACGGCTTCCTCCGATTCCTCCTGCCATTGGCGAAGTCCCTTGCCCGGGACCAACCCGGCGCTCTGGGAGCGCAGCACGCGAAGGACCGCGTTGTACACCTGGCGCTGCCGGCGGGTGAACCGTCCGTTGACTGGAATCGTGCGCGTCAGGTCGGCGTTGTAGTTGGCATAGCTCGCGCCGACATCCAGCAGGAGCAGCTCCCCGTCGCGGCACGGCTGGTCGTTGTCCAGGTAGTGCAGGACACACGCATTGGCTCCCGAAGCGATGATCGGATTGTAGGCAAACCCGCCCCGGCCGCGGATGAACTCATGGGCGAACTCCGCTTCGACCTCGACCTCGTTCACGCCCGGCTTCACGAAGCGGCACACGCGTTCGAATCCGGCCCGGGTCAGGTCGCACGCCTTCTGGAGCAGCGCGATCTCAGCGGGGGATTTCACCACCCGCAGCTCGTGCATCAGCCGCGCGAGCCGGCGGAACTCATGGAGCGGATACTGGTCGCGTAGCTGCCGGACAAACCGTGCATCCCGGGTCTCCACCACCACATCCGCGCGCCGGTGTTCATTGGAATTGAGATAAACCTGTCCGGCCTCGCACATCAGCTGCCGCAGCAGGTTGGGCAGTTGCGACAGCCACTCGATGCGACGGATCCCGGTCCGCTCACGGGCCTCGTCGCGGGTGAGCTTGTGTCCCTCCCAGGTGGCGATGAGGTCGCTCGTTTCCCGGAGGAAGAGTATCTCCCGCTGCCGCTCATCCGACGCGTCGGGGAACATCAGCAGCACGGACTCCTCCTGTTCGACCCCGGTGAGATAGAACAGGTCGGAGTTTGGGACGATCCGGAGCGTCCCATCCGAATTCGTGGGGAAAATGTCGTTGGTATTGACGATGGCCAGCGAGTGCGGGGGCAGCAGCTGGGCAAGCCGGCGGCGGTTGGAGACGAACAGACCGGGATCAATCGGAGCGTGGCGCATTCCAAGGGCATCCTTCCGGCAAGGACAACCCCGGGCAATCCCGTTCCGCGGACGCCCTATCGCCGTGGCTCGGGGCCGGTTGTTCCGGGAATCCGCAAGAAACCCGTTGCCCCGCGGTCTCCAGCAGGCACAGTGGCGTCCACGGGACGTAGCTCAGCCTGGTAGAGCACTTGGTTTGGGACCAAGACGTCGCAGGTTCAAATCCTGTCGTCCCGACCATTCCCAAGGCTCGCGGGAAGGGGAGGCTACTCCCCTCAGAAAGTGGCGACTTTTAGATGACTACCTCGAGCATGAGCCCGCCGCGCAAAATTTTGCGATACCTTTTGGAGCCTCCGGACCCGTCCAGATTTTAGTTTCATCGTTCCCAGGACGGTTAGTAGATCTTTCGGGAATTTCCGGCGCACGGTCCCTGTGCGTTCTCGAAGGGGCCGATTCTTCTCAAAAAATCACGCAGACGCGAAGGCAGGAGCGCCCGAAACAGAGCTTTCAAGAGGTCCGCGCGCGTCTCGACATTTCGGGTGACTTTCTGTGACAACTTTGAAAAAACGCGTGTAGCTCATTCACCCCCATGAAGCAATACGTCCGCGCTATCATGTCCGCCTCCCTACTTGCCCTGCACAGCCAAGGCCAAGGCGTCCCCGGAGGCGGAGGAACGAATCAACAGCAAACGGCCGTCCAGACAACCGGCGTATCTGCGCTGGAAATATCAAGGGCGATCACTGAGCTGCAAAAAGTATTTGGAGACCAGAGCAAGGTTCATCAAGAGTTCTTGGATAAGCAGGCAGAGAGGCATCAGTTGTTCCTTGAAGGCTGTTATGAACACATCAAGAACTGGATCATTGGGATTGGCATTCTCGCCGGTGGCATTCTGACGCTGTTTGGACTCAAGACCAGTAGAGACGTCAAAAGGACCATGGAACGTTGGTTCAAAGGCCATGGTGATGAGGTGGTAGACAAGAAGCTCGCAAGCTTTGACGAGGATCTTAAGAAGGTGAGATCCACTTTGATGGAGACCGTAAACGCGTTGTCGAGCGAGACAAACACGGAGCTGGGAAACATAGCCCGATTGGTGACGCTCCTCACGCGTGCAACCATCGCGCTTCGCACCACGTGGTCCGACCATGAACTTAGAAGCAAGAGACATATCGTCACTTATGAATCGGTTTTGAATTCTATGGCAGAGTTTGTTAAAAAGTACCCTGCCGAAAGAACCATCACCGTTGTGATTGGTCGCCTCAAACGGGAGCTCAATGACCTAGCCGGGGCCATCGATGCGCTAGACCGCTGCATTCAGGCGCGGAACGGATTAGGCCTTAACACAGGACCCGATCATGCAGCCTTGTATTTCAACAAAGCGTGCTACCTGAACGTCCTCGCAAGGAATTCAGGTGGACGTGACGGGCGCCTCAAGGCTCTGGAAGCTCTTGAGGAATGCCTAAAACTATGTCCAGAGGATCTGAACGAGGCGAAGATTGATGCCGACCTTTCGGATCTGCCCGCGGAAACCGGGCGGACTTGGGAAGATTTTTCGCCCGCAAAAAAGGGGGGAGCGATCTCCAGTTGAAGAACCGTCCCGTGTGTCTCTTCTCTATGCCTTCTTGTCGCGCATATTCTTTGTGGTTGAAAACCGGGGCACAGTTCGCTTCTTTCGCGCCTGACGTCAAGCCTTCGCATGGGTCACGCCGTAACCGACTCCCGACAATGTTCTGCCTGCAAGGTTGATGAGGGACTGGATGTTGTCCAGCTTTGACAGAGTCACCGGGCGGATAAGAAACAGGCTGGAGAGGCGGGATAGTGGCTGGAACTCTTGAGGGATTCGTCCACGGAATCATGAGAAGGACCCGGCCGTGGCTTCCTAAGCAACCAATTTCCAAAGAACGGGTTACGAGCCTAAGGCACCCGTTCCGAGCAGATTCTCACACCCCTCTGAAATAGTTTGGGCGATCCGGTCAGCTCCAACGAAAATTTTCAGGACAGTTTGCCCGAGCCCGCGGTGATGCCGCCGTCGATGGTCAGGGCGGAACCGGTGACGAAGGCGCTTTCGTCCGCAGCGAGGTACAGCGCCATCGCGGCGACTTCATCGGGCCGGACCATGCGTCCGTTGGCCTGGGTAGAACACATCTCGCGATTGGCGGCTTCGGGATCCGGATACTCGGCGAGATGCGACTTCACGAACGAGGTCTTCACACGGCCGGGGTAGATGCATTTCACCCGCACACCGGTCTGCGCATGATCCACCGCCACCTCAGACGTCCGTCGCGCTTGTCCAACCCAACCACTCCATCACGCTTGAATCCCCACCAACCGCGTGCTGGCGCTGCGCAAGTCTCACGCTCTGCGTACAACGGCGACCAGCAGTGGACCCTCGACTTATCGGGTGTTCAGCGGCCCTGGCGTCATTGACGGAACTCGCCTGACCATCAGCGCGGTCGATCCAGTCGTCATCGTCACCGAACAGGCTGGAGATGCGGTTTTCCAACCATTAGAGCACATTAAATAATATTGTAGCCACATGAGGCAAACCAATTGAGGGTGTCGCCAGGGGTGATTGAAGCGAAGGCTGCAGCCACCGCCTCCAGCAGTGTCTCCTGCGTCCGGGCTTCGGCGGAGCGGAGGGCGTTCTTTACCTTGCTCCACATCTTCTCGATCGGATTGAGGTCCGGCGAATACGCCGGCAGGAAGCGAACTTCCGCACCGGCTTCGGTGA